>JBIQLW010000034.1:0-40354 GCA_044463945.1 Bradyrhizobiaceae bacterium | reverse complement strand
CGACGTCGCGCTGCATGGTCTTGAGTTGCGCGCGCCGCTCCTTCGACCATTTGACGTTGTCGGCCTCGGCCACCACGAAGGTGACGACGCGGCCGATCGACACCAGACTCTCGCGCACCTTCGAGGTGAGGTCGCCCTTACGGCCGATCGCGATCAGGATGTCGGAATAGCGCTTGGCGTGGCCGGTGCGCGCCGAGCCTTCCGGCTCGAAGATTTCGCGGCTGACGGCATCGACATCGGCGCCGGCGCGCTCAAGGATATCCGCGCAGCGATCGATCACCGCTTCCAGCAATTCCAGCAGGATGACCTCGCCGTTGATGTCCGGCGCGGCGCTGCGTTGCAGCTTGTGCTCGATGGCCGCGAACGGGCGCGGCATATCGTAGCGCACCGTCACCAGGCGGCGGCCCGCCATGATGAAGGTGACCGGCGTGGTGCGCGGCGCATCGGTGTCCGAACCGCACATCAGGATCGCCGTCATGAAGCGCGCGCCGCTCTCGACGTAAAGACGGCTGGAGATTTCGATCTCCTGCATCTCCTCGCGGGTCGGCACCGCGATCCCCACCAGACGCTCGACCGCGCGATCCTCCTCCGGTGTCGGGTTGACCATGTCCACCCACACCGCGCTCTCCGGTAACGCCCCCAAGTCGGTGCTGTCGACTTTCTTCAGGGCTGATCCGGTCGGCGCGAAGATGGTCAGCATATGGGGCTCCAGGGCAGCAGCCGGTCGAGACGGCGCGAGGGCCGGCGGACGACGGAGAACGCCTGCCTGAGTGCGCCGATCCGGCCGATTCTAGCAAGCGTTTCCAGCACGACGCCGGCGTAGCCGGTCCATCGTCCAGCCTCTGCACCGGGACGATGACACCGGCATGACCGGCGACTCTGCAACCGCGCTGGCGGATGATGCGGCGCCCCCGGTTGCGGTGGAACCCGGGCGGCGCGACCGCCCGCATTGCGGCAAAAATGCCACAACCGCCATGCTGCATGGCGATGCACACGTCAAACTGCTGGAATTATGGACTATTTCAGAGATATTAGGATCATGCGGAATCGCCGATGCGTCCGTACCGAGCAGATTGGATCACGTTGATGTCGTTGTACGCCAAATTTGGACTTCTCGCCGCCGCGCTGATGCTGGCCGGCTGCCAGACCGCGACGCAGTTCGAGGCCACCAACACCAACCAGTTCAAGCCGCGCGACAAGGAATTGCTGGCCAAGGTCCGCTACGACAAAAGCCCGGTGCCGCAGCCGTTCCGCCGCGCCATCGTCGATTATCACCGCAAGGAAGCGCCGGGCTCGATCCTGGTCGATTCCGATAATCACTACCTCTATTACGTGCTCGAAGGCGGCAAGGCGATCCGCTATGGCGTGACCGTGGGCGAGGAAGCCCTCGCCTTCTCGGGCGTGGCGCGGGTCGGCAACATGCGCGAGTGGCCGGACTGGATTCCGACCGCCGACATTCACAAGCGCATCGAGGGGCTGCCGTCGCGCGTCGCGGGTGGCCCGGACAATCCGCTCGGCGCCCGCGCGCTGTATCTCTATCAGGGCAATAAGGATACGCTGTTCCGCATCCACGGCACCAATCAGCCAGAATATATCGGCGCTTCGATCTCCTCGGGCTGCATCCGGATGCTCAACGAGGACGTCATCGACCTCTACAACCGCGTCAAGCTGAACGCGCCGGTGGTGGTGCTGGAGCCAAAGCACGGCGACTCGCCCTACAAGCCGCGGCTGGCGCTGCAAGGCGGCGGCAACGGTAACTACTGAGCCACGCTCCGACAAAGGCAATCCTGAAAAGCGCCGGACCTCCGGCGCTTTTTTGTTGAGCCCGGCTCACATCCGGGCGGTCGCAGCAGAGCGGTCAGTCGAACATCTGCCGCAGCAGGCGCGGCAGGTCCGGCGGCCGCTGTCGCGACGCCGCCGACGCCCGGCGCTGCGGCCGGGGCTTCGACGCCGGACGCCTGGCCGCCGTTGACTTCGTTTCAGAGGGCTTTGCTTCCGAGGATTTGGTTTCCGAAGCTCCGGCTCCGGGCGGCTTCGCCCCCTCCGGCGCGATCTGCAAGGGCTTGGCAGCGTCACGCGCCGCAGACTTGACGCCTTTCGCGGCCGCCTGCGTTCCGGCGGACTTCGGCTTGGCGACGTCGGCCGGCTGGCGCGCCAGCGGCACCGGCGACAACGACAGGCTGGCGGGTGGCGAAGCCGGCTGCACCTTCACCTCCTCGACCTGCGCGGGCTCCTTTTGCGCGTCGCGGCTCGCGACCTCGCGCGGCGGCGCGCCCTCGGGACGCGGCGGCGGCAAAGGTGTCGCGACTTCGATCGGCGCACCGTCGAGGTTCCACTGGCAGATACGGTAGCCGTTGCGGCGCTCCCTCAAGTCGAGATGGATGTGATCCTCGTGATAACCATCGGAGCCGGGACCGAGCACGGTGGTGAAGCGGGCGCAGACCGATGCCATCACCTTCTCACGCGCCTCGCGCGAAACATTGCGGTCGGTGAGCGCAAGTGACTGGCCGTTGGCCAGGCGAATGCTGCGGACGTCGAGGGCATTGGCGCGGCCGTGCTCGGACAGCTTCGCCCCGACGACGCGATTGCGGCCGCGACATTCGAACGAGTCAAAGTTATCGAGTTCGCTGACCGTGGTGCCGAGGCCGGCCGCCAGCGCGGCCACGTCGGTCCGAACCCATTGGGCGACGGCCATCGCCATCTGGCAGCGCAGAGTGGCCGCCGGCTTCACCGTGACCCGACGGCGGTCGCTCAGCACGATGGCTTCGAGCCGGACCAGATCGTCGCCACCGCACTCCCCGGGCCCCTGGACCGGCGGCAGGCTCGGCGCCACCGCGACCGCGTCGGTCAGCGCCAGCCGGCACGCCGAGGGCGCGGAGGGCCGATCCGCTGCCGCCGGGACTTCCGCCCCGCCCGTGGCCTCGCCCGCCGCCGGACCGGCGTTGCCGGAGACGGACGGCCGCGGACGCGGCAGCGGGACCGGCGCGCGAGCCGCCACCGCAATCGGCTCAGGGGCACGCGGCTCAGCCCACGCCGGAGCCAGACCCCCTATCAGCATTGCCGCCACCAGAACGGCTATTGGCCTTTCGCCGCAGCACTTTAGACGAGAAGGGCATTTGCCAGCCGCGTTCGGCGCGCTAATGTCCGTGCAGCCCCTTTGCAGGGTTTTAAGACCGAAAGACGCTATGAGGAGGAATTTCGAATGCGCGGGTTGATGCAAGATTGGCCGATGCTCACTCACCGGATCATCGATCATGCGGCCAAGGTCCACGGCGACCGCGAGGTGGTCACCCGGTCCGTTGAAGGCCCGATCGTCCGAACCAACTACCGTAACATCCGCGCCCGCGCGCTGAAGGTCGCCCAGCGCCTCGAGCGCGACGGCATCAAGCTCGGCGACCGTGTCGCCACCATCGCCTGGAATACCGCGCGCCATATCGAGTGCTGGTACGGCATCATGGGGATCGGCGCGGTCTGTCACACCGTCAACCCCCGGCTGTTCCCCGAGCAGATCGCCTGGATCATCAACCACGCGCAGGACCGCATCGTCATCACCGATCTGACCTTCGTTCCGATACTGGAGAAGATCGCCGACAAGCTGCCCAGCGTCGAGCGCTACGTCGTGCTGACCGACCAAGCGCATATGCCGCAAACCACGCTGAAAAACGCCGTGCCTTACGAGGAATGGATCGCCGAGGTCGACGGCAATTTCCGTTGGAAGGAATTTGACGAAAACACCGCGGCAGCGATGTGCTATACGTCGGGGACCACCGGCGATCCGAAAGGCGTGTTGTACTCGCATCGCTCCAACGTCTTGCATTCGCTAATGGCCAACAATGGCGACGCGCTCGGCGCCACCTCCAAGGATACAATGCTGCCGGTGGTGCCGCTGTTCCATGCCAATAGCTGGGGCATCGTGTTCTCGGCACCGGCGATGGGCACCAAGCTGGTGATGCCGGGGCCGAAACTCGACGGCGAATCCGTCTACGAACTGCTGTCCACCGAAAAAGTCACCTACACCGCCGGCGTGCCGACGGTGTGGCTGATGCTGCTTCAGCACATGGAGAAGAACAACCTCAAGCTGCCCGACCTCAAGGTGGTGATCTGTGGCGGCTCGGCGATGCCGCGCTCGATGATCAAGGCATTCCTCGACATGGGCGTCGAGGTCCGCCACGCCTGGGGCATGACCGAGATGTCGCCGCTCGGCACCGTGGGCGCGTTGCAGGCCCAGTTCGCCAACCTCACCGGCGAAGCCAAGCTCGACGTGCTGCAATTGCAGGGCTACGCGCCGTTCATGGTGGAGATGAAGATCACCGACGACGCCGGCAAGGAACTGCCGTGGGACGGCAAGACCTTCGGCCGTCTCAAGGTGAAGGGACCGGCGATCGCCGGCGCCTATTACCGCGTCGATACCAATATCCTCGACGAGGACGGCTACTTCGACACCGGCGACGTCGCGACCATCGACCAGTACGGCTACATGCGGATCACCGACCGCTCGAAAGACGTCATCAAGTCGGGCGGCGAGTGGATCTCCTCGATCGACCTGGAGAACCTCGCGGTCGGCCACCCCAAGGTGGCGGAAGCGGCGGTGATCGGCGTCTATCATCCCAAGTGGGACGAGCGGCCGCTGTTGATTGTCCAGCTCAAGGAGGGCGAGAGCGCGACCCGCGAGGAAATCCTCAACTACATGGACGGCAAAATCGCCAAGTGGTGGATGCCGGACGATGTCGCCTTCGTGAAGGCGATCCCGCACACCGCCACCGGCAAGATCCTGAAGACGTCGCTGCGCGACCAGTTCAAGGACTACAAGCTGCCAAGCGCGGCGTGAGGCGCAAAGCGGTCGCTCCATTGCGAATGACGGCAGGCGGCGCTTTCGGCCCCGCCTTTTGCCGTTACGCTGGAGGTTCTGATCGCTAGAACGCGATCGGCTCAGGTTGAAGCGCGTGCCGTTATCCTGAGTGTCTGACCGGAAATTCACTTTTTGGGTGAATTTACAACACGAAAGCCGTCATGCTCCGCGAAGGCGGAGCATCCGGTACTCTCTATCGGGTCAAATTTTCCCATTGCGCTCACACGGATGACTGGATCGTCCGTGTGAGCCTGTCCTCGGGCCGCGCTTGCGCGGACCCGTTGGCGGACGATGATGCCTCGTTTCCGGTCAGGTTCTGAGGTGCAAGCGGCAAAGCCGCGAGCCTCGAAGGATGGCGGCCGGTGTCCTTCGAGGTCACGGCTCGCGCAATGGCACCTCAGGGTGACGACTTCCAATTCAGCCTCGGCGAATCATGCTCTGAAGCTGTCGCACGTTCAGGAGATTTCGCGGCGATGCTGCGCAGAGCCACCATCGAAGACTCAGGCAAGATTGGCGCTGTCCATGTCGCCTCATGGCAAGAAACCTATGCCGACCTGCTTCCCAAGGATATGCTTGTCGGTCTGTCGATCGATGCCCGATCTGCCATATGGGCCGAGATTCTTGGCGACCCATCCGCCTTCGCGGAAACCGCAGCTTATGTGGCTGAGGACAACGGCTCCATCGTCGGTTTCGGCGCATGTGGCAGCCAGCGCGATCCCCACCTGAAGGGTATGGGCTTTGATGCCGAGATCAGTGCGATCTACGTGCTTCAATCCGGTCAGCGCAGAGGGTTCGGTCGGGCCTTGATGCGCGAGATGGCGAAGGAAATCAGAATGCGAAAGCACGAGGCGGCAACCTTGTGGGTGCTGCGCGAGAACACGGCCGCTCGCGAGTTCTATGGGCACTTGGGTGGTGAAATAGTAGCCGAGAAAGAAGACAAACGCGGAAAAACCACTCTGGTCGAAATCGCCTATGGCTGGCGACGACTTGCGCCCTTGCTCGGACACCTATAGTCGCATGGTTCCTAGACCCGTGATGATCAGCCGACTTGTTAGAACAGCCGCCTATCAGCAACTTCTGCGCCTCCCGGACAGCGAAACGGTCATACAGTTGCGGTGATCCGGGCAGCGGTAAGACAACCGGGATGGCGCGTCCATCGAACACCGGAGAGCGGCGTTTCGCCCGCCGCTGAAATGCGATAAGCCATCGGCGCGCCCAACCAACGCAACCGGATTCCGCCATGGCCCGCAGGTTCAAAGCCGCTTATCACGCCGAGCCCTACTCCGCGCTGGCCACCTGGGCCCGGCGCCTGGCGGTGTTCGCCGTCGTTGCCGCAATCACCTCGGTCATCGTGGTCCGCTTCGGCTTTCTTGAAGTCCGTCCGGCGCTCGCGACTTTCGTCGGCGCGCTGGCCTGCGCGGTCGCGTCGATCATCATCGCGCTGGCGGCGTTCGTGGCGATCTGGCAGAGCGGCGCACGCGGCCTCGGCCGCATTGCCGCTGCGCTCGCGCTGTCCCTGCTGGTGCTGGCCTATCCGGCCTACCTCGCCTATCAGTATCATCAGACGCCGGCGATCTACGACATCACCACCGATCCGATCGATCCGCCGCGTTTCGAGGCGCTGGCGCGGCTGCGCACCGGCGACGGCACCAACCCCGCCGCCTATGCCGGCCTCTACGCCGCCGAACAGCAACGGCTGGCCTATCCCGATATCGCGCCGGTGCAACTCGACGTGCCGGTGCAGCGCGCCTACGACGCCACGCTGACATTCGTGACCCGCCGCAGGTGGCGCATCGTCGATGCCCGTCCGCCGCAGCCGCCGCGCCACGAAGGCCATATCGAGGCGGTGGCGCAGACCCCGCTGATGGGGCTGCGCGAGGATGTCGCGATCCGCGTGGTGCCGGATGGCGACGGCGCGCGGATCGATATCAGGTCGGCATCACGGTACTTCAACAGCGACCTCGGCAGCAATGCCGCGCGAATCGCCAGGCTGATCGACGATCTCAACACCGTATCCGACGACAATGTCGCGCCCGCCAAGCCGCCATCGCCGGCGGCGAAGGCGCCGGCCAAGGGCAAGAAGTAGGAAGCGTATAGCGGGGGAGTTCCCCGTCCTCTATTCGCTCCCCCAGCCGTCATGCTCCGCGAAGGCGGAGCATCCAGTACTCTCTATCGGGTCAAATTTTCCCATTGCGCTCACACGGATGACTGGATCGTCCGCCGGAGCCTGTCATCGGACCGCGCTTGCGCGGACCCGTTGGCGGACGATGACGCCTCGTTTCCGGTCAGGTTCTGAGGTGCGAGCGGCAAGGCCGCGAGGCTCCAAGGACGGCGACGGTCGCCCGTCGAGGCCGCGGCTCGCGCAATGGCACCTCAGGGTGACGACTTCCGATTCAACCTCGGCGAATCATGCTCCAGCTTGCTCACGCCAGCCGGTAGCGCCCGCCGATCACCGGATCGCCGTCGGTCTTCACCACGCCGCGCGCGACCAGATCCTCCAGATGCGCCAGCACCGAATAGCCGGCGGCATTCACCAGCCGCGGATCGATGCCGATATAGCTGGCACGCACGATGGTCGGGATATCGGCCTCGCCCTTGCCGAGCCGGTGCAGGATCGATGCCTCGCGCGCCTGCCGGTGGCGAATCAGAAAACGCAGAAACTTCGGGGCCTCCGGAATTTCGGGGCCGTGGCCCGAGAAATAAAGCTGCTCGCTACGCCGGGTCAGCTTGTCCAGCGAAGCCATGTAATCGACCATCGAGCCGTCCGGCGGCGCCACGATCGAGGTGGACCAGCCCATGACGTGATCGCCGATGAACATCAATTCGCGGCCCGGCCACGCGAAGGCCATATGATTGGCTGTGTGGCCGGGCGTCGCCACCGCTTCGAGACGCCAGCCGGCGCCATCGATCGTGTCGCCGTCGCGCACCGTCACGTCGGGCCGGAAATCGCGGTCGGCGCCGGATTCCGGATTGTGCTGCTCGCTCTCGTAGCGTGGCCGCGAGGCCCGATGAATGCCCTCCGCATAGATTGGCGCGCCAGTCGCGGCCTTGATCCGCGCCGCGTTGGGCGAGTGATCACGGTGGGTGTGGGTGACAACGATATGCGTCACCGTTTCGCCGCGCACCGCGTCCAGCAGCGCCTGGGCATGGGCCGGATCGTCCGGCCCAGGATCGATGATCGCGACATTGCCGCGGCCGACGATATAGCTCACCGTCCCGGTGAAGGTGAACGGCGAGGGATTATCGCACAACACGCGGCGCACGCCGGGCACGACTTCCTCGACGGCGCCGGGCTTGAGCGGGAAGTTGCGGTTGAACGGAACGTCTTCGTTGCTGGCCATTTTGCTGCCGGACATGGTCGCCTGTTCGGTTCGAAGCGTCATGCGCGGACTTGATCCGCGCATCCATCATTTGAGAAAGATGGATTGCCGGGTCAAGCCCGGCAATGACACCTCAAATCTCACGCCTTGCGCGTTCACCTCGGGATGACGTCCTTCGACGCCTTACGAAAACGCCTGGATTCCGGTGATGGCGCGGCCGAGGATCAGCGCGTGGACGTCATGGGTGCCCTCGTAGGTGTTGACGGTTTCGAGGTTATGGACGTGACGCATCACATGATACTCGATCTGGATGCCGTTGCCGCCGTGCATGTCGCGCGCCATCCGCGCGATATCCAGCGCCTTGCCGCAGTTGTTGCGCTTGACGATGGAAATCATCTCAGGCGCCATCCTGCCCTCGTCCATCATGCGGCCGACGCGCAATGAGCCTTGCAGGCCGAGCGCGATCTCCGTCTCCATGTCGGCGAGCTTCTTCTGCACCAGTTGGTTGGCCGCCAATGGCCGGTTGAACTGCTTGCGGTCCAGCGTGTATTGCCGCGCGCGATGGAAGCAATCCTCCGCCGCGCCCATCGCGCCCCACGAGATGCCGTAGCGCGCGCGGTTGAGGCAGCCGAACGGCCCCTTGAGGCCCGAGACGTTAGGCAGGAGCGCGCTCTCCGGCACCACCACGCCATCCATCACGATCTCGCCGGTGATCGAGGCGCGCAAGCTGAGCTTGCCGCCGATCTTCGGCGCCGACAGGCCCTTCATGCTCTTCTCAAGAATGAAGCCGCGGATCTGGTTGTCGTGCGCCGCCGACTTGGCCCAGACGACAAACACGTCGGCGATCGGCGCGTTGGAGATCCACATCTTGGAACCGGTGAGCCGATAGCCGTCCGATACCTTCTCGGCGCGCGTCTTCATGCCGCCGGGGTCGGAGCCGGCGTCCGGCTCGGTGAGGCCGAAGCAGCCGACCCATTCGCCCGACGCCAGCTTCGGCAGATATTTCTTGCGCTGGCTATCGTCGCCGTAGGCATAGATCGGGTGCATCACCAGCGACGACTGCACCGAGTTCATCGAGCGGTAACCGGAATCGACGCGCTCGATCTCGCGCGCCACCAGCCCGTAGGCAACGTAGCTGGCATTGGCGCAGCCGTATTCCTCCGGCAGCGTGACGCCGATCAGGCCGAGTTCGCCCATCTCGTTGAAGATCTCACGGTCTGTCTTCTCCTCAAGGTAAGCCTGCGAGACGCGCGACAGCAGCTTGTCCTGCGCGTAGGCGCGCGCGGTGTCACGGATCAACCGCTCGTCCTCAGTCAGTTGATCGTCGAGCAGGAACGGATCGTCCCACTTGAAGCTCGCAAGCCCCGGCTTGTCTTTGCTCTGCGGACGCACGCCCATGAGGTTCCTTTCCGTATCGTCGCCACGGCATTTGCGGCGACGTAGCGTAGTTCTTTGGGTGTCAGCCTTCAAGGCGCTCGTTGGAGACGATCTCGATGCCGAAGCCGGACAGTCCCTTGTAATCGTGCGCCGACGAAGTCAGATGGCGGATCGAGGTGACACCGAGGTCGCGCAGGATCTGCGCGCCGACGCCGACTTCGCGCCATTGCCGGTTACGATCGGCCTCGGCGGTTTTCGGTTGATCGATCGGGGCCACCGGCACCCCGGCGGCGCCGTCGCGCAGGTACACCAGCACGCCGCGGCCGGCGTTCCGGAATTTCTCCAGCACCTCGCGCATCCGCTCCGGGCCGCTGAAAATATCGCGCACGATGTTCGGCTTGTGAAACCGCGTCAGCACGTTGGTGCCGTCGCCGACACCGTTGTAGACGAACGCCGCGTGGGCGATGGTGTCGAACGGCGAGCGATAGGCGAAGCCCTGCAACGGCCCGATCGGGCTGTCCACGGTAAACGTCGAGACCCGCTCGATCAGCTTCTCGCGCGCCTGGCGGTAGGCGATGATGTCGGCGATCGTCACGTGCTTTAGGTTGTGCGCGGCGGCGAAACGGGCGACCTGCTCGCCCTTGGTGACGGTGCCGTCGTCGTTCATCAACTCGCTGATGACGCCGACCGGCGGCAGGCCGGCGAGCTTGCACAGATCGACCGCCGCCTCGGTATGGCCGGCGCGCAGCAGCACACCGCCGTCGCGCGCGATCAGTGGGAAGATATGGCCGGGCCGGGCGAAATCGCCGGCGCCGACATTGGGATTGGCGAGCGCCCGGCAACACGAGGCGCGTTCCTCGGCGGAGATGCCGGTGCCACCGTCCGGCTTGTAGTCGATCGAAACCGTGAACGCGGTGGTGTGGTTGGAATCGTTGTTGGCCACCATCGGGTCGAGCCGCAGCCGCCGCGCATCCTCGCCCGTCAAGGGCGCGCAGACAATGCCGGAGGTGTGGCGGATGATGAACGCCATTTTCTCAGGCGTGCACAGCGACGCGGCGACGATGAGGTCACCCTCGCCCTCGCGGTCGTCGTCATCGGTGACGACGACGATCTCGCCGGCGGCGAACGCTTGCAGAACTTCGGAAATCGGATGTGCCATGCAAAAACCCTGAAAACGGTCCCGTTCATATGGCGCAGGCGGCGCACCGGCGCAACCGTCGCGATGCCGGTCCCGCCGCCCGACCTCCAGGCTTTAGGGCAGGACTTCGCGGCGTTCGGCGAGCCGGGCATCGGTTTCGGCGCGCTTGGCGTCCAGCAGGCCGTCGTCAGCAGCCTCGATGGCCTGGTACAGTTCCTGCGCGGCGGTGATACGCGGCACGGCGACATAGTCGGCGCCGGCGGCGTACTGGGCATCGACGTCTGCCAGCACGTCGGCGGTGGAAATGATCCGGGCGGCCGGGTTGAGGGCACGGACGTAACGCACCAGCTTCTTGTTGTCGGCGCCCTTGAGCAGGGCGTCCGGCACGCTGAGGATGACGATTTCGGCGCGGCCGACGCCGGCATGGACCAGCGTCTCGACATTGCTGATATCGCCGTAAACCACATGCACGCCGCGCGCCGCGAGGCTGCGGAAGACGTTCGGATTGAAATCCACCACGCTGATCTGGTCGAATAGCGACCTGTCCTGCCGCTCGATCTCGCTCAACAGTGCGCTGGCAGTGCGGAAGAAGCCGAGGATCAAGATGCGGCGGGCGGCGGCGCCCCCTTCCCCCGGTGCGGCGCCTTCGCCGGCATCGAGATCGCGCAGGCCGAGCCGCTTCAGCAGGGCGATCGCCGCCCGCACGATCCGGTCGCTGCGGCCGATCATGAACGTCGAAAGCACCGCGAGCAGCACGAAGGCGAACGAGGCGGCATTGGCGGTCTGCCCCCCGATATGCCCGGCGGCCATGCCGGTCTGGATCACCACCAGCGAGAACTCGCTGATCTGGGCCAGGTTGATCGCCGGCAAGAGACTCGCGCGCAACCCCTGCTTCATCAGGTAAAGCGGCACGAAGGTGGTGAGAAGCCGGCTCGCCAGCGTGAAGACCCCGATCGCCAGCGCCAGCGCGATCACCGAACGATCGGGGACCGGGATGGTCATGCCCAACGCCACGAAGAACAGTGTGATGAAGAAGTCGCGCAGCGTGGTGACCTTGGCGGTGACATCGAGCGCATAAGGAAAGGTGGAAAGCGCCACGCCCGCCACCAGCGCCCCCATCTCGCGCGACAGGTGCAACCGCTCGGCCATCTCGCCGATCAGAAAGCACCAAGCCAGCGCGCCGAGCATCACCAGTTCCGGCAGCCGAGCTATCTGGTGAAACAGTTTCGGCAGCACGTAGCGGCTGAGAACCCACGCCGTCGCCACCAGCGCGCCGACGCGGACGAGCGACAGCAGCACGACGGCCGGCTGAAGGTCGCCAAGGCTGGGCTGGACCGCCAGAAACAGGATCACGAAGATATCCTGCAACACCAGCACGCCGAGCGTGATGCGCCCCGGCAGCGTATCCAGTTCGCGCTTCTCGTACAGCACCTTGACGATGATGACGGTGCTCGACAGCGCGCAGGCGACGCCGAGATAGAGCGCGTCGAACCGCCCCGCGGCGAGGCTCAGCCCCATCGCCGCGAACAGCGCCACGCCCAGCGCAAAGCCGCCGAGGATCTGGACCCCCGCCGCGACCACGATGACGCGGCCGGCGCGGATGATCTTCTTGAGGTCGATCTCCAGCCCGATCATGAACAGCATGAAGATCAGGCCGAGTTCGGAGATGGTGGCGATCGACTGGTCCGACCGGATCAGGCCCAGCCCGTGCGGGCCGACGACGAAGCCGCCGACGAGATAGGCCAGGATCAGCGGCTGGCGTGCGACATGGGCCAGAAGGCCCAGCATCCAGGCGAACAGAATGCCGAGCGTGATATCGTTGATGAGATCGTGCATGGACCCAACCCGCCGGCGACCGGCCGGCCGCACCTATAAGGCTGTTCGGTGCAATATGGTCAAGAATTTGGCTACGCGGCCGTCCCTAATCGGCCATCCGGCTCAGGTTACGACGCAAGGCCCAGCAGCAGCCGATGCGTGCGCTGAATGTTCTCCACGCTGAGTTCGCTGGAGAGGTCGTCGGCCATCGGCTCCCAGAGCGCGACCACCGCGTCGTGGACCTCGCATCCGCGAGCGGTCATCACGACCAGATGCGCCCTGCGGTGATGGGGGGATTCGGAATGAAATCGAGCAATTCCTCGCGGCGCAGTTCGTTGACGATGCGCTGCACGTTCTGACGCGCTCCTCCCATATTACGCGCCCGCCACGCGACCGGACGGGGACTGTCGGCTTCCGCGATGGCGCCGAGGATTTGCCCTCGAGCGCTCGTCAGACCCAGCCCCGACACCAGCCCGGTCGCCGACGATCAAGAGGCGGCGGTTCAAGCGAAACAGGGTGAGGACGAGGGCTGTAACAGCCCGACGCCGGACAGGAGCCTTGGCCTTCATTTGGCCGCATAAAGCCGAATTGACATTATGATGTCAATCAAAGACGCGCATAAACGCACTTTGGCGGGCCCGATGACAGCTCCGGCGGACGGTCGGGTTCATCCGTGCGCGTGCGGGAAATTTGATCCGATATTGACTACTGGATACTCCACTTGCGCGGCTTATGACGGGTTATCGTGTCGTCAAGGGCGTGTCTGAGGCTTGATGCCCACCCTCAGCCAAATATTTCATCGCAGATCGCGGCCACGACTCCGTCTGGTTTCGCGCTGCGCCGAAGACCAAAGGCACGACCGCTTGCATCCCGCCCGACCAGAACCCGCAAGCGGCCGCTTACCCAGGATTACGCCGCCTGAGCGTGTTGATTGACTTCGGATTCGGCAAGCGTTGACAACGCCGCGTCAGTCGCCTTCTCCTCCTTCAACGTCGCGTCAAGAAGTTGCACAACGTCCTTCATTCCGAGTTCATTCGCCCAAGTTTTTAGTGTCCCGTACCGCGACATCTCATAATGCTCGACCGCCTGAGCCGCGGCGAGCAAGCCTGCGTCGAGCGCCGGCATACCTTTGTACTCCGACATGACTTCCTTGCCTTCGTCGAGAATACCCAGAATTGCTTCGCAGGTCTTGCCGCGAGGGGTTTCGTCGAGGATCTCGAAAACTTTCTCCAGCCGGTCGACCTGACCGTCCGTTTCGGCCTCGTGCTTTTCGAACGCAGCCTTTAGTTTGGGGGAGTTTGTGGCTTTAGCCATCTTCGGTAACGCGGCGAGGATTTTCTTCTCAGCGAAATAGATATCCCGTAGCGTATCGACAAACAGGTCCTTTAATTCCTTTTCTTTTGCCATCAACGTTCTCCCATTAACCTTGCCAGTTCTGACGACCGTACCAATCGTCGATTTCCTTCCTGACCTGATCCTTCTGATACCCGTACCGTTCCTGGATCCTTCCTTCGAGTTGATCACGCTTGCCATTGATGACATCGAGATCATCGTCGGTCAGCTTGCCCCACTGCTCCTTGATCTTCCCCTTCACCTGCTTCCAATTTCCTTCAACGCGATTCCAGTCCATTTCCTGGCTCCATGTTTAAAGCAAGATAACCGTCCTCCCCAAACGGCGTTCCGACTGAAATCAGATATCTCGCTCCTCGCCCGCGCGTTGTCCGGGTCCTTGCGGGGAACCAGGCGCTCAGGAGCGCATTGGCGATAATCAGGCCGAAGGACTGAAGAGGACAGGTGAGAAGGAATGGCGCTGTTTCGTATCAGGCCCACATCAATCGACCGCGACATCGCGCCGGAAATCGCGCCAAAGGCGCGCCCGATACCGGAAGAAACCGAGGGGACGTTGACATGGGGCGCGGACGAGACGTGACCGAATATGCGCTTCGCTTCCTCGTCGGCGGCTTGTTGGTCTCTCTGTTCGCGGTGATCGGCGACATCGTCCGGCCCAAGAGTTTCGCCGGTCTGTTCGGCGCCGCGCCATCCGTCGCTCTCGCGACCCTGGGTATCGCCTGGTTTCAACACGGCGGCGATTATGCCGGGGTTCAGACCAAATCCATGGTGCTCGGTGGCATCGCTTTGGCCTGCTACAGCGTGGTTGTCTGCCAGATGCTGATGCGGCTTCAGACAGGCGCGTTAACTGCAACCCTGATCGCTCTGCCGGTCTGGCTCGTTGTCGCCCTGGCCTTGCACGCCGCTGTCGGAGGATAAGGGTGATGCAGGTCCACCTTTCCATATCAGCCCTCGGCAACAGCCGCTGGTATGAATACCTGATCCGCTTCGCGCTGGGCGGTGCCGTGACCGTCTTCACAGGGATCATCAGTTCGCTCTGTGGTGCTTCCATCGGCGGCCTGCTTCTGGCCCTGCCTGCCATCTTCTGTGCCAGCGCTACGCTCATTGAGCGTCACGAGATTCGTCGCAAGCGGGACGCGGGCGTACGCGGTACACGCCGCGGCCGCGAAGCCGCGGCTCTCGATGCCGCCGGCGCGACCCTTGGCAGCATTGCGATGATAGGGTTCGCCGCCACCTTCCTTGCGCTGTCGCCTTACGGAGCGGTCGCGGCCTTCGCCGGCGCGGGTATCGCATGGCCCCTCATAGCAATCGGCGCATGGCGTCTCAGGTGGGCACAGAAGCGCTGGCGACGACGTCGATCTCCAGGATGATTAACCCGTGGTGGTTGTGGGGTTATCCGGCGTGACTCCGGGTGCGCTGACGTGCACCTCGTGACCCTCGCGGATCGCCAGCGAAGCAGCGGCGACCGCCGCCTCGAATGCGGCTTCCTTTGTGACGTAGTCGCCTTCCACTTCGCCGTCATGGAGAACGCTCCATCTGTCGGCAATCGGAGTGATCGCATAGCTGGCAAGACTCATCTCTGTGTCTCCCAATTTTACTGCTCGTTGCCTAAGCCGTATGGCCGGGATCAAAGTTCTTCGGAGTATTCTTCTCCTGCTGCGGCACCATCCTGGCGGGGTCGGGCCGGCCTGGAACGCCTCGCGGACCAAACTGCTCACGTTGGATATCGTCCTCGCTCAGACGCGGTTCGACGTCGCCAAGCTGTCCACTGCCCTTGTGACTCTCTTCCATTGCATCTCGCTCCTTAAAGGAAGGGCCGGCCGCCGGTGACGGCGACCGTCGCGCCCGAGACATAGCTGGAGAGCGGATCGGCAAGCATCACATATGTCGTTGCCAACTCCGCCGGCTGTCCCGCGCGCTTCATCGGTGTGTTTTTGCCGAAGTTCTTCACCGCATCCGGCGGCAACGTCGATGGGATCAGCGGCGTCCAGATCGGACCCGGCGCAACCGCGTTGACCCGAATGCCTTTCTCCGCCAGCAGTTGTGCGAGCCCGGACGTAAAATTGTGAATCGCCCCCTTAGTGGTCGCATAGGCCAGAAGCGTCGGATTGGGGTCGTCGGAGTTGATCGAGGCGGTATTGATGATTGCCGAGCCCGGCTTCATATGCGGTACGGCAGCCCTCGTCAGATAGAACATCGCGTGGATGTTGACCCGAAAGGTCAGCTCCCATTCCTGATCCGTAATGTCCTGAAGATCCTTGAACGTGGCCTGATGTGCGGCATTGTTGACGAGGATATCAATCCCGCCAAGTTCGGATACGGCCCGCTCGATGATTCTTTCACAATGCTCTGAACGCTGAATATCACCCCGAACGAGCACCGCTTTCCGTTCGGCGTCTTCGACGAATCTAGCGGTTTCCCGCGCATCCTCGTCCTCTTCAAGATAGGCGATCAGAACATCGGCGCCTTCTCTGGCATAGGCGATCGCCACCGCGCGACCGATACCGCTGTCGCCGCCAGTAATAACCGCCCGCTTTCGAGTGAGGCGACCTGATCCCTTGTAGGTCATTTCTCCATGATCCGGCGTCGGATTCATGCTCGCGGTGTCGCCCGGCATTGACTGCTGCTGAGCCGGATAAGGTGGACTGGGGTGGGTTGTTTGCAACATCACGTCTCTCCGCTCTCAGCATTGAGAAGCCTTGTCCGCGCTTATCGTTCCGGATCGCAGAGCCAATAGTTGGAGCCCGCCCGGAGGAACCGGACGGGCGTGAGCACCGCTAACGCTGACCGCCGCGGCGCCCCGCTTCCGAAGCTCGCTCGCGATCGTTGGCGAAGTTACCACTACCACCACGCTGGCCATCGCCATGGGAGCCACCTCCGTGGCTGTGTTCTCCACCCTTGCGGCCAGCTTGAGCAGCCAGCTCACGATCCTTCGAGAAGCTCCGCTCGTCATCGGGAACGCTCGCGCCGCCCTTTCGCGCGATATCGCGCTGCTTGTCGTCGTCCATGGCGGCAAATCCACGATTCTGTGCCATTACCATTCTCCCGTCGCTGGCGTGACGCGCCCATCGCATCACGTGGAATCAAGAGGCACGAGCAACGCACGTTCCTGGACTGAAATGTGATCTTTATACGATTGCGGATACTCAAACTCGACGGCAGTTCCTGGCTCGCAGCCATGCGGCCAGAAGAGCGCAGCAGCGCCTCCTCATAGCCAAATCAACCCTGCTGACGGCCGAAGCAATAAACCTCTGGTCACGCTAGGCACTCCTGTTCCCGAATGCCGGAACCTCGAAGCGCATCGCGAGTTTCATAACGGCAACCGAAACGGCCCGAGGAAACCCATGGCCAAGAAAGCCGGCAAGCGCCACTATTCGAAAAGCTCCGGAAGCGACGTCAAGAAGGAGGTCCGCTGCTACAAGAAAGGGAGCGCCAAAAGCGGCCCTGGCGGCAAGGGTGGCAAAGTGAAAAGCCGCAAACAGGCAATCGCCATTGGTCTTTCAAAGGCGCGGAAGAAGGGCAAAAAAGTCCCCAAGAAAAAGACTGCGAAAAAGAAGGCATCAAGGAAGACGTCGCGCTCTTAAACCGACATCTCAACACCGACATGGGCCATGGGCAAAGACAAACATAGCCCCGAAGAAGAAAAGAGTATGACGGCCCGCATATTCGCCGAGATTGCGAATTGGACATCGCAAGCGGCCGGCCGGGCCTCGACGTTTATTCTGGCGGCATTGATCGTGATAGGCTGGGCGATATCGGGACCAATCTTCCACTACTCCGACACCTGGCAGCTCGTAATCAACACCGGAACCACCATCGTGACCTTTCTGATGGTGTTTCTGATCCAAAGCTCGCAGAATAGGGACAGCGCGGCCATCCAGGTCAAACTGGACGAACTCATCAGGGTCAGCGCAGCGCGCAATTCATTTGTCGGGATCGAGCACCTTACTGAGGAGGAACTCGAAGATCTTCGCGCCAAGTGCGAAATGCGCGCGAACCAGATGAGAAATGCGCAAGAGCGCGGATAAAATCCCCGGTCAACCGTTGAGCGGATGTCCATCAGGCGCGGCTTGCCGGCGAGGGAAACCGCACCGATGAGACCAGACTGCTAATGGGTGCTGGTCTTTTGCCAACGTTCGAGAGCATCGGCTGAAACATTACCGGGATCTTGCTCTTTCTCCACCGGCTGCTTCCACGGCTCGTTGGTTTGTTTCATTGATTTCGCGCTCGGGGCTTCGGGACCATCACTCGCGGCTGGCGGCTTGGCCGACCTTTCGCTGCCGGGCTTTGTCAGGGCATCCATAAGCCCGTGGACCGACGGCGGCGCGGCATCGGACTCGATTTCAGCCATGTGGCTGTAAGTCTCCGCCATCCGGTTCAACCGATCGCGGATATTGGAATCCTTCTCCCGCTCCGCACGCGCGTGCAAGTCATCCGCTTGACGCCTCAGTTCCTTGACCTCGACCATGGCGTACCTCTTAAGCTCACATTCGACCAACGCCGGGGTGACGGAGCGGTTGCTTCGATCCGTGGATTTGAACTTCAATGTCGGGAACCTGTCTTGATCGTGCGACCGCTCCCACTATGCATTGCCCCCGCGAGGGCCGTAGGAGCGTCGCGAAGGAACACTCATGTGCCTTCACCAAGTCGGACTGACTGGCGCCCGGTCAGCTCGCGTATCAAAGCCGGTCCCGAAGCCCGGATACACCGTCCTTGGACGCGCAGTGATCGCAACAATAAAACACGCCATCCCGCTCAAGACCGTGTCCCACTATCCGCGTTCCGCAATGCTTGCACGTCGGCGCCAACGCGTGTATCGCGCACTCAAAACTGTCGAAGGTATGAGCCTGACCCTTCATTGTCACCTGAAAGGCCTTATCATAGTCATTGCCGCAAGTTTCGCAGGTCGGCATTTGAATCTCCTCAGAGAAAGGTTGCATGGATAAGGCACTTTCCAGCGGTGACCATCCAGTGCTTGAACCGGAACGTGCGAAGCCACCTTCAAGTTCCCCGAAACTGCATGGGCGCAACCAATCGACTCGACCTTGCCGCCCCGCGCTATCGTTCAGTTCTCCATGCGAATGAGCGCAAGACCGGATTCCTCGTCGAGCCTCTTTTGCAGGTGCGCCGGGCTCTCGGTAAGCAGAATTTCCAGCGTCGGCCGTACGTGTGCCCGGCCGAGATGACCGGCCAAAGCCATGCAGTCCCGCCTGCCGACAACAACGTGGATATGCACGACAGATTCGCCGGAAGGAGATTTTGCGACATCGCCGATCAGCGACGCGACCTCCACCTGGTCGTCGACGGCAGTCTCACGATACTTTTTCGAGTCCCATTCGAAATACAGCAGTACCACGTCACTGAAGGCGCCGATCGCGGTGAATTGCGCAGCGCGGATGCCCTCCGCGTCGATGAATGTTTTCACGCAAGCCTGCACCTCATCGCCGGTTTCGAGAATGACCGCAAAAGTCCGCTGTCCGTTGCTATCATTCAGGAGCTTGTACTGCATGTCGCTCTCCTCGCCGCTGCCGCTATCGAGGGTTCATCAGGTTTGCGGAGCGATGATCGCAGGCTTCGTCGTTCGACACGTCATTTATCTGGCAATGGTGAGATCGCCGACACGTCACGCCAATCTAAAGTTTTCGGGATGACATCGTTCCCTGCCGCCCAAGCTGCGATTCCTGACGAGCAATCAGCCCCCTCGAACCGGTCGGCCGAATTTATTAGCCCCGGGGCGCCCGAGCCGGAAAAACTCTTACCGGAGCCCGCTTTGCCGTATTATTCTGACGTCAGTTATGTAAAGCTGCCGCGATATTGCGAGACATTAACAGGCCGTGTCCGACAAAAAGCCGGAAGACCCAGAACACAAGAATGGGGCATTCCCATTTCGCGGCGGCGAAATGGGTTCGCTTATTCGTGCATTCGACTGGTCCAAGACCACCCTGGGGCCGATTTCGGGCTGGCCCGCGCACCTGAGGGCCACCGTCGGACTGATGCTGCCTGCGAAAGCGCAGATCGTGCTGTTCTGGGGCCCCGAGTTCATAGCCCTGTATAACGACGCTTACGTCCCGACGATTGGCGACAAGCATCCAAACGCACTCGGGCGGGCGGCCCAAGAGAACTGGGCGGAGCTATGGAGCGACCTTGAACCGCTGCTGACACAAGTTCTGACGACCGGAGAAACCGTGTTCGCAAAAGATCGTCCTTTCTACATCGAACGGCGCGGCTACCCCGAAAACGTCTACTTCGATATTTCCTATTCGCCGGTTCACGACGAAGCCGGCATCGTCGATGGTGTCCTGTGCATCGTCGAGGAGACGACACAGCGGATCGCCGCCGAGCAAGCCTTGGCAAGGACGAAGGAGCGCCTCTCCCATGCCCTTCAGGTTGCGGGCATCATCGGAACATTTGATACGGACCTCCGCACGGATACCGTCTATTCGGATGCCCACTTCGCGACGATGTTCTCGGTGAGCCCCGAGAAAGGAGCAAGCGGCGCTCCGCTTGCCGACTATCTTTCGGGTATCCATCCGGACGACGTCGAGCAAGTCAGCGAAGCCATCCAGCAAGCGGTCGCGACAGGAGAGAAATGCCTTCTGGAATATCGTGTCCTGAGCAGTGACGGCACAATTCACTGGCTCGAAGTCCACGGCCAATGCCTCTATGACGAAGCCGGACGGCCATGGCGGATGCCGGGCGTTGCGGTTGACATCAGCGACCGGAAGCGATCGGAGTTGGCGCTTGGACGCCTTGCCGCAATCGTGGAGTCGTCTGACGATGCAATCGTCAGCAAGAATCTCGATGGCATTATCGCCAGTTGGAACGCCGGAGCAGAACGGTTGTTCGGCTACTCAGCCGACGAAGTTATCGGCAAACCAATCACGATCCTGATTCCGGAAGATCGGCAGAACGAGGAACCCGACATTCTGGCACGCATTCGCAAAGGCGAGCGCGTCGAACATTTCGAGACGATCCGCCGACGCAAAGACGGCAGCCTGATCGATATCTCCCTGACGATTTCGCCGGTCAGGAACGATGACGGCGATATCATCGGCGCCTCCAAAATTGCCCGTGACATTACCGACCGCAAGGCGGCGGAGCTGCTGCAGAGCACGTTGCTGCGCGAGATGAAGCACCGACTCAAAAACAACCTCTCCACAGTCCTGGCGATCGCCCGCCAAAGTTTCCGCGGGCACGAGAGTGAAAGCGAGGATTTCCGGAAGTTCGAAGCACGTTTGCTCGCATTGGCAAACGGTCACGATCTTCTTACGCGCGAGAAATGGGATAGCGCAGAACTGAAAGATATCGTTGCGCAAATCCTGACAATGCACGGACACCAGCGGTTTGAGATCGACGGGCCGGATCTGCGGCTCTCACCGAAATCCGCACTGGCATTGACCCTAGCCTTGCATGAGTTGGCGACCAACGCCGCCAAATATGGCGCACTTTCGGTTCCTACCGGCAAAGTCAGCATCACGTGGCGCATCAGGCATGGAGACTTTCCCGGACTTACCTTCCTTTGGCGGGAGCAGAATGGCCCGGAAGTATCACCGCCGAGCCGACGAGGATTCGGTTCGCAGTTGATCGAGCGCGTATTGGCCTTCGAACTTAGGGGCGATGTTCGGGTCACTTACGATCCCACCGGCGTGGTCTGCGAAATCGTTGCGCCGCTTTCCGCCGAGTGGGAAGAGGAAGCGCAAGTATAGCTGGCGCGTGGATCCAACGGCGGTACCCGACCAGGGTAAGGAAACGAGCTATTTATTTTTTCTTGGGCGTGATGGTGAGCGTGGATCGAGCATGGTCACCGCTCGCCGCAATCTGTCTTGCGCTTCCATAAGATCGCGAACGAGAGCTCCCTTGGTTCTCACCACGTCCCCCGCCTTGAAGGCTGCGATGCAGTCCGAGTGATAGTGGAGGAAGATGTCGTTGTCACCGGACGGCGGGTACACCAGGCGGATATGGGGCCCGGTCCGAAGCCATAAACCTTCGATGATCCGCATAATCGTCGGCCGATTGGCTGTCTGGTAGATACTGAACTTGAACTCGAAGTTTAACCGGGCGCTTGTGCGAAAATCCTTTGCCGCAATCGCCGCGGCATGCTGTTCGTAAATACTCTCCAGAGTTTCGATCTGACCTTCGGTCCGGCGCGGGACGGCAGATTCCACGATGAGCCCCTCAAGAAGAATGCGCGCATCGTAAATCTCGTCGATCTGCTCGGGCGTGAGCAGCGGAACCTGGACCGTTCGATTGGGACCGAAATCCAGCGCCCCCTCAGCAACGAGACGGCCCAGCGCTTCCCTTGCCGGGGTGCCGCTGACCTGCATCGCTTGGGCGATCCCACGTGTTGTCATTCTTTCGCCGGCGGTCATCGCGCCCGAGAGCAGGCTAAGCCGGATCTGCCGATAGACCTGGTCGGCCCGCGTATCGCTTCGCTCGACGGGCTCGAGCGCTAAGGTCGCGGAATTCGGCATGTTGGGCATGAAGGCCTCCGATAAGCGTTATATCATATAACAGAAATTCTCTCGTTCATTATGTTATCACGTCAAAGATTTGGAATTTGATATAACGATACAAGGATTATCAAGAAAAGGGCTTTAGATACGTTCCACTCTAATATCAATAGCTTACGAGAATAATATTAAATCAACAGCCCCTTACCTACCTATTTTGACCGCATGCTATCGGGTTGACAGGGCTTGGATTATGTAATTTGTTATAACAAAATCATCTCCATGGTAGAAAAGCGTGAGCGTCTTTGAAGTCAGCGTGGATATCGGAGGGACGTTTACCGATGTCGTTGTGAGCGACAGCGAGGGTCGCTTCGTCATCGGAAAAGCGCTTACCACGCCCGATCGGGCATTCGAGGGCTTGTTCGAAGCGCTTGGCGCCGCGGCGGAAGCTCTGGACCTCACGGCTGCTGCCGTCCTCTCGGCAGCAAAGCGGCTGACATATGGAACGACGCGCGCGACGAATGCGATCGTCACGCGGCAGACCGCAAAAACGGCCCTTCTGATTACGGATGGCTTCCCCGATGTGCTGGTCTTGAGGGAAGGCGGCAAAGCCGACCCTCACGATTATACCGTCAGCTATCCCGATCCCTACGTCCCAAAATCGCTGACGTTCGAAATTTCCGAACGCATTAATGCGGAAGGCGGAATTGAGCGCCCGCTTCACGCCGACGCGGTTGTCGAGGTCTTGCGCCGTCTCAAAGCCCTGAAGGTTGAGGCGGTCGGCGTTTGTCTGTTCTGGTCGATCGTCAACCCCGCGCATGAACTCATGTTGGGCGACCTGCTTCGGAAGCATCTGCCCGGAGTCCCGTTCTCGCTGTCACACCAGGTTTTGCCAATCATGCGGGAATACCGGCGGGCGCTGGCGTCGGTGCTGGATGCCTCGTTGAAGCCTCTCATGCAGAAACATCTTCGCGACCTTGAGGGCGATTTGCGTTCGGCCGGATTTACCGGAGATCTGCTTGTCAGCACCACGATCGGCGGCAACGTCGACATCGCCAGCGTCGTCGAGCGGCCTATTCAGATGGTCAAGTCCGGGCCGGCGATGGCTCCGGTCGCGGCCTGGCACTACGCCTTGCAGGAAGGCGGGCGCAACGACGTCATCGTTTGCGACACTGGCGGCACGACGTTTGACGTCGGCCTCATTCGCGACCGGGAGATCGTAAGAACGCGCGAGACCTGGCTTGGGCCCAAATATCTCGGCGAATTGCTTGCAATCTCGTCGGTCGATATCCGCAGTGTCGGCGCAGGCGGGGGATCCATCGCACGCGTGGACGAAGGAGGATTGCTGCGGATCGGCCCGGAAAGCGCAGGCTCGAATCCCGGCCCCGCTTGTTATGGCCGCGGCGGCACAATGCCCACGGTTACGGATGCTGCGGTTGTCGCCGGCTACGTTGATCCGGATTTCTTTCTGGGCGGGCGCATGAAGCTCGACATCGCCGCGGCGACTGCCGCGGTCGATCAAATCGCGCAATCTCTGGGCATCCCGGTGCAGGATGCCGCCTGCGCCATTCTCACCGTGGCTAACGAGCGTATGATCTCTGCCATCCAGGACATCACGGTGTCGGAGGGAATCGACCCGCGCGACAGCGCGGTCGTCGCGGGGGGTGGCGCCGCGGGTTTCAACATGGTGCCGATCGCGAGAGAGCTTGGTTGCCGAGAGATCATACTCCCACGCACCGCGAGCGCGCTCAGCGCCTGCGGCATGCAGTATTCCGATACGATCTACGAGGCGGCGACCAGCACGCACACCAGCTCCGACGCGTTCGACTTTGCTGCGGTGGAGGCGGGACAGCGGCGGCTTGCGCAGGATATCGAAGGCTTCCTGAAAGGGATTTCGCTGGATTCGATTGCCAGCAAGTCAATCGAATACGCGGTCGAAGCACGCTATCGCTCGCAGATATGGGAGCTCGAGGTCCCCTACAAGGACGGGCATATCGCCGGCCAGGAGAAGGTCGCAGAACTTTCGGAGGCCTTCCATGCCCTCCATGAGCGGATGTTTGCGATCAAGGATGTCGAATCGGCGATCGAATTCCTGACGTGGAAGGCGCGCCTGCGTCTACAGCTCAAGCGCACGCGCAAGGAGGCCAGCATATTGCCGGTGTCCCGCACAGAGGCGGTGCCGTTTCGGTCGAGCAAGGCGTTTTTTGCGGAGTGCGGTCTTCTGGAGACCCCGTTCTATGCAGGCACCGCGCTCGCGATCGGCGCCGAGATACCTGGTCCTGCCGTGATCGTAGAGCCAACGACGACCGTCGTCGTGCCACCTGGCGCATTGGCAAGGGTCTCGGATCGATCGAACTACATTATCTCCACGGGAGTCTAAGTCGGCGGTTTGACACCGCGCGGCAACCCGTCTCAGACTCAAAGGTCACTCCGATGTTAATGCGCCGATCCGAAGATAACGCCACAGAGAAGGGAACGGCGATATTCTCCGATCCGGTTCTTGCGGCGATCCTCGCCAATCGGTTCGAGGCGATCGTTCGGGAAATGACCAACACTGTTCTGAAGACGGCACGCTCAGCCGTGATCAGCAGTGGCCGGGATTTCTCATGCTCGCTGGTGACAGCCGACAATCAGTTGCTCTCGGTGGCCGATGGCCTTCCGGTTCATACCTTCAGCTCTCATCTGCAAACGGCCTCGATCGGGCAGCTTCACCACGACGTCGCCGAGGGCGATGCCTATCTGCACAACGATCCCTATCTGGGCAATACACACGCGGCGGATCAATCGGTTCTTGTGCCCGTCTATGTCGACGGAGAGCATCTCTTCACCGCCGTTGCCAAAGCGCATCAGGCCGACATCGGGAACAGTCTGCCGACAACGTATCATGCCTATGCGCGCGATGTGTATGAAGAAGGAGCACTGATCTTCCCCTGTATCCGCGTGCAGCGAAACTACGAAATGAACGAGGATATCGTACGCATGTGTATGCGTCGGATCCGGGTTCCTGAGCAGTGGCGTGGTGATTTCCTCGCAACGCTGGGGGCAGCGCGGATCGCGGAACGGCGTCTCAAGGAGCTTTGCGCGCGGTACGGCGTTGCAACCATCAAGACCTTTATATCCCAGTGGTTCGACTACTCCGAAATTTTGATGCGCTCGCGTATCGCGAGGCTGCCGGCTGCGGAGCTTCACGGCTCCGGGCGGCACGATCCGGTCGCCAATATGCTGCCCGACGGGATTCCGCTTAAGGTGAAAATCACGATCGATCCTCACAGCGAGCAAGTCACGATAGACCTGCGCGACAATATCGATTGCGTCCCAGCCGGATTCAATCAGACCGAGGCGACGGCGGTCAATAACGTCACGTCAGGCTTCTACAATGTTATTGGCCCCGGTGTACCTCGGAATTCCGGTGCCTTTCGCCGGATAAAAGTGCTGCTTCGCGAGAATTCGGTCGCGGGAATCCCGCGTTTTCCCGTGTGCTGCTCCATCGCGACGACCAATGTGGGTGACCGCCTCGTCAACATGGTTCAGTCCGCATTTGCACAGCTCGGGCCGGGGTTCGGCCTTGCAGAAGCCGGACTGAGCATGGGGCTCAGCTCCGCCGTGATCTCGGGAGCGGATTTTCGCCACAACGGCCGCCGTTACATCAACCAGTTGACGCTGGGTACGAATGGCGGCCCGGGCACGCCGGTCTGCGACGGCTGGATCACGCATGGCCTGCCGGTGACAGCCGGCCTTACGCATCGCGACAGCGTCGAAATCTGCGAGATGAAGTTCCCGATCCTGTTTGATCACATGAAGCTGCTGCCAGGAACAGGCGGTGCCGGTCTCCACCGTGGAGCGCCGTCTCTCGAACACGAGTTCGGCGTCAGGTCGGGCGTCATGACGATCTCCCTGATTGCTGATGGTCAGTATGTCGCCCCTCGCGGCGTGCGGGGCGGTCACGATGGAGGTCTCAGCAAGACCTGGGTCGTCGAGAAGGACGGAACGGCGAACCGCGTCCCCAATTTTGTTGTTCTTACGCTCAATTCCGATCAAAGGATTCGCGGCGTGACGAACGGTGGCGGCGGATACGGCGATCCCGCGGAACGATGTCCCAATGCCGTCATCAAGGACGTGGAAACCGGGCTCGAAACGATCGAGCGCGCCAGAGACATCTACAAAGTGAACGTTGTCGAGAAGAACGGATCCTATCAGATGGCGGACACCGGTCGTCATCACTAGAGACCAAATATCGAAGGCGTCATAATTCAAGGGAGAGAAATTTTCATGACCATAGAGCGACGATCATTCCTGAAGCTGGGCGTAGCTGCTGGTGCCACCGCGGCGCTCGGATTCGATGCGACACGCGTAGCGGCAGCGCAGGAGCGCGGCACGACGCTGCGCGTTCTGACCGAAGGTCTTGCCAACTCGCTCGATACCATGGCAACCGGAAACAATCGGGAAGCGCTGGCGCTTTCGTGGAATGCCTATGATCGCCTGCTGACGTTCGATCGCGAGCCCTATCCCGAGGGCGGTTTCGTCTCAGAATACTTCAAACTCAAGCCGCAAATCGCGGAGCGCTGGGATATCTCCGACGACGGTCGGAAAATTGTGTTTCACCTCCGTAAGGATGTGAAATTCCACGACGGAACGCCGGTGACGGCCGAAGATGTCAAGTGGTCGCTTGACCGGGCCGTCAATATGCCGGTGACGAAGAATATCTACAGCACCGGTTTGATGACCTCGGCGGATCAGTTCGTCATTGTCGACCAGCACACGATCCATATCGATCTGCCGCGGGGAAATAGCAAGGTCCTGCCGCTGCTCGGGTTCGTCTACTCCGCCGTCTACAATTCGAAGGTCGCCAAGGCTCATGCAACGTCCGATGACCCGTTTGCCGCAGCATGGCTGAAGCAGAATACAGCCTCGAGCGGCGCCTACAAGGTGACGAGTTACGATCCGGCGCAGCAGATCGTCCTCGAACGGAACGAGGATTGGGTTCTTGACAAGAAGCCCCATTTCCAGCGCGTGATATCGCGGCTGTCGCAGGAGCCCTCAAGCAGGATCGCCGGCGTCGTGCGGGGTAGCGCGGATATCGCTACCTATATTCCGCCGAAAGACATGCAGGCGCTCGAATCAAACAAAGACATCAAGCTGATGAAGATGCCGATGTTCAATGCATTTCATTTCATCGGCCTGAACTCGCAGATGGCGCCGTTCGATAACCGAAAGGTGCGGCAAGCGGTGGCCTTTGCTATTCCGTATCAGGATCTGTTCAACGGCGTGATGCTCGGTCGCGGCCAGCTTCTCACATCCAACAAGAAACTGGTTGGCAAATTGCAGTTTCCGCCGGTGCAGAACTACGAAACGAACCTCGATAAGGCACGCGAGCTTTTGAAGGAGGCGGGGTTCCCCGAGGGCTTCGAGACGACATTCACCTACAATTCCGGCGATACGATCTATGCCGAGCCGACCGCGGTGCTGATCCAGGAGGCGCTTCGCCGGGTCGGCATCCGGGTGACCATCAACAAGGTGCCGAACTCGCAATACGGTCAGCTCATGGTCGAGAAGAAGGTGCCGTTATTCTATGAGGTCAGTGCCACGCTGCTGATGGATCCCGATTACGGTTTCCAGATTTTCTATACCGGGAACACACGCTTCAACTTCGGCTCTTTGAAAAGCGATGAAATGGTGTCGCTGGTGGACAAAGCATCGAAGGAACGCGATAAGACGATCTACGACGGATACGTCAAGCGCATGATCGAGATTGCCTCCGAGGAGGTGCCGATTATCATGCTCTGGAATCCGGCGATCGACTCGCCGCTTCGCAGCGATATCGACGGGTACACCTATACGTTCCATCGCGGCATCGATTTTCGGCCTCTGTCTCGGGCCTAGATGACGGCGTCGAACAGCGAGGCACTCTGGTGGGCAACCTTGTTCTCCGACGACTGTTGGCTGGGGTGCCGATTCTGTTCGGCGTTGTCGTATTCACGTTTATTCTGATGCGCGTGCTGCCGGGTGATCCGGCGGCATATCTCGCCTCGACCCCCGGCATGGGAGAGGCCGAAATCGCCAAGATACGCCAGGATCTCGGTATCGATCGGCCGCTTGCCGAACAACTGGCGATCTATATTCGCGACCTCAGCCGGGGGAATCTCGGCCAGTCCATTGTAACGGGGCGCCCTGTATTGCAGGAGTTGGGTCAAAGACTGCCTGCATCGCTCGAACTGACGCTCTTCGGGTTGCTGGTGACAATTCTGGTCGGTGTCCCGCTGGGAATTGTCGGCGCGATCTGGGCGAACACGTTTATTGACCAGGTCGTTCGCATGATCAGTGCGATCGGCGGGGCTGTCCCGGCGTTCGTCACCGGGCTGTTGTTCATTTTTATATTCTTTTACGGACTGGGTCTGGCGCCCGAACCGGTGGGCCGCCTGGATTCCTTTCTCGATGTGCCTCCCGCCGTTACCGGCTTCTATCTGATCGACAGCCTCGCAGCCGGCGACGTCGAGGTATTCAGATCGGCTTTGGGTCAGCTCTTGCTGCCGACGGCAACGATGGTGCTGTTCGGCCTGCCGCCGATTGCCCGCATGACCAGAGCCTCGATGCTGGAGGTTTTTCAAAGCGAGCCGGTCCGGACAGCGCGCGCGATGGGCCTTTCCCGCCGGAAAATCCTGCTCTCTTATGCGCTGCGAAATGCCGCCGTCCCAATCGTCACGACGACCGGTGTGATCGCGTCGTTCATGCTTGGTGCGAATGTGCTGGTCGAGAAGGTGTTCGCGTGGCCGGGCATCGGCTCATATGCACTGGAGGGGCTGCTGGCCTCCGATTTCGCGCCCGTACAGGGATTTGTCCTGGCGATGGCCGTGATGCTGGTGGCAATCAATCTGATCGTCGATATCGTCTACCGGCTGATCGATCCACGGGCGAGGTTCGGTTCATGACGGATACGATGCGGCATATCCGTCATGTGCTCACGGACAATCCGACAACGGGCTTTGCAGGCGCGGGGTTTGTGGGCTTGGTCCTGCTCGCGATACTCGGTCCCATTCTTGTCCCGCACGACCCACTGGTCACGAACGTATCGAATGCCTTGCAGCAACCGTCGACAGAACACTGGTTCGGCACGGACCAACTCGGCCGGGACGTCTTCAGCCGGGTTGTCGTGGCGACCAGACTCGATTTGTCGATCGCCTTCGCCGCGGTTCTGCTGGCATGGATCGTCGGGTCGATCGTCGGCGCCGCGATCGGCTTCTGGGGCGGGATTGCGGACCGCGTCGTGAGCCGCCTTGTCGATGTCCTGATGGCGTTCCCGCTGTTCGTGCTGGCGATGGCATTGGTTGCGGCACTGGGAAATACGATCGAGAACGTTGTCTATGCAACCGCGCTTATCAACCTTCCGTTTTATATCCGTACAGCCCGTGCCGAAGTTGGCCTACGGAGGAATGCAGGTTACATCACGGCCGCGCGCATGGCCGGCAGTTCGAGTCCGGAGCTGATCTTTCGCTTCTTGATACCGAATGTATTGCCGATATTGACCGTGCAGATTTCCCTCAATCTCGGCTGGGCGATCCTGAACGCGGCGAGCCTGTCGTTCATTGGTCTTGGTGTTCGTCCGCCGCAGCCGGAATGGGGATTGATGGTTGCTGAGGGAGCGACATTTATTCTCACCGGCCAATGGTGGATGGTTCTGTTCCCGGCGATGTTTCTTGTTTCCGCGGTGTTCTGCTTCAATCTGGTTGGCGACGGCCTCAGGGACATTCTCGATCCCCGGAGGCGGGTATGACGACATCGGACGCGCCCCTGCTTGAAATCGACGATCTCGCGATCAGTTTTCGCACGCGTGAAGGTACGGTTTACGCGATAGATCAGGTGTCGCTGTCGGTCTCGCCCGGCGAGATGGTCGGTGTGGTCGGCGAGAGCGGATCGGGGAAATCCGTATCGGCCTACGCCCTCCTCCGCCTTCTGGACAACAGTGCTCATGTCGAACGAGGTGCGGCCCTTTTCAACGGCATCGATCTGCTGACTGCGGACAGCGCGATCATGCGCGAGCTGAGGGGCGCCGCGATCTCCATGGTTTTCCAGAACCCGAGAACGGCATTGAGTCCGACGCGGGCGATCGGGGATCAACTCACCGATGTCATCATGGCGCACCACAGGCTCGGGCGTACACTGGCGCGCGCCCGGGCACTGGAAGCTCTACGGGAGGTTAAGATAACCGACCCGGAGCGACGGCTCCGCGCGTTTCCGTTCGAATTGTCCGGGGGTATGTGCCAGCGGGTGATGATCGCGCTGGCGCTGGCCTGCGCGCCGATGTTGCTAATTGCCGACGAGCCGACGACGGGTCTCGATGTCACCACGCAAGCGGCGATCATGGATCTGATTGCCGAATCCTGCCGCAAGCGCAGGATGGCGGTCCTGTTCATTACCCACGATCTGGCGCTCGCCAGCGAGTATTGCGACCGCATCGTGGTGATGCATGCCGGACAGGTTGTCGAAGTCGCTCCGACGGGCGATCTATTCGAGCATCCCAGACACCCCTACACAAGGAGCCTGCTTGCTGCGTCGATCACGGCCGATGCGACGATCGGGTCGCTCACGCCAATTCCTGGTACCCTGCCCGACCTGAGATCAAAAGATATGCCCGCGTGTCGGTTTGCCGCGAGATGCGCGGTCCGTCAGCCGCGTTGCGATGTCGAGCGTCCCCCGTTGATCCAGCGATCCGGCCAGCACGCGGTCGCTTGTTGGGATTGGTCATAGCGATGCTGTTGCAGGTCCAGCGTTTGAGGAAGTATTTCCCCGTCAAAGCGAAGCCAGGGCTGTGGCCGGCGCCCTCACCGCTTCTGCACGCTGTTGAAGATCTGTCCTTTCAGATTGCACCCGGCGAAGCGATCGGGCTTGTCGGCGAGTCGGGCAGCGGAAAGTCTACGCTTGCCGAGATGCTCGCGAAGCTGACCAAGCCAACCAGCGGCCGCATCCTTTTCGAAGGGCGCGATATTACGGCTATGTCCGAGCGGGAATTTTCGAAGTCGCGGCTGCGCACCCGCATACAGATGGTGTTTCAGGATGCCAACGAGAGCTGGAATCCCAGATTCACCGCATACGATGCGATCGCTCATCCGGTAAAGCGGCTTCATCGTCTCCGTGGTGCAGCGCTCGAGGAAAAAGTCCGTTCAGCCGCGAAAATGGTCGCATTTCCGCCGGAACTGCTAGGCCGCTTCCCGCACCAACTGTCCGGTGGTCAGCGCGCTCGCGTCGGTATTGCTCGTGCTATCGTTGTCGAGCCTGCGCTGCTGATCCTGGACGAGCCAACTTCTGCGCTCGATATCTCTATTCAGGCCGTCATTCTGCAATTGCTCGAGCGGATTCGCAGAGAATTGAATATAACGATCATTCTGGTATCTCACGATCTCAACATCGTACGTCTGCTATGTGATCGCGTGATGATCATGTATCTGGGCTGCATCGTGGAGGATGGGCCGACCGAACGTATCTTTACGAGCCCGTGTCATCCCTATACGGCTTCCTTGATCGACGCGATTCCCGATAGCAAGAAGCGGGGAAGGAAGCTCATTCGCCTTAGCGGCGAGCCGCAGAGTCCGATCGATCCCGACCTTGGTGCATGTCGCTTCTGGGGGCGGTGTCCTACAGGGCGAAGCGAAGTCTGCGCCACAAGCGCTCCACTCATGCAGAGCTTGGGAGAAAATCAATCCGTTGCATGTCATTTCCCTCGGAATTCCTGACACTTTATCTGCGTTGTCAGGGAACGATCAGCCTCGGGACAAACCGCATTAGACGTGCAGTCCATGCGCGGGCTTTCCATCAGGGCTAACGTCATCGACCATTCCAGGATCGATATTGCTGCAAACGATTAACTCTCGCAAAATCACGACAAAGAAGATCCACTAGGCGTTTTTCGACAACGCTCTGCCGGCCTTGCCTCGGCCCATAGGCGTCCTGATCGCATCTACCGCCCATCAAATAACCCGCTCGTGCCCTTTCCAGAATTTGGCGCGAATCTCTTTCTTCAGAACCTTGCCTGCGGGGCTTCGGGGAAGGCTAGGCCAGAACTCGACCATCTTCGGCGCCTTGATGCTGCCAACCGCCTCCTTGCAGAGATCGATGATCTCTTGCGCTTCAACCTTGGTGTTTGGCTTAAGCTCTATGACAGCCTTGACGGCCTCACCCCACTTCGGATCTGGCACACCGACTACGGCACAATCCTGTACGGCGGGATGGCGCCAGATCGCCTGCTCGACCTCGCTGGGATAGATATTGAACCCGCCGCTGATGATCATGTCCTTCTTGCGATCGACGATATAGACATAACCGTCGTCGTCGATCATTCCGATATCGCCGGTATGATGCCAACCATATCGTGAGACTTCCGCCGTTGCCTCCGGGTTCTTGTAGTAGCCGCTCATGAGAAGATTGCCGCGTACAACAATTTCACCACGAACGTTTGGTGAGAGCAGATTGCCGAGGTCATCCATGATGGCGACCTGCGTCAGGACCGTCGGCCTCCCGCAACTCGCGAGTCTTTTCTCCCGTATTGGGTTCCCGTGCGTCTCATGCTCCTCGGGCGATAGACAGGTACACATCAGCGGTGCCTCGACCTGGCCGAACACCTGGCTCATCACGGGACCAAAGATATCGATACATTCCCTCAGTTTCTCCATGGACATCGGCGCAGCGGCGTAGATGAAGTACTCCAGTGAGCTGTAATCGTACTTGCGGACGTCAGAGTGAGCCAACAGCATGTAAATTGCGGTGGGCGGCAGAAACAGGTGAGTGACACCTTCGCGCTCGATCGCCTGCATGACCCTTTCGGCATCAAATCCCTTGAGAATAATCTGGGTTGCCCCAACGGCCATCAGCATCAGTCCGAAGCTTCCGGCAGCATGGCTGATCGGAGCGACAACGAGATGGACCGGCCGCTTGCGCGGCGGCATCGACGCAAGGAAACTGATGGTCTTGGTCTCCCAGCTTAGATGACTCGTCAGCACGCCCTTTGGCCGGCCGGTGGTGCCACCGGTGCTGGCGATCGTGGCGATATCCCATGGCTGACAGACGATGTCGGGATCCATGGCCTCAACTCCGGCCACCCAGTCTTCGAGACAGATCCCGTCATCTCCCTCCATCGGATCGACGCAGATCAGATGCCTGATTGCGCCGCCTGTCGCGATCGCACGGGCGGCGTCTGCGAGATCATTCGCATAGAACAGGACTTCCACGTCACAGTTTTCAATGATGCTCGCGTTCTCGGACGTCGCGTTCTTCGGGTTGACGGGCACCCAGATACATCCAGCGCGCAGGATGCCCAGCAGGCACTCGTAGGTTGCCGCGCGATTCCCGCAATAAACTGCAGCCTTGGTGCCCGGCTTAACGCCATCACGTATCAGCGCAGCGGCAATCTCGTAACTGCGCAGCTGCACCTCGCCGTAAGTCCGGGTCCCCCTGTCGTCTTTCAGACAAGGTTGCTCACGACCGAGAGATACACCTCGATCAAAGAAGTCTACAAGACGCATAGCGTGTCTCCACGAGAGTCATCGAGGCTGAGAACGAACTCGACAGGAGTTCGTCCTGACGCCTATTGAAAGCAGGAATTGGGAAGCGCGCGCGCGAAACAATTCTGCTGGGACACCAGACCGGCAACGGCGCCGGGAGGCCAGAATCCAAGCGCGCGGGCCTGATTGCGGGTCGCGTTCCGGTGTTCGGCATCGTGGTAGGCCCAGATGTGGAAAATATCCACAAAGCGCCGTTCGATCCGGTATCCGAAAGCCACCAGCGGAGAGAGCTCCGTGCGCCTGTCGATTCCGATGGACCAGCGCGCGAGCGTATCCGGCAGGGCTTCCGGCCGATACCGGTATCGACGCAGTTCGTAGAGTCGATATCCTTCCAACCGATCCAGCGTCGGAGAGAACGGCGCGGGTTCCAGCCGATAAGCCTTGATCACGGCGATTGCCGACCTGTCGATGCAATCCGGCATCGGTCGAACCGATCGCCGCAGAATAACAACAGTATTCAGCAAGCCGACGTCGATTTCCCACAGGCCGACAATCTTCCCGGCTTCGAGCGTCTCCGGGGTCAGCGCGGACAGGTGCGCAATAAGGGGGCGCGTCCGATCCGGAAGGCAGGTCAGAAATGCTAGCTCGAACACCGGGACGACTCGCTCTTGTCTCAGTACATCTTGGGAAAGAACTTTCCGCCGACCTCGTCGGAGATTCCCTTAAAGACTTTCGTCATGACGTCAGCTGCTTGCATTCCCTCGACGGGACAGACCAGATCGATCTCCTTGAGGATGGCCGGCGGACAATCCTCGATCGGAATCTTGCGGAGCTCGGCCCATTTCATGATGTGATTGAGAAAGCGCGGGGTAATGAGTGGAGCATGATCGGCGTTGATGGGGTCCGCCATCGCTTCATCCAGGCTGATGAATTCCACTCCCGCCTCGGCAAACCCATCGAGAATCCGGCCGATACAGTCGGCGGCGATTGGCGTGCCGTGGATCAGCCAGATATAGGCCGGATTGCGACCGAAGATCAGGCGAGCAGCCGCGGACTGAACGCGCAACTGCTTCAGCGCCGTTTCGACGTAGCGATCCCGCAGCCATTTGAGCGCCGTATCATCGCCGCGCGTGATCGCGCGCAAATGGGCGATCAGAAACTCGGTGTCGTAAAACCACACGCTGACGGGTGCCCGCGTATAGCTGTTCGCCAGAAGATAGCTTTCGACCTGATCGTACTTCCGTTGGGTGTCCCCCCAGTTGTCCATGGCGTAGCGAAAGTACTTGGTGGGAGCCAAATGCGCCCACTTGTCGATGATCTCCTCTGTCTGTTCGATATCGCGAATATACCGATCCTCATCCACCCAATTGAGATTGGCGTGATAGTGAGTATGGTTCGCGATCAAATGACCCCGATCCGCCCATGTGTCGAATACGCGGAGCAGATCGGGCTCATCGTCCGCCGGCGCGGTGCTAGAGAAGGCATAAACGCCTTTGATACCGTGCCGGGCAAAGGCATTGCTGAAGGCCGAGACGACCGACGCCGGCGTATAGCCCGGAGCCCACGGCATTCCTTTCCACATCAGGAGGTCATCGACTGTAATTGCCAGCTTGACCTTATGAACTGGTGAGATCGGCGACATCTGCAACTCCGGTTCGTGCAAGCCCATCGTTGGGTCAGAGGGGCCTTGATTCTGACATTTGCAAGATGCCCGCCGAAACGGGATGCAAATCTTGAAATCAAATTCCTACTTCTTCAGCAGTGGACATTGACTGGCGCTCACGGGAAACGCGGCATCCTCGGCGGGGATCGTCCTGATGATCTCATAGTAGTCCCATGGCGCCTTTGTTTCCGATGGCTTTTTCACGCGGGCGAGATAGTAATCATGGACGAAAAGGCCGTCTTCCCGGAGCCGGCCGTGATCAACGAATGCGTCACTAACGGTCGCTTTCCGCAATGCCGCCATCACATGACCGGGATTCTTGGTGTTGGCGCTTTTCACGGCCTTGAGATAATTGAGCACGGCGGAATATGTGCCGGCCTGATCCATCGTGGGCATCCGCTTATGGCGGGCAAAGAAGCGCTGGGACCACTCGCGGCTTTTATCGTTTCGATCCCAATAGAAGCTCGTCGTGAGCCGAAGATCCTGCGTGGCTTGCAGCCCGGCCCCGTGAATATCGGTAATGAACAGCAGGATACCCGCCAGCGTCTGCTTCAAGCCGAATTCCTGAGCCTGACGTATGGTCGTAATGGCGTCGTGACCGAAGTTCGCGACGCCGAGAACCTTGGCGCCGGACGACTGCGCCTTCAGCAGGTTCGATGACAGATCGGCGAGACCGGTCGGAACCCGGCTTGCTCCAAGGACCTTACCGCCGCGCGCCTGAATTTCACGCGCGCTATCCTGTTCGACCTGATGACCACCGGCGTAATCCGCGGTGATGAAGTACCAGGAGTCGCCGCCCTCCTGAAAGATGGCGCCGGCCGTCGCCTTCGCCAGAGCGTAGGTACTGAAAGTCCACGTCGCGACATTCGGCGAACACTGCTCGTTAAACAGCACCGTTCCGCCCGCACCCGTGACGATGGCGACTTTATCGTGCTGCGTTGCCGTTTTTCCGGCGGCCAACGCTACGGCGGAGTTCGTGAGATCAACAATCATATCGATCCCGTCGCGGTCGAACCATGAACGGGCGATATTGGTCGCAACGTCGGGCTTGTTGAAATGATCCGCTGACAGCAGCTTTATCTCGAAGTCGGGGTTGTCCGCTTTCTTGAAATCCGCGATGGCAAGTTCGGCGGCCAGCACGGATCCGGGACCGACAGCATCGGCGTAAGGGCCGGACATGTCGGTCAGAACACCAATTCCGACGTTTCGGACAGAATCCGCGGCGACGCCGCGATCGGTTGCAATCAGACAAAAGACGATGCAAGCCAAGGCCGCTACCGCCAGCCGCTTCAGAAACATTGACATCCTCCCCCTAGTTTATGACATTTAGCATAAAATACATACATGCGTGTATGTTTGTCAACCGGTCAAATTGCGCTTCGCAAATGACCGTGCAACTTAACCCATCCGGATCGTTGAGAGCTTCCACGGCAGCTATGGCTTCATTACCCCGAACACGACGACGAACCCAACAGGAGCGCTCCTCGCTGACTCGGGCGGCATTGTTCCGTGCCGCAATCGAACTGCTGGTCGAGCGCGGCTACGTCAAAACCACCGTCGAGGATATCGCGCAGCGGGCCGGTGTCTCGCGGGGCGCCGTCCATCACCATTTCGAATCCCGGGATGATTTCTGGGCCGCGGCGCTCAGTGCGATCATGGATCAGATGGATCTGGAACTGAGCTTTCCGCCGCTTGGAAAACTCAAGTTGGAGAAGCGGATTGATGTTGTGCTGGATAAATACTGGTCCGTCTTCGGCGGCCCGCTCTTCATTGCCTCGTTGGAAATCCGGCATTTTGGTCGATTGGATGCGGCACTTGGCAAAAAAATACGCGACGCGTTTCAAACCACTAGGAAAACCCGGGATGAAGCCTGGCTTCAGGTCTTTACTGATATAGACCTCCCGCAAAGTCACCTTCTGCGGATCAGGCGGCTGATGCTGGATGTTCTTCGTGGTTTCGCACTGCGTCGCATTACCGAAGGGCCACACTCGATATCACATGAAGATATCGCGTTGGCAAAGGCCATGATCACATCGACATTGCTTATGAAACACAGCGAAAGATGAGCGAGCCAAGCGCACCGACCCGCGCCCCGCGAGCAAAGCGGCTATAGGAAGTAGCAGAGGACGGGCCGGCATGTTCGGCTGTATCGAATCCAAAAGCTTAGGTCGTGGTGGGCCCGGCAGGACTCGAACCTGCAACCAGACCGTTATGAGCGGCCGGCTCTAACCATTGAGCTACAGGCCCGGCCGGAGGTCGCGGTTGCGGCCGGCGTCGGCGCCGGCATCCTTTACAATGCCGGGGCGCGCGCGGCAATCCGCACGGGCCCGTTTTCCGGCCGATCTGGCCGCGAGTCAGGGCCCGCGCGGACGGCTATGCGGTTCTGAACCGAAACCCGCCTCATCGGAAGCACGATTCCTGGAGGTTGCTCACACCGCCATCCCTCAAGGTTTCACGCTTTGCGTGCCGCACCCCGGATCAACTCGGAGGGCGGTCCTCCAGAGTCTGGCCGGAAACATGCTTCTGACAGAAGTACAACACGATAACCCACCATATTCAGCGAGGGCGAAGTATCCCGTATTCCATGATGGGTCAAATTTCCCATGCAACGCACCGATGGCCGGATCGTCCGCCGGAGCCTGCTATCGGGCCGGCCAAAGCACGTTCATGCACGTCTTTGCCGCGCCATGGCCGGACACGTTGACGAACGATGACGCCTCGTTTCCGATCAGGCCCGTCAGGTGGCTATGGCTTCATTTGCATCAACCCCATCCTAGAACGTCGCCCTCGCCTTGACGTAGAACGTGCGTCCCGGCTGCGGCAGGCCCCAGGCCAGTTCGTAATCCTGGTCGAGCAGGTTCTTGACGCCGCCGGCCACCTCGAAATTGTCGGTGACCCTGTAGCCGACGTTGATGTTGGCCAGCGCGTAGGCACCGGTCAGGACATAGGGGTTCGGAAAAGCATTACGCACCGCCTGGTTCATCGAGCTGGAGCCGATATTCACGTCGCTCCAGCGGTCGCTGGCGACCTCCAGGCTCGGCGTGATGGTGAGCCGCTCCAGCGGCTGCCATGCGGCATAGAGGAACAGCTTGTTGGTCGGCACCCCGGTCGGCCGCAGGTCGGGCTGCAACGCATCGGTGATGGTGCGGTAGATATAGGTATAATTGCCGCCGATCCTGAACTGCGGCGACACCTCGGCCTCGACCGAGACTTCGAAGCCGTAGAAATGGCCATCGCCGACGTTCTGTGTCTGCGTGGTGGCGTCCGGCAGCACGACTGTCTGGATCAGGTCGCGGACGTCGCTGTAGAAGATCGCGGCCGAACCGCGCAGGTTGGGAGCGACGCGGCCCTTCCAGCCGAGTTCGTAGTTGATGGCGCGCTCGGGCCCCAGGTTCGGGTTCGGCGTCGCGCTGCCGAAGCGCGTGCTGTAGAGCTCGAAGATGGTCGGAAAGCGGGCGCGGTCCGACACGCTGAAATGAAGCTGCGCGGTTTCGCTGTAGCGCCAGATCGCCGCCGTCTGCCAGTTGAAGGCATCGGCGCCGCCCTTGGGATACTCGTAGATCAGCCCGCTGTTGCTGTTGAACTCCTCGGCCTTCTTGATCGCGTAGTGATCGTAGCTGATGCCGCCCACCAGATCGACATTCGGAGTGACGTGGAAGGTGTTTTCCGCTGCCACCGACCATGTAGTCTGCGCTTGATCCTGCTTGGGTTCGATGAAGTTCGTTGCCGGATTGGTCGGGCTGTTATGATTCCACTCGGTGTGGAAATCCTCGCGATAGTGGAACGTCGCCTTCAGCGTGTTCATCGGGATCAACTCGGTGCCGGCCTCGACCGAGCCGCCGCGCGCATTATCGTCATAATAACTGTTGAAGCGGCCGCCATTGGATTGCGTCGTATAGGTGATGTCGTCGAACGCAGACAGCACGTTGTAGAACGTGTTGTAATAGAGCTTGGTCTTGACGTAGGAGGCGTCGCCGAGCTGGGTGTGCGACAGGAACGACAGGTTCTGGATGTCCCACGACGGCCAGCGCCAAAAACTGTTCGGCGGCTGAAGCGGGTTGGTATAGACGTTGAGCGGCGCGCCCTTCTCGCCTGCCTGCTTGATGTAGTTGATGCTGTATTCGTCGGTGGCGTTCGGCGTGAAGCCGGCCTTGAGGTTGATGCGCCAGTCGCGGTTGTCGGAACTGATACGGCGGCCGCCGTCCTCCAGCGAACCACGATATGATCCCTGCGCCGGAAACGGCTGGTAATCCCGCGACAGCGACCAGAAGTCCTGATTGAGATAGTTGGCGCTGCCCTGAAGGTAGAAGTTCTCCTGGCGTGAGCCCAGTCTCGCGTAGTTGTTCCAGCCCTGAAACGAGCCGCCATTGTCGAAGGTGGCGCCGCTCATGAACTCGGCCTCATAGGGCCTCACCGGCTTGCGCGACACCAGGTTGATGGCGCCGCCCATACCACCGGGGCCGTCGAGTACCGAGGCATAGCCCTTCTGGATCTGGATTTCAGCAACGTCGTTGGTGAGGAAGCGGCCGTAGTCGAGCCGGTTGTCGGCGGGCAAATAGACGCGCACGCCGTCGACGGTCAGCGGCACCTGCCAGCGGCCGAAGCCGCGCACGAAGATGTCGCTCTCATTGCGGCGGCCGTTGGAATCCACCGTGCTGACCACGCCCGGCACCAGGTTGACGGCCTGGTCGAGGGTGTTCTTCTCGAACGTCCACATCTCCTCGCGCGTCACGGTCGAGCCGCCGACGCCGGCCTCGCCCTGCGGTGAGCCCACCACATAGATTTCGCCGAGTTGATAGACGCCGCCCCTGCTGTCGCCGTTGTCCTGTGCCGCCGCCCCGGCCGTCAAGGCTGTCATTCGGCCTGCAATATTGACCCCCTGAGCCGGGGGATCGGCGTCCAA
>JBIQLW010000033.1:0-43188 GCA_044463945.1 Bradyrhizobiaceae bacterium | reverse complement strand
ATTTTAAGTCCGTTGCGTCTACCAATTTCGCCACGCCCGCCTGCTTGTCTTTTCAAGGACCCGGAGAGGAAAAGCAACCGTGTCCGCGCAAAACATCCTTTCGGTTTTGCGAAAACAGGTTTTGCGAAACACGTTCCTCCCTCCCTCACATTCACAGGAGATGGCGCGATCGACCCTGGCGATACGCGGGAACGGTTGGCTCGGCTCTTCGTTGCGAAAAAGAGCGCGAAAACGGAGCGGATTCCATGGCGGAAAAACCGACAGACAAAGCTCGACAGGACGACATCCGCGAGACGGCTTCCGAAGAAACCGCGAGCGATGCAACGATCCGGAAGCCTCGGGATATCGGGGCGAGTTCCACCCCGGCAGACAGCGAAGCCGATAACGGCCTCGAACGGGTTGAAGAATCTCTCCGGGAGGCCGAGGAACAGGGCCGCGTGGTCCATCCGAAAAAGAAAACTGACAACGTTCCGGTTTTCGACCGTGGAGACCTGCCTCCCAAAATCTAGTTTCCGGGCGTCCTGACGGCGATCCTGTCCCGGTCTGTCGTCAAGCGATGGAGATCAACATGCAGCCGATACCGGAAAATCCGGTCCCGCCACCTATGCCGAAGCCGCCTCCCGCCCCCAATCCGGAACGGCCTCCGGTGACAGAGCCGCCACCTCAAGAGACGCCGGACGAAGCACCGAACCCGAATCCGGACGAGAAGCGCAAGCCGCCGGTGCAGTAGGCAAGACGACCCGATGGTCATTGGAATCGCCGCGGGCGTCGCGATCGGAGCAGTCTTGGGGCTGACCGTGTTCGACAACACCGGAATAGGTATTGCCGTTGGCATCGCCATCGGCGCAGCCGGCGGCTATCTCCTTCAACCTCGCGATTAAATGCCGCCGTTTGAACGCTCGGTTCGTCGTTGGCGAGCCAATAGGGAGCCTTTCAATCGGTGCGGTCGCATAACGCTGGCGATGGCGATGCGCCGAGTACCGCAAAACGGGCAGCCGTCATGATCGCCGCGGGCCGCGCATTCCCTTGACTTGACGTGAGGGCGCGGCCGAAGATGCGCCATGCCTGCCGCCCGGACCACGCGCCCAAGCAACCATTCCGACGCCTCACAGCCGCGCGGCCGCACGCATCGCTCTCCAAGCGCTCCCGCCCTTCCCCCGCATCTCAAGACCTAACGGACCATCGCCATGCCCACGCTCGCGCGTATCGACGCCTTTGCCGACGACCTGACCGCCATCCGCCGCGACCTGCACGCTCACCCCGAAATCGGATTCGAGGAGAAGCGCACCTCCGGCATCGTCGCCGACAAGCTGGCGCAATGGGGCATCGAGGTGCATCGCGGGCTCGGCGGCACCGGTGTCGTCGGCGTGCTCAAGGGCAAGGGGCAGGGAGGCAAACGCATCGGCCTGCGCGCCGACATGGACGCGCTGCCGATGGATGAAAACACCAACCTGCCGTGGCGCTCCACCATTCCCGGCCGCTTTCACGGCTGCGGCCACGACGGCCACACCACCATGCTGCTCGGCACCGCGCGCTATCTCGCCGAGACGCGGAATTTCGACGGCACCGTGCATTTCATCTTCCAGCCGGCGGAAGAAGGGCTCGGCGGCGCACGCGCCATGATCAAGGACGGCCTGTTCGAAAAATTTCCGTGCGACGAAATCTACGGCCTGCACAACGCGCCGGACCTCAAGCACGGCGAACTGGTGATCTCGCCCGGCCCCAGCATGGCGAGCGCCGATTTCTTCGATATCACCATCACCGGCTTCGGCGCGCATGGCGCGATGCCGGAGCGCTCGCGCGATCCGGTCGTGATCGCGATGAATCTCGGGCAGGCGCTGCAAAGCATCGTCAGCCGCAACGTCGATCCAGTCCATGCCGCCGTCGTCTCGATCACCAGGATCAACGCCGGCTCCGCCTACAACGTCATTCCCAACGAAGCCACCCTCGCCGGCACCATCCGCACCTTCGATCAGCCCACCCGCATGATGATCCGCGAGCGCATGAAGACCATCGCCGCCGGGATGGCGCAGGCGTTCGAGGTCGATATCAAGGTCGAGCTTCGCGACATCTTCAGCGTGCTGATCAACAGCGAGGAGCATTCCAGGGTGGTGGCCGAGGTGGCAAGCACGGTGCTCGATCCCAAGAACGTCGCCATCAAGGAAACGCCGCGCATGGGCAGCGAGGACTTCGCCGACATGCTGCTGGCGGTGCCGGGCGCCTATTTCTGGCTCGGCCACGACGGTTCGGTGCCGGTGCATAATCCCGGCTTCGTCCTCGACGACAAGATCCTGCCGATCGGCGCCAGCGTGTTCGCGCGCATCGTCGAGACGCGGCTGCCGGTGTCGGCATGAGCGCGCTCAACGATCTCTCTGCCGTCGAACTATTGGCGGGCTATCACGGCAAGACGTTCTCGCCGAGCGAGGTGCTGGACGACGTGATCGCCCGGGTCGAGCGCTGGGAGCCGCATATCCGGGCGCTCTACGCCTACGATCCCGAGGGCGCGCGGGCCGCCGCGAGGGCGTCCACTGAACGCTGGCAAAAGGGCGAGCCGATCGGCGCGCTCGATGGCGTGCCCGCCACCATCAAGGAGAACATCGCGACCAAAGGCGTGCCGGTGCCGCTCGGCGCCGCCACCACGACGTTGACGCCGGCTCCCGTCGATGCGCCGCAGGCAGCGCGCCTGCGCGAGGCCGGCGCGGTGATCTTCTCCAAGACCACGATGCCGGATTACGGCATGTTGTCGTCGGGCCTCTCCAGCTTCCATCCCCTCACCCGCAATCCGTGGGATCTGCGGATGAATCCGGGCGGCTCCAGCGCCGGCGCGGGCGCGGCGGCCGCCGCCGGGTACGGCCCGCTGCATCTCGGCACCGACATCGGCGGCTCGGTGCGGCTGCCGGCGTGCTGGTGCGGCATCGTCGCGCTGAAGCCGAGCCTCGGCCGTGTGCCGATCGATCCGCCTTATGTCGGCCGCGTCACCGGGCCGATGACCCGCACCGTGAACGACGCCGCGCTGTTGATGAGCGTACTGTCGCAACCCGATCCGCGCGACGGCATGAGCCTGCCGCCCGCCGACATCGACTGGCCCTCGCTCGACGCCTCGCCCAAGGGCAAGCGCATCGGCCTGATGCTCGATCTCGGCTTCGGCGACCCGCTGGAAGACGAGGTGCGCGCCACCGTCACCGCCGCCGCCCGCGCCTTCGAGTCCGCCGGTGCGACGGTGACCGAGGTCGCCGGCGTGATGACGCGCGAGATGCTCGACGGTCTCGACGCTTTCTGGCGCGCGCGTTCGTGGGACGACCTGTCGCGGATGCCGGAGGAGGTCCGCAAGAAGGCGCTGCCCTACATCTACCAGTGGGCGGAAGGCGGCGCGAAACTGACCGGCGTCGATGTGGTGCGCGGCTTCAACGCCACCATGGCGATCCGCGCCGCCGCCGCGCAATTGTTCGCCGGGCTCGACTACGTGATCTCGCCGGTGTCGCCGGTGGTCAAGTTCGCCGCCGAGCTTGCCGCCCCGCGCAACGATCCGGCGAAGCCGTTCGAGCACATCGTCTACACCGTGCCGTGGAACATGGCGGAAAATCCGGCGGTGTCGATCAACGGCGGCTACGACGCCGACGGTTTTCCGATCGGCGTGCAGATCATCGGCCGCCGCTTCGACGACCTCGGCGTGCTGCGCATGGCGCGGACCTTCGAGGATCTGCGCGGCCCGCAAAAGCCGTGGCCGACGCCGCCGGCCTAGCATCAACAAGAGCGTCATGCGCGGGCTCGACCCGCGCATCCATCGTCTTCGAAAGATGGATTGCCAGCCATAGGCGAGCGAAGCGACGCCGTTCTTCAAACGGCTATGCCCGGCAATGAGGTGGTCAACGATTACAGGAGAAAACACCGCATGACCTACGAGACGATCAAGTACGACGTTGCCGACCAGATCCTCACCATCACGTTGAACCGGCCAGACAAGCTCAACGCCTTCACCCTGACGATGATGGACGAAATGATCGACGCCCTCGACAAGGCCGACGCCGACGACAACGTGCGCGCGATCATCGTCACCGGCGCCGGCCGCGCCTTCTGCGCCGGCGCCGACCTGTCGTCGGGCGCGGACACGTTCGACCGCGACGCCAAGCGCGGCCCGGCGAAGCGCACCGCCAGCGGCGACGTCGATTACAGCGACCCTTCCATCCGCGACGGCGGCGGCAAGGTGACGCTGCGCATCTTCAAGTGTCTCAAGCCGGTGATCGGCGCGATCAACGGCCCCGCGGTCGGTATCGGCGTCACCATGCAGTTGCCGATGGATATCCGCATCGCTTCGGAGAATGCGCGCTTCGGCTTCGTGTTCTCGCAGCGCGGCATCGTGCCGGAGGCGGCGTCGAGCTGGTTCCTGCCGCGCCTCGTCGGCATCTCGCAGGCACTTGAATGGTGCTATACCGGCCGCGTCTTTCCGGCGCAGGAAGCACTTGCCGGCGGCCTGGTCAGCCGTGTGGTGCCGCCCGATCAACTGATCCCGACCGCGCGCGAACTGGCGCGCAGCTTCATCGACAAGACCGCGCCCGTCTCGATCGCGCTGATCCGCCAGATGATGTGGCGGCTGCTGGGCGCGGACGACCCGATGGAAGCCCACAAGGTGGACAGCCGCGGCATTTACGCACGCGGCCGCTCGCCTGACGTCAAGGAGGGCGTGATGTCGTTTCTGGAAAAGCGCCCGGCGGTGTTCAAGGACAAGGTGTCGGCCGACATGCCGTCCTATTTCCCGTGGTGGGACGAGCGCGAATACAAGTAGGCGCTATCCGACGCGCCGCCATTCCGGGAAGCCTGACTGGAAAGCGACGTTCCGGTCAGGCGTTCAGGAGCCCGCCGCCGCGAGTTGACGCCCGACCGCGGAGATCGCGGGAGCGGCGTCCGCCGGCCGCCAGCCGGCCACGGCACCGGCATGATTGCGGTTGTGATGGCCTGACGCCAATGCCGGGTTCCGCTGCATCATCAGCGCCGGCTGGCAGCCGCGCAGGCTGCGCAAGGCGCGGTTGAAATCGCGGCCCGTGGTCATCAGCGCGCGGACCGCCATCGGGTTGCGCGCGATGCCGCGCACCACCGCCGCGAGATCGATATTGCCGTTCGGCTTCACCGCGTTGACCGCGAGCGCCGGCAGCGTGCGGGTCGCCGGATCGCTGATGACCCGGAGCGCCGCGAACGGCAGGCCGCTGTCGGTCGCGTAAGCGGCGGCGATGTGGCTTTCCATGTCCACGGCGGCCGCCCCCGTCTCGCGGCGCAGCGCGGCCTTGGCGGAAGGCGCCGGCACCACCTGCTCGACGCCGGCCAGGCGCGCGCGGACGATCCGCCGCCCGGCGATCCCGTCGCCGTCGATCAACTGCTCGCTGAGCGCCGCGCCGGCCAGCCAGCTCTGGCGGCCCGCCGTAACCTCGCTCGCGACCACGACGTCGCCCGATTCGAGTTCCGGATCGAGCCCGCCGGCGACGCCGAAGCTGATCACGCCGCGCACCGTGGCGGCGTCGAAACCGGTCAGAAGCGAACGAAGCTGGTTCGGATTGCTGCTGCTACAGATGACAGTCATGCCGGGGCCTGCGGCGATACGGGCCTCCTGCATCAGTCCGGTCACGATCAGGACGGGCCGCGGATCATCACCCGCGCGCATAAGCTCGTCCCCTATCCCCAAGATCACATCCCGACCCCTACAAGCCTGCTGTTCGTCGAATGAAGGTTGCGGTATCGGGCCAATGCCCAGAGGGGGAAGAATTTCCGATAACCGTGGTACCTCAAATAGAATACACGCGGAAAACCGGTCGCTGTATAGCGGCTCTCGTCCCACTCGCCCGCTTCATTCTGCGTTCGTGACAAATATGCAACACCCCTGTGGACCGCCGGGTGATCGGCCTCGCCCGCCGCCATCAGCGCCAGCAGGGCCCAGGCGGTCTGCGACGAGGTGCTCGGCGCCGGCTCATAACCCTTGTAATCCAGCCTGTAGCTGTCGCCGTCCTCGCCCCAGCCGCCGTCCGGGTTCTGGATCCTGACCAGCCAATCGACCGCCTTGCGCATGGTCTGCGACTGGTGATCGATGCCGGCGGCATTGAGCGCGCACATCACCGACCAGGTGCCGTAGATATAGTTGAGGCCCCAGCGGCCGTACCAGGAGCCTTCCGGCAACTGGGTGCGAATCAGATACGCGACCCCCCGCCTCATGGCCGGGCTTGAGTCCATCGTCTCGCCGAGCTGCGCCAGCATCGAGACGCAGCGGCCGGTGACGTCCTCGGTCGGCGGGTCCAGCATTGCGCCGTGATCGGCAAACGGGATGTTGTTGATGTAATATTCGAGGTTGTCGGCGTCGAAGGCGGCGAAGCCGCCGTCCTTGCTTTGCAGCCCCTCGATCCATTCCCGCGCCCGCGCGATCGCCGCGTCGTAGTCCGTAGCCCCGTCGAGACGGCGGACCCGATCCATCGCCATCACCACCACGGCGGTATCGTCGAGGTCGGGATAGTGCGGGTTGGCGTACTGGAAGGCCCAGCCGCCGGGCCGCACGTCCGGCCGCTTGGCGGCCCAGTCGCCTTTGACGTCGAGCACCTGGCGCGGCTTGAGCCAGTCCAGCCCGCGGCGCGCGCGGGCGACGGATTCGTCGTCGCCGGCCTCCAGCAGCGCGTGGCCGGTCAGCACGGTGTCCCACACCGGCGAGACGCAGGGCTGGCAATAGGCTTCGTCGTCATGGATGGCGAGCAGCTTGTCGATGCCGCGCAAGGTGGTGACGCGCGGCGGGTGATCCTTCGGATAGCCCAGCGCGTCGTACATCAGGACGGTGTTGACCATCGGCGGGAAGATCGCGCCGATGCCGTCCTCGCCGTTCAGCCGCTCCTCGACGAAGGCTTGCGCCTGCGCCATGGCGCGCGCGCGCAGCTTCTTGGGGAACAGCGGCTCGATCACGCGCAGCACCGCGTCGATGCCGCGGAACAGCATGAACCACGCCGTGCTCTGATGCGGCGCCTTGGGCGAGAACCCGACCCGCGACGGCGGCGTGAGGAACAGTTCGTCGATGGTGGTGCCGCGCGCGTTCTGCGCCTTGATCTTCAGCGCGGCCAGCATCATCAGCGGCACCATGGTGGTGCGCGCCCAATAGGAAATCTTGGTGAGGTGGAACGGCGACCAGCGCGGCAGCAGCATGATCTCGATCGGCAGCACCGGCACCGCGCGCCACGACACCACACCGAAGAACGCCAGCAGGAAGCGGGTGAAGACGTTGGCCTTCTCCGCGCCGCCATGGGCGCGGATCGCCGCCCGCGCGCGCGCCATGTGCGGCGCGTCGGGCGAATCCCCGATCATCTTCAGCGCGAAATACGCCTTGACGCTGGCGCTGATGTCGAGCGCGCCGTCCTGAAACAGCGGCCATCCGCCATGCGCGCCCTGAATGCGGCGCAGGTAGTTGGCGATCTTGGCCTCGATCTCCGGCGACGCCGGTTCGCCGATCTGATGGCGGAACAGGATGTACTCGGCGGGAATCGTCGCGTCGGCCTCAAGCTCGAAGACCCAATGGCCGTCGGCTTGCTGATGGTCGTGCAAAGCCTTGGTCGCCGCCGCGATCGAGCGGTCGAGTTCATCTCTTTCGATGACGGATTGAGCGGTGGTGTTGAGCATCTCGATATCGCGTTCCTAATGAGATGGCGCGGACCGGCCGGTGGCGGTCCGTCCGTCAGGTCTTCAGGAGCAGGTCGGCGGCGCGGTTGCCCGAGCGCACCGAGCCTTCGATGGTCGCCGGCAGGCCGGTGTCGGTCCAGTCGCCGGCGAGAACCAGATTGGTCCATTGCGTTCGGGCGACGGGGCGCAGCGCGTGCTGTTCCGGGGTCGCCTCGAAGGTGGCGCGGCGCTCGCGCACGATCTGCCACGGCGGCAGCGGCGCGGCAATGCCGGCCGCCTTGCAGACATCGTTCCAGATCGCCTGCGCCAGTTCCTCGCGCGGCCGGTCCACCAGATGGTCGCCACCGCTGATGGTCACCGACAACCGCTCGGGGAACGCGAACAGCCAGTCGATCAGGCCGTTGACGATGCCCATGATCGGCGGCAGCCCCGGCGGGGGGGCAATGCGGAAATGCGCGTTGACGATGGCGCAGAATTTGGTCGGCGCGGTGAGGCCCGGCAGCAGCGCCACCGCGGGGCGCGGCGGCACCGCCATCACCACCGCGTCCTGCGGCCCGAGATCGATCGTGCGATCGCCGAGTGACAGCGCACTGACGCGCGAGCCGTCGAAGGTGAAGCCGCGCGCCTCGTGGCCGATATCGACGCTGCCGCCGCGCTCGCGGATGAAGCGGATCGCCGGATCGATCAGCACCGAACTCAAGCCGTCGGCCGCGATCAGCGGGCGGCACGCCTGCCCGCCGACCAAAAGCGTTTCGCGGATGATCGCGCCGGCAAGCCCTGCGGAGCCGTTCGGCGGATCGATGTTGAGCGCCGCCAGCAACAGCGGCTCCACCAGCCGCCGGTACAGCGCGCCGTCACAGCGGATGGCGTCGCCGATGCGCTTGCCGGTTGCGGCCCACACCAGCGGCGCGAGGCCGACGTAATCGGCCGCGGAGGTGCCGGGCACGCGGCGCGTGGCGTCGAACACCCAGAACGGCACGCGGCCGTCGTTCATCCGCAGCACCCAGCGCTCGTCGGTGGCGAAATCGACGAAATCGAAGCGCGCTTCGTCCGGCCCCTTCAGGCCGGCGGCGTTGCCGATCTGCCGCGCATAGGCCAGCGCGTGATGATTGCCCGACAGCAGCAGATGGTTGCCGTTGTCGATCGTGAGATCGGTGGCGCCGTCGTAATAGGAGCGGCAGCGGCCGCCGGCCTGCTGCGTCGCCTCGTGGACGCGCACGGTGCGCCCGGCGGCGGCGAGCCGCACGCCCGCCGAGAGCCCGGAAATTCCGGCGCCGATGATGTGAACGGTGGATGTCATCAGATGACCGCGTAGCGCAGGAGGATCGCCATCTTCGCCGCCTTGCTCAGGCGCACCGGCGCGCGCGGCGGGGCGAAGCCCCGCTCAGCCAGCCGGTCGAGGATGACCTGATAGTATTTCGACATGATGCGCGGCGCGCGCACGATCCTGCGCGGATGCCGCGCCATGATCGCGTCCGATTGCGCGAAGTGCTCGCGCGCTTTGGCCATCAGCGGCGCGCAGACTTTCGGCAGCGCCGGATCGCGCGTCACGGCTTGCGGATCGTCGCTGGTGATGCCGGCCGCGAGCAGCGCCTCGCGCGGCAGATACAGGCGGCCGATGCCGGCGTCCTCGTCGATGTCGCGCAGGATGTTGGTGAGCTGCAACGCGCGGCCGAGATGATGCGCGAGCCGCTCGCCGTCATGCTCCGGCAGGCCGAACACCCGCACCGAGAGGCGGCCCACGGCGCTGGCGACGCGGTCGCAATAGAGGTCGAGGGTGGCCTCATTCGGCGCGCGGATGTCGCCGGTGACGTCCATCTCCATGCCGTCGATGATCGCGAGAAAATCCTCACGGCGCAGACCGAAGGTGCGCACCGACGGCAAATAGCCTTGCAGGCGCGGCGGCGGATGACCGGCGCACAGCGCGTCGATATCGCGCCGCCATTGCGCAAGCGCCTCGCGGCGCGCCTCGCGCGGCCCGTTGGAGTCCGCGATATCGTCGACCTCGCGGCAGAACGTATAGATCTGGAACATCGCCTCGCGCTGCGCGCGCGGCAGGATGCGCATCGCCGCGTAGAACGAACTGCCGGACGCGGACGCTCCGGAGCTTGCGTCGGTCGCCGCCGTCATGCTCATACCCCGGCCGTCCGCTTGGCGGCGGGCCGCCGCAGCATCCGCCGCGTCAGTTCGCGCGCGATGCCGCCAATGCTGTAGGCGGCGAACTGGTGCGGGCGCAGATGCACGCGCTCGGAGAGCGGATCGCGCACCTTCAATAGCTGCACGATCCTGTCCGCATAGGTCTGGATCACCGCGATCTCAAGGCCGAGCCGGGTATCGACGACGCCCTCATTGAGCGAGCGCCCCTCATTGAGCAGAGCTTCGTTGCGCCGCGCGAGGCCGTGCAGACATTGCAACAGCGGCGGCGGCGCTTTATCGAGCCCCAGCATGTCGACGCTGGCGCCGGCGGCCGCCAGCGCGTCGCGCGGCAGATAGACGCGGTTGATGCCGCGGAAATCCTTGCCGCAGTCCTGCAAGTGGTTGTTGATCTGCAAGCCGGCGCACACCGCGTCGGACGCGGGCCACGTCGCCGTGCTCTCGCCGTGGACGTCGAGCATGAAGCGACCGACCGGCATCGCCGAATAGCGGCAGTAGTGGATCAGTTCGTCCCACGTCTCGTAGCGCAGCTTGGTGACATCCATCCGGAACGCGGTGAGAAGGTCGAGCGCATGGCGCGGCGGCATCCCGCGCTCCGCCAGCGCCGCGCGCAGCCGTACCGCTTCCGGCTGGCTGTCGCCGTTGCCGAGCAGTTCGGCTTCGAGCAGATCGAGATGGGCGAGCTTGTCGTCGGCGCTGAGCGTCGCGTGATCCGCGATGTCGTCGGCGGTGCGGACAAAATTGTAGAAGGCGAGAATCAGCGCCCGGTGTCGCGGATGGATGATCCATGAGGCGACCGGGAAATTCTCGTCGCGATGGGTTTTGCCCGATCGCAGCTCACTCGCAGTCGTCATCGAAAACTGGCTACGTTCATCTCAACGGGACGGATGGGAACCCGCGCGCCGGCCATGGCCAGACCCCTCGGGTCTGGTCCCATATATGGGAAGTCGGCCCATAAAACCAATGCAATCTGCCGCGCGGCCGCGCCCCGCGCCGGGTGGCCGGGCGGGAGCCGGGGCGATGATTCGCCCCGTTTGCGCCGCTCAAAGGGCGCGGTTACTGGCCGTGATTGATGAGAACCTGATTGCAGGCCCTGGTCAGCTTGGCCCGGTGTTCCTTTAGGCAACCCAGAATGACCAGATCGCCCTGATCCATCAGGCTGCGGCAATGGCGCGTCACGTCACGGGTGCAGGCTTTCTGCTCCTCCAGCGTGCCGCTGCGCTGGTTTGCGCCCCGGCTCTGGGCCATCGCGGCGGTGGAAAGCGGCGCCAGCAGCGCGAGCAACAGGAAAATTCTGAGCATCGTGGTCCTTCGTTTCTTGTCGTCGATCCATGATCGTTCGCATCGCGCGGGTCGTGCGCGAATCGATACGCCGCTTCGCCGTCGCCCGGCTCGGCACCCTCTCAAAGCGCCTGCAAATACGGCGAAAATTACGGCAGCCCGGTCAAGTTGCCGGGCAAGGTGTCGCGGCCGCTCCCGAAAAGTCATACAATACATTGATATTGAATGATATTTCTCTGTCAGCCGCGCCCCCGATCGTTCATGCCTGTTATCCGCACGCGCGCCCCACGGAACCTGGCTCACGTCCGGCGTGCAAAAACGTCACACTCCCGTTCGAGGGGAGACAGGATCGGCGGGGGCTTGAACCTGACGGCGGGTGAGGACACTACCATACGGGTCTGGCGATGCTATCTTGACCACAATCAATCATGTAGGGACGCAAATGATGAAATCGTTCGGTCTTGGTATTCCGCAGGCGATGAAAGCGGCCGGCGGAGCAGTGGGGCTGCTGCTCCTGTCCGCCTCGCTCGGTCACGCCCAGTCCGGCCCGTTCACCAGCTTCAACGGCGCATGGTCGGGCACCGGATCGGTGGCGCTGTCCAACGGCTCGACCGAACGCATCCGCTGCAAGGCCAACTATCAGGTGGACGGCACCGGCAAGGGACTGAAGCAGAAGCTGCGCTGCGCCAGCGACAGCTACCGCTTCGATCTCGACAGCGACGTGATGGCGCAAGGCGGCAGGGTGACCGGAAACTGGAGCGAGCAAAGCCGCAACATCAACGGCAACCTGCAAGGCCGCGCCAGCGACGGCCGGATCGAGGTGTTCGTCGAGGCCGCGGGCTTCGCCGCCAACCTGACGGTGACGACGCGCGGCAACAAGCAGTCGGTGTCGATCGACTCGAAGGGCGAAATCCGAGGCGTCAAGATCTCGCTGGTCAAGGGCTGACGCCCCGCCCTGCCCGCCCGGCAACCGGACATAAGCCCGCGACGCCCGTCGCGGGCTTTCTTATTCCGCCGGCTTTTTATTCCGCAGGTTTGGGCTGCCTCGCCGTGCCGCGCAGCCGCTGCGACAGGCTGATGAGCCACATCGCCGTCGGCCGCAGGATGAACAGGTCCGCGACCAGCGCCGCCACCATGGCGAAGGCGCTGAGCCAGCCGAACAGCCTGAGCGAGGGCAGGTCGGAGAACACCGTCACCACCAGTCCGCACGCCAGCACCACCGTGGTCAGGATCAGCGCCGGCCCCACCAGCACCGTGGCGCTCTCCACCGCGATCCCCGGATCCTCGCCCGGCTTCTGCTCCAGCCGCAGGCGGTTGAGGAAGTGGATCGTGGCGCTGAGGCCGAGCCCGAACGACACCGTCAGCGCCACCACGCTGGCGAACTGCAACCCCTCCCCGAGCAGCCACAGGATGGTGCCCGAGAGCACCACCGGGAAGATGCCCGGCAGGATGCAGGCGAGCCCCACCACCACCGAGCGGAACGCCAGCCCGATGAAGGCGGCGACGAAGCCGAACTCGATGGTGAGCCCGTGATTGAGCTTCTCGATCATGCTGGCGCTGTTGCGCGCCGCGATCGCCGACAGGCCGGTCACCGCGATCTCGTAGCCGGGATGTTCTTTCCGGACCTCGTTAAGACTGCCGTCCAGTTTCTTCACGATCGGCAGAATCTGGCTGGAATCCCTGTCCGGCACCCGGCCGGACACTACCACCGCGTCCTGATTTTCCGAGATGAAGCGCCGCACCAGATGCTTGGGCAACAGATCGACGTATTCCTTCAGCGTCGCGACGTCGGAGCTGCCGACCTTCTCGGTCAGCCAGCGGCGCAGCGTCTCCAGCGACCAGACGTTGCCGACGCCGGCCTGCGTCTCGACCTGCTTGTGGACCTGCGCGATGGTGTCGAGCGTCTGCGGCGAATACAGCGACTGCCCCTTGGGAAACTCGATCAGCACGTCGATGGGATTGGCGCCGGTCAGCTTGGCGTCGAGGCGGCCGCTGGCGGCCACCGCCTGCTGCTTGTCGGGCACCTGGTCGGCCAGCCGGTAGCGCGGCTCAAGGCTGGCATACACCACCCCGAGCCCGCCGACGACCAGCAGCGCGATCAGGCTGAACAGGCCGGGCCGGCTCACCATGCGCACCGCGATCCACATGCAGAAGGCGCGCAGCGCGTTGACGCCGGCGTCCGCCGTCTTGAACCGGGTGGCGAACACCTTCTCGTTGCGCACCAGCAGCACGCCGAACACCGGCACCAGCAGCAGCACCGCCAGCAGCGCGATGACGGTGGCGGCGAATCCCGCCTCGCCGAACGCCCGGATCAGGTCCGAGTTGGAGAACTGCAGCGCCAGGAAGGAAATGCCGGCGGTGGCGTGGGTCAGCACGCAGGCCGGGCCGACCACCAGGATGGCGTTGCGGAACGCCGAATAGCGGTCCTCGCCGGCGATCAGGCGGTCGCGCGCCGCGAACGTCAACTGCATCGAGTCCGAGAAGCTGATGACCATGATCAGCGGCGTCATCACGTTCAGGAACATGTTGAGGCTGAAGCCGGCCCAGCCCAGCGCGCCCAGCGCCAGAAGGATCGCCAGCAGCGGCGGAAACGCCGCCACGATCATGAACGACACCTTGCGGAAGAACACGATGGCGATCAGGCAGCCGGCCAGAATGCCGGCGATGTTGTACATCAGCCCGTCGCGCTCGACCGCGTTGCGGATTTCGAGCTGCATCACCGGCACGCCGGACAATTCCTTGGTGAGCCCGGAGCCCTCAAGGTCGTCCTGCATCACTTGACGGATTTCGCCGACAACCTTGCTCAGCCTGTTGTCGCGGACCACCTCGGGATCGAGCGCCAGCACGATCAGCGCCAGCGTGCCGTCTTCCGACAACAGCTTGCCGCGAATGATCTCGTTCGCCTTCACCGTCTCGATGAACTTGTCGTAGTCGGCCCCTTCCGGCAGTTCGTTGGGAAACAGCGCCGCCGGCAGCTTGCCGGGCTCCGGCGCCTGTCGGGCCGAAAACAGCGAGATCAGCCCGCGCGTGCCGTCGATCAGTTGCAGATCGGTGACCATGTCGCGCAGCTTTTCGAGGTTATCGCGCTCCAGCAGCGTCTTGCCCTCGACCACGACGAGCACGTCGAACTCGGTGGAGGGGAAGCGCCGGGTGACTTCCTCGTACTGCTTGTATTCGATGGAGTCGGAGCGGAACAACTGGCTGAGCGAATCGTCGATCTTGATCCGCTGAATGCCGAACGCCGCGCCGATGCACAGCAGCGCCAGAATGACGCAGACCGTGACCGGCGCGCGCAGGCCGATCAACCCCATCCGCTCCAGCCCGAACGCGATGCTCGGCAGTCGCCGGCCGGCCTCGCGGGCATCGGGATCGCTGTCGTCGAGGTCATGCTTAGGGTGCATACGGTGTCCGTTCCCGGCTGACGATCCGGCGCCTCGGCTCCCCCGCCCGGCGGCGCCGAGGTTTAGCAGGTCTGTCCGATCCCGCAAGCGGGCGCGGCCGAACAAGCGGGGCGCGGCCGAATCGGATCGCGGCCGGCGGTCGACGATAGCATGTCACGGAACCGTCATCGAAGGACACGCGAACGTGGGCAGGACGCGCTGCCGCCCTACTCCGCCGGCACCGAGGTCTGGAGCTTGAGCGAGTAGTAGGAGGCGTTGGTGTGCCCGCGCGAGGCGTTGCGCGCGAACATGATGAGGTGGTGCGCCACCATGATCGAGCTGATGAGATATTCGATCTCGCCGCGCCTGAGCCGCCGCAGCGCGAAAGCCCAGAAGGCGCGGCGGTAGTCGCCGCGCACGCCGACCTTCCAGAAAATATTGCGCAGCATGGTGAGGCCGAGCTTGATATTCTTCAGCGACAGCCGCGCCCGCGACAGCGGCGGTTGCAGCCGGCGCGGATAGGTGTGGCGGATCTGGTACTCGAACCGCTCCAGCAGTTTGTCGGGCTCATAGGCGCGGCCCATGCAGTCGCGCCAGGTGCTGACGACGTGGTCGTAGGGCAAGCGGAAGTCCACGTTGGAATCGCGCCCCTCGTCCTCGATCAGGCGGTTCTCACGCTTGAGCCGGTCCCACAGCGGCGTCTTCGGCAAAGCCTGCAACAGATTGATGGTGAGCAGCGGAATCTGCGACTGCTCGATGAAGTCGAGAAGGTGCGCGCCGGTTTCCGGCTTGTCGGTATCGAGGCCGAGAATGATGCCGGACACCACCTCCATGCCGTAATCGTTCAGCGTGCGGACCGCCTCCATGATCGGGACCATCATGTTGTGGTCCTTGTGCATGGCCTTGAGCGCCACCGGATCCGGCGTCTCGATGCCGCAGAAAATCGTGGCGAAATAGGCTTCGCGCATCTGCGCGAGGATTTCCGGGCGCTTGGCGATGTTGAGCGTCGCCTCGCAGGAGAACCGCAGCACGAAGCCGGTCTTCTTCTGCCATGCGATCAGATGCGGCAACAATTCCAGCGCCGCCTTGCGGTTGCCGATGAAGTTGTCATCGACGAAATAGACCGATCCGCGGATGCCGCATTCGAGCAGCTTGTCGAGTTCGCGGGTGATCTGCTCCGGCGATTTCAGGCGCGGATTGCGGCCGTAGAGGCCGGGAATGTCGCAGAACTCGCATTGATACGGGCAGCCGCTGGAATACTGGATGCTGCCGAGAAAGTAGCGCGGGATTTCCGCCAGTTCATAGGCCGGAACCGGAAAGCGCGTCATGTCGAGGCGCTCATTGGTTTTCAGCACCACCTGCTCCGGCGGCCGCGTGCAGTCGCGCGCGAGCCGCGCGATCAGGTCGTCGGTGGCGTCGCCAAGCTCGCCGATGTGCAGATAGTCGAACGACGGATAGTAGTCCGGGCACGCGCTCACCGACGGCCCGCCGATCGCCGTCGGCAGATCGAAGGCATGGGCGCGGCGGCAGATGTCGTTCATCTGCACGCGCTGGATGTGCATTCCGCTCACCAGCACGGCGTCGGCCCAGGTGAAATCCTCGTCGCTCGCCGGGCGGATGTTCTCGTCGATGAAGCGCACCTGCCAGTGCCGGGGAAGATAGGCCGCGATCAGCAACAGACCCTGCGGCGGCATGAACGCCTGCACGCCGTCGGTCAGCGGATAGGCATATTCGAACGTCCCGAACGAGGATGTGTAGCGCGGAAACACGCACAGAATGCGACGCCCGGTCCCACCGGCCTCATCTCTCATCAAACCCCCGAATACGTCTCGACCTGAAGCGCCGACGGATTCGGCGCTCAACTGAAGACAACGTCCGGAACGTCAAATCGTTCCAGGCGCGCCGGTCGATAGCGGCCGGCCGCGTCGCAGACTGGGGACGAAATCTTTCAACATTGTGGCGGCAAACAGTGCCGCGGCCACGATTGCCAACGCTTTTGCGGCGCGTCCGCGCTCACGCCTTGTCGCCGGCCCCTTTTCGCGTTTCCGCGATCCAGCCGCGCGCACCGCTCGCCATGATGCCGACGTCGTTCGCCAGCGTCACCAGTCGAAAGCCCATGCCGATGGCGCGCAGCGCCCCGGCCGGGCCGCTGCAATGAATGCCGGGCGCGATGCCGCGCCGCTCGCACGCTTTCACCAGCGTTTCGTAGACCTTGAGGATGCCCGGATCGGTGTTGTCGAGCGTCGGCTTGAGCCCGTAGGAAAAGGCGAGATCGGAGGGACCGACATAGACACCGGCGATGCCCTCGACGTCGAGGATCGCCTCCATGTTCTCCATCGCGGTCCGCGTCTCCATCATCGGGATGCACAGCGTCTCCGCGTCGGCGCTGGCCTGATAGGTCCCGGCGGTGCCGTAAAGCCCGGCGCGCACCGGGCCGTTGCTGCGGCTGCCGCGCGGCGGATACTTGCAATACGAGACGAAGTTCTCGGCTTCCTCCCGCGTGTTGATCATCGGGCAGATCACGCCGTAAGCGCCGGCGTCGAGCACCTTGCCGATGATTCCCGGCTCGTTCCACGGCACCCGCACCATCGGCGTCACCGGATGCGCCTGCATCGCCTGAAAGCAGGCGACCATCGAGTGGTAGTCCTGCACGCCGTGCTGCATGTCCACGGTAACGCTGTCGAAGCCGCATTGCGCCATCACCTCGGCGGAAAAGCCCGAGGGGATCGCCAGCCAGCCGTTCACCACCACCTTGCCGGCGGCCCACCGCGCCTTGACGTTGTTGGCCATGTGCCCGACCTCCTCCCGCTGTCTACGGCGCGGTCGCCCTGGCGATCGCGGCCTCGTCGACGCCGACCTCGCGCGCGGTGTTGACGATCGCCGCCCAGGTGTCGTCGGGCAGCGGTACGCCGTTCTTCGTCCGCTCCGCCCGCGTGCGCGCCTCCGGCTCGCCGGGGATCAGCACCGCGTCGTGGCCGGCGGCCGGGCGCGTGTCCTTGAAATAGGCGATGTAGCGCGCCACCTCGCCGTCGAAGAAAGCGGCCGGATCGATCCGCTTCGGATCGATGTAGACCGCCAACATGCCGTTGGCGAAGCGTCGGTTCGGCGCGGTCGCCCCGGTGCCGGTCAGCGCGCCGCCGAGCAGCTCGCAGATCAGCGCCAGCCCCGAGCCCTTGTGATCGCCGAAGGCGCGGATCGCGCCAGCGCCTTGCGAATGATCGCGGGCGCCGTCGGCGCTATAGGGGCCATAGAGCACATGCGGATCCTCGCTCAGGCTGCCGTCGGCGTCGATCAGCGCGCCGGCCGGCAGTTTCTTGCCGCCACGGCTCGCCACCAGCACCTTGCCTTCGGCGACGATCGAGGTCGCGAAATCGAGCACGACCGGCTGCCCGCCGGGGCGCGGAATGCCGACGCAATAGGGCGCGGTGGAGAGCCGCCGCTCGACACCGCCATAGGGCGCGACCAGGATCGAGCCCGCCGCATTGACGAAGTGGATCGACACCAGCCCTTCCGCCGCCGCCATCTCGGCCCAATCGCCGATCCGGCCGATGTGGCCGGCATTGCGCAGCGCCACCGCCGCGAGCCCGCTCGCCTTGCACTTGTCGATGCCGATCCTGACCGCCTGCGGCGCGACGGTCTGGCCGTAGCCGAAGCGGCCGTCCACCACCGCCAGCGACGGCGTGTCCACGACAACATCGATGCTCTGGTCGGGCACCACCGCGCCCATGTTCCTCCAGCGCACATAGACCGGCACGCGGATCACGCCGTGGCTGTCATGGCCGGTCAGATTGGCGGCGGCGAGATAGCGCGCGATCCGCCGCGCTTCCTCCACCGAGGAGCCGGCATGGGCGAACACCTCGGCGACGAAATCGATCAGTCTGTCAACCTGCACGGTCACCATGGCGCGGCGGTCGCTCCCGTTGTTGTTGGCCGCATCGTCCGCGTCAGGTCGGCGGCGGATCGAGCCGGGTGCAGCCGCCCTCGCTGATCGGCCGCATGATGTCTTCCGCCTTGATGGAGCCCTTGACCGTGAGCAGGTCCCATTCGCTCTTGACTTCCTTCGGGCCCTTGGCCTCGACCAGCAGCATGTCGTTCATCAGGCGGCCGTCGGCGCGGATGCGGGCGCCGGGCGCGAAGAAATCATCGACCGGCGTCGCCTTCATCTTGCGCATCACGGTCAGGCCGTCGTTGTCGTTGGCGGCTTCCACCGCGCGCAGATAGTGCAGCACGGCGCTGTAGACGCCGGCTTGGGCATGGGTCGGCATCTTGCCGCCGTGCTTGGCCGCGAAGCGCTTGCCGAAAGCGCGGCTGGCCTCGTTATGATCCCAGTAATAACCCGACAGGTACTGGACGCCCTGCATCGCCTCCGGCCCAAGCGCATGGACAGAGGTCAGATAATAGATCAGCACCGCCAGTTTCTGGTTGCCCTCGCCGATCTGAAACTCACGCGCCTGCTTGATGTTGGTGACGGTGTCGCCCGACGCATTGGCGAGCGCGATGATCTTGGCGCCGGACGCCTGCGCCTGAAGCAGGAAGGAGGAGAAATCCATGGTGCCGACCGGATGTTTCACCGCCCCCAGCACCTTGCCGCCCGACGCGGTCACCACCTTGGCGACCTCGGCCTGCATGGCGTGACCGAACGCATAGTCCGCGGTGATGAAGAACCAGGTGTCGCCGCCCTGCCGGACAATCGACTTGGCGACGCCCTGCGCCAGCGAATAGGTATCGTAGAGCCACATCGCTCCGGTCGGAGAACACGCCTTGCCGAAAACGTCGGCGGTGGCGGAGCCGACATGCACGAGAACCTTGCCGCGCTCGCGGGCGATGTCCTGCGCGGCGAGTGAAATCGCCGAGTTGCCGATGTCGAAGATCGCATCCACGCCCTGCTGGTCGTAGAGGCTGCGCGTCAGATTGACCCCGATGTCGGTCTTGTTCTGATGGTCGGGGGCCAGCAGCACGACCGGCTGTCCCCTCACCTTGCCGCCGACGTCCTCGATGGCGAGTTGCGCCGCCGCGACGCTGCCGACGCCGCCGGCATCGGAGAAAACCGAACTCTTGTCGTTGAGCACGGCGATGGTGACAGGCTTGGTGATCGGCTCCGCCGACACCCGGCCGGTCAGGCCCAACGCAACGAGAACGACAGCGACGCCGACACCGGATTTCATTTTTTTTCTCATGGTTTTTCTTGGAGTCGCGCGGAGTGTAGTGGGCGATCCGGACGTTGGCTAGCGAGCGAGCGCATGGCTGTGCGGCGACGCTGCCGGCTACGATATTACCCTCGCATCGCTTCAGCCGAGCACCGGCAATTCGATCACGTCATAGCCGTGGCGGATGCTGCGCTTGAGCACGGGATCCTCCATCTCGAAATCGAAGCGCTGCGCCGGGCGGATGCCGCCCTTCGCCGCGAAGGTGCCGCCGAACAGCGCGCAGCCTTCCGGCAGGCGGCCGTCGCCGAAGCCGCGCGCGATCAGGTCGTCGACCCCGAGCATGGCGTCGAGCGTGCCCTCCTGATAAAGCACGCGGCGGCCGTCGATCGTGGCGAACGCGCGCAGCACGATGCGGTCCCAATGGCCGATAACGTCGGCGAGATTCCACAGCACCGGCGCGACGGGCTTGTCGCACATCTGCTTCGACACCGTGACGCCGTAGGTTTCGACCTTGCGGTCGGTGTGGTCGGAGCCGACGCCGACAAAGACGCGCTCGCCCGCGCCGATCAGCACGAATTCGACCTCGCCGCTCGACGCGCCGCCGCTGACCTCGATGACGGTCGCAGTGGTCAGTCGCCGCGCCGCGACGCGATAGTAGATCGGCGTCGTGGCCGGGCGCGCGATGCCGAGCGCTTCGAGTTCGGCGATGTGCCGGTCGCGCGCCACCGGGTCGCGGCCGGTCCAGCCGGCGATCACCGCCTCACGCAGCCTCAGCATCAGCGGCAGGCGGCCGCCCGCGGCCTCCAGCGTGAAGGCGAGATCGACGGCGCTCATGGCGTGGCCTTTCGGTTGCTCATCCGCGCACGACGCTTTCAATGCCGGCGGCGAGTTCGAAAACGCGGCGGTCGGCACCGCCGGCGGCGGCCAGCATCAGCCCGACCGGCGCCTCGCCGTCGCGCTGGATCGGCAGCGTGATGGCGCAGCCGTCGACGGTGTTGATCAGCGTGCAGTTGCGCAGCGAGGCGAGATTGGCCTTGGTATAGACGCCGTCGTCGGCATCCACGTCGGCGATGCGCGGCGGGGTGATGGCGACCGTCGGCATCACCAGCGCGTCGTAGGGTGCGACCCGCGCGTTGAAGCTGTCGATCACGGCGCGGCGCAGCTTCATGAGATCGACGTAGTCGGCGGCGCTCAGGCTCTCGCCGCGACGGATACGGCCGATCACGCGCGGATCGTAGTCGCCGCCGCGCCGCGCGATCAGCGCCCGGTGCCAGGCCCAGGATTCCGCCGCCGAGAAGCCGCCCTTGGCGTTGAGCGTCGCGGCCTCCGCGAACTCCGGCACCGCGATGCGCGCAATCACCGCGCCCCGCCGCGCCAGCGTGTCCACCGCGCGCTCGAAGGCTTGCGCCACGGCGGCGTCGAGATCGTCGAGCGCCACCGTGACCGGCACCGCGAGCCGCATCCCCTCGACCGGGCGCGGCGCAACCGGCCGGATCGGCTCGTCGGCATGGACCGCGTCGAGCGTGACGCAGCAGGCAACGCTGCGCGCCAGCGGCCCGTAACTGTCGAGCGTGAACGACAGCGGCACGCCGCCGTCGAGCGGAATCCGCCGCGCCGTCGGCTTGTAGCCGACGATGCCGCAATAGGCCGCCGGGATCCGGCACGAGCCGCCGGTGTCGGTGCCGAGCGCGCCGTGCGCCATGCCGTCGGTGACCGACACCGCCGCGCCGGACGACGAGCCGCCGGGGACGTGGCCGACCTCGCGCCGCCACGGGCTTTTCGGCGTGCCGTAATGCGGGTTGAGGCCGAGGCCGGAATAGGCGAACTCCACCATGTTGCTGCGGCCGATCACGACGAAGCCGGCGCGCCTGAGCCGCGCCACCACCGGCGCGTCGGCCGCGGCCGGCGACGCATCGTCGAGCGCCTTCGAACCGGCGCGGGTCTGCTGGCCCTTGATGTCGAACAGGTCCTTGATCGAAACCGGAATGCCGGCAAAGCGCGACGGCGCGGCGCCCGCCTTGCGCAAACCGTCCATCGCGTCGGCGGCGGCTTTCGCCGCCTCGGCATCGACCTGGACGAAGGTCCGCGCGCCCTCGCCGTTCGGGTCCGCGATCCGGGCGAGACAGTCCTCGACCAGCGCGCGGGCGCTGGTGCGGCCCGCTTCAAGATCGGCGGCAAGGGAATCCAGGGTCGGAGCGTTCAACATCATGCAAACTCGGTGAAAGGAGGGATTGAGGGTTATGGCGAACCGCGATCCTGATCCGGCGGCAGGTCGATTTCCAGATCGAGTAGCGCAGAACTGAGCGATTTGCCATGCGCATCCAGCGCCAGCGAGCGCGTCACGCCGCCGCCCAGCGCCCGGTCGAGCACGAAATTCAGCGCGGCGATGCCGGGCAACTCATAACGCACCACCTCGCCGGACACGATGCCGTCGAAATGCGCCTTGACCCGCTCGGGCGTCACCTGCGCGCACAGCAGGGGATAATGGCGGGCGTCGTAGGCGATCACCGAGATGTTGGAGATGTCGCCCTTGTCGCCGGTGCGGGAATGGGCGATGTCGCGCAGCTTCGCCACTCATGCCTCCACGAACGCGACCCGCGGCGCGATCAGTTCGCGCGGCAGCAGCACCGAGGCCACCGCGACGATATCGCGCGCCGACTTGAACGCGCCGCCGCCGCCGGCCGGCCCGTTGGTGTAGAGCGTCTCGACCTCGTCGCCGATCCGCACCGCCTCCGCCAGCGTCGCGGTGCGGCCCGCCACCCGCAGGCGCACCTCGTAAGGTGAGCCGCCCCGCGAGCGGCGCTCGCCGTGCAGCGCGTCGATGCCGATCAGGTCGAAACGCCATTCGCCGGCCGCGACCCCGGTGAGCCTGAGTCGCTCGCGCACGATCTCCAGCGCCAGCCGCGCGCGGGCCTCCGCGCCCGGCCCGGCATAGGACATCTGGCCCTCGCCGATATAGCCGTCGAGATAGCCGACCGAGACTTTCAGGGTATCGGGGCGCGGCGCGCCGCGCCCGCCCGAGACGCGCACCCGGTCGGGGCCGATCTCCTCGACCGTCACTTGCGAGAAATCCGCGACCACATCCGGCTGCATGTAGCGCGCCGGATCGTGCACCTCGTAGAGCAACTGCTCCTTGCAGGTGCGCGCCGAGACTTCGCCGCCGGAGCCCGCGACCTTGGTGATGACGAGGTCGCCGTCCTCGTCGACTTCGCCGATCGGAAAGCCGAGCCGTGCGAGGCCAGCGACGTCCTTGTAGCCGGGATCGGCGAAATAGCCGCCGGTGACCTGCCCGGCGCATTCCAGAAGATGCCCGGCAACGGTGCCGCGCCCGAGCCGGGTCCAGTCGTCCATCGTCCAGCCGAAGGTCTCGACCATCGGCGCCAGGAACAGCGCCGGATCGGAGGCGCGGCCGGTGATGACGATGTCGGCGCCCTGGCGTAGCGCCGCCGCCATCGGCTCGGCGCCGAGATAGGTGTTGGCGGAAACGATGCGGTTGCCGAGCGTCTTCAGCGTGCCGTCGATCTCGATCAACGGCAGGTCGCCATGCGTCTCGTATTCCTTGCAGACCTCCAGCACGTCGTCGCCAATCACCGCCGCCACCCTGAGCCGCGACAGCCCGAGCGAGGCGGCGATCTGCGCGGTCTTGCGCGCCGCCGCCCACGGATTGGCCGCGCCCATGTTGGTGACGATCCTCACCCCGTTGGCCGCGCAGGCCGGCAGCACCGCCCGCATCCGCGCTTCCAAAAGCGGATCGAAACCGTCGTCAGGGTTCTTCAGCCGGGCGCGCTGCGCCAGCGCCACGGTGCGCTCGCCGAGGCACTCGAACACCAGATAGCGGATGTCGCCCTTTTCCGCGAGTTCGACCGCCGGCTCGATCCGGTCGCCGGAATAGCCCGCTCCCGATCCGATCCTGACGGTCCGCCGCGGCGCGCCCTCATGCTGCGCTCCGGGGCGAGGGTCCACTGTTGCCGCAACATCGTTTCCGCCGCCTGCCACCGCACTGCCCGCCGTTGTTCGCTTTCAGTTGTTATAGCGCTTTCCGGCCACGCCGATACCGCGCGCGAAGAAAATGCGCCGGATCGCGGCACGCCGGCCGCCGCCCAATTCCGCGTCGCGGACGCACCCTCGCCGCCCGCATATCTGGCACCGGCGGCCCCGGCGTTGACGATGGCCGGGCAAATAGCGCATCAAGATCGTAAGCGCCGGCCACGGCGGCCGGACGCGGGGAGAGACAAAAGGAAAACACGATGGCTGAAGCCGCGCGTGCGCGCCCGATTCCGACGCCGGAAACGCAGCATTTCTGGGACGGCACCAAGGCAGGCGAATTGCGCCTGCAACGCTGCGACGCCTGCGATCACGTCTATTTTCCGCCGCGTCCGTTCTGCCCGGCCTGCGGCTCGCGCAAGGTCACGGCGTTTGCGGCGAGCGGCAAGGCGACGCTCTACAGCTACGTCATCAATCACCGGCCGGTGCCGCCCGGCTTCACCGCGCCCTACGCCATCGCCGTGGTGACGCTGGAGGAAGGTCCGCGGATGATGACCAACATCGTCGATTGCCCGCAGACACCGGAAGCGCTGGTGCTCGACATGCCGCTCGAAGTCACGTTCGACAAGCTCGACGACCAGATCACCCTGCCCCTGTTCCGCCCGGCGAAAGGATAACATCATGCGACGCAATCAGGTCGCCGTGGTCGGCGCGGCGGAAACCACCAAGCTCGGCGTCATTCCCGACATGTCGCAGATTCAGTTGCACGCCGACGCGGCGCTAAACGCCATCGCCGACGCCGGATTGAAACTCTCCGACATCGACGGCATCGCCACCGCGGTCGAGACGCCGCAGCAGATCGCGCATTATCTCGGCATCACGCCGACCTGGGTCGACGGCACCTCGGTCGGCGGCTGCTCGTTCATGCTGCATGTGCGCCACGCCGCCGCCGCCATCGAGGCCGGCCTGTGCAAGACCGTGCTCATCACCCACGCCGAGAGCGGCAAGTCGATGATCGGCAAGCCGCCGCGCTCGATCCCGGCCTACAGCCTGCAAGGCCAGTTCGAGGCGCCATTCGGCGTCTACGGCCCGCCCAGCATGTTCCCGATCCCCGTGCTGCGCTTCATGAAGACCTACGGCATCACCCACGAGCAGATCGCATCCGTCGCGGTGGTGCAGCGCGAATGGGCGGCGAAGAACCCGCGCGCGACGATGAAGGATCCGATCACGGTCGAGGACGTGCTCAATTCGCGGATGATCGCCTATCCGTTTCGCCTGCTGCAATGCTGCCTCGTCACTGATGGCGGCGGCGCGCTGATCCTCACTTCGGCGGAGCGCGCGAAGGATTTTCCGCAGAAGCCGGTCTACGTGCTTGGCACCGGCGAGAGCGTCGAGACGCCGATGGTGAGCCAGATGGAGACGTTCGATTCCTCGCGCGCCTTCAAGGTGGCGGGGCCGCTGGCCTTCAAGGAAGCCGGCATCACCCACAAGGACGTCGATCACCTGATGATCTACGACGCCTTCGCGCACCTGCCGCTCTACGGCCTCGGCGATCTCGGCTTCATGCCCTACGAGGAAACCGGAAAGTTCATCGCCGACGGCAACACGCGGCCCGGCGGCAAGCTGCCGCTCAACACCAACGGCGGCGGCTTGAGCTACATGCACTCGGGCATGTACGGCATGTACGCGCTGCAAGAGAGTGTGCGCCAGATGCGCGGCATCGCGCCGGCGCAGGTGCCGAATGCAAAGATTTCAGTGTGCCACGGCGTCGGCGGCATGTTCGCGGCTAGCGGCACGATCATTTTCACCAACGAGAGGTGAGAGGACGGTGTTCCTCGGAAAAGATCGTCATCGCCGGACTTGATCCGGCGATCCATCGCTTCTTCGAAGGAGATGGATGCGCGGGCATAGGCGAGCGGAAGCGACGCCGTTTTTCAAACGACTATGCCCGCGCATGACGCCTCGAACAAAATCAGCATCAGACGAACAACAAGGATTTCACCATGGCAAGCACCAAATCTCTGCAAGACAAGGTCATCATCGTCACCGGCGCGGGGCGCGGCATCGGCCGCGCCATCGCCATGCTCGCGGCAGCCGAAGGCGCCAAGGTGGTGGTCAACGATCCCGGCGTCGCCGCCGACGGCTCCGGCACCGACGCCGCCCCGGCCGAGGAAGTGGTCGCGGAAATCCGTAAAGCGGGCGGCACCGCGGTCGCCAACTTCGACAGCGTGGCGGAAGCGCTGGCCGCCGCCAACATCGTCAAGACCGCGACCGACACCTACGGCCGGCTCGACGGCGTGGTCAACAACGCCGGCATCCTGCGCGACGCCATCTTCCACCGGATGAGCGTCGACGCCTTCGAGCAGGTCATCAAGGTCCACCTGATGGGCTCGTTCTACATGGCGCATTCGGCGGCGCGGCTGTTCAAGGAACAGGAGAGCGGCTCGTTCGTGCATTTCACCTCGACCTCGGGGCTGATCGGCAATTTCGGCCAAGCCAACTACGCCGCCGCCAAGCTCGGCATCGTCGGGCTGTCGAAATCGATCGCGCTCGACATGAGCCGTTTTCACGTCCGCTCCAACTGCATCTCGCCGTTCGCCTGGAGCCGGCTGATCGGCACCATCCCGACCGAGACGCCGGAGGAGAAGGCGCGCGTCGAGCGGATGCAGCAGATGGGACCGGAGAAGATCGCCGCGCTCGCGGTGTACCTGCTCGGCGACGCCTCGAAGGACGTCACCGGCCAGATCTTCGCGGTGCGCATGAACGAGATCTTCCTGATGAGCCAGTCGCGCCCGATCCGCTCGGTGCATCGCGGCGAGGGCTGGACCCCGCAGACCATCGCCGAGCACGCCATGCCGGCGCTCAAGTCGTCGTTCTACAAGCTCGACCGCTCCGCCGACATCTTCAACTGGGACGCGATCTAGAGCACCGACGGCAGGAGGCCGTCGGCCTCCTCCCAGGTGCTTGCGGCGCGCTGTCGTCAAGAGTGACCGCCGATTGTCACAAGACAGTCGGCGCGAGGCCACCAACGGCCGACAAGGGAGGAGGAAAATCAGATGAAGTCGCTTCTTGCCATGACCGCCGCAGCCCTGCTCGCGGCGTCGTTTTCGGCTCACGCCGCGGAAAAGAAATACGGCCCCGGTGTCACCGACACCGAAATCAAGATCGGCCAGACCATGCCTTACAGCGGGCCGGCGTCCGCTTACGGCACCGTGGGACGGCTGGAAACCGCCTACTTCGCGATGATCAACGCCCAGGGCGGCGTGAACGGCCGCAAGATCAATCTCATCAGCCTGGACGACTCCTACAGCCCGCCCAAGGCGGTGGAACAGACGCGCCGGCTGGTGGAGCAGGACGAGGTGCTGGCCATCGTCGGGCAACTCGGCACGCTGACGAGTGCGGCCGTGCAGAAGTACCTCAACCTGAAGAAGGTTCCGCAGATCCTGATTACGTCGGGCGCGGCCAAGTGGGACGATCCGAAAAACTATCCCTATTCCACGTTTCTCTATTCGCCCTACCGGCTGGAAGGGCAGATTTTCGCGCGGTATCTGCTGAGCAACCGACCGGACGCCAAGCTCGGCGTGTTTTCGCAGAACGACGACGCGGGCCGGGACTACGTCAACGGCTTGAAGGACGGTCTTGGCGACAAGGCTGCAAAGATGATCGTCAAGGAACTGACGTATGAGACCACCGACGCGACGATCGATTCCCAGATCGTCTCGCTGAAATCCGCCGGCGTCGATACGCTGTTCGTGATGACCACGCCGAAGTTCGGCGCGCAGGCCATCCGCAAGATCGCCGAACTGGGCTGGAAACCGCTGACTTACCTGTCCGCCGTATCGACATCGCTCAAGACGGTGCTTGAGCCGGCCGGCCTGGACAACTCCAAGGGACTGATCACCGCGCTGGCCGTCAAGCGGCCGGACGATCCCAGGTGGGAAAGCGCGAAGGACGTGCAGGATTACAAGGCGTTTCTCAAGCAATGGTATCCTTCGGGAAACCTGGCTGACAGCAGCAACATCGCCGGCTACATGGCGGCGTTCGTGACGGTGGAGATCCTCAAACGCTGCGGCGACGACCTGACACGGGAAAACGTGCTCAAGCAGGCGATCAACCTGACCGATCTCGCCGTTCCGCTGCTGTTGCCCGGCATCACCCTGACGACGACGCCGACCCGATACACGCCTTTCAGGCAGATGCAGATCGCGCGTTTCGACGGCACCACCTGGGTGCCGGAAGGGCCGCTCATCAGCGCGAATGATTGACAGCGAGCGGGCGTCCGGAGGACGCCCGCCTGCCATTGTTGCTCACCCGCGAAAATCGCGTGAGCGCGCCGCGCGCCACAGCGTCCACAGCACGCGCAGCCGCATCTCCGGCCGTGGCGTGAATGGATCGAAGTCCGGCCGCCGGACCCGGTTCAACGTCCGGCGCGCCATCGCCATCGGCAGGAACACCCGCCGCGCCTGCGGCGCAAGCTGCATCAGCGGCGCATTCATCCGCTCGACATGCGACAGCGCCAATTCCGCGATCTCGTCGAGCGCCGCGCGCAGCGCCGGCGTCGCCTTGCCGGCGAACACCTCCTCGATGTCGCCGCCGTGCGCGGCCAGCACCGCGCGCGGCAGATAGAGCTGGCGGCGCGAGGCGTCGAACGGCAGCCGCGTCAGCACATGGAGACAAGTCTCGGCGATGCCCGCCTGCCGCGCCGCCTCGGGCAAGGCTTCGGGCGACGCGCCGGCGATCCGCGCGCCCAGTTCGTACAGCGCGGACGAGGTCTCCAGCGCGTACGTCTCCAGCGCCGCGACGTCCGGCATCGGATCGTTGTAGAGGTCGAACTGGTGCGCCTCGATCAGCCGCGTCAGGCGCTCGACCGGCAGCGCATACGCCTCGATTGCGCGCAGCAGTTCCGACGCGACCGGACTGCCCTCGGCATAGCCTTGGCCCTGCCCGGCCAGCATGTCGCTCCACCATTGCAGGCGGATTTCGCCGGCGATCGGCTGGCGGATGTGCTCATGCACCCGCACGATCTCGACGTTGAAGGCGTAGAGCGCCAGCAGCGCGCGGCGCGCTTCCTGCGTCACGAACAGCGTCGCGGCGTAGCGGGTGAAATCGAAATCGCGCACCAGGCCGGCGCAGAACTCGGCCGCATCGCCTCCGCCGACCCGCGCGCTCATGACCGGACCCTCACGGCACCGCGATCAGCGCCGCCGCGACCCGCCGCCGCTCGCCCATCATGATGTTGTAGGTGCGGATCGCCGGGCCGGTCTGCATCGCGTCGATCCCGACATGCAGCCGCCGCAGCGCCGCGCGCAGGTCCTCCGGCGGCAGCCACACCTCATTGCCGGTGCCGATAATCAGCGTATCGATGCCCCCCGCCTGCGCGAACACCCGCGCCAGCGTGGTGCGGTCGATCTCCTGCGGCCGCGCGACCGGCCACGCCCACATCGAATCCGGCAGGCACAAGAGCGAGCCGCGATGCGACATCTCGGCGAAGCGGAAACCGCCGCTGCCATAGGCGTCGATCGGCGCGGCGCGCGGCAGGTGCGGAGCGTCGCCGGGCGTCCCGGTCACCGCTTTGCGGGTTTGGTGGCGGTGCGCGCCATCGCCGACGCGGCGGCGCGGTCGCCGGTGACCGGCAGCGCGATGGTGTGATCGTCCTTCGCCATCCGGTCGACCGGCTCGCTGGAGCCCTCGCGATGGTCGCCGACGCCGAGATAGATCAGGATCGGGGCGGCGATGAAGATCGACGTATAGGTGCCGACCAGCACCACGCCGAACGTCATCGTCGCGGCGAAGGAGTGGATCGCGGTGCCGCCGAAGAACAGCAGCGCCAGCAACGCCAGCGTCACGGTGACGTGGGTGATGACCGAGCGCGACAGCGTCGAGTTGATCGATGCGTTGAGCACGGCGGGCATCGGCATCTTCTTGTAGCGGCGCAGGATTTCGCGGATACGGTCGTAGATGACCACGGTGTCGTTGAGCGAGTAGCCGAGAATCGTCAACAGCGCCGCCATGCTGGTCAGGTCGAAGTCGATCTGCATCAGCGACATGAAGCCGATGGTCAGCACGATATCGTGGACGTTGGCGACCATGGCGCCGAGCGCGAACTGCCATTCGAACCGGAACCAGAGATAGATCAGGATGCCGATGGTGGCGATAATGAAGCCCAGCATCCCGTAGGCCAGAAGCTCGCTGGAGACGCGCGGCCCCACCACCTCGACGCGGCGATAATCGACCGCGTCGCCGAGCGCGCCGCGCACCTTCTGGATCGCCGCCTGCTGCGCCTCGTCGCCGCCGGGCTGCTGCGCGATGCGGATCAGCACGTCCTGCGGCGTGCCGAACTGCTGAAGCTGGACCTCGCCGAGTTCGAGCTTGCCCAGGGTGCCGCGCATCTGCGCGATATCGGCCGGGCCGCTTTTGGCCTGCACCTCCAGAAGAATGCCGCCCTTGAAGTCGATGCCGAAATTCAGGCCGTGGGTGAAGAACAGCGTGATGGCGCAGATCGTCAGCACCGCCGAGATCGGAAAGCTGATGCGGCGGAACTGGGTGAAATCGAACCGGGTATCGTCCGGCACGATCCGCAGCGAGGGCAGCAGGTCGAAGATCGCCACGATCGTCATGACGACGACGAGTCCGGCCAGTGCGAGGAGATACCAGTTCATGAAAGCCGACGCTCCACGTAATTATCTAGACCGGAACATGCTGTTGCGGCCGCTTCCATCGCACCCAGGTCGCGACGATCAGGCGCGTCAGCGTGAACGCGGTGAACAGCGTCGTCATGATGCCGATCCCGAACGTGACGGCGAAGCCGCGCACCGGCCCGGTCCCGACATAGAACAGCACCACGGCCGCGATGAAGGTCGTCAGGTTGGAGTCGAGAATCGTCGCGAGCGCCCGCTTGAAGCCGGCGTCGATCGCCGAGATCGCGGTGCGTCCGCCGTGCAGTTCCTCGCGGATGCGCTCATAGATCAGCACGTTGGAATCGACCGCGATGCCGACGGTCAGCACGATGCCGGCGATGCCGGGCAAGGTCAGCGTCGCGTTCAGCAGCGACAGGATGCCGAAGATCATCGCCACGTTGACGGCCACCGCGATGTTGGCGAACACGCCGAACAGGCGGTAGGTCACCAGCATGAACAGGAACACCAGGATGGTGCCGACATAGGCGGCGCGCTCGCCGGCGAGGATCGAGTCCTGTCCGAGCCCCGGCCCCACCGTGCGCTCCTCAATCACCGAAAGCGGCGCCGGCAGCGCGCCGGCCCGCAGCAGGATCGCGAGGTCGTTGGCCTGCTGCACGGTGAAGCCGCCGGAAATCTGCCCGGAGCCGCCGGTGATCGGCTCGCGGATCACCGGCGCGGAGATCACCTCGTTGTCGAGGATGATGGCGAACGGCGTGCCGACGTTCTTCAGGGTGGCGTCGGCGAACTTGCGCGCGCCGGTGGTGTTGAAGCGGAAGGTGACGATCGGCTCGCTGGTGCGTTGGTCGAAGCCGGGCTGGGCGTCGGTGAGATCGCCGCCCGACACCAGCACTTCCTTCTTGATGACGTAAGGAACCTTGGGCTCCTGGGCGCTCATCAGCACCTCGTCGTCCGGCGGCACACGGCCCTGCGCCGCCTGCTCCGGCGACACCGTCGGATCGACCATGCGGAAATCCATCTTCGCGGTCTTGCCGAGGATTTCCTTGAGCCGGGTCGGGTCCTGCAAGCCGGGCACCTGCACCAGAATGCGGTCGAGTCCCTGACGTTGGATCAACGGCTCGACGGTGCCCAGTTCGTTGACGCGACGCTCGACGATCTGGATCGACTGATCGACCGACTGGCGGATGCGGTCGGAGATCGCCGCCTGCGGCACGTTCATGCGGATCAAACCGCCGCCGGCGTCGCTGACATCGACGCTGCGCGCGCCGGTCGAGCCGAGAATGCCGCTGAGCGGCTGCGACAGCTCCCTGAGCTTGGCGAGCGCGCGTTCGAGATCGGCCTCCTTGACGCGGACCTCGACGTTGTCGCCGCGAATGGCAAGGCCGGTGTAGCCGATGCGGGCGTCGCGCAGCGTGCGCCGGGTATCGTCGCGGACCTGATCGAGCTTGTCCTTCCGGACCGACTTGGCGTCGACCTCAAGCAGGATGTGCGAGCCGCCTTGCAGGTCGAGGCCGAGCACGAGGTGGCGCTGCGCCCAGCGCGGCCAGCTCTTGACGGTGGCCTCGGGGAAGAAGTTGGGCACCGCGCACAGGCACACCAGGAGTGCTATGGCGATGATCCCCAAAGCCTTCCAGCGCGTGAAATACAACATCGAATCGATCCGTCAGACGTTCGGCAAGGGCCTGGTGGGGTGGTTCGGAAGCTCGCTTTATGCTTTCCGCGATTCTCTTAGGCGAACTTCCGCACCTGAACCACACCGGAATCGTAAAACTGTCGTGTCCTTACGAATCCGAAGCTCGCTCCGGCGCGCTGCGGAACGAGACGAACTTCGGATTCGGGACCCGGCCGCGGTCAGGTCGCGGCCGCGCCGTCCTTCTCCTTGGCGGGTTCGCCCTTGGTGCGGACCGCGGAGATCATCTGCCGCATCTGGCGCACCCGCACCCCGTCGGCGACCTCGAACTCGATCTGTTCGTCGTCCACCACCTTGGTCACCTTGCCGACCAGACCGCCGCTGGTCACCACCGTGTCGCCGCGCCGCACGTTCTTCACCATCTCGTTGTGCTCCTTCACCTTGCGCTGCTGCGGCCGCAGGATCAGGAAGTACATGATGACGAAAATCAGCGCGAACGGCAGCAGCGACATCAACATGCTGCCGGTGTCGCCGGCCGCGCCGGCGGCCTGGGCAAAAGCAGGAGTAATCAGCATCCGTAATTCCTTGTGAAATGGAGACGAACCGGCGCGACGAAGGCAGCGTCCGGGCCGGTTCCTGGCAAATTCGCGCGGACTATAGCGGCCACCGTCTCAATTGCAACGCCGCCACGGCCGGTTCCGCATTGCACCCGGCCGCCTTGCGGCGGGCGGCGCGGGCCGATAAGGGTGCGCCATCAGGAAGTTCGGAAAATGTCGAAAAAACCTAGCAAAAAGCCCTCTCGCCGCCCTCGCGCGGCCACCGCCGTCCCACTCCGCAAAACGGCGGCCGTGGCCCGCAGCAGCGCCCGCGCGGCAAAACGTCCCTCGATGGCCGCCGACGCCCACGCCGATCGAATCGCCCGCGCGCTGGAGACGATCGCCGCCCACCTGTCGGCCGGCAGTCCGCCCGCGACCCGGCCCCAGGACCTCGCCGCGGCCGACGCCTTCATCTGGAATCCGGCCGGCCGGATGACCGCGGTGCCGCGGGTCAACCGCGTCGATCTCGGGCTGCTCAAGGGCGTTGACCGGATGCGCGACATCCTGATCGAGAACACCGAGCGTTTCGCCACCGGGCTGCCCGCCAACAACGCGCTTCTCTGGGGCGCGCGCGGCATGGGCAAGTCATCGCTGGTGAAGGCCGCGCACGCCGCCGTCAACGCGCGGGCCGACGTCAACGGCCGGCTCAAGCTGATCGAGATTCATCGCGAGGACATCGAAAGCCTGCCGGCGCTGATGGCGCTGCTGCGCGCGGCGCCCGACCTGCTGTTCATCGTGTTCTGCGACGACCTGTCGTTCGACGGCAACGACGCCTCCTACAAGTCGCTCAAGGCGGTGCTGGAAGGCGGCATCGAGGGGCGACCGGAGAACGTCATCCTCTACGCCACCTCGAACCGGCGGCATCTGCTGGCGCGCGAGATGGTGGAGAACGAACGCTCCACCGCGATCAATCCCGGCGAGGCGGTCGAGGAGAAAGTGTCGCTGTCGGACCGCTTCGGCCTGTGGCTCGGCTTCCACAAGTGCAGCCAGGACGAATATCTGGCGATGGTGCGCGGCTATTGCGATCACTTCGGCATCGCGCTCGACGACGAGCAGCTTGAGCACGAGGCGCTGGAATGGGCGACCACCCGCGGCTCGCGCTCCGGCCGCGTCGCCTGGCAGTTCACGCAGGATCTCGCCGGCCGCCTCGGCGTGCGGCTCGCGGCGAAGTAGTCAGGGCGGCGTCATCCCAGCCGCCGCTCGCGGGCGGCGGTGACGGGCGCGAACCCGGCGATCTGATCGGCCAATGCGTCCGGCGCGTCGATGGCGACGAACGTCCGGGCGTCCGGCAGTTCGATCAGGTCCGCGTTGCGGAAAGCCTGTTGCAGGCGGCGGCCGAGATCGGGCTTGAACGCACGGTCGGCCGTGCCCCAGACAATCCGGACCGGCCCTGGAAAGTTTTTCAGCCGCGTCGATACGTCGAGCAGGTCGCGTGGATTCATCGCGCGCAGGAAGCGGACGGCGTCCCGACGAATCCGCCTGTCCGCAAGAGCCGGCTCGATCCACGACCTTGTCTGGGTGGGATCCAGCCTGCGCGCCAGGAGGCCGAAGCCCAGCGGCGAATGACGGAAGCCCTGGATGCGCATCGGAAGCAGATTGACTTTCATCCGCCACTCGCCTTTGAGCAGCCAGAACACGACGTTGAAGGGGAATGGCGGAAACGTGTCGAACGCATCGCAGTTCGTCAGCACCACGCGCCCGATCCGCTCCGGATCGATGTCGATGGCGAACTGCGCGAGCGCGCCTCCGGTGTCGTTGCCGACGAGCGTCACGTCGTGCAGATCGAGCGCCTCAAGGAACGCCAGAATCCGCCGGGCAACGCCGCGCGGCGACTGGTCGGCGTCGGGGTGCATCGGCGTGCGGTGCGCGCCGAGCGGCCAGTCCGGCGCATACGAGCGGATGCCGCGCGCGGCGAGATGATCGGCGACGCCGGACCATACCGAACCGTCAACGAGGAAAGCGTGGACGAACACCACGGGAGGCGCGGCGGACCTCTCGGGTCCGGCCGCACGGTAATTGATGGAGCCACCGGGAAGATCGATCGTGGGCATGGAAGCCTCCTTCCGTTTCGTGGACATGAAACATACAATGTGTATGTAATTTACGGGCAGACTGTATGAAAGATTCACGACGGACGCAAGCGGATCGGACCGCCACGACCCGCGCGGCCCTGATCAAGGCGGGCCGGAAGCTGTTTGCGGAACACGGCTTCGCCGGCGTCGGAACCGAAACGCTGGTGCGGGAGGCCGGGGTCAGCCGGGGCGCGCTCTATCACCAGTTCGGCGACAAGACCGGGCTGTTCGCCGATGTGCTTGCCGACGTCGAGGGCGACCTGACGCGCGAACTGGCGGCGGTGATGGGCGCGGGCGACCCCGGCGACGTCGTCGGCGCGATGATGCGGGCGGTCGATGCCTGGCTCGACGCCTGCGAAAACCCCGAGGTGCAGCGGATCGTGCTGATCGACGGCCCGTCGGTGCTCGGCTGGGTGCGCTGGCGCGCGATCTGCCAGCCTCACATTCTCGGGCTGATCGAGTCGGTGCTCGCGGGCGCCATGGCGGACGGACGGCTGCGGCCGCTGCCGGCCCGCCCGCTGGCGCACATCCTGCTCGCCGTCGCCGACGAGGCGGCACTGTATGTGAACGCGGTTGGCGACCGCACCGTCGCGCGGGCGGAGATCGTGCGGGTCGTCGATCTCCTGATCCGGGCGCTCGTCGTCCCGAACGCGGGCCTTACGCCCCGTTGAGGAATTGCAGCGGATCGACCGGCGTCGAGCCCTTGCGGATCTCGAAGTGCAGTTGCGGCGAGCCGGCTTCGCCCGACTGGCCCGACTTGGCGATGGTCTGGCCGCGCTTGATGGTCTCGCCGCGCTTCACCAGGAGTTCGCTGGCGTGGGCATAGGCGGTGACATAGCCGTTGGCGTGACGCACCAGAATGAGGTTGCCGTAGCCCTTCAACTCGTTGCCGGCATAGGCGACGACGCCGTCCTCGGCGGCCTTGACCGGGGTGCCTTCCGGCACCGCGACGTTGATGCCGTCATTGGCCTTGCCGTTGGTCTTGGCGCCGTAGGCGGCGACCACGCGGCCGCGCACCGGCCAGCGGAAGGTCGGCAGCGCGCCGGTGGCCTCGGCCGACTTGACCGGCGACGGCGCGGCGGCGGCCGGCGGGGTTTCGACGGCGCTGGCGAGGCGCACCTTCTGCACCGGCTCGGACGCCGCCTGCGCGACCTGCACCGGCGCGGGCTGCGCGGGCGCGGCGACCTGGGCGGTGGCCCCGAGCGGCGCGGGCGGCGCGCCCATCACCGCAGGCGCCGCGGCGACCTTCTTGCCGGGAATGGTGATCCTGCTGCCGATCTTGAGCGGCGCGGTCGGCGCGATGTGGTTGGCGCGCGCCAGCTCGGCGACCGGAACGTTGTTGCGGCGGGCGATGCTCATCAGCGTATCGCCGCGATTGACGTAGTGGACGCTCCCGGTCGCGGCGGGCGCCGGAGCCGGCGCGGCGGCGACCTTCGGCGCGGCGGCCGGCGGCTGCGGCTGCGCGGTCTGCCGCGAGGGGATAATGAGCTGCTGGCCCGGCCGCAGCGCGCGCGGCCCCTTGTAGCCGTTGGCGCGCAGGATCTCGGCCGACGAGACGTGATAGCGCCGCGCCAGCCCATCAAGGGTGTCGCTGGTGCCGACGATGATGGTGGTGCCCCTGGCCTGAGCGGGAGCCGGGGCCGGCGCGGCGGCGACCGAGCGCGGCGCGGCGACGGTTCCGGTGGATTCGAGGCGCGGGCGCGACGGCGGATCGTAGGACGACACGCCACGGCCGCCGCCCGACACCCCGGACGATACCGGATAGCTCTGCGGCGCGGACACCGGCGGCGGCAGCGCCGACGACGAATAGGACGAGGACGAATAGGACGGCGACTGCGGCCGGGAGTATTGCGGCAGTTCCTGCCGCTCGACCCGTGGCGTCGGCGCGGCGTAAGGCGCGCCGCGCACCGAACCCGTGGCGTCCGACCGTGTGGTGAAGGGGTTGTCCGAAAACCGTGTGGAGGTGTCGGCGCTGCACGCCGCAAAACCGACCGACATCAACGCCAGCACCGCCACTTGCGGGGCGCGGCGGGAGCAGAACAACTGGACGACCCGGGACATGGTTACTCACCCGTACGCAACTCGACTGGGAATTTGAGTAAACACGCGGGCAGTAAATTAAGGGTTTAAGCCGGCCAAATTCGATTCACCATTGCGGCAAATCCTGTACCCGAGCCTGACGCTACATCTCGCGTGCGATCCCCGGCAGCGCCGGCACGAAGCGCACGTCGAACAGTTCGCGCCGCTCCAAACCCTCCGGGCGCGTGGTGACGCGCACCAGCGTCTGGCGGCCGTGCGGCGGCCCGACCGGGGCGACCAGCACGCCGTCCGGCGCCAGCAGGTCGGTCAGCGAGGCGGGTATCTCAGGCATAGCCGCGGTGACGATGATGCGGTCGAAGGTCCCCAGATCGGCGGGCAGCGCCAGACCGTCGGCCAGCCGCACCTCGACATTGGTGATGCCGAGGTCCTTGAGCCGCTGCCGGGCGCTGTCGGCCAGCGTGCGGAACCGCTCGACGCTGACGACCTCGGCGCACAGCCGCGACAGCACCGCCGCCTGATAGCCCGAGCCGGTGCCGATTTCGAGCACGCGGTGATGGGGCCGCACCTGCAACTGCTCGGTCATGAAGGCGACCACGAACGGCTGGCTGATGGTCTGGCCGCAGGGGATGCCGAGCGCGGTGTCGCGCCATGCCGCGGCGCGGTCCTCCGGCACGACGAAGGCGTCGCGCGGCACTTCCTCCATCGCCCGCAGCACCGCCTGATCGCTGATGCCGCGACGGCGCAGGCTGAGCTGAAACAGCATCTTTTCCGGCGGAACGTTTTCCGGTGACATCACGGCCTCTCAGGCGACGCGTCCCGATCGCGACGGCAGCCGGCGCTCCACGCCGCGCCGCAACACCCGATCGTCCACCACCCTATCCCGCACAAGTTTATAGAATTTCGCGGCCGCCGTACGCCGGGCATCGAAAATCGATCACCTGCACGACTTTGGATCAATTCGACCAAATGCAATGCGCCGTTGCAAGACCGGCGCATCGAGCGTTGTTGCTTTTGGTTCCGTTATTTGCGACCTTCCCGCAGTTGAACAAAGGGCTCCCCATGACTGCGTTAAAGACGCCGGGTGGTTCGGTCTTGCTGGTCGAGGACGAAACCATGATCCGGATGATGGTCGCAGAAATGCTGGAAGACCTCGGCTACCGGGTCGCTGCGGAGGCCGGCGACATCGACGAAGCGCTGCGGCTGGTGGAGACGGTCGAGTTCGACATCGCCATCCTCGACGTCAACGTCAACGGCAAGGTGGTCTCGCCGGTCGCCGCCGCGATCGCCGCGCGCAAGCGCCCGTTCATTTTCGCCACCGGCTACGGCGTTCAGGGGATGCCGGAGGAATTCCGCAGCCGCCCTGCATTGCAAAAGCCGTTTCAGATGGAAACGCTGGCGCGGATGATCGAGGCCGTCCTGAAAACCCCGGCGGCATAGGACTATTCCAGGTCTACTTGAATCAGAACATGGCCCGACCGTCATGCGCGCGAAGGCGGGCATCCAGTATTCCATGTTGGAAATAGATTTCCCCGCGTTCTCCCCGGATTACGGGATCGTCCGCCTTCGCGGACGATGACGTCGCGTTTCGAGGCGATCTCCCGGGGTGACGGCTCTTGCGCCGCCGCCTATTTTAGCACGCCCGCGAGCGTCTCGGAAAACGCCTCGTCGGTGCGGTTGAGCTTGAGCGGCGTCACCGAAACATAGTTCGCGGCCAGCGCCGCGAGGTCGGTGCCGGCATCCGGCGTATCGATCATCGCCGCGCGCTCGAAGCCGATCCAGAAATACGGATTGCCGCGCCCGTCGTGACGCTGATCGACTTTCAGGAAGCCGAGGTTGCGCTTGCCCTGCCGCGTCACCCGCACGCCCGCGACCTGGTCCGGCGCGCAGGCCGGGAAGTTGATGTTGATGACGGTGTTCTTCGGCACGCCCGCCTCCATCACCTTGCGGATGATGCGCGGCCCGTAGTCGAGCCCGGTGTCCCAGGTCGGCTTGCTGCGCGTCTCGAAGGAAAATTCCTGCGACAGCGCGAACGACGGCAGCCCGAGGATGGTGCCTTCCAGCGCGCCGGCGATGGTGCCGGAATAGACCACGTCCTCGGCGACGTTGCGGCCCTTGTTGACGCCCGACAGCACGAGGTCCGGCTGCTTGTCCTTGAGGATGTGCCGCGCGCCCATGATGACGCAATCGGTCGGCGTGCCGCGCACCGCGAAGCGCCGCTCGGCGATCTCGCGCAGCCGCAGCGGATCGTTGAGCGACAGCGAATGCGACACTCCGGACTGATCGAGTTCGGGCGCCACCACCCAGACGTCGTCGGACAGCGCTTTCGCGATCTGCTCGACGATCTGCAAGCCCGGCGCGTGAATGCCGTCGTCATTGGTGCAAAGAATCCGCATTGATCCGCCTTACAATCCCTGTCCTCGTCATGGCCGGGCTTGTCCCGGCCATCCACGTCTTCATCCGTGTCGCGCCATCAAAACGCCGATGGATCGCGTGGACTTACCTCGTTCACGTCCTCATGCGCGGACTTGATCCGCGCATCCGTCATCTGAGAAACGATGGATCGCCGGGTCAAGCCCGGCGACGACGCATTCATCAAGTTCGGCGTCATGTTTACGATCTCATCCCGCCTTCTCGATCACCTTGATCCCGCCCATGTAGGGCTGCAACACCTCGGGCACGGCGATCGCGCCGTTGTCCTGCTGATAGGTCTCGACCACCGCGATCAGCGCGCGGCCGACCGCGGTGCCGGAGCCGTTCAGCGTATGCACGAAACGCGGCTTGCCGTCGCTCGCGCGATAGCGCGCATCCATGCGCCGCGCCTGGAAATCGCCGCACACCGAGCACGACGAGATTTCGCGATAGGCCCCGCCCTCCCCTTGCCCCGGCATCCACACTTCGATGTCGTAGGTCTTTTGCGACGCGAAGCCCATGTCGCCGGTGCACAGCGTCACCACGCGGTAATGCAAACCGAGCCGGCGCAGCACCTCCTCGGCGCAGGCCAGCATCCGTTCGTGCTCGTTCCCCGATTCCTCCGGCGTGGTGATCGACACCAGTTCGACCTTGGTGAACTGGTGCTGGCGGATCATGCCGCGGGTGTCGCGCCCCGCAGCACCCGCTTCGGCGCGGAAACAATGCGTCAGCGCGGTGAGGCGCATCGGCAGTTCCTTTTCGTCAAGGATCGACTCGCGCACCAGATTGGTCAGCGGCACCTCGGCGGTGGGAATGAGCCAGAACCCCTTGCTGTCCGACAGCGACCCCGCCGCGAACTGATCCTCGCGAAACTTCGGCAACTGCGCGGTGCCGAACATCGCGTCGTCCTTCACCAGCAGCGGCGGATTGACTTCGGTGTAGCCGTGCTCGCCGGTGTGGACGTCGAGGAAGAACTGGCCGATGGCGCGCTCCAGCCGCGCCAAGCCCTTCTTCAGCACCACGAAGCGCGCGCCCGAGAGTTTCGCCGCCGCGTTGAAGTCCATCTGGCCCAGCGCTTCGCCAAGCTCGTAATGCGGCTTCGGCGTGAAGGCGTATTGGCGCTTTTCGCCGTAGCGGTGATGCTCGACGTTGTCGTGCTCGTCCTTGCCATCGGGCACATCGTCGAGCGGCAGGTTGGGAATTTCGGCCAGCGTCTCCTGCAATTCCCTGTCGGCGGCCTTGGCCTTGTCCTCAAGCTGCGGCATCGCGACTTTCAGGTCCGCGACCTCGGCCATCAACGCCGACGCGCGCGCCTCGTCCTTCGCCTTCTTGGCCTCGCCGATCTCCCTGGAGGCCGCGTTGCGCCGCGCCTGCGCCTGCTCGAACGCATGGATCGCGCCGCGCCGCGCCTCGTCGATCGCGAGCAACCTGTCGGACAGAGCCCCGAGCCCCCGTCGCGTCAGGGCGGCGTCGAAGGCTTCCGGGTTGTCGCGGATCGATTTGATGTCGTGCATGAAGCTCAGGTCCCGAGAATCGGCGTGTGGTCAGACGACCGGACCGTCGTTTTCCACAACGCGGGGCTTCAAGTAGCCCGAACCGGACGATTTGGAAACCTCAAAGGACGGGACCCCGTCAGCTTGAAGGCGTATCCATGGCCCCTGACGATCTGACCGGAATTCGCTTTGTGCGCGGATTTTCAACACGAAAATCGTCGTTCCCGCGCAGGCGGGGACCCATACGCCGCAGCGCTTCGGTTCAAATCGTCTGCGCGAAATGGCTCAAATAGCGAACGCCAGAGGTTGTGGGTCTCCGCCTGCGCGGGACGACGCCGAGGTTATCTGATCCCGCGTGCGACATTTCGAGTCAGACTCTGACGACCACGGCCCCTACTCCGCCGGCTTGCTTTCCGCCGGCGGGGCGGCCGGCGCAGGCGGCGCGGCCTTCTGGGCGGCCGCCTTCTTCTCCACCATCCGCACCGCGAAGATCGAGCCCTCGTAGAGGATCAGGAGCGGGATCGCCAGCGACGCCTGACTGATGACATCCGGCGGGGTCAGCACGGCGGCGATGACGAACGCGCCGACGATGAAATAGCGGCGCTTCTCGCGCAGTTGCTTCGAGGTCAGAACGCCGATGCGGCCGAGCAGCGTCAGGATCACCGGAAGCTGGAAGGCGATGCCGAAGGCAAAGATCAGCGACATCATCAGCGACAGATACTCGCCGACCTTGGGCAAGAGCGCGATCTGCGCCTCGTCGCCGCCGCCCATCTGCTGCATCCCCAGCGAGAAGCGGATCAGCATCGGCAGCACCAGGAAATAGACCACCAGCGCGCCCAGCACGAAGAAGAACGGCGTCGCGACCAGATACGGCAGGAAGGCGTTGCGCTCGTGCTTGTAGAGGCCTGGGGCGACGAACTTGTAGATCTGCGTCGCGACGATCGGGAACGAGATGAAGCCCGCGCCGAACATCGCCAGCTTCAGTTGGGTGATGAAATATTCGAGCAGCGCGGTGTAGATGAACTTCGAGTTCTCCGGCCCCGCCACCCAGACGAACGGCCACACCAGCACGTTGTAAATCTGCTTGGCGAACACGAAGCACAGGATGAAGGCGAGGCCGAACGCCAGCAGCGCCTTGATGAGCCGCCCGCGCAGCTCGATCAGGTGATCCATCAGCGGCGCCTTGCTGGCCTCGATGTCCTCGGCGCTCATGACGCTTTCGCATCCTTGACGAGGGTTTCCTTGACGAGGGTTTCGCCGCCCGCCTCCGCGCCCTCCGCGCCCGGTGTGGCGGATGCCACCTCCGGCGTCGTCGGCGCGGCTCCGCCGGCAGCATCGCCCGCGGCCGCCTGCGCCGCCTCCTCCGCCTCGCGGGTGATCGCCAGCGGCGCATCGGCCGCGCCGTGGGTTTCCGGCACGGCCGGCCCGGATGGAGAGGGTCCGGATGGCAACGATGCTTCGGACGACACAGCCGAAGCGGATGAGGATGACGACGCCGCCGGCTTGTCGAGATCATCGACCTTCAGCGCGTCGTTGACGTCCCGGGTCAGCGAGGTCAGCAGGTTGTTCTTGGAGAAGCTCGTCGCGGTGTCCTTGATCTCGTCGAACGATTTCTTGAGGTCGGCCATTTCGGCCTCGCGCATCGCCTCGTTGAACTGGCCCTGGAACTCGGCCGCCATGCGGCGCACCTTGCCCATCCATTGCCCCACCGTGCGCAGGACGCCGGGCAATTCCTTCGGGCCGATGGCGATCAGCGCGACCACGCCGATGACGACCAGTTCGCTCCACCCGATGTCAAACATGCGCGCCAAACATCCGAAAATCCGCGTCCCGCGTGGCGACTGCTTCCCGTCGTCCGGCCTCGGCAACTCGCGCCGGCACTGTCACCGCGACGGTCACGGTTCCGCCACAAGAATCCCGGCGTCCCGATCCCGCCGGCCAGCGGGTTTAGCCGACCTTGCTGCCGACGTCGGAGCGCGCGGCTTGGGATTGCGTACCATGATCGATGGTCTTGACCGGCTCGGGCTTTTCCGGAGCCTTGTCATCGTCCTGCATTCCCTTCTTGAACGCCTTGATGCCCTGCGCCACGTCGCCCATCAGATCGGAAATCTTGCCGCGCCCAAAAAGCAGCAGGACGATCGCGATCACGACGATCCAGTGCCAAATGCTCAGTGAACCCATCCTGCATTCCTCCAAACGCACGGCCGCCAGCCGGCTCCATCTCGCCAGAACCTAGGCTGCGGGGGCGGTAAAAACAAGGACTTGGGCCGCGTCAAATCGTAGGGATTCGGTCGGGTTGCGCTCAGCCTTAACGTGCGTCAGGGCGCGATGAACTCACTCCTCCGCGTCGCTCTCCGGTTCCACGGCCGGCGCCAGCGTCAGTTCGAGTTCGCCGTCCTCCAGCGGGTCCTCGTCCTCGCGCAGCGTCGGATCGTCGGACGGCACCGGAACGCTGAAGCCGGACGGCAGGCGGGAATCGAGAAGGCCGGTGCCTTTCAGTTCGTCGAGGCCCGGCAGATCGCCGAGCGCCTCCAGGCTGAACTGCGACAGGAAGGCTTCGGTGGTGCCGAAGGTCAGCGGCCGCCCCGGCGTCTTGCGCCGGCCGCGCGGACGAATCCATCCGGTCTCCAACAGAACGTCCAGTGTGCCCTTCGAAGTGACGACGCCGCGGATCTCCTCGATCTCGGCGCGCGTCACCGGCTGGTGATAGGCGATGATCGCCAGCACCT
>JBIQLW010000032.1:0-43939 GCA_044463945.1 Bradyrhizobiaceae bacterium | reverse complement strand
TCATCTGGCCCCACGGCAGCACGTAGCCCATGAAGCCGGTGGCCATCATCAGCAGATAGATGATGACGCCGAGGATCCAGAGCACTTCGCGCGGAGCCTTGTACGACCCGTAATAGAGACCGCGGAACATGTGGATGTAGACCGCGATGAAGAACATCGACGCGCCGGCGGCGTGCATGTTGCGCAGCAGCCAGCCGTAGTTGACGTCACGGACGATCGCTTCAACCGAGTTGAAGGCCATATCGACATGCGGCGTGTAGTGCATCGCGAGGATGATGCCGGTGACGATCTGAAGCGCCAGCATCATCGAGAGAATGCCGCCGAAGGTCCACCAGTAGTTCAGGTTGCGCGGCGTCGGATAGGCCACGAACGAGGAATGGATGAGGCCGCCGATCGGCAGGCGCGTTTCCAGCCATTTCAGAAAGCCGTTTTGTGGCTGGTAGGTCGAGGGTCCGCTCATGATGCGATCCTAGAAATTATGCGGCAGCGCTGTTGAAGAAGGCTATGCGAAGAAATTGCAAAAGCCGGCATCAACCAATCTGAACCTTGGTGTCGGAAACGAACTTGTAGGGGGGAATCGGCAGGTTAGCGGGCGCGGGTCCCTGCCGGATACGACCGGAGCTGTCGTACTGCGACCCGTGGCAGGGGCAGAAGAAGCCGTCATAGTTGCCTTCGTGGGCGAGCGGAACGCAGCCCAGATGGGTGCAGATGCCGATGACCACCAGCCAGTTGTCGTGACCTTCCTTGACGCGTGCCTGATCGGATTCCGGGTCGGGCAGGCTGGAAATCTGAACCGCCCTCGCCTCGTCGATCTGCTTCTTGGTGCGGTTCATGATGTAGATCGGCTTGCCGCGCCAGAAAACCTTGATGTCCTGGCCCACAGCGATCGGGGACAGGTCGACTTCGATCGGCGCGCCGGCCGCGATGGTCGAAGCATCGGGATTCATTTGTGAAATCAGCGGCCAAACGAAAGCTGCCGCGCCCACAGCGGCAGCGGCTCCCGTAGCCACGTAAAGGAAATCACGGCGTGTCGGATCCGCCGAAGACGCTGTCGTCACGATTCCAAACCCTTTCTCTCCTGCAACCAGCCCCCTATCCCGGAAAGAGCCGCCAAAGCGGTCGGGACGGACTGCCGGCGCCCGCGACCCCCGCGGCGGCAGAATGTGACCGCATATCCCGCCCGAACGAGCAGAATAGACAGTCCAGAATCGTTCTATTGGCACCCTTGCCGATGGAGCGCAAGCCCGCTATCGGCAAAGCCGCGTGCCATGCACGAAAACCGCCCGATCCGGCGAAATATTTCAGCGGTTTCAGCGGCCCACCGATGAGGACAGCGCGTCATGCAGCTTGCGCTCTACCAGCCCGACATCCCGCAGAATACCGGGACGATTCTGCGGCTGTGCGCCTGCCTCGACGTCGCGGCCCATATCATCGAGCCCGCCGGCTTCCCGGTGTCCGATCGCCATTTCCGCCGCTCCGGAATGGATTACCTCGACCGCGTGCGCATCACCCGTCACGATTCCTGGGACAAATTCGAGGACTGGCGCGCCCGGACCGGGGCGCGGCTGGTGCTGTTCACCACCAGAGGCAGCGATTGCTACCTTGATCACCGCTATGCCCCAACCGATATCCTGTTGTTCGGGCGGGAAAGCGCAGGCGTCCCGGAAGCCGTCGCCGAGGCCGCCGATGCGCGGCTGGTGATCCCGATCGCGGCGGGTCTGCGCTCGCTCAACGTCGCCATGGCGGCGGCGATGGCGGTCGGCGAAGCACTGCGCCAGACCCGCCCGTCCCTGCTGGAGAGTGGCCGGTGAGTTATGCCGTCAAGGAAATCTTCCTGACCTTGCAAGGCGAAGGCGCCCATGCCGGCCGTGCCGCGGTGTTTTGTCGCTTCGCCGGGTGCAACCTGTGGAGCGGCCGCGAGGACGACCGCGCGGGAGCCGTCTGCCGCTTTTGCGACACCGATTTTGTCGGGCTGGACGGCACCCTCGGCGGCCGCTATGCCTCGGCCTGCGACCTCGCCGCCACCGTCGCCGCCCAGTGGACGGGAGCGGATGACGGGACGCGCTATGTGGTGCTGACCGGGGGCGAGCCGCTGTTGCAGGTGGACGACGTGCTGATCGCGGCGCTGCACGCGCGCGGCTTCACCATTGCCGTTGAGACCAACGGCACGCTCGATCCGCCGGACGGCATCGACTGGATCTGCGTCAGCCCGAAAGCGGCCACGAATTTGCGCATTCGCAAAGGTCATGAGTTGAAACTGGTCTATCCGCAGGCCGAGAATCGGCCGGAGGATTTCGCGCACCTCGCCTTCGAGCGCTTCTCGTTGCAGCCGATGGACGGCCCGGATATCGCTGACAACACGGCGCGCGCGATCGACTACTGTCTGCGCCATCCGCAATGGCGGCTGAGCGTGCAGACGCACAAGACGCTGGGGATCAGGTAGGATGCGAACAAGGTCCATGTCGCACTTGCCCCGGATGCGGTGCATCACACCGCTCCCGGCGGTGTGGTGCCGCTGATCCGGGGCCGTCGCACAGCCAGCATTCGTAACGGTCCCGGTTCTGCGACGCGGCATGAGGAATGCCGCCTCGCGCCCGGGACAAGTTATCGGGAACAGGTAATAACCATGTGGGAATTGACCAAGTCGTTTTACTTCGAGGCCGCGCATTCGCTGCCCGGAACGACGCTCGGGGAAGCCAGCCAGGAAATTCACGGCCACTCCTTCCGCGCCGAGGTGGCGATCCGCGGCGCGCCCGACCCCGCGACCGGGATGGTGCTTGACCTCGGGCTTCTGGAGCGCGCGCTGGCGGACATCCGCAAGACGCTCGACCACAAGTTTCTCAATAATGTCGAGGCGCTCGGCGCGCCGACGCTGGAGAACCTCACCCGCTTCATCTGGGAGCGCGTGCAGCACGCGGGCCACGTCACCCGCGTCAGCATCTATCGCGACAGTTGCCAGGAATCCTGCACCTATTTCGGGCCGCAAGGTTGAAATAGATAGCTAACCCAGCCGCCTTGCAGCGTTTCATGCAAGGCACACAGCCCAATCCCAAGCCCGGCGTCATCGTCCGCGAGGGCGGACGATCCAGTAATCCGGGACAGCATTGATGGACATCAGAACCGGCAGTGCTTACTGGATACTCTGCCTTCGCGGAGCATGACGCCCGTCGTGAATGATGGCATCCCTACTCTTGCAGTTCGCAAGGAGCCACGCATGGACGCCTCTCTCATCGATCAGCGCAAATCCACCGCCCGCGCCTGGTTCGAACAGTTGCGTAACGACATCTGCGCGGCCTTCGAGCGCCTTGAGGACGACGCCCCGGCCTCGCTCTACCCCGGCGCGGCGGGCCGTTTCAAACGCACGCCATGGGAGCGCACCGACCATAGCGGCGCGCCCGGCGGCGGCGGCGTGATGGCGATGATGCACGGCCGCCTGTTCGAGAAAGTCGGCGTCCACTGCTCGACCGTGCATGGCGAGTTCGCGCCGGAATTTCGCGCGCAGATTCCCGGCGCCACCGACGACCCGCGCTTCTGGGCGTCGGGTATCTCGCTGATCGCGCACATGCGCAATCCGAACGTGCCGGCGGTCCACATGAACACCCGCTTCGTGGTGACAACGAAAGCGTGGTTCGGCGGCGGCGCCGATCTAACGCCGGTGCTCGACCGCCGCCGCACTCAGGACGATCCCGACACGCTGGCGTTTCACGCCGCGATGAAAGCGACCTGCGACGCCCACGCCAAGGTCGCGCCCTATGACAAGTACAAGACATGGTGCGACGAGTATTTTTACCTGCCGCACCGCAAGGAAGCGCGCGGCATCGGCGGCATCTTCTACGACTGGCTCGAGTCGGGCGACTGGGAGGCCGACTTCGCCTTCACGCAGGATGTCGGCCGCGCCTTCCTGAAAATCTATCCCGACCTCGTGCGCCGCAATTTCAACGATGCGTGGACGGCAGCCGACCGCGAGGAGCAGCTCATTCGCCGCGGCCGCTACGTCGAGTTCAACCTGCTCTACGACCGCGGCACCATCTTCGGACTGAAGACCGGCGGCAACGTCGAGTCGATCCTGTCGTCGATGCCCCCCGAGGTGAAGTGGCCGTAATCCCAGTCCCTTCTCCCTCCCCCGCTTGCGGGGGAGGGTTGGGGTGGGGGCCCGCAATGGCGACACGCGCGGGTGATTGAGGCTTATTCAACGCAACGCTACAGCTTGTGGTCGCGCGCGAACCGCGCGGCGGTCTGGTCGGCGATCAAAGCCAGCGCCGCCGGATCGCTCGGAAAACCCGCCGCGAGCCACGCATCCTCGGCCAGCGACAGTACATGGCCGAGCGCCGGCCCCTCGGTGAAGCCGCGCGCGGTGAAGTCCGCCGCCTTGAGCGGGAACGACGGCACCGGCCAGCGCTCCGGCAGCGCCAGCAGGTTCGACCAGTAGCCGGCGTCGGCCCCCTGCCCGGCGCGCGCCCACGCTAGCATCACCCGGTCGCGAAACCGCGCCTCGCCGAGGCGATAGAGCCGTTTCTGCGCGGTCGCCTCATCCATGCCGGCGAGGCGCCACCAGCGATGTCCCATCGAATCCAGCATCCGGATTTCGGCGTTGGTCAGCCGCAGGCGCGCGCCGAGACGCCGCGCATCCTCGGTCACTGCGACGGCAAGAGCGCCGAGCCGCAGCATGGCGTCGGGCGCAAGGCCGCGCGCTTGCTCGATTGCGATCATGGCCGCCAGCGTCGCCGGATAGGCGACGCCGATCAGGATCGGCAGCAGCAGACCGGCGTCGCGCATCGCCACCACCGCGCCGAGCGCATTCTTCGCCACCAGCAGCTTGCGCATCTCCATGCCGATGCGTTCCGCCGACAGGTGGGACAGTCCCGCCCGGCCGCGAATGCAGGCGAGATAGCCGTCGCGGTCGAGGTCGCCTTCGCCGTAAGCCGCGGAGAAACGGAAGAAGCGCAGGATGCGCAGATAGTCCTCGGCGATGCGCCGGTCGGGGTCGCCGATGAAGCGCACGCGCCGCTCTGCGATATCGGCCAGTCCGCCGACATAGTCGTAGACCTCGCCCGCCGCATCGACCGACAGACCGTTGATGGTGAAGTCGCGCCGCTCGGCATCAAGGCGCCAGTCACGCCCGAAGGCGACGGTGGCCTTGCGGCCGAACGTCTCGACATCCTGGCGCAACGTCGTCACCTCAATGGGATGTCCGTCGATGACCAGCGTGACGGTGCCGTGGGCGATGCCGGTCGGCACGCTCTTGATCCGCGCGGCGGCGGCGCGGCGGATCACTTCCTCCGGCAGCGCGGTGGTGGCGATGTCGATATCGCCGGTCGCCAGCCCGAGCAGCGTGTTGCGCACCGCGCCGCCGACCACCCGCGCCTCCTCGCCGTCGGCGTTGAGCAACGCCAGCACCCGCACGGCCGGCCCGGAAGTCAGCCATGGTGCGTCGGCAAGCGTTGGCGTCGTGCTCATTTCCCGGTCCCAGGAACCAGTTTGCCGTTTTCGATGTGCGCGGGCACGTAAGTTGAGTTCGGCGGCGCGCCGGAAAAATGCGCGAGCAGGATCAGGCTCAGAATGGTGAGCAGAAACGCGCCGACCGCGAGCTTGACCACGATATGCAGCGGCCACGACGTCTGCGTGAAAACGCCGGCGCGGGTCGCCAGCAGGTAGGCTGCGTAGATGACGAACGGAATCAGGAATATTCCGACTTCGGTCAGAACCGGGCGGATCATGGCAGATAGATTCGCTCGTAAAGCACCCGCAGGATGCCCGCGGTCGCGCCCCAGATATAACGCTCGGCGAACGGCATGGCGTAGAACGAGCGCTCCATTCCCCGAAACTCCCGGCTATGCACCTGGTGGTTCTCCGGGTTCATCAGGAACGACAGCGGCACTTCGAAAGCGTCATCGACCTCGGCGGCGTTGATGTGCAGGTCGAAGCCCGGCTTGACGCGCGCCAGCGTCGGCAGGATGCGGAAACCCAGTCCCGTCGCATAGAGATCGAGATAGCCGATCGGTTCGATGAAGGTGCGCTCCAGACCCACTTCCTCATGCGCCTCGCGCAGCGCGGCGTCGAGCGGCGAGCGGTCGGTCGCATCGATCTTGCCGCCGGGAAACGAAATCTGCCCTGCGTGGCTCGAAAGATGCGGCGAGCGCTGGGTCAAAAGCACCGTCGGCTCGTCGCGCTCCACCACCGGAATCAGCACCGCCGCCGGCCGCACCGGGTTCTCCTCGGCGATGATCTTCCACATCCGGTCGGTGCCCTCGTCGCCGCTCGCGGGCACGATGTTGGGATCGGTCAATCCGGCTGGAACGTCGAAATTCAGGCGCGACTGGGCGCGGTGGAAAAACTCGTCCGGGCCCAATATCTTGCCGGGCAATGCCTCGCTTGTTTTGCCGGACGGCGTCTCGCCGGGCGCTGCCGGGTTCCCCGGCGATGCCGTCACCGCCGGCTGCGCCGCCACAATCGGTTCAGTCAAAAGCCGCCCTCACCTCGTCCGCATCCGCCATTGTGAAGAACTCGCCGGCGGAGACAACCCCGAACATCGCGCGTCCATCCACCACCCTTTCCTCACCGAGGTCAACCAAATCGTAGTACAGGGCCCGCGTGACCTTGGCCCACAGATCGGCGCGGACGTGGAGATACGGCGTCAGGCCGCCATCCGCCGCGCGCTCGAACCGCAGCCGATGGTCGCGGTCGCATGGCACCCAGTCGTCGACATTGGTGCGAAACGAGAGCCGCCGCCCGTCGTCGCCGGTCTCCACGCGCATCTCCACCGCGACGAACGGCGCGTCATCCACCTGAATGCCGACCTTCTCGACCGGAGTCACGAGAAAGTGCTTGTCGTCTTCGCGCTTCAGGATGGTGGAGAACAGCCGCACCAGGGCCGGACGACCGATCGGCGTGCCGAGGTAGAACCAGGTGCCGTCGCGGGCGATCCGCATGTCGAGATCGCCGCAGAACGGCGGATTCCACAAATGCACCGGCGGCAGGCCCCAAGTCCCGGGTTTTGTCCCCGATTTCGCCGCTTCCGTATCGGCGATGGCCGCGCTGGCGGCGGAGGTCAGCCCTTCGAGGCTGCGGTTTGCGCTCTGCCCTTGCTTCGCCATGGTTTACTCCGAGGTTGATCGCGTCAATCCGCAACGGTCGCACCTGTGCGGCACGCCCGATGGCCGGTCCCGGCTCGCCGGAACGTGATCCGGCCGCCGCTCCCGTCTCCCGATAATATGGGGATAGTTCGATTCAAGAAATACGTGGCATGGGCCGGCGGCTGGCATGGTATTGAACGGCATCCGGCCGAATGCGTTGCCACGCCATGATGGCGGGAGCATTCGACAAGGCCGTTCCGGCAAGGAGTAAAGACATGGCGGGCGCAGACGGTGCCGAAAAACTTGAAGACGTGATCGTGCGGTCGGCGGAACAGCTTGCCGGGCACGTCCGCGCGGCCAAAACCGCCATTTCGGCGGTGATTTTCGGGCAGGAGCGCGTCGTCGACAACACGCTGGTGACGATTCTCGCCGGCGGCCATGCGCTGCTGATCGGCGTACCCGGCCTCGCCAAGACCAAGCTGGTGGAGACGCTGGGCGTGACGCTGGGCCTTGACGCCAAGCGCATCCAGTTCACGCCGGACCTGATGCCGTCCGACATTCTCGGCGCGGAGGTGCTCGACGAGAGCGCCGCCGGGCGGCGCGCGTTCCGCTTCATCGCCGGGCCGGTGTTCGCGCAGTTGCTGATGGCCGACGAGATCAATCGCGCCAGCCCGCGCACGCAATCGGCGCTGTTGCAGGCGATGCAGGAGCAGCACATCACGGTGGCCGGCTCGCGGCACGACCTGCCGAAGCCCTTCCACGTTCTCGCCACCCAGAACCCGCTGGAGCAGGAAGGCACCTATCCGCTGCCCGAAGCCCAGCTCGATCGCTTCCTGATGGAGATCGACGTCGATTACCCCGATCGCGACGCCGAGCGGCGCATCCTGTTCGAAACCACCGGCGCGGAAGAAGTTGCGGCCAAGGCGGCGATGACGGTCGAGGACCTGATCGCCGCGCAGCGGCTGGTGCGTCGCCTGCCGGTCGGCGACTCGGTGGTCGAGGCGATCCTGTCTCTGGTCAGGTCGGCGCGTCCGGGGCCGGACAGCGGCGACCTCGGCACGCTGATCGCGTGGGGACCGGGGCCGCGCGCCAGTCAGGCGCTGATGCTGGCGGTGCGCGCCCGCGCGCTGCTCGACGGCCGCCTCGCGCCCTCGATCGACGACGTGCTCGACCTTGCTGAGCCCGTGCTCAAGCACCGCATGGCGCTGACTTTCGCGGCGCGCGCCGAGGGCCGCACTGTCGCCGACGTGATCGGCCAGTTGAAGACGCGGATCGGCTGATGGCGAGCGCCGCGCAGCCACCCTCGGCGGAAACGGTCGCGATCCGGCGCGCCGACGGCGAAAGCCGTACGCTCGCCGCCGCGCTGCCGCGTCTGGTGCTGGAAGCGCGGCGCATCGCCGCCAACGTCATCCACGGCCTGCACGGCCGCCGCCGCGCCGGGGCCGGCGAGAACTTCTGGCAGTATCGCCGCTTCGTCTCCGGCGAGCCGGCGCAAAACGTCGACTGGCGGCGCTCGGCGCGCGATGACCTGCTCTACGTGCGTGAGCACGAATGGGAGGCCGCGCACACCGTCTGGCTGTGGCCGGACCGCTCGGTGTCGATGGCGTTCGCTTCGAAAGGCGCGCGCGACAGCAAGCTTGAACGCGCGCTGATCGTCGCCTTCGCGCTGGCCGAACTGCTGGTCGCCGGCGGCGAGCGCGTCGGCGTGCCCGGCCTGATGACGCCGACCGCGAGTCGCAACGTCATCGACCGGCTGGCGCAGGCGATGCTGCACGACACCGCGACGCGCGACAGTCTGCCGCCGACCTTCGTGCCGACCACGCTGTCGGAGATCGTGGTGCTGTCGGATTTCTGGTCGCCGATCGACGAGATCACCGCCATGCTCGCCGGACTGTCGGCCTCCGGCGCGCACGGCACGCTGGTTCAGGTCGTCGATCCGGCCGAGGAGAGTTTTCCCTATTCCGGACGCACCGAGTTCGTCGAGCCGGAAGGCGGCGGCCGCATCACCGCGGGGCGCGCCGAGACCTGGGCGCGTGACTACGTCGCCCGCGTCGCGCTCCATCGCGAGCGCATCCGCGCCGAGGCCGGCCGGCTTGGCTGGCTGTTCACCACCCACGCGACCTCCCGCTCCGCCGCCGAACTGCTGCTCTATCTCCACGCCGGCATGATGGCGCAGCGCGGCGGCGGCCGCGTCGCCACCGCAAGAGCGGAGCGCGGCGCATCATGATGGGATTGCCGCTCGCCTTCGCCCAACCGCTGCTGTTGACCGCGCTCGTGGCGCTGCCGGTGTTGTGGTGGCTCCTGCGGCTGATGCCGCCGCGCCCGAAGCGCGTCGATTTCCCTCCGACGCGGCTGCTGCTCGACATCGCGCCGAAGGAGGAAACACCGTCGCGCACGCCGTGGTGGCTGACCGCGCTGCGGCTGCTCGCCGCCGCACTGGTGATTATCGCCGCCGCCGGCCCGACGTGGAATCCGCAAAGCGGCGCGGCGGCGGGCAACGGCCCCCTCGTGCTGCTGATCGACGACGGCTGGAGCGCGGCCGCAAGCTGGGATACCCGCCAGAAGGCCGCCGACGAACTGATCGCCCGCGCCGACAACGATCGCCGCGGCATCGCGCTGATCCCACTGTCGGAGCCGGCGCGCGACATCACCTTGATGCCGGCCGGCGCGGCGCGCGTCGCGCTGCGGCAGTTGTCGCCGAAACCTTATTCGGTGGTGCGCGCCGATGCGCTCCCGGCCATCGCGCGCTTTCTGCAAGCGACCGGCGATTGCGACATCGTGTGGCTGTCGGACGGCATCGATACCGGGCGCGGTGCGGACTTCGTCGAAGGGCTCGGCAAGATGATCGGCAATCGCGCGCTGACGATCTATGACGGCGGCGCGCCGCCCGCCCACGCGCTCGCCGCCGCCGAGAACGCCGCCGCGAAAATGACAGTGAAGGTGCTGCGCGCCGCCGACGCCGGCACGGAAAGCGGCACCGTCCGCGCCCTCGACCAGAAGAACGCGCCGATCGGCGAAGCCCCGTTCCACTTCGGCGCGACCGAGACCGAAACCGAGGCGGCATTCGACCTGCCGGTCGAACTGCGCAACGACATCGCGCGGCTGGACATCGCCGGCGAACGCTCGGCGGGCGCGGTGCAACTGCTCGACAAGCGCTGGCGGCGGCGCGCCATCGGCATCGTCAGCGGCGCGTCCACCGACACCGCGCAGCCGCTGCTTGCCTCGACCTTCTACCTGACGCGGGCGCTGTCGCCGTTCGCCGATGTCCGCCCCGCCGGCGGCGCCGCGCCCGCGCAGGCGGTCACGCAATTCCTCGACCAGAAACTGCCGATGATCGTGCTTGCCGACGTCGGCGCGCTGCCGTCGGAATTGCGCAGCCGTCTCGACGACTGGATCGATCGCGGCGGCGTGCTGGTGCGCTTCGCCGGTCCCCGGCTGGCGCAGGCCGACGACGATCTGGTGCCGGTGAAACTGCGGCGCGGCGGCCGCAGCCTCGGCGGCAGCCTGACATGGGAGAAGCCGCAGCACCTCGCCGCCTTCGCGCCGGAAGGGCCGTTCGCCGGCCTCGCCGTGCCCCCCGACGTCACGGTGACGCGGCAGGTGCTGGCGGAGCCCGACGCCACGCTGGCGACGCGAAGCTGGGCGTCGCTGGCGGACGGCACGCCGCTGGTCACCGGCGAGCGCCGCGGCAAGGGTATCGTCACCCTGTTCCACATCAGTGCCGACATGCGCTGGTCCGATCTGCCGATGTCCGGCACCTTTGTCGAGATGCTGCGGCGGCTGGTCGATCTTTCCGGTTACACCGCGACGCCGGGGGCCGGCCCCGCCGCCGAGGCCAAGGCCGATACCGTCGCTCCGCTGCGCACGCTCGACGGCTTCGGCGCGCTCGGCCCGCCGCCCGCGACCGCCAAGCCGATCGCGGCCAACTTCAACGATCGCGCGACACCGGATCATCCGCCCGGCTTCTACGGTCCCGCCGACGGACCGCTCGCCGTCAACACGCTGGCGGCGGCCGACCGCCTCAAGGCGCTCGACACCTCCGGCCTGCGCGCGCAGCACACCGCCTACACCAACACCGAGCCGAGCGATCTGCGCGGCCTGCTGCTGGCGGCGGCGCTGGCGCTGTTTCTGATCGACGCGGTGATCGTCGCGCTCATCGGCGGCGGCCTCGCCGCGCTGCTGCGGCGGCGCGCGGCCGCGACAACGGCATTGATCCTCGTTGTCGCGCTCGCCGCCGCAACTGCGATCCCGCCGCCGCCCGCGCGGGCCCAGAGCGCAAGCGCCACAGACGATTTCGCGGTCAAGGCGGTGTCGCAGACCCGCCTCGCCTACGTCGTCACCGGCAACCCGGACGTCGATGCCATCGTCAAGGCGGGGATGCAGGCGCTGACGCTGTTTCTGTCGCAGCGCACCGCGCTGGAAGCCGGCGAGCCGGTCGGCGTCGATCCCGCGCGCGACGAACTGGCGTTCTTCCCGCTGATCTACTGGGCGGTGGTGCCCGGCGCGCCGAAGCTGCCGCAGGATGCGCTCAACCGCATCGACGCCTACATGAAACAGGGCGGGACGGTGCTGTTCGACACCCGCGACGCCATCGAGGCACCTAGCGGCCCCGACGGCGAAAGTCAGACGCCGGGCATGACGACCTTGCGCGGCATTCTCTCCTCGCTCGACGTGCCCGAACTTGAGCCGGTGCCGCCCGAGCACGTACTGACCAAGACGTTCTATCTGCTGCACGACTTTCCCGGCCGCTTCGAGTCCGGCCAGACCTGGGTCGAGGCGCTGCCGCGCGACGACAACGACGAGGCGGCCTCGCGCCCGGCGCGCGGCGGTGACGGCGTGTCGCCGATCATCATCACCTCGAACGATCTCGCCGGCGCCTGGGCGTTGCGCTCCGACGGCCGGCCGATGCTGCCGCTGACGCCGGGCGAGCCGCGCCAGCGTGAGTTCGCCTTCCGCGCCGGCGTCAACGTCGTGATGTACACGCTGACCGGCAACTACAAGGCCGATCAGGTCCACGCGCCGGCGCTGATCGAACGGCTGGGACAATGATGAATTACGGTATCGCCTTCGCGCCGCTGGTCCCGGTCCTCGTGCTGTGGATCGCGCTTGCCGCCGTCGCGGTGATCGCGGCGCTGCTGTTCATCGGCCGCTCGCGCGGCGCGCTGGTCCGGGTCGCGGCGCTGGCGCTGATCGTGCTGGCGCTGGCGAATCCCTCCTTCACCAGCGAGGAGCGCGAGCCGCTGTCGTCGGTCGCCGCCGTGGTGGTGGACAAGAGCCCGAGCCAGGATTTCGGCACGCGCGCGAAAGAAACTGACGAGGCGCGGCAGGCGCTGGTCGATCGCCTGAAGGAGATCAAGGGTCTTGAGGTGCGCGTCGTCGAGGCCGGCCGCGCAGATGGCGAAACCGACGGCACCAAACTGTTCGGCGCGCTGTCCTCGGCGCTCGCCGACGTGCCGACCGACCGCGTCGCCGGCGCGTTCCTCATCACCGACGGGCGCGTTCACGACATTCCGGCGAATCCGGCGGCGCTCGGTTTCACCGCGCCGGTCCATGCGCTGGTCACCGGCCGCAGCGACGAGCGCGACCGCCGCATCGCCATCGTCGCCGCGCCGCGCTTCGGCATCGTCGGCCAGCGCCAGAGCGTGACCTATCGTCTTGAAGATCACGGCGTCAGCAACCAGCAGGCGCGCGTGACGGTGCGGCGCGACGGCGAGACGATCGACGAACGTCCGGTTTCGAGCGGCGAGAGCGTCCGCCTCGATGTCGAGGTCAAGCACGCCGGGCCGAACATCGTCGAGATCGAGGCGTCGCCGCTCGCAAACGAACTGACGCCGGTCAACAACCGCGCCGTGGTGGTGATCGACGGCGTCCGCGACAAGCTGCGCGTGCTGCTGGTGTCGGGCGAGCCGCATTCCGGCGAGCGCACCTGGCGCAATCTGCTCAAGTCCGACGCCAGCGTCGATCTCGTGCATTTCACCATCCTGCGGCCGCCGGAGAAGCAGGACGGCACGCCGATCAACGAACTGTCGCTGATCGCGTTTCCGACCCGCGAACTGTTCCAGCAGAAGATCAACGAATTTCAGTTGATCATCTTCGACCGCTACGCGCGGCAGGGCGTGCTGCCGATCGCCTATTTCGACAACATCGCACGCTACGTCCGCGCCGGCGGCGCCATGCTGGTGTCGGCCGGGCCGGACTATGCCTCGGTCACCAGCATCTGGCGCACGCCGCTCGATTCGGTGCTGCCGGCCGAGCCGGTCGGCGTCATCGAGAAGCCGTACCTCGCGCACCTGAGCGACATCGGCAAGCGCCATCCGGTGACGCGCGGTCTCGAAGGCTCGCAGAACGAACCGCCGCACTGGAGCCGCTTCTTCCGCACCGTCACCACCCGCAACGCCGCGACGCCGCCGCTGATGACCGGCGCCGACGACCAGCCCCTGCTGCTGCTGTCGCGCTACGGCGAGGGCCGCGTCGCGTTGCTGCTGTCGGACCACATCTGGCTGTGGGCGCGCGGCTACGAGGGCGGCGGGCCGCATCTCGACCTGCTGCGGCGGATGTCGCACTGGCTGATGAAGGAGCCCGAACTCGACGAGGAGGCGCTGCGCCTCTCGGTGCGGGGCAAGGACCTGATCGTCCAGCGCCAGACCATGGCGGACAACGTCGCGCCGGTCACCGTCACTTCGCCGTCCGGCGCGACGCGCGAACTGACGCTGAACGCCGGCGAGCCGGGACTGTGGACCGCCAGCCTTGAAGCCGGCGAACTCGGTCTGTGGCAGGCGACCGACGGCACGCTGAAAGCGCTGATCAATGTCGGCCCGGCCAACCCGAAAGAGTTTTCGGAAGTGACCTCGACCACCGACACGCTCAAACCGCTTTCGCAGGCCAGCGGCGGCGATGCCCGCCGCATCAGTGAGAGCGGCAGCGTCGCCCTGCCCCGCGTCGTGCCGGTGCGCGCTGCAAGCGTCTATCGCGGCGACGGCTGGCTGGGGGTGCGGATGCGCGACGCCAGCGTGGCGCGCGGCGTCGGCGTACTGCCGCTGTTCGCCGGCATCGCCGGCCTGTTGCTGCTGCTCGGCGCGCTGGCCGCGACCTGGCTGCGCGAGGGGCGATAAGCGGCCCACGGCACTGGGGCGCACAAGCCACACAACGCGGAGATTGTGTCCGACCCTGCGGTATCCGGTTGACAAATCCCATCCGCCGCTGCGATGTTACATTATAACATTTGCGGTTGCGGACGCCGTCCGCGCCACGGCGGGGCATTCACGATACCATGAAGTGGTTTCGATCCAGGATGAAGATCGGGGCACGGCTGGCGCTGTTGGCGCTGGCGGTCCAGTTCGTCCTGACCTTCGGCCACGTCCATGACTCGGCCGCGCTGGCCGCGCCCGGCCCCCATGCCGCGACCGCCACCGCCGCAGGCGTCTCGCCGGACGTCACCGGGCTCGCGCCCGATGCGCCGAAGGCCGGCGCGCCGCAACAGGCGCCGGACCAGCCGCTCGGCCATCACCACGACGACTATTGCGCGATCTGCGCGGTGATGGCGCTGGCGGGCTCGCTGATTACCAGCCAGCCCGCGATCCTGCTATATCCGCAAGCCTATGAGTTCCTGAGCCGCACCACCGACGCCGGGTTCTCGCATCTCGCCGCGCCGCACGGCATTTCCCAGCCGCGCGCGCCGCCACCCGCCTCCTGAGCCTGACGGACTGACTCGCCCTCGCCCGGCCGCCCTCTCGCGGCGGATCGCGCGGGCTTCCCTCTCCCATCATGCGCCCGCCACGGCGGGCTCCCACCGCGCCACGCTGCCGTGCAGCGCTGCCGCGTGGTGCAATCAGGAATCGGATTTCCCATGCCTTCGTCCTTGAAGCACGCCCTGCTTCTGTCCAGCGCGATGTCGCTCGTGCTGCCCGGTCTCGCATCGGCGCAGGACGGCGCCGGCGAACTGCCCGGCATCACTGTCACCGCCCCGAGCCCCATCGTCCGCCACGCCGCGCGGCCTCGTCGCGCCGCGCCGGCGCGAGCCGCCCGTGTTGCACCGGCACGCGAGACCACGACAACGGAGACGCCGCATGTCGTGGTCAACGCAGCCCCGCAGCAGGGCGTGCTGCCGATCGTCACCGACCAGTTCGCCACCGTGACCGTGGTGCCGAACGAGGAAATCCGCCGCAGCGGCGCCGCCACGCTCGGCGATCTGTTGACCGGCAAGCCCGGCATCACCGGATCGAGCTTCGCGCCCGGCGCATCGAGCCGGCCGATCGTCCGCGGGCTCGACGTCAACCGCGTCGGCATCGTCGAGAACGGCATCGGCAGCAACGGCGCCTCCGACCTCGGCGAGGATCATTTCGTGCCGATCGATCCCCTCTCGACCAATCAGGTCGAGGTCATCCGCGGCCCGGCGGCGCTGCGCTGGGGCTCGACTGCGATCGGCGGCGTGGTCAGCGCCACCAACAACCGCATTCCCGAGACGATGCCGTGCGTGCCGATGCTGGCGACGCAGACCTACGGCTACAACGTCAAGGCCCCGCCGCAGCTTGCGGCCGCGGGCGGCTGCGCCACCGTCGAGACGCGCGGCGCGCTTTCCAGCGTCGATCGCGGCCGCGAGGGCGCGGTGCTGCTGGACGCCGCCGGCGGCAACGTCGCGATCCACGCCGACGGCTTCGCGCGGCGCACCGAGGACTACGCCATTCCCGGCGGCAGGCAGAAGAACACAGCGACCGATTCCACCGGCGGGTCGGTCGGCGCGTCGTACTTCTTCACCGGCGGCTATGTCGGCGCGGCGATCACCCAGAACAACAGCCTCTATCATATCCCCGGCGAGGAAGGCGAAGAACTCGGCACCCGGATCGACGCGCGCCAGACCAAGTTCACGGCCAAGGGCGAATATCGCCCCGACGCCGCGGCGGTCGATGCGATCCGCTTCTGGGTCGGCGCGACCGACTACAAGCACAACGAACTGGGCCTCGCCGATGGCGACGATCCCGGCAGCGACGGCGTGCGCCAGACCTTCACCAACAAGGAGCAGGAAGGCCGCCTTGAGGTGCAGTTCGCGCCGTTCGACCTGCGCTTCGCCGCGCTCACCACAGCGTTCGGCGTGCAGGCGTCGCATCAGGAACTGACCGCGCCGAGCCCCGACGACCCCGGCAGCCCGCTCAACGGGCTGTGGGACCCCAACAGCAACACCAAACTCGCCGGCTACATCTTCAACGAGTTGAGGTTCAGCGACACCACGCGGGCGCAGGTTGCCGCGCGCATCGAGCGCGTCAGCCTCGACGGCTCGACACCCGATTTCATTCCGGATGTGTTCGATCTCAACGTCGATCCCGGCGCCATCGGGCCGGCGGTGCAGCGCAGCCTGAGCTTCACGCCGAAAAGTGGCAGCATCGGCCTGCTTCAAGACCTGCCGTGGGATCTGGTCGCGAGCGTCACCGGCCAGTATGTCGAGCGCGCGCCCAAGCCCGCCGAACTGTTCTCGCGCGGGGGGCATGACGCTACCGTGACCTTCGACATCGGCAATCCCTTTCTCGGCATCGAGACCGCAAAATCGATCGAGGTCGGCCTGCGCCGCGCGCGCGGACCGTTCCGGTTCGAACTGACCGGCTACGCCACCCGCTTCAACGGCTTCATCTATCGCAGGCTCACCGGCAACACCTGCGAGGATGGCGCCTGCCTTCCGGGCGACGGCCTCGAACTCAACCAAGCGATCTATTCGCAGCGCGACGCCAACTTCCGCGGGGCCGAGTTTCAATTCCAGTACGATGCCCTGCCGCTGTGGGCCGGCATGTTCGGTATCGAAGGGCAGTACGACATCGTCCGCGCCACCTTCACCGATGGCAGCAACGTGCCGCGCATCCCGCCGCAGCGTGTCGGCGGCGGCATCTACTATCGCGACGCCAACTGGTTCGCCCGCGTCAATCTGCTGCACGCCTTCGCCCAGAACGACGTGAGCGGCGTCGAGACGCCGACGCCCGGCTACAACCGGCTGCGCGCCGAACTGAGCTACACCACCACGCTGCCGAAGACCGATTGGTGGGGCGCGCAGCAGTTCACGGTCGGCATCGTCGGCGACAACCTGCTCAACGAGGACATCCGCAACGCGGTGGCCTACAACAAGGATCAGGTGCTGATGCCGGGCCTCGGCGTGCGCCTGTTCGCCAACGTGAAGTATTGAGGCGAGCGAAGAAGACCGTGTCCCGGGCGCGGTGCGGCGTATAACGCCGCGCCGCAGAGCCGGGACCGTATCAGGCATCGTCTGGAACGGTCCCGGATCAGCGAAGCGGCACGGCGCTTGGGCTTGCGCCGTATCGCATCCGGGACACGACGCGCCACATCACGCCTCGCGCGCGAAGCGCCAGTCCGGGCGGATCATGCCGGAAACGTTGTCGAAGGCGCCATCGACCAGTTCCTTCACCAGCAGGCGGCGGCGGTCCACCGGCCCCGGCATGTCGGCGCGGCCGAGCGGGATCATCGAAAACCCGACGCGGCTGTAATAGGCTTCGTCGCCGACCAGCACCACGAGGGTATGCCCCTTCGCCTTGGCGTCGGCGAGCGCGCGATCCAGCAACGCGCGGCCGACCCCGCGGCTGCGAAACGGCGGCTCGACCGTGAGCGGCCCCAGCAGCAGCGCCGGCGTATCGCCGATGCACACCGGCAACTGCCGCACCGAGCCGACCAGCAGCGTGCCGATCCGCGCGGTGAACGACAGATCGAGCCGGTGATCGACGTGCTCGCGCAGGCGGTAGGCGCTCAGCACGAAACGTCCGGGGCCGAACGTGCGCTCCAGCAGGCGCTCGATGGCGTGGGCGTCGCTGGCGGTTTCCGGCAGGATGGTGAGGGACAGATCGCTCATGGCGATGCGCGCCATAGCATCCGGCACCGGCGAGGTCCATGGCGGCCCGCGAGAATCGCCCTCTTAAACCCACGTCGGTGACGGCGGCTGCCCCTCGACCGCCTCGGCGATGCGCCGGCGGGTGCCGCGCGTGGTGTCGGGCGGCAGCGTGTCCGGGGCGAAGAAGCCGCAAGCCGTGATCTCGCGATTCGGCTCAGGCATCCGGTCCTGCGTGAAACGGCGGATGATGAAGACGACGACGTGGTCGCGCCGCGAGACGTGGCTGTTGAAGAACACCCCGTGCAGGACCGGCGATTCGAACGCAATCCGCCCCTCCTCCATCAATTCACGCCGCAGGGCGTCCTCAACGGTTTCGCCGACCTCGACCCCGCCGCCCGGCAGATGCCAGCCCGCCACGTAACTGTGCTTGACCAGGAACACCCGCCCGGCGTCGTCCAGCACGATGCCGCGCACCCCAAGGGTCATGCCGCGCGCGAACCGCCAGTAGAGATGCAGCACACGGCGCAGCGCCGGCTCCAGCCGCCGCCGCAGCGTTTTGTCTCCATGAGGCTCCGCCACGCTGCGCCCTCTTGATTCTTCCCGATCTCCCGGCATCTTGCCTGATCCGCGCCGGTTGCGACACCGGCGTCCCCGCAGGAATTTCCAGGCTGTGCAATGACCGCCTATGTGCTGGCGCATCTTTCCGACCCGCATCTGCCGCCGCTGCCGGTGGCGCGGCCGCATGAACTGATCGGCAAGCGCGCGCTAGGTTATGTCAACTGGCGGCGCAACCGTCATACGATCCACCGCCGCGAACTGCTCGACATCCTCGTCGCCGACATGCAGGCGCAGCAGCCCGATCACATCGCCATCACCGGCGATCTGGTGAATCTGGCGCTGCCGTCAGAGTTCGCGCCGGCGCGCCGGTGGCTCGATGGCGTCGGGCCGCCCGAGCGCGTCACCATCATCCCCGGCAATCACGACGCCTACGTGCGCGCGACCCGGCGCTGCTTCGACGACACCTTCGGAGATTATCTGCGCGGCGACGACGCTAACCCCGCCGACGGCATCAGCTATCCGTTCGTGCAGCGGCGCGGCCCGCTGGCGCTGATCGCCACCTCGACCGCGGTTCCGACCGCGCCGTTCATGGCCACCGGACGGCTGGGCCGCGCGCAACTCGCGGCGCTGGATCGCGTGCTGGCGCAGCTCGCCGCAGGATCCGCGTTTCGCGTGCTGCTGATCCATCACCCGCTGCGCCCCGAGCATCACGGCCGCTTCAAGCGGCTGACCGACGCCGAGGCGCTGCTGGCGCTGCTCGAACGCCACGGCGTCGATCTCATCCTGCACGGCCACGATCACGTTCATTCGACGATGTGGTTCAACGGGCCGCGTGGCCGCATCCCGGCGATCGGCGCGCCCTCGGCCTCGGCGGTGGCGCACGGCCACCATCCCGCCGCCGCTTACAACCTGTTCAGCATCGCGCAGGACGGCGCGCACTGGCGCTGCGAGCAGCGCGTGCGCGGCTGGATCGAGAGCAAGGGCGTCCGCGACATCCGCCGCGTGACGCTGATCTGATCGTTGAATGCCGTTACCCTGAGCGTCGAACCGGAAATGAGACGTCATCGTCCGCCAACGGGTCCGGCTTCGACGGCCCGATGACAGGCTCCGGCGGACGATCCAGTATTCCGCGGCTGTCGCAACAGAAATTCGATCCAACGATCCAACAGAGGGTACTGGATACTCCGCATTCGCGGCGTATGACGGCCTTCGTATTGAGAATCCGCGCACAAAGCGAATTTCCGGTCAGGCTCTCAGGATGACGCCACCGCGTCACGCCATGTTTCAGAAACCGCGCACCGCCGCGAACAGGGCGAAGCCGAACACCGCGACTACGCCGACGAGAACGCCGAAGGCGAATGTCCATACGCCGCTGCGGCGCGGTTTCGCGGGCGGCTGCTCCGCGATCTCCGGCAACGGCGTCGCCACCAGCGCGTGCTCGCGCTCCACCATGCGGCGGGCGACGTAGTCGGTCACCGCCTGCACGATCACCGCCGGCGTGTGCGATTCCGCCAGCACCTTGCGGCCGAAGCGGGTGTCCTGCACGAAACGGTACAGCCGCTTGTCGCGGCCCATCGCCACATGGGCGACGACGTCGATCCACAGCCGCGGCGTTTCGCCCTGGCTGATGCCGCGATCGAACAGGTCGATGCGATGCGGAATCTCCTCGAACAGCGGATCGAGTTGCTCGTTGAGGATTTCGAGTCGCGCCACTTCGGCGTCGCGCAGATCGACCACGACGCCGGTGCGGTCGGCGGCCTCGATGCGCGCCTGCCGCAACGCATCGCGCAGCCGGATCGGCTTGGCATGGGCCGAGCCGGTCGAACCGATACTCTGTACGTCTGACATGGCGAGGCAGCCTTGTTCGGGAATCCTTGACGTCCGCGCCGTTAATCTATCAGTAACCACGCGGGGAAAAAAGGCCGTCTGCGATCAAGGGCTTGGCATTACGCCCCGCTGTCCGGGCGGCGCCGGCGCGCCAAAAGCGACGGCCCCGCCGGGTGTCCGGTCGGGGCCGCCTTGCCTGATATATTCCGCGATCGAACGCGCGCTGCCGCGATCAGCCGGCGGTGCGGCGGGGTTCCTCGACGATGGAGAAGCGGACGCTGCCACGGTGGCGGTTTTCTTCCGAAACCTGGCGCCAGCAATCCTCGGCTTCCTTGCGGGTCTTGAACGGCCCTTTGACCTGGGCCGAACCTTCCACCAGCTTGTGGAAGTTCATCGAGCCGAATTCGCCCCCGATCACCCAAAAGAGAGAGCCGTCCGACATTAAAGCCTCCTGTATCTTAAAATCGCTCGCGCCGTCGTGCCGCGCGGTCCGCGACGACGTCTACGGCGATAGATACTCACGTCGGCGCGCTTTGTAATCCAAATTCGACGGGACACAAGCATCAGTCCGAGGAGAATCCGAACGGGAAACTGAGCCGCCGGTAATCGTCGGGAAGCAGTTCGCGCCCGATCGGAAGTTCGGACCGCGCGGCGCAGGCCGGCCGATGACAGACGCGGCAGGTAACGCCGATCGGCGTCGGCGCATCGGCGCGCGGCCCGGCCTCATTGCTGGTATAAACCAGTTTTCCGGCGTGTTCGGCGGCGCAGCCGATGGCGATCGCCCGCTCCACGCGCACCGCGCCGAACGAGCCGCCGCCGGCGGTAACGGTGCGGGCGATGGAGAAGAACCGCTGGCCGTCGGGCAGTTCCAGCCATTGCGTCACGATCTGGCGTGGCGTCTTGAACACCCCGTAGACCGACCACAACGGACAGCCGCCGCCATGCTTGGCGAAAGGAAAGCCCGCGCCGTCGAGCAGCTTCGAGATGTTGCCGGCCGGATCGACCCGGATCAGGAAAAACGGAACCTTTTCCGCGCCCGGCTTCTGCAACGTGGTGATGCGATGCGCGGTCTGCTCGAAGCTGGTTCCGAACTGGCGCGCCAGCGCCTCGACATCGTAGCGGCGGGTCTCCGCGGCTTTTGCGAAGGCGGAATACGGCATGATGAGCGCCGCGGCGGCATAGCTCGCCAGCGAGCGGTGCGCCAATAGCCGCCCGTTCGCCGTGGTGAACCGGGTGGCTTTCAACGCGGTGGCGATCTCGTCCTCGAATTCAAGGTAAGCGAGTTGCTGGGCCAACTGAAAGTTGAAGCTCGCCTTGTCGAGCGAGTCGTCGAACAGGATCTGCCGGCGGTGACGATCCAGCCGCCGCACCGAGCCGAGCATGACCTCGGGTGGCAACTGACGGACCTGAAGGTTATGGCGGCTCCGCAGCCGCGCGATCAGCCAGTTCGTCGTGGCGGGCTCGCGCGACAGCCGTTCGGCGGCGTCGTCGAGATCGGCGAAATTGTTGCGGCGGGCCGCGAGGAACCGGCGCACTTCGGCGACCGGATCGCCGGCCTCCGCGCCATCTTTGCGTCGGCGCGACGGCGACCCGGCGCCGGTCAGGCCGGGGCCCTTGCGATCGGCCAGCGCCAGTTGCTCCTCGCGATAGGCGGTGTAGAGCCGCAGGAAGGCTTCCGCCAGTCCCGGATAGCCGACCGCGATATCGCTGATTTCAAGCGGAGGGATATCGATGTCGGCGAACATCGGTTCCTTGAGCACCGCCTGCATCCGCGCGGCATGATCGGCGCCGCCGTCGCCGGCCAGATTGGCGAGATCGATCTTGTAGGTGCGCGCCAGGCGGAGCAGCATGTCCGCGGTCACCGGCCGCTGGTTGCGCTCCAGCAGCGCCACGTAGGGCGCGGAGATATCGAGATCGGCCGCCATGTCGGCCTGGGTCAGCCCGAGTTCCCGCCGCAGCCGGCGCAATCGCGGCCCCATGAAAACCGAGCGGGCGGTCGTGGTCGCCATGATACTCAACCTCTACGATCGCGGCGTTGTAAACATATTACAGCATTACAATCGTTTCCTGTAAAGCCTGACAAGTTTTCTCCGATACCACTGGCGGTCGGCGCGCGGCTGCTTAAAACAACGGCCAATCCACGTTTCACAAGAGGTGGCGACCATGAATTACCAATCGCGCAACATTTCCGACCACGCAATCCTGAGCCCGTCGACCTACCAGAGCGAGATCGACGCGGCGGAAGCCCTCCTCAAGGACAAGCCGACCTGGAACGGCGTGACCGCCGAGGCGGTGGCGCGGATGCGCTTGCAGAACCGCTTCAAGACCGGCCTCGACATCGCCCGCTACACCGCGGCGCTGATGCGCGCGGACATGGCCGCCTATGACGCCGACCCCACCAAGTACACCCAGTCGCTGGGATGCTGGCACGGCTTCATCGCCCAGCAGAAGCTGATTTCGATCAAGAAGCATTTCGGCGGCCGCACCGACCGCCGCTACCTCTACCTGTCGGGCTGGATGGTCGCCGCGCTGCGCTCCGAGTTCGGCCCGCTGCCGGATCAGTCGATGCACGAAAAGACCACGGTGCCGGCGCTCATCAACGAGCTTTACACCTTCCTGCGTCAGGCCGATGCGCGTGAACTGAACGACATCTTCCGTCAGCTCGACGCGGCACGCGAGGCCGGCGACAAGGCGAAGGAAGCGGCGCTGATCGACAAGATCGACAACTTCCAGACCCACGTCGTGCCGGTCATCGCCGACATCGACGCCGGTTTCGGCAACGCGGAAGCGACCTATTTGCTGGCGAAGAAGATGATCGAGGCCGGCGCCTGCGCGTTGCAGATCGAAAACCAGGTGTCCGACGAGAAGCAGTGCGGCCACCAGGACGGCAAGGTCACCGTGCCGCATGACGTCTTCCTCGCCAAGGTGCGCGCGGTCCGCCACGCCTTCCTCGAACTCGGCGTCGAGGACGGCATCATCGTCACCCGCACCGACTCGCTGGGCGCGGGCCTCACCCAGCAGATCGCCGTCAGCCACAAGCCGGGCGACATCGGCGACCAGTACAACAGCTTCCTCGACTGCGAGGAAGTCGATGCGTCGAAGATCGGCAACGGCGATGTCATCATCAGCCGCAACGGCAAGCTGCTGCGTCCCAAGCGGCTGCCGAGCAACCTCTACCAGTTCCGTCCGGGCACCGGCGCGGACCGCTGCGTGCTGGACTGCATCACCTCGTTGCAGAACGGCGCGGACCTGCTGTGGATCGAGACCGAGAAGCCGCACATCGAGCAGATCGCCAGCATGGTCGATCGCATCCGCGAGGTGATCCCCAACGCCAAGCTGGCCTACAACAACTCGCCGTCGTTCAACTGGACGCTGAACTTCCGTCAGCAGGTGTACGATGCGTGGAAGGAAGCCGGCAAGGACGTCAGCAAGTACAACCGCGCCGACCTGATGAAGGTGGAGTACGACGAAACGCCGCTGGCGATCGAAGCCGATCAGCGCATCCGCACCTTCCAGGCGGACGCGGCCAAGCGCGCCGGCATCTTTCATCACCTCATCACGCTGCCGACCTATCACACCGCGGCGCTGTCCACCGACAACCTCGCCAGGGAATACTTTGGCGAGGAAGGGATGCTGGGCTACGTCAAGAACGTGCAGCGCCGGGAGATCCGTCAGGGCATCGCCTGCGTCAAGCACCAGAACATGGCCGGCTCCGACATCGGCGACGACCACAAGGAATACTTCGCCGGCGAAGCCGCGCTGAAGGCCGGCGGCGCGCACAACACCATGAACCAGTTCGGCTAAGAAACAGCCGCTCTGAGAGAACAGGAAATGCCCGGCGATGAGCCGGGCATTTTTGTTTTCGTAAGAAGCGAAAACTTTTCAGCAGGTCGTGGAAAGCCGCCACATCTCGACCATGTCCCGGGCGCGATGCAGCGTGTAACGCTGCGTCGCAGAACCGGGACCGTCTCAAACACAGTGGCTGAAACGGCCCCGGCTCTGCGGAGCGGCATTTCATGCCGCACCGCGTCCGGGGCACGCAGCCATTTCCAACAGCCTGCTAGGCGGAATTGGATGTCGCCGCACCCCGCCGCAGCCGGCCATAGACCAGGCTCAGCGTCAGGCAGTAGGTCGCGAGCATCGCCAGCATCATCAGCGCCGGCCCGGCGCCTGCGCCCGCGCGCACCGCGAACAGGCCGTGGCCCAGCGCCGGCATGATCGCAAAGCCGGTCAGCGCCCACGCGAAAACCGTGACCAGTATTCCCTTGCCCAGCGCGGTGCGCGCCGGGATCCGCTCATAGGCCCAGGCGAAGATCGAACTCCACACCAGCGCGCCCGAGACCATCGGCAACAGCCACCCTAGGCTGCCGGCAAGCGAGGCGCCGACCGTCTCGGTGAGAAGACGCTGCAAATCGCCGTAGGGCTGGAATGCGGGCAGAATCCCGAGCAGCCGCCGCGCCGCCATCAGGCCGCTCTGCGCCGCCATGCCGCAGACACCGGCGATGGCTGCGTCGCGCAGCCGCAGCGCGACGGCGCGAACCGCGCCACGACCGGCGAGGACCGTCATTCGCACCGGCCCTTTGGATTTTTTGCGCGTTTCATGACAATCTCGGCGTGAATCGCCCGACCATCGCACCGACCGACGAGCAGGACCTTGCCGTTATACCGCATCGCGCCCCTTCGCAGCCTTTCCTTCGCCCTGTCGCTCATCGCCCTGTTGACGGCCCCCGCCCTCGCCCAGAGTGGCGCGCGGTGCCACAACGGCATGAGCTTCGCGCAATTCCTCGAAACCCTGAAAGCCGACGCGGCCAAAGCCGGTGTCTCGCCGCGCACCATCGCCGCCGCCGCGCCCTATCTCGTCTACGATCAGACAATCGTCAATCGCGACCGCGGCCAGCGCGTGTTCGGCCAGCTCTTTACCGTGTTCGCCGGCCGCATGGCCTCGGAGAACCGCCGCGTGCGCGGCCAGCAACTCATCAAGACTTATGCGGCGGCCTTCGCCCGCGCCGAGAAGGAATACGGCGTGCCGCCCGCCGTCATCACCGCGTTCTGGGCGCTGGAAAGCGATTTCGGCGCGGTGCAGGGCAAGCTGCCGACGCTGCGCTCGCTGGTGTCGCTCGCCTACGATTGCCGCCGCGCGCAAATGTTTCACGACGAGACCATCGCCGCGCTGAAGATCATCGATCGCGGCGATCTCACGCCCGCCCAGATGATCGGCTCATGGGCCGGCGAACTCGGCCAGACGCAATTCCTGCCGCGGCATTATTTCGACTACGCGGTCGATTACGACGGCGACGGCCACCGCAATCTGTTGCGCAGCGCGCCGGACGTGATCGGCTCGACCGCCAACTACATCGCCACCGGCCTGAAGTGGCGGCGCGGCGAGCCGTGGCTTCAGGAAGTCCGGGTACCGCAGAACCTGCCGTGGCAGGAGGCCGACCTCACCATCCGGCATCCGCGCGCCGCATGGGCGAAGTGGGGCGTCACCTATGCCGATGGCCGCGCGCTGCCCAATGATAACCTGCCGGCCTCGCTGTTGCTGCCGATGGGTCGTCACGGCCCGGCGTTTCTGGCCTATGCCAATTTCGCCGCCTATACCGAGTGGAACAACTCGCTGATCTACGCCACCACCGCCGCCTATCTCGCCACCCGCATCGCCGGCGCCGCGCCGATGCGCAAGCCGTCCGCAGCGGTGGCGCAACTGCCGTTCAACGAAATCAAGGAGCTTCAGACGCTGCTCGCGCGTCAGGGTCACAGCGTCGGCAAGATCGACGGCGTGCTCGGCCAGCAAAGCCGCGCCGCGGTCAAGGCCATGCAGATCAAGCATGGCCTGCCCGCGGATTCGTGGCCGACCGCCGAGCTGCTGGCGCGGCTGCGCGGCGGTTGATGCCGACGAAAATCTTCCATCCCGATGCCGAACGCGGGATGGATTCCATCGGCTCCGTCGCGATCTCGATCGTTTTCTGCCACGCCTGCGGACAAGGCGAAAATTACATGCAACAGCATTGAAATTTCCGCTCGCTGTGGTCAAGTTGAAGCAGACTGTTCCTCCACCCCGACAACCGGATTTCCCTTTCATGAGCACACCGACAAACCTGTTCGAGCCCTACAAGCTCGGTCCCATCACGCTCGCCAACCGCGCCGTCATGGCCCCGCTCACGCGCAACCGCGCCGTCGCCGGCTATGTGCCGAGTCCGCTCGCCGTGGACTATTACGGCCAGCGCGCCTCCGCCGGGCTGCTGATCACCGAAGCCAGTCAGGTGTCGCAGCAGGGTCAGGGTTATCAGGACACGCCCGGCATCTATTCGCGCGAGCAGATCGCCGGCTGGCGCAAGGTCACCGACCGCGTCCACGCGCGCGGCGGCCACATCTTCATCCAGCTCTGGCACGTCGGGCGCATCTCGCACACCTCTTTGCAGCCGGACGGCGGCGCGCCGGTCGCGCCGTCGGCGATCCGCGCCAAAACCAAGACCTTCGTCGGCGGCCAGTTTGCCGACGTCTCCGAGCCGCGCGCGCTGGAACTGGACGAAATCCCCGGCATCATCGACAGTTTCAAGCGCGCGGCGGCGAACGCGCGCGAAGCCGGCTTCGACGGCGTCGAGATTCACGGCGCCAACGGTTATCTGCTCGACCAGTTCGCCAAGGACGGCACCAACAAGCGCAGCGATGCCTATGGCGGCGCGATCGAGAACCGCGCGCGGCTGATGCTGGAGGTGGCGAAAGCGGTGGCCGCCGAGGCCGGCGCGGACCGCACCGGCATCCGCATCTCGCCGGTGACGCCGGCCAACGACGTCTCCGACAGCAATCCGCAGCCGCTGTTCGACCACATCGTCGACGGGTTGAACGCCGAGAAGCTGGCCTACATCCACGTCATCGAGGGCGCGACCGGCGGCCCGCGCGACAATGCGCCGTTCGACTACGCAAGTCTGCGCAAGCGCTTCAGCGGGGCCTACATCGCCAACAACGGTTACGATCTGGCGCTCGCCAACAAGGTGCTCGCGGCCAATGCGGCCGACCTGATCGCGTTCGGGAAGCTGTTCATCTCCAACCCCGACCTGGTGGAGCGCTTCAAGCGCGGCGCGCCGCTCAACGCGCCGGACAAGGCCACGTTCTACGGCGGCGGCGCCAAGGGCTATACCGACTATCCGACGCTCAGCGATGCGCTCGACCCCGCGCAGTAAAACAGGACTTGGCGAAAGACTGACGAAAAGAAGGGCAATCCATGTCCCGGGCGCGATGCGGCATCGAAGATGCCGCTTCGCTGAACCGGGACCGCGACCGACACCGCCGCAACGGCCCCGGATCAGCAGCGCACCGCTGACGCGCTGCGCAGCATCCGGGGCACGACAGCGTCTATGCCGATGGCCGATCCCTCATGTTGACGCCATCGCATCCGACGTCGTCATCCAACTGTCGAGCGCTGCGATCTCCGCCGCCGACATCCGCAAGCCCAGCTTGGAGCGGCGCCACACCACATCACTGGCGTCGCGCGCCCATTCGCGGGCCATCATGTAGCGGACCTCGCGCTCGGTCAGCGTCGCGCCGAAGTCGTGGCCGAGGTCAGCCATCGACGCCGCGCCGTCGAGAATGGTCTTCGCCTGCGTGCCGTAGGCATGAGCCAGACGGGTGGCGTGGAACGCGGTGAGGAACGGCCAGGCGCGCCGCAATTCCGCCGCCAGCGCCGCGACGCCGCTCACATTGAGATCGCCGCCCGGCAGCGGCGCGGACGCGGTCCAGCCCTCGCGCGCCGCCGTCCCCGGCAGATAGGGCGCAAGCCGCGCCAGCGCTTCCTCCGCCAGCCGCCGATAGGTGGTGATCTTGCCGCCGTAGATCGATAGCAGCGGCACGCCGTCCGGCAGGTCGAGTTCGAGCACGTAGTCGCGCGTCGCGGCCTTGGCCTCGCCCGCGCCGTCGTCATAGAGCGGCCGCACGCCGGCATAGGTCCAGACGATATCCTCCGGCGTCACCGGCCTGTCGAAATAGGCGCTGACCGATTCGCAGAGATAGCGGATATCCTCCGGCGTCGCGGCGACCGCGGCGGGATCGCCGTGGTAGTCGCTGTCGGTGGTGCCGATCAGCGTGAAGTCGCCCTGATAGGGAATCGCGAACACGATGCGGCCGTCGCTGTTCTGGAACATGTAGGCGCGGTCGTGCGTATAGAGCCGGCGCACCACGATATGCGAGCCCTGCACCAGCCGCACCCTGGCCTTGGCGCGGACATCGGTGCCGCGCGCCAGCGCATCCTCCACCCACGGGCCGGCGGCATTGACCAGCACCTTCGCCCGGACCTCGCGCTGCTCGCCTGTGAGGCTGTCCTGCGTGGTGATCCGCCAGATGCCGTCCTCGCGCGCAAGCTCGATCGCCCGCGTGCGGGTCGCGATCACCGCGCCGCGGTCGGCGGCGTCGCGGGCGTTGAGCACCACGAGGCGCGCGTCGTCCACCGCGCAATCGGAATATTCGAATCCGCGCCTGAATTGCCCCGGCTTCAGCGGCCGGCCGGTCTCGTCGCGGGTGAGATCGAGCGAGCGCGCCGGCGGCAGCAGCCTGCGACCGCCGAGGTGATCGTAGAGGAACAGCCCAAGCCGCAGCAGCCAGGCCGGCCGCAACCCGTCGTGGTGCGGCAGCACGAAACGCAGCGGCGAGATGATGTGCGGCGCGATCCGCCACAGCACCTCGCGCTCGATCAGGGCTTCGCGCACCAGCCGGAACTCGTAATATTCGAGATAGCGCAGGCCGCCGTGGATCAGCTTGGTGGACAGCGACGAGGTGCCGCTGGCGAGGTCGTTCATCTCGCAGAGGAACACCGCGTTGCCGCGTCCGGCCGCGTCCCGCGCGATGCCACAGCCGTTAATGCCGCCGCCGATGATCGCAAGGTCGAAAATCCGGGACTCTCGCGTTTTCTTTGGTTGGAGCATGATCTTGTCCGAAAACCGGCCTCCACTTTTCGGGATCATGCTCTACGGAACCTTTCGAGGACCGACGCGCCCGGCCGCAGGTCATCGACCCACGGATCGGCATCGGGCGCGGCATCGACTCGCGGCACGGGCCGGCCCATGGTGCGCGTGTTGCCAAGCGCGGTCAACGCGCTCAGGCCATGCCCTTCAGGGGGTCATAGGAAAGAAAGGCGACCGTCCGGCCAGCGATCAGGCGGCTTTCTTGGGGTCGCGCCGGGTGCTGAATTGCGCGGCCGCGCGCTCGGCGTCGCGCGCGCTGCGGAACAACCGGCCCTCCAGGCGGAGGAACTGCGGCGCGGCGGCGAAGAACCGAAAGCCCGCCCGGTCGCGCACCACGATGCCCGCCGCGCGCGAGCCGACTTCGATAATATAGCTGTCCGACATGATTGGTATCGCTCGTCGTGATCCACCCGGGCACATAACCGCGATGCGTCTCGATCGTTCCGCCGTTTCTTTCGGGTTACCGGCGGCCGCGGGAACCTTATCGCCGCGCCGTGCGACAGCCCCGCGATGATCCGCACCTGGGCCCGCTCACGCCTGAATCGTGCTGCGGTCGATCGCCTGCGGCCGCCCGTGATCGTCGATGGCGACGTAGGTGAAATTGCCGTCGGTGACGAGGATCGACTCGGTCTGGCGACGCCGCCGCACCCAGGCGTCGAGATGGACGGTGATCGAGGTGCGGCCGATCCGCACCGTGCTGGCATGGATCGACACCACGTCGCCGACATAGACCGGCTTGCGGAAGTTCATCGCGTCGATCGCCACCGTCGCCATCCGCGCCTTGGTGACCTTGATCGCATAGATGCCGCCGGCGACATCCATCTGGCTGAGCAGCCAGCCGCCGAAGATATCGCCGTTGTGATTGGTATCGGCCGGCATCGGCAGCGTGCGCACGCAGAGGTCGCCGCACGGCTCGGTTTGCGTCTCCCGCGGGGGAACGGTTTGCGCGTCGGTCATCGGCAACTCCTCCCGTTTTTTGTCACGGTGCGTCACGCCACATGGCGTCCAGCATTCGGCGCGTCGATCCGCCGCCTGCGGCGGACTGCCCCAGCACAGCAGATTTCATCGCCGCCCGGAAGGGCCTCGCCGCGGTGCGGTTTGTGTCTTGTGAGGGTTTGCGGTTATTTCGGCCGCCGCATCTCGAACATGGCGTCGGGGCGAACCTCGATATAGTCGCCCATGCGGCCGGCGCGCAAAATCGGATGCGCCTGCGCGGTCTGGTAGACGCCGTCCTTGATCAGCGTCTTGTCGATATGCACCGCCACCACCTCGCCGATGGTCAGCCACGTCTCCGCCGCCACGCCGTCGGCGCCCTTGAGCTGGATGATGTCCGACAGCCGGCACTCGAAAGTAACGCGGCTCTCGCCGACCCGCGGCGGCCTGACCAGGCGGCTCGGGACCGCCGTCAGCCCGGCCAGTTCGAACTCGTTGACCTCGGGCGGCACCGTGGCCGAGGTCGCGTTCATCTTCTGCGCGATGTCCATGGTGGCGAGATTCCACACGAACTCGCCGGTCTCCTGAACGTTGCGCACGGTGTCCTTCCAGCCGGTCGAGGAGAACCCGATCAGCGGCGGATGGTAGTTGAAGGCGTTGAAGAAGCTGTAGGGCGCCAGATTGACGCGGCCTTGCGCGTCGCACGAGGAAATCCAGCCGATCGGCCGCGGGGCAATGATGGCGTTGAACGGATCGTGCCGCAGGCCATGGCCGCTGGCCGGCTCGTAGAAGTGAATGCCGGCCGCATCGGGCCGTTCGGGAGCGCCATCCATGGGTTGTTCTTTCAGCTCCTGCGCTGTCCGTTCGCGGTGCCGCCCTCAATACCATAACCGAGCCCGGCCAGGGTGAAATCGATCATCTGGTCCAGCGTCGGCCCCGGCTTGTTGGCGGTTTGCGCGATCATCTGCGGATGGAAAAAGCGAATCATCGCGGTGCAGGTGCAGAGCGCGGCGACCCGGACATCGGCAAGATGGAACGCGCCCTCGGCCATGCCGTCGGCGATCACCTCGGCGATCAGCATGGTGACGCATTCGATGTGCGCCTTGCAGACCTCCCAGTCCTCCTCCATCGCGCTCGCGACCATCTCGTGCAGCTTGGCGTCGCCGACATAGCGCTCGGTGTTCATGCGATGCACGGTAGCCAGCAACTGGCGCAGCCGCTCGGGCGCCGGGTCGTGGCCGGCGGCGATCGTCTTCGCCGCCGCCTCGACCTCGCCCATCAGCCGGCAGGCGACGCCCTGCCGGATGGCGTCCTTCGAGGCGAAGAACCGGTAGACGTTGGCCGGCGACATGCGCAACAGCTTGGCGATATCGGCCACCGTGGTTTTCTGGTAGCCGATCTCGCGAAACAGCCGCTCCGCCACCACCAGGATGCGCTCCCGGGTGTCGGCTTCGGTCGGTTCGGACAACATCGTCATATCACCATCCAATCTTCATTTATTCGGCGGCCTCGGCAAGCGGAAATGCAAGCTGGCCGTCGTCGTGCCGCGCCGCAGCAGCGCCGGCTTCCTCGCCCGGCCCCCGTTCGTCGAGGCTCTTTCTGAACCACAGCGCGTAAAGGCCGGGCAGATAGAGCAGCGTCAGGAAGGTGGCGACGAACAATCCACCCATGATGGTGATCGCCATCGGCCCCCAGAACGCCGAGCGCGACAGCGGGATCATGGCGAGGATCGCCGCGAGCGCCGTCAGCACCACCGGCCGCGCGCGCCGCACCGTGGCCTCGACGATGGCCTCGCGCCGGGTCGAGCCGTGGCGCACGTCGGTCTCGATCTGATCGACCAGGATCACGGTGTTGCGCATGATCATGCCGGCCAGCGCGATAAGGCCGAGCAGCGCCACGAAGCCGAACGGCTGGCTCGCGGCGTTGAGGCCCAGCGACGCGCCGACGATGCCGAGCGGCGCGGTGAGGAAAACCAGCACCAGCCGCGAAAAGCTCTGCAACTGGATCATCAGCAGCGTCAGCATCACCACGACCATCAGCGGGAACAGGGCGAAGATCGAGGCATTGCCCTTGGCGGATTCCTCGATCGCGCCGCCCATCTCCATGCGGTAGCCCGGCTCCAGGCTGTCGCGGATCGGCTTCAGCTTGGCCCAGATCGCGTTGCTGACGTCGGGCGCCTGCACGCCATCGACGATGTCGCCGCGCACGGTGATCGCCATGTCGCGGTTGCGTCGCCACAGGATCGGCTCCTCGTGGGTGTATTCGACCTTGGCGATCTGCGACAGCGGCACCGCGACGCCGTTGCGCGAGGTGACGGTGAGGTCGCCGACCCGCGCCAGATCGAGCCGCTCGCCGGCGACCGCGCGCGCCACCACCTCGACCTTCTCGATGCCGTCGCGCACCGTCGTCACCGGCGCGCCGGAAATCAGCATCGCCAGCGCCTGCGAGACGTCCTGCGGGGTGAGGCCGAGCGCGCGGGCGCGGTCCTGATCGACCACCAGCTTGAGCACCGGCGTCTGCTCGTTCCAGTCGAGATGCGGATCGACCACGTCATGATCGGTCCTCACCACGTCGCGCACCTTGTAGGCGATCTCGCGCACCTTGTGCGTATCCGGGCCGATGACGCGGAACTGCACCGGGAAGCCGACCGGCGGGCCGAAGTTGAAGCGATCGACGCGCACCCGCGCCTCGTTCAGCGCGCCCTCATGCACCGCCTTCTCGATCTTCGCCTTGACGCGCTCGCGCGCCTCGACGTTCTTGGCGACGATCACGATCTCGGCGAAAGATTCGTTCGGCAGTTGCGGGTTGAGCCCGAGCCAGAAGCGCGGCGAGCCCTGCCCGACATAGGCGGTGGAGGTGGCGATATCCTCGTCGCCGTCCAGCAGCTTCTCGGCCTTCTTCACCGCGGCCTCGGTGACGTTGAAGGCGGTGCCTTCCGGCAACCGCAGTTGCAGGAACAGTTCGGGCCGCTCCGACAGCGGGAAGAACTGCTGCTGCACATTGCCGAAGCCGACGACGCTTAAGGCGAACACCGCGACCGTCGCCACCACCACCTTCACGCGATGATTGACGCACCATGTGATCACCCGCCGCAGGCCGCGATAGATCCGCGTCTCGTAGATCGCGTGCGGATCATGCACCGGCTGCCCCGGCTTGACGAAGTTCGGCAATAGCTTGACGCCGATATAGGGCGTGAAGATCACCGCGACGAACCACGACGCCACCAGCGCGATCGCCACGATCCAGAAGATGCCGCCGGCATATTCGCCCACCCCCGAATTGGCGAAGCCGATCGGCAAAAAGCCCGCCGCCGTCACCAGCGTGCCGGTGAGCATCGGGAAGGCGGTGGATTCCCAGGCGAAGGCGGCGGCCTTGGCGCGCTCCCAGCCCTGCTCCATCTTCACCACCATCATCTCGACCGCGATGATGGCGTCGTCCACCAACAGGCCGAGCGCGATGATCAGCGCGCCCAGCGTGATGCGGTGAAGATCGAGCGACATCGCCTCCATCACCACGAACACGATCGCCAGCACCAGCGGCACCGACAGCGCCACCACCACGCCGGTGCGCAGGCCGAGCGCGAGGAACGAGACGAACAGCACGATCGCCAGCGCCTCGACGAACGAGCGCACGAACTCACCGACCGCGTGCTTGACCACCAGCGGCTGGTCGGCGATCTGCTCAAGCTCGATGCCCTTGGGCACGCTATTCATGAAATCGGCGCTGGCTTGCCGGACGTTATCGCCCAGTTCGAGAATGTTGGCGCCCTGCGCGGTGACCACGCCGATGCCGAGCGCCGGCTTGCCGCGCTGGCGGATCTCATAGCTCTTGGGATCGATGAAGCCGTGCTTGACGGTGGCGATGTCGCCGAGCCGGAACACCCGGCCGTTGCTTTCCACCGGGGTTTCCGCCACCGCCTTGGCGCCGTCGAGCGCGCCGGTGACGCGCAGCGGCACGCGCTGCGACGACGTCTCCACGGTGCCGGCCGGCACCACCGCGTTCTGCTTGGCGAGCGAATTGAAGATCGCCTGCGGCGCGATGCCGAGCGTCGCCAGCTTGGCGTGCGAGAACTCGACGAAGATCTTTTCGTCCTGTGTGCCGTAGAGGTTGACCTTGGTGACGCCGGGCACTTTCAGAAGACGCTGGCGCAGCCCCTCCGCCACCTTTTTCATCTGCGCGTAGTCCGCGCCCTCGCCGGTCATCATGTAGAGGACGGAATCGACGTCGCCGTATTCGTCGTTGAAGTTCGGCCCGATCAGGTCCTGCGGCAGGTTGGCGCGGATGTCGGAGAGCTTCTTGCGCAACTGATAGAACAGTTGGGGCACCTCCTTCGGCGGCGTGTTGTCCTTGAAGAACACCTGCATCGCCGTGAACGACGGCTTCGAGTAGGTCTGCACCTTGTCGAAGTAAGGCAGCTCCTGCAATTTCTTCTCGATCGGATCGGCGACCTGCTCCTGCATCTCCTTGGCGGTCGCGCCCGGCCAGATCGCCGACACCACCACCAGCTTGATGGTGAAGGACGGGTCCTCGGCGCGGCCGAGCTTGAGGTACGAGTAGAAGCCGGCGCTGGCGATCGCCACGATCAGGAACAGGACCAGCGCGGGATGGGCGACGGCCCAGGCCGAGAGATTGAAGCGCTTCATGGCAAGCCTCGCTTCGTCACGCGGGATCAGAACGACAACGACGACACGACGCGGACCTTCTCGGCCGGGTCGAGCTTCTGCACGCCGAGCGTCACCACCTTGGCACCGTCCTCGACGCCGCCGGTAATGAGCACGTTGTCGGAGCCGTAGGACTTCACCGTCACCGGCTTCAACGTCACCTTGCCCGCGTCATCGACGACGTAGAGCGAGGGCGAGGTGCCCTGATTGAACAGCGCCGACAGCGGCAGCCGCGCCACGCGCTCGCTGTCGCGGTCGGTGATGGTCAGGGTCGCGGTCATGCCCAGTGCGACGCGGTCGTCGGCGTCGGGCAGCGTGAATTTCGCAAGATAGGTGCGGGTCGCCGGATCGGCCTGCGGCGCGATCTCGCGCAGCCTCGCGGCATAGGTCCGGCCCGGCTCCGACCACAGCGACACCTTCGCAGTGCCGTCCTTGGCGCGGCCGATCAGCGTCTCGGGGATCGCCACCACCGCCTCCTTTTCGGCGCTGCGGGCGATGCGGACGGCCGGCTGCCCGGCGGCCACCACCTGGCCGGGATCGATCATGGTGGCGGTGACGACGCCGCGGCTGTCGGCCACCAGCGTGGTGTAGGACAGGCTGTTGCCGGTCAGTTCGACCGAGCGTTCGGCGCGGTTGCGCCGGGCGCGCGCCTCGGCCGCCGCCGCGTTGGCCTGATCGAGCTGCGCGTCGGTGGCCCAGCCCTTGGCCTTCAATTCCTGGGCGCGGACCTGCGCCGCCGATGCCTGCGCCAGCGTGCCGGCCGCCGCGCTCAACTCGGCCTGCGCCTGCTCCGCCTGCAATTTGAGATCGACCTGATCGAGGGTCGCCAGCGGCTGGCCCGGCTCCACCGTCTGGCCGACCTCGACCAGCCGCTTCTCCACCTTGCCGGCGACCCGGAAGCCCATATCGGTCTCGATCCGGGGCCGGATGGTGCCGACGAAGCTGCGCTCGGCCGCTTCCGGGGCGTAGTGGACGCTGGTCACCAGCACCGGCCGCAGCGGCTCGGACCGCTCGGCGGTGGACTGGTCGCAGCCGCCCAGCGCGAGCGCCGGGAGGATCACGCCAATCGCTGACAGCACTTTGATTCGATTACGAAAAACTGCAAAATCCGGCATCGGGGGCACCCTTGCGAAATGCGTGCGGGACGCCGCGAGCCGCGAACCGATCCACTGCCAAGCGCGGACGAAGGCCGCGAAACCGCGAATGGATGACTTGCGAGACGCGAGCCGCACGAAATGCGGATGCGCCCCAAGATGCTCCGGGTGCTGACGATTGTCAATATTCGTCAGTGAGTATTTATCAATCAACACTCGTTATATGCAGTTGATCGCGGTCCCCGCTCCCATTGGTTGCGTCCGTCCGCGATGGCCGGAGAATAGGCGGCCGGAGGATACAGGTGGAATTGAGAGGATCGGCCGGCGTCATTCTGCGTGTCCGGTCAGTAGTTTGTTTCACGAAGGTGCAACACGAAAGCCGTCATGCTCCGCGAAAGCGGAGCATCCAGTACCCTCTGTTGGATCGAGTTTCTGTCGCGACCGCCACGGATTACTGGATCGTCCACCTTCGCGGAGCATGACGCTTCATTTCCGGTCAAACTCTCAAGCATCACGCCGGCGCACAAGTCTCAACTGAGGATGCGCCGGCCGCCGCTACTTCGTGGCGGCCGCCTCCTCGGCGAACTCGGCGCGCGTCTCGTGCCTGCCGAGCAGCACCAGCGCGGCGGCGATCAGCGGCAGCGCCGCCAGCACCAACAGCCCGTTCTCGGTGCTGCCGGTGTTCTCCTTGACCCAGCCGATCAGGTACGGGCCGCCGAAGCCGGCGAGATTGCCGATCGAGTTGATCAGCGCGATGCCGCCCGCCGCCGCGGTGCCGGTCAGCCACGCGGTCGGCAGCGTCCAGAACACCCCGAAGGTGCAGAAGGTGCCGATCGCGGCAAGCGTCAGCGCCACCAGCGTCAGCGTCGGGTCGCTGGTGTAGCTGGACGCCCCGAGCGCCACCGCCGTCAGCAGCAGCGCCAGCGCGACGTGCCATACCCGCTCGCGGGTACGGTCGGAATGCCGCGCCCACAGGATCATCGCGACCGAGCCGAACAGATACGGCACCGCGATCACGAATCCGGTTTGCGCGTTGCTGAAGCCGAACGCCTTGACGATCTGCGGCAGCCAGAACTGCATCCCGTACAGCGCGCCGACGAAGCCGAAATAGACCAGGCTCAGGATCAGCACGCGCGGCGACGCCAGCGCCTGCCCCAGCGACAGATGCTGCGCCGCCTGCTTGGCGGCCGCCTCGGCGTCGAGGCGCGAGGCCAGCCACGCCTTCTGCTCGGGCGCGAGCCACGTCGCCTTGGCCGGCTTGTCGGTGAGATAGAACCAGCTCACGATGCCGAGCAGCACCGAAGGCACGCCCTCGATGATGAACAGCCACTGCCAGCCCTTGAGGCCCATCATGCCGTCGAGCCCGAGCAGCAGGCCGGAGATCGGCGCGCCGATCACGGTCGAGACCGGCACCGCGATCGCAAACGCCGCGAGGAAGCGCGCGCGATATTCCGCCGGATACCAGTAGGTGAGGTAGAGGATGATGCCGGGAAAGAAGCCGGCCTCGGCGACGCCGAGCAGGAAGCGCAGGATGTAGAAGCTCCACGGCCCGCTGACCCACGCCATCGCCGCCGAGATCAGGCCCCACGTCACCATGATGCGGGCGATCCAGCGGCTGGCGCCGAAGCGCTCCAGTGCCAGATTGCTCGGCACCTCGAACAGGAAGTAGCCGATGAAGAAGATGCCGGCGCCCCAACTGAAGATCAGCGGCGAGAATTTCAGGTCGGCGTTCATCGTCAGCGCGGCGAAGCCGAGATTGACGCGGTCGAGATACGAAAAGAAATAGGCGAGGACCAGGAAGGGAATGAGCCGGTAGGAAATCGCGCGGATCGTGCTGCGCTCGATTTCGGATTTGGCGACGGATGCAGCGCCGCCAAGTTCGGCCTGACTCATCTTGTTCCTCCCTCTCGTCGTTTGCGGGCGTCGCGCCCGCGACAGTCATTCTCCGAAAGGTTCCTCGCGACAATGCTTATTTTTGCATTTCCCGGATGCGGCGGCCGGGAGTCCGCACAAAACCCAGGTTCCGGAACGAATATCCGCGCCTGCGGTTGTCGTGACGATTTTCAACATTTCAACAGGAGATCATCCACAATGGGAAGCACGACGGACAAGGTCAAAGGCGTCGCCAACGAAGCCATCGGCAAGGCCAAGCAGGGCATCGGCGAAGCCGTCGGTTCCGACAAGCTGAAGGGCGAAGGCGTGATGCAGGAAGCCAAGGGCAAAGGCCAAAAGACGCTCGGCGACGCCAAGGACGCCGCCAAGGAAGCGGTCGACAAGGCGGCGAACTACGCGCACAAGAAACTGTAGCCGCAACTGTAGCAGTCTCCGGAGGAAAGGCCGGCCCGTTGCGGCCGGCTTTTCCTTGACGGGCGCCTTGCGAATCGCTCGCGGGGTTTCCCTCGTCGCGCCGAACTGATAACGACGCGCATCGACGAGGGAACGACAGCCATGACCGACCGTGACGAACAAAGCCGCCGCCTCGATGCGCTGGAGGCCCGCGTCGCCTATCAGGATCGCACCATCGAAACGCTGAACGAAACCGTCACCGCGCAGTGGCGCGACATCGATGCCCTGCGGCGGCGGGTCGCCGACCTCGGCGAGCGCCTGCGCGAGGCGGAAAGCAACGGCCGCGACCGCGCCGTCAACGAACCCCCGCCGCATTATTGAAACGGGACGCTTCCGGGATCGTCACCCTTCGAGGCTCGACGCAAACAGCGCCTCGCACCTCGGAGCCATCGGGAAAACGCTTTGCGCACGGATTTGCAGCGCAAAAAAAAAGTCGTGGTCCCCGCGCAGGCGGGGACGCAGTACGCCATGGCGGCCCGGATTTCTTCACAGACATCCCGGAATACTGGATGCTCCACCTTCGCGGAGCATGACGGCTTTCGTGTTGCACATTCACCAAGAACGAATCTCCGGTCAGACACGCGGGATCACGCCGCCGCGCAGCAGGCGGCCGCTTCCGCAGGAACGACGCTGAAACCGGGACTACGGCGGGACGCAGCGCGTCCCTTTGTGCGGCGCCTCCCGCATAACCGTCATGAAACCCCGATGCCGCGTTGACACCTGCGCGCGGGGGCCTACATTAAGCCTGTTCCGAGGGGGGCTCCGTCATGGAGCTGAGATTCCGCAGGATCGCCGAAAAGGCGTCAGCGCGGTGACCCTTTGAACCTGATCCGGGTCATGCCGGCGAAGGGACAGGGATGGTTTTGACCTCACATACATCGATTTCCCACGCACCGATTCAGCGCGCCTCGCGCGGCAAGCCTCAACGCGCGTCGACTCAGCGCACGCCGCGCGAGCAGCCTTCGCGCGAAGAATCTCCCGTTCATGTGATCGGCGCCGGTGTCGCCGGCTCGTGGCACGCGCTGCTGCTGGCCAAGGCCGGCTATCGCGTCACCCTGCACGAGCGCGGCGACGCCACGATGGCGGACGGCACCAGCCGCTGGGCCGGCGGAATGCTGGCCCCCTATTGCGAAAGCGAAAGCGCGGAGCCGGTGATTACCCGCCTCGGCGAGCGCTCGCTGGCGCTGTGGCGGCGCGAGGTTCCCGATACGCCGTTCCACGGCTCGCTGGTGGTGGCGCATCCGCGCGACCGCTCCGACTTCACGCGCTTCGCCCGTCTCACCGAGAACCACCGGCGCCTCGACGCCGGCGAACTGGCGCAAATCGAATCGTCGCTCGACAGCCGCTTCCCCGAAGCGCTGCTGTTTCCCGACGAAGGCCATGTCGAGCCGCGCCGCGTGCTGCCGCAGCTACACGCCGACATCCGCGCCGCCGGCGGCGAGATCCTCTACGGCTCGGATGTGCGCGCCGACGACCTCGACGGCACGGTGATCGACTGCCGCGGCCTCGCCGCGCGCGACATCTTTCCGGACCTGCGCGGCGTCAAGGGCGAGGAGATCATCGTCGAGACCGACGAGGTCGAACTGGCGCGCCCGGTGCGCCTCTTGCATCCGCGCTGGCCGCTTTATCTCATTCCGCGCGCGGGCAACCGCTTCATGATCGGCGCGACCTCGATCGAGCGCGAGGATCATGGCGTCACCGTGCGCTCGGCGCTGGAACTGCTCAGCGCCGCCTACACCGTGCATCCGGCATTCGGCGAGGCGCGCATTGTCGAGATCGGCTCGGGCCTGCGCCCGGCGCTGCCCGACAACCTGCCGCGCATCGTGATCCGCGGCCGCCGCATCGCGGTCAACGGACTCTACCGTCACGGCTTCCTGCTGGCGCCGGCGCTGGCTGAACTGACGCTCAACTTCATCATGACCGGCGCCATCGACAACGAGGTGATGCAATGCGCCTGACCATCAACGGCGAGCCGCGCGAGGTGAGCGCGACGGACGTCGCAGCGCTGTTGAACGAACTCGACTATGAGGGTTCGCATGTCGCCGTCGCGGTGAATTTCGACGTGCTGCCGAAAAGCCGGTGGGCCCACACGCCGCTGCGCGCCGGCGACGAGATCGAGATCATCACCCCGCGTCAGGGAGGGTGAGCGCGATGCGGATGCAGGTACGTTCCGTTCTTTCGTCGTCCCCGCGCAGGCGGGGACCCATAACCCCCGGAGTTGCTCCTTCTGCTCCCCTCCCCCTTGTGGGGAGGGGTTGGGGGTGGGGGTTTCGCAACCTCCGTCCTCGCGGTCTACCCCCCTCCCCGCCCCTCCCCCACAAGGGGGGAGGGAGTCGCACGAGGTACGCATCATGATAAAATTCTACGACCGCGAATTTTCCTCGCGGCTCTTGATCGGCACGGCGCTGTATCCGTCGCCGAAGATCATGCAGGACGCGATCCGGGCCTCGGCTGCCCAGATCGTCACGGTGTCGCTGCGCCGCGAGGCCGCCGGCGGCAAGACCGGCGACGCCTTCTGGTCGCTGATCCGCGAACTCGACGTGACGGTGCTGCCCAACACCGCCGGCTGCCGCACCGTGCGCGAAGCCGTCACCACCGCGAAGCTGGCGCGCGAACTGTTCGGCACGCCGTGGGTCAAGTTAGAGGTGATCGCTGACAACGACACCTTGCAGCCCGACGTGGTCGGTCTGGTCGAGGCCGCGACCATCCTCATCAAGGACGGCTTCGAGGTGTTCCCCTATTGCACCGACGACCTCAGCGTGGCGCTGCGGCTGGTCGATGCCGGCTGCAAGGTGGTGATGCCGTGGGCCGCGCCGATCGGCAGCGCCAAAGGCATCGTCAACCGCGACGGCCTGCGGCTCTTGCGTGACCGCCTGCCCGATATCACGCTGGTCGTCGATGCCGGGCTCGGCGCCCCGAGCCACGCGGCGCAGGCGTGTGAGCTCGGTTACGACGCCGTGCTGCTCAACACCGCGATCGCCAAGGCCGACGACCCGGTGGCGATGGCGAACGCCTTCCGCCTCGGCGTCGAGGCCGGGCGCGCGGCGTATCAGGCCGGCCTGATGGAGGCCCGCGATTTCGCTTCCCCGTCAACCCCCGTGGTAGGGACACCGTTCTGGCATGTCGTATCCTGATCGCTTCTATCCCGTGGTGGATTCGCTCGACTGGGTGCGGCGCCTGACCGCGCTCGGCGTCGGCACCGTGCAGTTGCGCGCAAAGAATCTCGACGACGACGCGGCGCTGCGGCTGGTCCGCGATGCGCTTGCCATCACCCGCGGCACGCCGACGAAACTCGTCGTCAACGACTACTGGCGCGCGGCCATCGAGGCCCGCGCCGAGCACCTGCACCTCGGTCAGGAGGATCTTGCCGATGCCGACGTGAGCGCCATCCGCAAAGCGCGCCTGACGCTCGGCGTCTCGACCCATGACGACGCCGAGCTTGACGCCGCGCTCAAAGCCGATCCGGATTACGTCGCGCTCGGCCCGATCTTCTTCACCACGCTGAAGGCGATGCGCTTCGCGCCGCAGGGCATCCCGAAGATCACCGAATGGAAAAAGCGCATCGGCGATATCCCGCTGGTCGCCATCGGCGGCATCAAGCTCGAACACGCCGCCGACATCTTCGCCGCCGGCGCCGACTCCATCGCCGTCGTCAGCGACGTGACGCAGAACGCCGACCCGGCCGCGCGAGTCAAGGCGTGGCTCGAACAGACGACTGAAACCGCATGAGGTGCCGTCATGCAGACGTCCGTCTTCATCGCCCGGCTGATCGGCCCGCTGATGATTACCGTCGGCCTCGCCGTGCTGTTCAACCGCCGCAATTTCAGGTCCATGGCCGAGGATTTTCTCACCAATCGCGGACTGATGTTCCTCGGCGGCATTTTGGTGATGCTCGCCGGGCTCGCCATCGTGCTGACGCACAACGTCTGGACGGCGGACTGGCGCGTGCTGGTCACGCTGTTCGGCTGGCTGATGGTGATCGCGGGCATCATCCGTATCATCGAGCCGCCGTTTCTTTACGCCGGCGCGCGCACCTTGCTGCGCCATCCCGCCATGCCCGTCGTCACCGGGGTCATCTGGCTCGCCATCGGCGTTGTCTTTTGTCTTCCCGGCTACCTGCGCTGACCTTTAACAACAAGTCCTGAACCGGAGAAACGCCATGAACATCCGCTCGAATCCGGACACCACGCGCCCCGCCGTCACCACCGGACCGCTGCCGTCGTCGCGCAAGATATTCTCCGTGCCCGAGGCCGCGCCGGACCTGCGCGTGCCTTTGCGCGAGATCATCCTCTCCGAAGGCGCGGGCGAACCCAACCTGCCGGTCTACGACACTTCCGGACCCTATACCGATCCCAACGTCGTCATTGACGTCAACGCCGGCCTGCCGCGCACGCGCCAGCAGTGGGTCAGGGAGCGCGGCGGCGTCGAGGATTACGAGGGCCGCGAGATCAAGCCGGAGGACAACGGCAATGTCGGCGCCGCCCACGCCGCCGCCGCCTTCAAGGCTCACCACCGACCGCTGCGCGGCGTTGATGCCCCTCCCGTCGCGAGCACGGCATCCGCTGTTCCCTCCCCCCTTGTGGGGGAGGGTCAGGGAGGGGGGGCAGCCACAAATACAGTGCACGTGAACACCCCCACCCCTAACCCCTCCCCACAAGGGGGAGGGGAACAGGCAGTGCACGCCGGCGAAAGCAACGCTTCCCTCGACGCCGTCCGCCGCGTTCAGAACGCCCGCGCCGTCGCCGGATTGCCGCCGCTCGTCACCCAGCTCGAATTCGCCCGCGCCGGGATCATCACCAAGGAGATGATCTTTGTGGCCGAGCGTGAAAATCTTGGCCGCAAGCGGCAGCTTGAGCGCGCCGAGGCGGCACTGGCCGATGGCGAGAGTTTTGGCGCTTCCGTGCCCGCCTTCATCACCCCGGAGTTCGTGCGCAGCGAGATCGCGCGCGGCCGCGCCATCATCCCGTCGAACATCAACCACGCCGAACTGGAGCCGATGATCATCGGCCGCAACTTCCTGACCAAAATCAACGCCAACATCGGCAACTCGGCGGTGACGTCGTCCGTGGAGGAAGAAGTCGACAAGATGGTGTGGGCGATCCGCTGGGGCGCCGACACCGTGATGGACCTCTCCACCGGCCGCAACATCCACACCACCCGCGAATGGATCCTGCGCAATGCGCCGATCCCGATCGGCACCGTGCCGATCTATCAGGCGCTGGAGAAATGCAACGGCGACCCGGTCAAGCTGACCTGGGAATTGTACAAGGACACGCTGATCGAACAGTGCGAGCAGGGCGTCGATTACTTCACCATCCACGCCGGCGTGCGGCTGCCCTACATCCATCTCACCGCCAACCGCGTCACCGGCATCGTTTCGCGCGGCGGCTCGATCATGGCCAAGTGGTGCCTCGCCCACCACAAGGAGAGCTTCCTCTACACGCATTTCGACGAGATCTGCGACATCATGCGCAAGTATGACGTGTCGTTCTCGCTCGGCGACGGCCTGCGTCCCGGCTCGATCGCCGACGCCAACGATCGCGCCCAGTTCGCGGAGTTGGAGACGCTCGGCGAGCTGACGCAAGTGGCGTGGAAGAAGGGCTGCCAGGTGATGATCGAAGGCCCCGGCCATGTGCCGATGCACAAGATCAAGATCAACATGGACAAGCAG
>JBIQLW010000031.1:0-44233 GCA_044463945.1 Bradyrhizobiaceae bacterium | reverse complement strand
TTGGACGCCGATCCCCCGGCTCAGGGGGTCAATATTGCAGGCCGAATGACAGCCTATGGCCGCTCGCCCGATTTCTTTTCCGACAACCTGCCGGCCAAGCTGCGATCAGCGCACAGCACCAAGGCCGGCACCTGGGGCCTCCTGCACGTGCGCGAAGGCGTCGTGCATTTCCGGCTGGAGCCGCCGCATCACGGCGAGCGAATCGTCAGCGCCGGCGATACCGTGGTGATCGAATCGCAGGTGCCGCACCGGGTCGCGTTCCTCGAACCCGGCAGCATGTTCGTCGAGTTCTATCGCCTGCCGACCGAGGGCGAATAGCGCGTCCCGCTGCGGCATCGGAACCGCCGACACGGCCCTCCCGGTTCCCCGACCATCAGTAAAATCTTAATCGATTTGCGCCCAGCTTTGGGTCTTCGTGGACAGGTCGGGAGCGTCTCATGAAAGTATTTGCGTGGCTCCGCCAGTGGACCCGTGGCCGGACAAAGGATGGCGAGGACGGCAGCGAGGTGGCGCCGGCCGAGGACCACTCCAGCATGGCGGATTTCGTCAGGATCCTGGCGCGGATCGACCGCTCCGACGGATCGCGGATCCAGCGCTGACGGCAGAACCGCATGACGCTTCGAGAGCCGATGCGTCAACGGCTGGAGCCTTCCCGCTTCTGATGGAATCAGACGCAGGATTCTCCCTCTAGCTGATAAATATGACGCGCGTTTCCAGAGAGACGCGCCGATAAAGGTCTTCCACGTCGGCATTCACGAGTCGAATACAGCCGGACGAAACCAGATGACCGATGGTCTGTGGCGAGTTCGTTCCGTGAATGAACAGCCACGGCTGGTCCATCAACAAGGCGCGGGCCCCCAACGGGCTGCCCGGTCGGCCGGCAGCTTCCAGCAAGGCATCGGCATCCTTGGTATTCGTGCCGGAGGGTTGCCAGTCGGGCCATTCGAGTTTCTTGACGACGTGAAAGAAGCTGCCTCTCTTGAGGCATTCCTGTGCGACGCCAATCCCGTAACGACGTGCGGAGTTATTCGAATGGATCAGGTACAGGAAGCGTTTCTCCCGATCGATCACGATCGATCCCGGAACGACCGTCGTACGGTAGAACACCACTTGCCGCTGGAGCGCAAAAGGAAGACTTTCGCCTGTTGAACCGCCGTCAACACCGGGCTTCAGGTCCGGCATGACAGGCTCGATGTGGCCGCGTGCTGACTTTGAGGATGATGCGGAGATTCCAAGTCCCGCGCGCAAACCATCAGGTTGGACATATCGATAGATCAGTATCGATGCGGCAATCACCGCAAGGACAGCGCAGACACTGACAATCAACGGCTTCCAGTTTCTGCCTGTCTGGAGCACTTCCTTGACCGCGACCTCATTATCATCACCCACGCCCTGCGTTGCGATATCGTCCTCAACCCGTTGAATGGCTTCATTGAGAGCGGCCGTATGGGAGGCGGCGGCCTCGGGAGAGAGGCGCGAGCGCGCGACCAGGGCAAGAGCGTCCTTGTAAATCCCGCTCCGCGCAGATGCGTCCTTCCCGGCAACCGCGTTGGTCAGCAACGAATAGTAATCTATAGCCATGCCCACACCCCGCAGAATTACCGGACCGGAGGCGCATACTGGATTCCGCCTCGTGTCCAGAGTGCGTTCAATCCGCGCGGTATGCTGAGTCGGGACTGTGTTCCGACGTTCCTTTCGTATATTTCTCCGTAGTTGCCGACCGCGCGTATGGCGCGTGCGGCCCAATCCTTCGAGAGCCCCAATTGTTCGCCGAACTCGCCTTCCAGACCGAGCAATCGCCGGATATCGGGGTGGGACGACTTCATCGAAACGTCAACCGCTTCCGAAGTCACCCCCAGTTCTTCGGCATTGATCAAGGCATAGAGCGTCCACTTGATGACGTTGAACCACTGATCATCCCCTTGCCGAACCGCCGGTCCGAGCGGTTCTTTCGAGATAACCTCCGGAAGAATGATATGACTGTCGGGATCCGAGAGCTTCAGGCGCTCGGCGTAGAGTTGCGAAACGTCGCTTGTGAGCACGTCGCACTTGCGTTCGTCGTAAGCCTTCCGGCTTTCCGCGACGGTGTCGAACGTCGCGACCTTCAATGCCATATCGCTGGCGCGAAAGTAATCCGACACGTTCAGTTCGCTCGTCGTCCCGGCTTGCGCACAAACTGTCTTTCCGCCAAGCTGCAATGCAGTGTCAATGTCAGTATCCCGGCGCAGCAGAAAGCCTTGGCCATCGTAATAAGCCACACCGGCAAACATCAGCCCGAGCGAGCTTTCCCGCGACATCGTCCATGTGGAATTGCGCGACAGCACGTCGATCTTGTTGGATCGCAGAGCCTCGAAACGCTCGGTTGCATCGAGCGGTACGAAGGTCACCTTTTCCGGGTCACCAAAGACCGCTGCCGCCACAGCCCGACAGATATCAACGTCAAACCCTGCCCAGGCGTCCTTCTCGTCCTTGCTTGAGAATCCCAGCAGTCCCTGGCTGACCCCGCAATTAAGCGTGCCGCGCTCTTTCACCGCACTCAAGGTCTGAGCACGGGAGGGATGACCGCTTGCAAGAATACAAGTCAGAAACGCGATGATTGGGAGGATTATGGATCGCTTTTTGAAGCCCGGCATCTTGATCTCGTGACCGCAGGTGGGAAGCTCATTCGCTACAGAACGACGGGCACGCTAGCACAACTGACAGAACGACAACATCATTCCGGGGGCCCACGCCGCCCGGACTGAGTCGGACGGGGAATCGTACCCCTTCGAGGCACGGTGCGGCGTCTTCTCGATGGTCCGGCTAAGGTAAAAAGAGAGCCCGGCTGTGAACCGGGCTCTCTCTCCGCGATTGCGATGTTGACTAAGGACAGAACCAGACCGGCCCGACCATGACGCAGCCCCGCCGCTGCCAATCGCCGGGTCTCGTTCCATGCCGGTGCCAGCCGCGCGGCGCCGAATTATAACGGCGACCCGGCACATATTGCCGACGATGCAGGCGCGGAGGTGGTGCAGCGTGCCGGCGATGTTGGATTTGGACGATTCCCGATGCCGGCGAAGTGGCGAGCAACGATTTTGAAACACTGACGGGTGAGGCCGACGCGGACGTTACCGTCGCCAAGATAATAGCCGCCGCAGCGAGTGAAAGTGCTTTCATTCCGATTCCTCTTTTGATCCCAGGAGGCAATAAGTCGGCTATTTAAGATGAACCCTCGATGAACCGTTATGTCTCTCAGGATGGAACGCCGCACCGCTGAAAGGGCGATGCGGTTCTTGGTCGGGCAGCCACGCCCGGTGATGCCATCCGCAATGGAGCAGCCTGCGATGGCAGCGGCGACTCAATGGCTAGCACTTTACTGGCACATCGATCGCCGGGCCAGCGGACCGGCGGCATGGCAGGTGCTTTCGCCGTTTCCCGGACCGGCCCTCCTGTTGAGTTTCGGGTGCCACCGGAGCCTCATGCGGAACAAGTTCCGAGCGAACGTGGAATTAGCGATTCCGGTGCCAAAAACGCCTGCTGTTAACCTCTCGTTAACCGACACTGCTCAATTTGAAATTAACTAATGACAAACTTTTCGCAGCAGAGAGCGGTCACTCATGGATTCAAAGGTGGAGCCGCAACGTCAGGTCATGCGCCTCCGGGGCCGGTCTTACGTCGCGTTCGTGTTCTCGCCGTTCATGCCGATCATGAACTGGCTCGAGGAAATCGACGCCACGCTGGCGCACTCGCCCGGCTTTTTCGCGGGACGCCCGATCGTGCTCGATCTTTCCGCGGTCGAGCTGAGTTCGCACGGCGTTGCGCATCTGGTTTCAAGTCTTGAAAGCCGTGGCATTCGCATCCTTGGCCTCGAAGGCATTGATGCGGCCGGTCTGGATTCGAGTTTGCCGCCGGTGCTGAGCGGCGGTCGCGGCTGCGTGGTCGAACAGGTGGAGCCGAAGAAAGTCGAGGTTCAGCCGCCCCCGCCTCCGGTCTCGTCGCTTTTGCTTCGGAATCCCGTGCGGTCGGGCCAGCGGATCGTCTTCACCGAAGGTGACGTCACGGTGCTCGGGTCCGTCGGGTCCGGCGCGGAGATCGTCGCGAGCGGCTCCATCCACGTCTACGGAACGCTGCGCGGGCGGGCGATGGCCGGCATCAACGGGAATTCGGCCGCGCGGATTTACTGCCAGAAGATCGAGGCCGAACTTCTGGCCATCGATGGTTACTACCAGACTGCCGAAGATATCGGAGAAACGCTGCGCCGGCAGCCCGCGCAGGCGTGGCTGGACGGCGACATCTTGAGAATTACGCCGCTGAACTAGCAAACAAAGGAGACAATGATGGCCAAAGTCCTGGTCGTAACATCGGGAAAGGGCGGCGTCGGAAAAACCACGTCCACCGCCGCACTTGGTGCAGCCCTTGCGCAGCAAGGTCAGAAAGTGGTCGTGGTCGATTTCGATGTGGGCCTGCGCAATCTCGACCTCATCATGGGGGCGGAACGGCGCGTCGTTTTCGATCTTATCAATGTGGCGCAAGGCGTCGCAAAGCTCTCGCAGGCGCTCATCCGCGACAAGCGGCTCGAGAGTCTTTGGCTGCTTCCGGCCTCGCAGACGCGAGACAAGGATGCGCTGACCGACGAAGGCGTTCGCGACATCATCGCGGACCTGCGAACCAAGTTTGATTGGGTGATCTGCGATAGTCCAGCCGGTATCGAGCGCGGTGCGACACTGGCGATGCGGTACGCGGATGAAGCCATCGTCGTCACCAATCCTGAAGTTTCGTCTGTGCGTGACGCCGACCGTATCATTGGAATGCTCGACTCGAAGACGGTAAAGGCCGAGAAGGGTGAACAACTCAAGAAGCATGTGTTGATCACGCGCTACGACACCAGCCGCGCGGCGCGCGGTGAAATGCTCAATATCGATGACATTCTCGAGATTCTGGCAATTCCGCTGCTGGGAATCATTCCAGAGAGTCAGGATGTCCTGAAGGCTTCCAATGTCGGCTCTCCGGTTACCTTGAACAACGCGGCGAGCATGCCTGCCAAGGCTTACGCCGACGCGGCGCGGCGTCTCAACGGCGAGACGGTTGCCATGGTGGTGCCGGCCGAACCGCGCAGGGGATTCATGGGTCGTTTGCTCGGACGGAGGGCAGCATGAGCATGAACCTTCTGAATCTGCTTCGCCGCCGCACCGGCTCCGCGCCGGTCGCCCGCGAAAGGTTGCAAATTCTCCTTGCGCATGAGCGCGGTCTACGCAGCCAGCCCGATCTGCTCGGCGTTCTGCGCGAAGAAATTCTTGCGGTGGTCTCGCGCCACATCGTGCTGGACCCGGAGAAGGTGATCGTCCGGATGGACCGGGGCAAGGCGGTATCGACACTCGAAGTGGATATCGAGATCCCCAACAGCTTCGAGAAGCGGTTGGCGGTCGCCAGTTGACCAGGACCCGACGGCCTGCGCTCGCCGCACGCCGTTCCTTCGGGAGCATATCGTATCTGGAGATACAACATGGAACTTCTCATTCCGCCTCGGCACAGAGGACTGTTTCCATCGCTGAAAGACCAGCTCACGAGCGAGAACACCAAATGCGGGCCGATCACCTGGCACGGCTATCTCCGTGTCGTCACGGAGGATCAGGACGTCATCGATCGGCTTAAACAGAAGCTCGACGCGCAGCCGACCTAGCCGCGCTGACGCAACCCGGTTACGTCAGTCTTTCTTGTTGAGCATATCACAAGCCACGCCGTGACGGCATTCAAGGTCATGGGCAGAGCGGCAGTTGGCTCATATCCGGCGAACGCATGTCGGACACCAGTGATTTTGAGAACAGGTCGCAAGCTCCATCTTTGTCCCTGTCGTTGAAGCTGGCCGTCCATTGTTGCAAGTGCGTCCTGATATCGGCCGCATCATCCGCAATCGCATCCGCGCAACAGAACTGTAGAGCGAGAATTGCACAAAGAAGATCGAGGCGGATGTTGGCGCTCGTCTTCATGGCTTTGGCAACCTTACTCCGTAGCGATACCAAAGAAGAACAAAGTCAACGACCGGCACCCTCGGCACAAATCGTATAGCGTCTTCCAAGCCGCACCCCCCGATGAGAAATTGATCCGCCTCGCCCCTTATTCGTTAATCGAGCGGTTGATCGTCCTCTGTCGAAGCCTCGCGCTCAAGTGAGACGATATCGCCGCCACCGTATTCATCTTCAGGCGGCGGATGACGACTGCCGGCAAGTCCCAAGGCATCCATGGCAGACAATACCGCCCCGTCGCCCATGTGTATCTCGTAAAGATGGTAGGATGCCTCAGGCTTGGTCCGCAGGGCCTCAATGCACTGCCGAAGCGATCCTTGCATGATCGTGTATGGCGTTGCGCCGTCTTTCGGACTTATCCGCTCGCCGTGTAGCGAAGGCCATTTCATCAGTTTTGCAGCGGTATCGTCGGTCATTGCCAGGTCGTCATCCCTTCCCGAAACGGTTGGCCGCACGTCGGCGGGCCTGATCGGCGGCCTTTTATGTGAATTGTATGCCACGAATTAGAGAACATCTCAGAGCGCGTTGATAACAAGGCACCCATTCAATATGGAGGGGTCCCGTGGTCGATTACATCTTGGCAGCGAAATTCCTGCGATCTGCTCGCACTGTGCTGAAAAACGGTGGCCCGCGCGCTGACGGGCTATGCAAAGCGATCGACTTTCTTGTCGAGAGTGTCTTGGACGAGGATCGGCGGACTCTTGCTCAGCGCCCAACGGCCAAGATCATCCCGTATCAGCGGCGGGGATAGCCATCGCCACCACACACCAAACCTCGCCGATCAAGAGCTTCCCTGCCCGCATGAAGCGCCGGCGTGGCCGCTGTGGGCTATCCGCGTTGCCCCGCAGGAGGCTAACCCAGCCGCCGCGCTACTGCTTCCTCGGATTCCGCGTGCAGCGCCCAGAAGTCGCGCACGCCCCGGCCAGCCAGCCTGGCCCCCAGCACGGCAAGATGCGAGTGCCAGCCGCCACCGAAACTCACCATCGGGCCGGGGCCGCTGATGCCGCTGTGGGTGAGCACCAGCCGCGTGCGCCCGCCCGCCTCAAACAATTCGAACAACGCCGTGCCTTCCCTGCCTCCGTCCCAAGTGATCGCGAAGCGGTGCGGCGGGTCATATTCCACGACGTGCTCGCGGCCAATCGCACCCTTGTATTGGGCGTATTGTGCGGGATAGGGCACATCGTCGTCCGAGAGATCGTCATGGTCAAAAATCAGCTCGATCTCGCCGTCGACGCGGGGATCGATGCTGCCGCCGGCGAACCATTGCCTGCGCAGGTCGGGTTCGATGAGCCAGCGCCAGACGGTCTCGACTGGCGCGTCAAGCAGGCGTTCCATCCGGATCGTATCCGGCGCAATGCGTGCGATGTCGATCATGGCTTGTCCGTTATGCGTGCGAGGGAATCGAGGATCATCGTCCAGCCCTGGCGAGCCTGAGGGCCATGCTCGGCCCACACTGCATCCATCTCATGTGTGAGCGTCAGCGTGCAGCCTGTTGGCCTCTCGACGATGTGGATCGAAACGCGCGTCCATGCGTCGTCATCCGACGGACCGGCAGAAAACAGAAATACAAGACGATGCGGGCGCTCGATCACTTCGAAACGCAGTCGATGCCGCGCCTCGACCTGAGCACGCCGCTCCACGATCAGGGCTTCGCCGCCGACGCGCGCATCGATCTCGACCTGCTGCATCTCGCCCTCGGGCGTTGCGAACAGGAAGCGGCGCGCGTCGGCGGGATTGAGCCACGCATCGAAGACCCGGCTCGCGGACGCGGCGAAATCGCGCGTGAGCGTGAGGATCACGGGATCGCTCATGGGAGGTTGACCTGCCAGGAGACGCCGAAGCGATCGGACACCCAGCCGAACCTGCGGCTCCAGCCGTAATTGTCGAGAGGCATCAACGTCTGGCCGCCCTCGCCGAGGATCGCGAACAACCGTTCAATCTCCGCTTCGTCGGCGCAGTCGAGGAAGAAGGAGAAGGAGAAGGACGGCGTGAAATCGAAGCCATGCGTGATGAAGTTGTCATGCACCATGACTGTCTGGCCGGCGATCTCGGCGTAACCACGCAATATGGTGTCCTCCGGTCCGGGGCCTTCCGGGCCGAACCGCTCGACCGAGACGATGCGGCTTCCGGGAACGGTCGCGACATAGAAATCCAGCGCCGCTTCCGCCTTGCCGTGCTGGAACATGAGAAAGGGCGTAGCCTTGGTCATTCCATCCTCACGATCAGGCGCGCACATCGACGACAGGGACGAAACCGCCATAGATCATGCGCTTGGGATCCATGATGTCAGCCTCGGCGGGATCGGGCCGGAGTCGCGGATCTGCGGCGATGGCCTCATTGCCCTTGTCGCGCGCTTCCTTCGAGGCCCATTCAACCCATGACAAGACGACTGTCTCACCCTCCTTCAGCGCAACTGCTCGCCTAAGGTCGGTCTGCTGTCCTTCGGGTACGTCGTCGCCCCAGTTCTCAACCACACGCAGCGCGCCATGCGCGATGAATATCTCCGCGACACGCGCCGCCATGGCGCGGAATCGCTCGCGATTGGCGGTCGGGACGGCAAGCACGAAGCCCATCGACATAGGGCATGAATCTCTCTCCTTATCAGCGTGTCTTTTCAGCCTCGATCAGTGCCTCGAGCGCATCGAGACGGGCCGTCCAGAACTTCTCCCATTGGCGTAGCCAAAGCTCGGCCTGCGCGAGCGGCTCAGGCCTCAGCCGGCAGAGGTGCGTGCGGCCCACCTTGCGCCTTGAAACCAGCCCGGCGCCTTCCAGCACTTTCACGTGCTTCGATGCCCCGGCGAAAGTGATCGCAAACGGCTTCGCCAGTTCACCAATCGACTTTTCGCCACGCGCCAGATTCGCCAGCATGCCCCGACGCGTCGGGTCCGCCAGTGCATGGAAGGTCGTATCGAGTCCTTGTTCAACCATATGGTTGAATATTGCGTAGGGAGACGAGATAGTCAACCGACTGGTTGACGTTTATCGGGATGGAACCAACGGAAATCCGACAAGATGCGGCGCGACGCTGATCGGCGGCGTCGGGGCCGGAGACGGACCGGCCCGTTTAGGACCGGGCCTATAGGCGCAGCGCCTGCCGGGGCGAGGACCGGAAAGAATGACGATCGATTCAAGTAGGTCCAGACGCAAGGCCATACCCTGCTCCCCGACGTCCGGCGTGTGGGACATTGGTGTAGTCTGTATCCGATAGGTCCGCCGCTATATCGCGAAATTCTGCGACGAACGGATGCTCATCGAACATCGTCGTTTGACAACATTGGTTAGTAGGAAATTCGGTGAGGCTTACTACCGCTCATTGAGCATAAAAGCCAAGTTTGCCTGACATTTCGGCAGTCGACCGAACTTGGCCAGAGGAGAATGATCATCTCCCTCAGAACGATTGGGGACAGATAATTCTTAACAGCTCCATTTCAGCCGTTGTGACCGGCGGCACGTCAGGACTAGGCGCAGCCGTCGCGCGTATGCTGGTCAGTCACGGCGTTCAGGTGGCGGTGATGTGCGGTGTTTCGACCTGATTGCGCAGAGATTGAGACTTTACAAAACGCTAAGCTAATGAGGCGGGGCCGATCCGTTTATCGGGATCCGGCTTTGGTGGGCCGACACGGGCTGGGACTTAAAGGGTCAGCGTGAAAGCGGAGCAGCGGCCGTCGGGAGTGAGTCAGATCGTTCCTTGCAGCCTCACTTCGCGACGCTACACTCCGACCCTCTTTCGGTTGCTTCCACGGCGCTTCCACGAGCCATTTTTCGGCGGCAAACATCGGAAGCTAAGAGCCCCTTGAAAACATCATGTTTTCCAGTGGTTTAGTGACTTTGGTTGCCGGGAAGCGTCACACCCGATCCCTGCGAATGGCAGCGGCGGCCTCGAAAACAAGGATTCGCCGGTATCGGTGGTTGCGCGGATTTGAACCTATAACCTTCGACGGTCGCCACGACAGTGTCATCCGGCGTCGATCAAAATCGTGATGTCCCGATGATAGCTCTGCGGTAGCTAGGTCGGAGTTGCCGGTCCCCGGACTCTCCCTAACCGCTTGATTTTTGGTACAGTTGGGTGGGCTCGAACCACCGACCTCCTGTTCCACAGACAGGCGCTCTAACCAACTGAGCTACAACTGCATCCTCGAAGCGCGATCCGGAAACGCGGAAAACCGGCGTCCGGCTCGGATCACGCTCCATTTATAGAAATGCCCGGAGCGTTTCAACTTCATTGAATGACATCAGGTCCACGCGTCACGACACGCAATCGGACGGGATACCCGCGCCCGGGGCCAGATCAGGCCGACGGCGTGAGAAACTTCTCGACGCTCGCCCGGATCGGCGCGGTCGCGTCCGTCGCCACTTGCCGCGACAGTTCCATCAACTGCCGCGATTGGCCGGCGAAAAGCTCCATCTGGCGGCGCGTATGAGCCTCCCAGACATCAAGCGCCTGCGACAGCGTCCGCGCTGCGGATAGTTGCTGCGTGAGTTCGAAAACCGCCGCCGCGTTGGCCTGAAAGAAACTCGCCAGCTTGACCGAATAGTCGCCGGTCCCCTTGCTGGCGACGCCGAAGATGACCTCGACCGCGCTGTTGCCGTCCTCGGCGACGTCCTTGAACCGGGCATACTGAAGCCGCGCCTGGGTCAGGCCATGCTCGACGAACACACGCATCGGCTCAGAGGCGTCATGGACCATCGGGGGAAACGAAAAGGACGTGGAAAAGCTGGCCATGACTGCACCCCTTGATTTCTCTGAACTGAAGCAGGCGCCATCTGATGACGCAAGGCTGGCCGCCGGTCCGGGCGGCAATCACGCGGCCCTTAGTTTGCCGACCATGACCGTTTACAAAGAATTATTGTGCGTTGCAACAATTTTGCGGGTGCCTATCGCCATTGAGGTCACAGAGTCCCCTGTTTTCCGCACACTCCCCCCGCACCGGCCGGACCTCACGAAATTAACGTTATTCCGGCTTTCCTCGTCGCGGCTTCGGCGTGACCGTGGACCGGGTGGCGCCCGGAGGCGATACTAACGAAATATTAAGCCTATTGGCCGGAAGCGGCCGCGACCGGTCTTTGACGTTGATGTCGGGACCCTGACCATGACGTGGCGATGACTAACGCGGAGTTCCAGTTGCGCACGGTGCAGGACGCCCGGCTGGCGGTTCACGCCGCCAGCGGGGCACCGGCGTGGCTGTGGACGCCGGACGGCGCGCGCCTGTTGTGGGCCAATCCGACCGGCGCGGCGCTGCTGGGCGCGGCCGACGACGCGGACATGGCCGGGATGATGTTCGACCCCGCCGACCCCCGGCGCCGCCAGATCGCCCAACTTGCCGGCCGTCTCCCGCCCGACGCCGCGCCGCGTCTCGAACGGCTGCGCGGCCTCGGCGCGCCGCTCCATGGTCTTGTCACCTGCGTCTGTAGCCGGCTGCAATTCGCCGATGGCGACGACGCGGTTCTGGTCGTCGCCGCCGCGCCGGTCGGCCGCGTCATGCCGCTGGCTGAACGCCTGCGCCGTCTCGTCGCCAAAGCCGACCGCCCGATGGCGGCGTTCGCCGGCGACGGCACGCTGGCGGGCGTCAGCGCCGCTGCGCGGCCGCTGCTCGGTTTTCGTGATCTGTCCGAAGCCGGGCTTGAGCCGGCCCGCGATGCCGCGCTGAGCGAGGGACGCGCCGAAGCGACCTTCGCCGGCGGGCACATGGTTCTGCACCGGGTCGGCTACGGCAACGATATCGGGTTGGTCGCGGTGTTGACGCCGCCGCCGGCGGTGTCGCCACCCGCACAAAAGGCGGATCCCGCGCCGTTGCCGCCGCCCCCGCCCGCGCCGCCGGCTCGTGATGCCCGCCAGCCGCTGCGCTTCATGTGGCAGATGGACGCCGAGGGCCGTTTCCAGCTCGGCTCCGACGACTTCACGCGGCTGATCGGCATGGAAACCGCGACCGCGTTCGGCCGCCCGTGGGCCGAGATCGCCGAGACGCTGGGGCTCGATCCCCAGGGGCTGGTCGCCAGGGCGGTGGCGACGCGGGAAACCTGGAGCGGCATCACGCTGGACTGGCCGGTGGACAATCCCGGCACGCGCCTGCGGGTGGAACTGTCGGGGCTGCCAGTGTTCGACCGCCACCGCAACTTTGCCGGCTATCGCGGCTTCGGCGTCTGCCGTGATCTCGGCCAACTCGACCATCTCACCGCGCGGCTGCACGCGACGCCGTTTCACGATCTGCCGCCGCGCCCGCTCGCTGCCGACGTTCCGCGCCCCGCGACCCCGCCCCCTACCGACGAACTGCCTTCCTCCCCAGCGGACGCTCCGCTCGTCCTGCCAACCGATCCGGAAACCGCCTTGGATATCTCGGAAAATGTGGTGCCGTTCCGCGCCCCCGGCGATCTCAAGCCACCGCCGCTGACGCCCGTCGAAAACAGCGCCTTCCATGAACTGGCCCGCCAGCTATCGGCGCGGCTGGAACACGAGACCGTCGAGACGGACGCCCCGACGATTGATCGCGAGGCCGCGACGGCGCAAGCGGACGACGCGGACGAGCGGCAGGACACGTCGCCGCCGGCGCGTCATGGCGGGAGCGGCCGCGACGCACCGCTGCTCGACCTGATGCCGTCCGGCCTGCTGGTCTATCGGCTGGAACACTTGCTGTATGTCAATCCCGCGTTCCTGGCGCGGCTCGGCTTCGATAGCGTGGCGGCGCTGAACGCGGCCGGCGGGCTCGACGCGCTCTACATCGATCCTCCGGACGCCGTCGCCCAGGCCACCTCCGACGCCGCCACCTACGTCACGCTGTCAGCGGGCGAGTCCGCGGCCCCGGCCGTGCCGGCCACGTTGCGCGCCGTGACATGGGACGGCGAGCCGGCGCTGGCCCTGATCGTGAGCGATGCGCCTGCCGCGCAACCGGCTCCGCCCGCGCCCCCAACTCCGGCGGCCGGGGCGGTCAACGCCGAGGAACTCGGGGCCATCCTCGACACCATGGCCGATGGCGTATTGATGTTCGACGCCGACGGCCGCATCAGCGCCTGCAACCGCAGCGCCGAGGCGCTGTTCGGCCGTGACGGCGACGACCTCACCCGCATCCATCTCACGGACCTGTTCGCCCCCGAGAGCCGCGACGCGATCAGCGGCTACCTCGACAGCGTGAATGGCGAAGGCGCATCCAGCCTGCTCGACCATGGCCGCGAGGCGCTGGGCCGCGCGCGCGACGGCGGCTTCATTCCGCTTGCCGTCACCATGGGCCGCACCCTGCCCGATAGCCCGAACTTCTTCGCGGTGATGCGCGATCTCACGCAGAGCAAGACCAACGAAGCCGCCCAGCTTCAGGCGCGGCGGCAGGCCGAGCGCGCGTCGAGCGCCAAGGCCGACGTGCTGGCGCGGGTCAGCCACGAGATCCGCTCGCCGCTGAACGCCATCATCGGCTTCGCCGACGTGATGATCGACGAGCGCTTCGGCCCGCTGGGGCACGAGCGCTACGCCGAATATCTCAAGGATATCCGTGCTTCCGGCGAGCGGGTGTCGGCGATCGTCGACGAGATGCTCGACCTGTCGCGCATCGAGACCGGCAAGCTCGACCTCGCCTTCGGCCGCCACGACCTCAACGATCTCCTTGAGCAGAGCGTCGCGGTGATGCAGCCGCGCGCCAACCGCGAGCGCATCATCATCCGCACCTCGCTCGCCCACACGCTGCCGAACGTGGTCGCGGATGGCCGCACGCTGCGGCAGATCGTGCTGAACCTGATCGGCAACTCGATTCATCTCGCCAATGCCGGCGGCCAGGTCATCGTCTCGACCGCGCTGTCGGACCTCGGCGACGTGGTGCTGCGCGTGCGCGACACCGGTCCCGGCATGAACGACAACGAACTCGCCGCAGCCGTCGAGCCGTTCGGCACGCCGACGCCGGACCAAACGCCCGGTCCCGCCGGCGTCAGCCTGGCGCTGACCAAGGCGCTGGTCGAAGCCAACCGCGCGCGTTTCCAGATCAAGAGCGGCCCGCGCTCCGGCACTCTGATCGAGGTGACGTTTCCGCGCGAGAGCGCGACAACAACGACGGCGACGGCGTAACGGCGGGCTGGAATCGCTCTAAACAATCGCCGTCGCGACAACGGGTCACGCCGTATCATAGCGTGTCTCGGCTACTGAATCCGGCATGTCATCCGCTCAACCGGAGCCGCGCCATGCCGCAGATTCGTGTTCTCGCCCCCGCAGCCGCGATGCTCGCCCTTGCCGGCGCCAGTACCGCCGCCGTCGCCGACAGCGGCGAGGTCAACGTCTACACCTATCGCGAGACGAAACTGATCCAGCCATTGTTCGCGGCGTTCACCGCCGACACCGGCATCAAGGTCAACATCGTTTCCGCCAGTTCGGGGCTGGAGCAGCGCATCAAAGCGGAGGGCGTCAACAGCCCGGCTGACGTGATGCTGACGGTGGACATCGGCCGCATCGACGAGGCCGTGCAGGCCGGCGTCACCCAGCCGATCAAATCCGAGGTGATCGAACGGATCGTTCCCGAACAGTATCGCGATCCCAACGGCCACTGGGCCGGCATCTCGATGCGCGCCCGCGTGATCTATGCATCGAAGGAGCGCGTCAAGGAACAGGCAATCACTTACGAGGAGCTGGCCGATCCGAAGTGGAAGGGCAAAATCTGCATCCGCTCCGGCCAGCACATCTATAACAACGCGCTGTTCGCGGCTTATGTCGCGAAGCACGGCGAGGCCAGAGCCGAGGAATGGCTGCGCGGCGTCAAGGCAAACCTGGCGCAGAAGCCTTCCGGCGGTGACCGTGAAACCGCGCGCGACGTCGCCGCCGGCAAATGCGATCTCGGCATCGGCAACACCTATTACTGGGCGCTGATGATGAACAAGGACCCCGACAAGAAGCCGTGGGCGGAAGCGACCCGCGTGATCCTGCCGACGTTCGAGGGCGGCGGCACCCACGTCAACCTCGCCGGCGTGCTGCTGACCAAGCACGCCCCGAACCGGGACAACGGCGTCAAGCTGATCGAATGGCTGGCCGGAGAGAAGGCGCAGCAGATGTATGCCGATATGAACTACGAATATCCGGTGCGCGATGGCGTCGCCGTCAATCCGACCATCGCCGGCTACGGCAAGCTCCGGGCCGACCCGCTGCCGATCGCGAAGATCGCCGCCAGCCGCAAGGCGGCGGCCGCGCTGGTCGACAAAGTCGGATTCGACAACTGAGCGCGGGCGCGCCCCGCCGTTGATCATCATGCGGCCGCGCGCAACTGCCGCCGAACGGCTGGCGACGACGGTGGCGGTGCTGGCCGCCGTGATGGTCGCCGCGCCGGTGGCCAGTATCGCCGTGCTGGCGCTCGCCCCGGCCGACGCGCTGTGGCCACATCTCATCCGCTACGTGCTGCCGCGCGCCGTCCGCGACACCGTGCTGCTGCTGGCCGGCGTCGCCGCCGTCGCGCTGCTGCTGGGCGCCGGCAGCGCGTGGCTGATCTCGCGCCACGACTTCCCGGGCCGCCGCATGTTGCTCTGGCTGATGCCGCTGCCGCTGGCGATTCCCACCTACATCGTCGCTTATGTCTACGTCGATCTGTTCGAGCCGCTCGGCGCGGCGCATCGCGCATTGCAGATGTGGCTGCCGCCGCGGCACAGCGTCGCGCTGTTGCCGAACCTGCGCTCGCTGTCGGGCGCGGTTCTGCTGATGGGCGTCGTCCTCTATCCTTACGTCTACCTGTCGGCGCGGACCACGCTGCAACATCAGTCCATCGATTCCATCGAGGCGGCGAAAAGTCTCGGCGCGGGGCGCTGGCAGATTCTTCGGCGGGTCTCGCTGCCGATGCTGCGGCCGGCGCTGGCGCTGGGACTGGCGCTGGTCGGCCTCGAAACCCTCAACGACATTGGCGCCAGCGAATATCTCGGCGTACAGACGCTGACCGTCGCGGTGTTCACCACCTGGCTCAATCGCGGCAGCCTTGCCGGGGCGGCGCAGATCTCTTGCCTGATGCTGGCGATGGTGGCGGTGCTGATCGCGATCGAGCGCTATGGCCGGCGCAAGGCGTCGGTGGAATTTTCCGCGGACAATCCCCGGCTCGTGCCTCGCATCAAGCTCTCGGGCGTCAAGGCGGGACTGGCGCTCGCGGCATGTTTCATTCCCGTGCTGTTCGGCTTCGTCGTCCCGCTGCTGTTTCTGGTTTTCGAAACGCTCAAGCGCGGCCTGCTGACGACGGCGGACACGACGCTGCTGCGTCACCTCGCCAGCACCGTCACGTTGTCGGCGATCGCGACGCTGATCGCGCTGCTGCTCGGGCTGACCGCGATCCTGGCGCAGCGCTGGCGCACCGGCTGGCTGCATGACGCGGCCGTCAATGTCGCCCAGGCCGGCTATGCGCTGCCCGGTCTGGTGCTGGCGATCGGGCTGTTGATTCCCGTGCTCGCCATCGACAACGGGCTCAGCGCGCTGGCGCGGAAGCTCGCGCTGCCTTCGCCCGGCCTGCTGGTGATGGGCTCCGGCGGCGCGCTGGTCGTGGCCTATGTCATCCGCTTCCTCGCGGTGCCAACCGGCCTGCTCAAGGCCGGCGCCGAGCGAATCCCGCGCGACTACGACGACAGCGCCGACGCCGCCGGCGCCGGCCGCCTCGTCACGCTGTGGCGCATCCATTTGCCGCTGCTGCGGCCGGCGATGGTCGGCGCGGCCATCGTCGTGTTCGTCGATTGCCTGAAGGAGCTGCCGGCAACGCTGCTGCTGCGGCCGCTCAACGTCGAGACGCTTTCGACCTCGATCTATCAGTATGCCAGCCGCGGCAGTTTCGAGGACGGTGCGCTGGCCGCGCTGTTGATCGTCGCCGCCAGCATCGGCCCGGTGGCGTGGCTGACGCGGTTCTCCGATCTGCCCAGCGGCCCGGCATGAGAGCAAAGCGCATCAAAACAAAAGCCCCGCCGCAAGATCGCTCTCGCTGAAACCAGCAGCACACGCCGTTTCCTCAATTGCCGGCCGCACCGTCGTCCGGGCTTCGCCGATCGGCAACGCACAGAGCGCGGCGGCGGCTTCGCCATCCTGTTGTGCGATCCAGAAGTGCGACAGATGCCATTGCGACGGCACGCGCCCGCCCGCCACACGGCGAACGAAGGCACGGCACTGATCGTCCGACAGATTCAGCGCCAAGTCGAAGTAACCTCGCGGCCGATGACCGCGTTGCGCGGTGAGGATCGTCCAGGCGACGAAGTCTTCATCGTCGACCGAGGCGCGACGAATTATCAAATCCATCGCGCATCTCCATAGCGACTTACACGTTCGCCAGCGCCACGCGGAAGTCGGCTTCGGTCTTGGCCTTGACCTCGTCGAGGGTGACGCCGTCGGCCAGTTCGATCAGCGCCATGCCGTCGTTGCCGTGCTTGTCGATGGTGAACACCGCGAGATCGGTGATGACCATGTCCACCACGCGCTCGCCGGTCAGCGGCAGGTTGCAGGTCTTGAGCAGCTTGGGGCCGTCCTTGGCGACGTGCTCCATCACCACCACCACGCGCTTGACGCCGGCGACGAGGTCCATCGCTCCGCCCATGCCCTTGACCATCTTGCCGGGAATCATCCAGTTGGCGAGATCGCCGTTCTGCGCCACCTGCATCGCACCGAGGATCGACAGGTCGATATGGCCGCCGCGCACCATCGCGAAGGAATCGGCGCTGGAGAAATAGCTCGTGGTCGGGAGTTCGGTGACGGTCTGCTTGCCGGCGTTGATGAGGTCGGGGTCTTCCTCGCCCTCGTAGGGGAACGGCCCCATGCCGAGCATTCCGTTCTCGCTCTGTAACTGAACGTCAACGCCGTCCGGAATGAAGTTCGAAACCAGCGTCGGGATGCCGATGCCGAGATTGACGTAGAAGCCGTCGCGCAATTCCTTTGCGGCGCGGGCGGCCATCTGTTCGCGGGTCCATGCCATCGCTCTCTCCTACCGTCCTGAACGTTTACGCCGGGCGCTTGCGCGTGGTGCGCTGCTCGATGCGCTTCTTGCCGGTGCCGACCTCGACGATGCGCTGGACGAAGATGCCCGGCGTATGGATGTGATCGGGATCGATCTCGCCCGCCGGCACCAGATGCTCGACCTCGGCGACGGTGATCTTGGCGGCGGTCGCCATCATCGGATTGAAGTTGCGCGCGGTCTTGCGGTACACAAGGTTGCCCGCGGTGTCGCCCTTCCAGGCATGGACGATCGCCAGATCGCCGAACAGGCCGCGCTCCATCAGATACTTCTGGCCGTCGAATTCCTTCACTTCCTTGCCCTCGGCGATCAGGGTGCCGACGCCGGTCTTGGTGTAGAACGCCGGGATGCCGGCGCCGCCGGCGCGGATGCGCTCGGCCAGCGTGCCCTGCGGGCAGAATTCCAGCTCCAGCTCACCGGCGAGATACTGCTGCGCGAACAGCTTGTTCTCGCCCACGTAGGACGAGATCATCTTCCTGATCTGGCGGGTTTCCAGAAGGCGGCTGAGGCCGATGCCGTCGACGCCGGCGTTGTTGGACACCACGGTCAGGTTCTTGACGCCGGTGTCGCGGAGCGCGTCCGACAGCCTCTCGGCGATGCCGCACAGGCCGAAACCGCCGGACATCACCATCATGCCGTCCTTGACAATGCCTTCGAGTGCCGATTTGGCGTCGGGGTAAACCTTGTTCATGGGGATTATGACCTGATCGAGGGAAGACGCGGGAAAACGGGGCGTGCCGGGTGGCAACCGTCAAATCCTGCTTGTATTAGGCGGATGGCCGTGGCGCGTCAATCGCGGGGGGAACGCCGCCCGGCGCGCCGCCGGCGGCCTTGAAAGCGTCAAGAAAACCCAGCAAGTTGCCGGCCAGCGCGAGGCGCGGGGGATCCGCACCGCGTTCAGGCATCAACCGATCCGAGCAGGCCATTGACCATCGCCCAAGGAATGAAGCGCCTGGGGTTGCCGCTTGCGGCGATCCTGGGTCTTGTGCTGGCCGCTCTCGCCAGCATCTCCTTGCTGCTCGACCGCGATGCCTTGCGCCGGGCCGTCGAGGCGCAGATCGCAGCCGTCACCGGGCTCGATCTCGTCGTCAACGGCAACATCGACGTCACGGTGTTTCCGCAGAGCCGGGTGGTTTTCCATGACGTCGGCCTGAAGGGCGAGACCGCGGCCGACGCCGCGCTCGCTGTGGAGACGCTGGTGGCGAACCTGCGGCTCCTGCCGCTTCTGATGCAGCGCTTCCAGATCGCGGACGTGGTGCTGGTGCGCCCGCAGATCCGGGTGGTGCGGGAGGCCGACGGCACCAGCAACTGGACGCCGTTCATCGCCACCCTGACCCGCACCGTCAAACCGGACGTCGAAAGCCCGCTGTCGTTCTCCGAGATCCGCATTCAGGACGGCCTGTTGACCTACACCGACGCGCGCGGCCACAGCGAAACCGCGCGCGACCTCAACCTGTCGCTGGCGTGGCCGTCGATCTCGCAGTCCTTCGCCGCCACCGGGCAGTTCGACTGGCGCGGGGCGCGGGTGGACGGCAGCATCAGCGTCAACAATTTCCTCGCCGCGCTGGCCGGCGAACGCTCCGGGCTCAAGATCCGCATCGCGGCGCCGTCCCTGAAGTTCGCCTTCGACGGCGCCGTCGCCAACAAGACCAGCCTGATGATGGACGGCACGCTGGCGGCGGACTCTACCTCGCTGCGCGAGGCGCTGCGCTGGCTCGGGCACGCGCCGCCGGACAGCGGCGGCTTCGGCCGCTTCGCGCTGAAAGCCCGCGCCAGCCTGGTCGGCCCCTCGCTGGCGCTGACCAACGTCAATGTCGAACTCGACGGCAACGCCGCCGAGGGCGTCATGACCTACAGCAACATCGGACGGCAGACCTTGCAGGCGACGCTGGCCGCCGGCACGCTCGATTTCACGCCCTATGTCAGCACGTTCCGGCTGCTGGCCACCGGCGCGCGCGACTGGAACCGGCAGTTGTTCGACCTCAGCGCGCTGTCGGCCACCGACCTCGACATCCGCCTGTCGGCGGCCAAACTGACCCTCGGCCCGTCGCGGCTCGGGCGCACCGCGCTCGCCGCCAACCTGCGCGGCGGCGCGCTGGCGCTCAGCGTCGCCGAGGCACAGATCTTTGGCGGCATCGCCAAGGGCTCGCTCGGGATCGGCCAGGCCGACGTCGCCGCCGACATCAAGGCGCAGTTTCAACTGACCGACGTGGACCTGCAAGCCTGCGCCAGCGAGTTGTTCGGCACCGGCAAGCTGACCGGGCGCGGCAATCTCTCGATCGCCCTCAGCGCGACCGGATCGAGCCCCTTCGGGCTGGCGCAGACGCTGGACGGCACCGCCACCCTGATCGGCCATGACGGCGCCATCAGCGGCTTCAACGTCGAGCAGCTTCTGAAGCGACTGGAGCGGCGACCCCTGTCCGGCGGCGGCAACTTCCGCAGCGGGCAGACGCCGTTCGACACCCTGAAGATCGCCGTCCGCTTCAACGACGGCATCGCCACCGCCGACACGATCGAGATCAACGGCCCCGCCGCCAACCTGGCCCTGAACGGCACCGCCTCGGTGCCGCTGCGCGAATACGACCTCAAGGGCGTCGCCAGCCTGACCTCGGCCTCGGCGGGGGCTAAGAAATTCGAACTGCCGTTCGTGGTGCAGGGGCCGTGGGACGACCCGCTGATCTTCCCCGATCCGGTCAGCCTGATCCGCCGCTCGCCGGCCTCGGCTCCGTTGCTCGACGCGGTGAAGGACCGCCGCACGCGCGACGCGGTCCGCTCGGTGCTGGAACGCATCACCGGACACAAGCCTGCGCCCGCCAAGACCGAGTCGCCGGCAACCGAGGCCGGCGCCGCCGCCTCCTCCGGCTCCAACTGAAGTCATCCACCGCCCTGAAACGCCGTGCGCTCACATCGGCGCGGCGTTGCCGCCGCGCCCGCTGGAGAGCTTGGCCGCCAGCGACGCCGTGACGATGGCGAGCGTCACCGCGCCGATGATCAGGGCGCAGATCGCGTTGATCTCCGGCTTCACGCCCAGCCGCACCTCGGAATAAATCCGGATCGGCAGGGTCGCCGAGCCGGGGCCGGTGGTGAAGCTCGCGATCACCAGATCGTCGAGCGACAGCGTGAAGGCCAGCATCCAGCCGGCGGCGATGGCCGGCGCGATCAGCGGCAGCGTCACCGCGACGAAGGCGCGCAGCGGGGCGCAGCCGAGGTCGATCGCCGCTTCCTCCAGGCTGCGGTCGATGCCGCCCAGCCGCGACTGCACGATCACCGCGACGAAGCACATCGTCAGCGTGGTGTGAGCGACGGTGACGGTCCAGAAGCCGCGCTCCAGCCCGAGCGCCACGAACAACAGGAGCAGCGACAGGCCGGTGATGACCTCGGGCATCACGAGCGGCGCGTACAGCATCCCGGAGAACAGCGTGCGGCCGCGGAAGCGCTCGCCGCGCACCAGCGCCACCGCCGCCAGCGTGCCGAGCAGCGTCGCCAGCGTCGCCGACATGGCGGCAACGCGCAGGCTCATGCCGGCCGCCGACAGCATCGCGGCGTCGTTGAAGAACGCCGCGTACCAGCGCAGCGACCAGCCGCCCCACACCGTCACCAGTTGCGAGGCGTTGAACGAATAGATCACCAGGATCACGATCGGCAGGTAGAGAAAGGCGAGGCCCAGCGCCAGCGAGACGACGTTGAACCGCGACATCGCATCGAACCGCCGCGCGCTCATGGCCGCACCATCTGGCGGCGCTGGAAGCGGTCGTAAAGCAACAGCGGCACCAGCAGGATCGCCAGCAGCAGGACGGCGGTGGCGGCCGCGACCGGCCAGTCGCGGTTGGTGAAGAACTCCAGCCACAGCGTCTGCCCCACCATCAGGGCGTCCGAGCCGGCCAGCAGATCGGGGATCACGAACTCGCCGACCAGCGGGATGAAGCACAGCAATACGCCTGCGCCGACGCCGGGCAGCGACAGCGGCAGCGTGACGCGCCAAAAACTCTGCCACGGCGACGCGCCGAGATCGGCGGCGGCCTCCAGCAGCGCCCGGTCCAGCTTCGCCAGCGTCGCGTAGAGCGGCAGGATCATGAACGGCAGATAGGAATAGACCATGCCGATATACATCGCGGTGTCGGTGGACAGCCACACCACGGGCTCCGACACCACGTGAAGCGCGAGCAGGATCTGATTGAGCAATCCGTCATGTTGCAGGATGTTGATCCAGGCGTAGACGCGGATCAGGAACGAGGTCCAGAACGGCACGATCACCAGCGTCATCGCCAATGGCTGCCAGCGGCGCGGCAGGCGCGACATGGCGTAGGCGACGGGATAGCCAAACAGCAGCAGCAGCGCGGTCGCGGTCGCCGCCACCGTCAGGCTGCGCAGCCCCGCCAGCAGATAGAGGTCGTCCGACCACAACAGCCGGAAATTGTCGAGCGACAGCATCGCGAACGCGGCGACCAGCGCGTCCCGGCCCGCGGTCAGGTCGAACACCGGCAGATAGGGCGGCTGCGCGATCGCGGTCTGCGACAGGCTGAGCTTGAGCACGAAGCCGAACGGCACCAGGAAGAACAGCGCCATCCAGCCGTAGGGCACGATGGCGGCCAGACGGGCCGGCCGCGTAAAAATGTTGCGCGCGCTCATGTCAGCGATCCAGCACGACGCAATCGTCGGCGGCAAACCATGCGGTCACTCGCTCGCCCACGGCATGGACCTCGGAGTCGTGGCGCGCGGCGTTGGCGAGCGAGGCCCGCACCGTCGCGCCGCCGTCAAGCACGATCCGGTATGACGAGACGCTGCCGAGATATTCGACCCCGGCGATCACGCCCTCCAGCCGGTTGATCGCGGCCGCAGCGGGATCGTCCACCGCCGCCTGCCGTGACAACCTGATCTTTTCCGGCCGGATCGCCACGCACACCTCGGCAACCGCGCCGAGCCCGCGCGGCGCGAGCGCGACCAGCGGGCCAGCAGTCTGCGTCGCAATGCGCAGCCGCTCCGCCTCGCGCGCCTCAATGCGACCCTCGATGATGTTGACGTCGCCGACGAACTCCGCGACCCAGCGCGAAGCCGGCGCCTCGTAGAGCTGCCGTGGCGTCGCCACCTGGGCGAGCCGGCCGCTGTTCATCACGCCGATGCGGTCGGCCAGCGTCATCGCCTCGTCCTGGTCGTGGGTCACGACGATGAAGGTGAGGCCGAGCTTGCGTTGCAACGCCGAGAGTTCGCGCTGGGTGATCTCGCGCAGCTTCCTGTCGAGCGCCGCCATCGGCTCGTCGAGCAGGAGAAGCCGCGGCCGCCGCGCCAGCGCGCGCGCCAGCGCGACACGTTGCCGCTGCCCGCCGGACAATTGCTCGGGGCGGCGCGTCTCCAGCCCTTCGAGACGCACCAGCGCCAGCAGTTCGGCGACACGCGATTCGATCTCGGCGCGGGGTAGCCCCGCCCGCCGCAGCCCGAACGCGATGTTGTCGCGGACGTCGAGATGCGGAAACAGCGCATAGTTCTGGAACATCATGTTGACCGGACGCCGGTGCGGCGGCATCGGCGCGATGTCCTCGCCGGCCAGCAGGATGCGGCCGGAATCCGGCGTCTCGAACCCGGCGAGCATCCGCAACAGCGTGGTCTTGCCGCAACCGCTCGGCCCGAGCAGCGCGAAGAACTCGCCGGCCGCGATGTCCAGCGACAGGTTATCGACGGCGGTGAAGCCGCCGAAGCGCTTGCCGACCGCCTCGATCCGCAGGAGCGGCGGCGGCGTTGCCGCGGCGGTCCGCGGCGCAGTCCCCGAAAGTGCGCTCACACTTCAACTCCCGTCGATGCCGTCATCCGTCGCGGCAGCGCGCGAAAATTCCGGCAAAGCCAGAGCCCCGGCTCCGACGACAATCAGAACCGGGGCTCCATTCGCTTGAAATCGCTATAGCCGGGGATCGGCGCGGGCTCAACCACCGCGCGACAAGACGGAGCCGGGAACCGGGCCGGCGCGGCTCAGCCGACCTTGCGGGTGGAGGTCGGCGGTTGCGCGTCGGCGCGCCCGACAAGCGCGGCGTAGTCCGCGATCGGCTTCGGCTTGCCGATCAGGAAGCCCTGGATCACGTCGCAACGCACATCGGCGAGGAAATCGAGTTGATCCTGCGTCTCGACGCCTTCGGCGACGATCGACATATGAAGACCGTGACCGAGCCCGATGACCGCCCGGATGATCGCCGCTGACTGCGGGTTGCGCCCGAGATTCATCACGAAGGTCCGGTCGATCTTGATGTTGTCGAACGGGAACGCCTGCAAATAGGTCAGCGACGAGTAGCCGCTGCCGAAATCGTCCATCGAAATGCGAACGCCCAGCGCCTTCAATCGCCGCAGCAGGCTGAGGCCGCGATCGAAATCCTCGATCAGGACGCCTTCGGTGATTTCGAGTTCGAGGCGTCCCGGCGGGAGCCCGGTTTCCAGCAGGACGCCATGGAGGAAGCTCACCAGATCGCCGTGCATGAACTGCGCCGGCGACAGATTGATGGCGACCTGAAGCGGCCTCGGCCACGACGCCGCCTCGCGGCAGGCTTCGCGCAGAATCCACTGTCCCATCTCCACGATCAGGCCGCTTTCCTCGGCCAGCGGGATGAAGTCTCCGGGCGGGACTTCGCCGCGCGTGGGATGGGTCCAGCGCGCCAGCGCCTCGAAGCCGATGGGGTCGAGGTCGCCGCCGCTGCGGCTCGCCCGCACCTGCGGCTGATAGTGCAGCGACAGTTCGCCGTTGCGGATGGCCATCGACAGATCCTGATGCAGCACGCGGCGATCGCGGATCTGCTGATCCATCTGCGGTTCGTACATGTTGATGGAGCCGCGGCGATGGGCCTTGGCGCGGAATAGCGCCGCGCCGGCGTTGGCGAGCAGCGACGCGGCATCGGTGCCGTTGGCGGGATAGATCGCGATGCCGGTCGTCAAGCCGGTGCGCACCAGCCTGCCGTCGATGCGGATATCCTCCGCCATGGTCGCGGCCAGGCGGTTGGCGACATCGAGCGCGGCGTCGGGCTGCGTTCCGTCGATAATCAGGCCGAACTCGTCGCCGCTCAGGCGCGCGACCACGCCGCCGCGGGCCGCCGACAGGATGCGGCAGGCGACCTCGATCAGCAGCTTGTCGCCGACCGCGTGGCCGAAAACGTCGTTGATCTCCTTGAGACCGTCGAGATCGACCGACAGCACCGCGAACTTGTCTTCGGTCCCCTCGCACGCCTCGATCATCTGCGCCAACGCTTGCAGGAAGGCGGCGCGGTTGGGCAGATCGGTCAGCCGGTCGTGATAGGCCATATGCGCCATCCGCGATTCGGTCTGGCGCTGGTCGGTAACGTCCTCGTGGGTCTTGATGAGATAGCGGGGCTCGCCCTTCTCATCCTTAACAGTCACGCGCTGCGTCAGGAACAGGCGCAGGCCGTCCGGGGTGCTGATCGGGTGTTCCTCGGTCTGCACCCCGCCCTTCCTGATGGCGGCGTTGTCGCGGCTGACGATGATCGAGGCCTCGCGCGGATCGAACAGATCCTGCGAGGTCTGCCCGGTCACTTCCTCGCGCCGACGGTTGAGGATGACTTCGGCGCGGCGGTTGGCGAGGAGGTAGCGGCGGTCGCTGATCCGCTCCACCGTCACGGCGATGGGGATGTGATCCACCACCAGTTCGAGGAACGCCTTGGTGTTCTTCAGTTGCTCGGACAGCGAGATGTGCTCGGTCGCATCGTCGAACAGGGACAGAATGAACTCCGGCCGATCGTCCTGATTGCGGACGATGACGCGCTTGCTGGTGAGGATGCGGTTCTGGCCGTTGCGCTGAATGCGAATGTCGGTGCTGGTCCGCCCGTCCGGCGCCTGCAATATCTGGCGGTCGGCGGCGGCGATCGCGGCCGCCGTCTCCGGCGTATAGAGGTCCTCGGCGCGGCGGCCGACGATGTGCTGGCGCGCGAGTCCGGAGAACCGCTCGAAGGAGCGGTTGGCGAAGATGTAGCGGCCGTCCTCGATGGTCTTCGCGGCGATGCAGACCGGAACGTTGTCGACCACCGATTCGAGAAAGTTGTTCGCCGCCGCCAGTTGCTTGGAGAGGTTGCGCTGCTCGGTGCAATCCTCGTGGGTCGTCACCGCGCTGCCGTCCGGCAGCACGTCATGCCGGACCAGAATCAGACGGCCGTTCGCCAGTTCGATCATCGACTGGCCACCGGGGCCCTCGTCATGGCTGGCGATCTCGGGGATTCCGCGGCGCGCGCGCAACTCCGCCAGAGCGCCGCCGGTCATGCCCGCCACGAGGTCCGCGCGCACCAGTCCGTAAATCTCGAGATAGCGGTCGTTGCAGAAGACAACGCGATCCTGCCGATTGACGACGACCACACCATGGCTGAGCGTGTTCAGCGCCGTGGTGACCAGCGCCGTTCCGCGCGAGAGCGAGCCCTTGATGCGGCTCACCGCCGCCATCGCCCACAGCACCACTGCGACGCAAAACGAAAGAACCACCGCGCCGCCGAGGATCAGGTGCCAGTACACGGTCCCGTCCATGGCGACGGCGCTACGGATATGATCATGATTGATGGACAACGCCGCCGTTGCGGCAAAAGGGGTAGCCGCCATCAGGACAAAGGCCGCGCCCCACGCAGGCGTAGCCCCGTTGCTTCCTGCCTGCCACTTCTTGTCAGCCATCATTCACCTGCGGATAAGGCCCGCAGTCTCTGGCTGTCCCGATTTTGATCGGGTAAACGGAATAACGTATTGTCGCCGTCACCCAGCTCAAATCTCAGCAAATGCCGCCGCATGATTAATGCTTCGCTAAAATCACGCAGCCATGGCGATATATGCGGCGGCGCCGCAACCAGAGCGGGCCGCTCCACGCCAGCCGGACGGCGAATCAATCGGACCGCCGATGGACGAGGTTGAATGTATCGTCGTCGGCGCGGGCGTGGTCGGACTGGCGATCGCGCGGCGGCTGGCGCGCGCCGGACGCGAGGTCGTGGTTCTCGAAGCCACGGACGGCATCGGCACCGTCACCTCATCGCGCAACAGCGAGGTCATCCACGCCGGCATCTACTATGCCGCCGGTAGCCTGATGGCCCGCATGTGCGTCAGCGGCAAGCAAGCGCTCTACGCCTATTGCCGGGATCACGACATCCCCCATCGCAATTGCGGCAAGCTGATCGTCGCGACGCGGCCGGAAGAAGCCGACAAGCTCGACGCCATCAGGGCGCGCGCCGAGGCCAACGGCGTCAGCGACCTGCAACGCCTCGATGGCGCGGCGGCGCGCGCGCTGGAGCCCGCGCTCGCTTGCGAAGCCGCGCTGCTGTCGCCCTCGACCGGCATCGTCGACAGCCATGCCCTGATGCTGTCGCTGCGCGGCGAGGCCGAGGCGGCCGGCGCGGCTTTCGCATTTCATGCGCCGCTGGTGCAGGCCAAGGGACAGGCGGAAGGGATCGAGGTTGACGCCGGCGGCGCGGCGCCGATGTCGCTGCGCTGCCGCTGGCTGGTCAACGCCGCCGGACTTGCGGCGACGGCGGTGGCGCACCGGATCGACGCCATGCCGGCCGATCGGATTCCGGCGGCCTATCTCGCCAAGGGCAACTACTTCAGTTGCGGCGTCCGCTCGCCGTTTTCCCGGCTGATCTACCCGGTGCCGGAGCCCGGCGGGCTCGGCGTCCATCTCACGCTGGATCTCGCCGGCCAGGCGCGGTTCGGCCCCGACGTCGAGTGGATCGACACCATCGATTACACCGTCGATCCGCGCCGCGCGGAGCGGTTCTATCCGGCGATCCGCCGCTACTGGCCCGACCTTCCCGATGGCGCGCTGATTCCCGGTTATGCCGGCATCCGGCCAAAAATCGTCCCGCCCGCCGTGGCGGTGCAGGACTTCGTGATTCAGGGACCGCGCGAGCACGGCGTCGCCGGGCTCATCAATCTGTTCGGTATTGAATCGCCCGGACTGACGTCATGTCTCGCCATCGCCGATTACGTCGCGGCGCTTGCGGAAGCCTGACGGCTTCGCGCACAACTGCACAGTTCAAGCGTGCATGGACTTAACGCGGTGCATGGGCTTAACGCGCATGAGTGCAAACGCGCGCTTTGCGTTTCACCCAACGCAAGCAGCTTCACCCAGCGGCAGTCACCGTTCGCGTGACGCAATTGCAGCCAACGCGCCCGCGGCACATGCTCGCGTCAGACGCTTCCGCGTAAAACGCTAGTGCAGCGTTCCGTCGGTGTTTTGCCGCAGCTTTTCGATTTCATCCTTAAGGAGCAGTTTCCGGCGTTTTAGTTCGGCGATGCGGAGATCGTCGGTGGACGGATGGGTGAGGGCCTCGTGCAACTCACTCTCGAGAACGCGGTGTTTCCGTTCCAGTTCAACGAGATGCGCCTGGATCGCCATATAAAACCTCCTCGGGTTGGGATGAATCTCAAACGCGATTTGGATGATGAAGTGTACATGACAGCGGAAATCTGTCGATAGATATAAGGTCGCGCCGCGCCGTTTCCGTGCTGCCATGCAAAACAAAGCGTCAGCAAAAACCGGATCGCTTGCGCGGATCGGCAATCGCCGGGATAATGTTCAAAAGGCTGGCGACGGATGGCCGTTGCCGCCGTTCGACGATTTCAAGATATCGCGGGACATGACCGACGAAGATGAGCGTGAACTCGGTGCCCAACTGGCGCGGTTGCAACAGGAACACCGCGATCTGGATGCGGCCATCGATGCGCTGCATCAATCGCCTGCGCCCGACCTGTTGCGGTTGCAGAGGCTGAAGAAACGCAAGCTGTTGTTGCGCGACCGCATCGCCTTCATCGAAGACCAGATCACGCCGGACATCATCGCCTGACCAGCGTGGTCCGCGTGGCGTCAAACCGGCACGGCAAAGCGGCGGATTTCTATCCCAGGCCCTTGCCGATGTTCGGCAAGTCAGGCTACTCCATGCCGGTCCACGGCAACCCGCTTGCGGCCGGGGAAGCCAACCTGATAATCCAGCATATGTTTCTGGATTCTCGCAAAGAATTGACATCATGAACGCCCCCGTCACTATCATCATGGGCAGCCAGTCGGACTGGGATACCATGCGCCACGCGGCGCAGACGCTGACAGCGCTTGGCGTCGCGCACGAGAGGCTGATCGTGTCCGCGCACCGCACGCCGGACCGGCTCTATGCCTTCGCCAAGGGAGCCAAGGCGGCCGGCTGCAAGGTTATCATCGCCGGCGCCGGCGGGGCGGCCCACCTGCCGGGCATGACAGCGGCGCTGACCGAACTGCCGGTGTTCGGGGTTCCGGTGGAATCCAAGGCACTGTCCGGCGTCGATTCGCTCTATTCCATCGTTCAGATGCCGGCCGGCGTTCCGGTCGGCACGCTGGCGATCGGCAAGGCCGGCGCGGTCAACGCTGCGCTGCTCGCGGCGAGCGTGCTCGCGCTCAACGATCCTGCGCTCGCCGGCCGCCTCGCCGCATGGCGCCAGCAGCAGACCGCCGCCGTGGCCGAGCGCCCGGAGGAGGCATCGTGACGGCTTCGGGTCAGGTCAGGCTCAAGCCCGGCGACACCATCGGCATTCTCGGCGGCGGCCAACTCGGCCGGATGCTGGCGCTGGCCGCGGCGCGGCTCGGCCTGCGCTGCCAGGTATTCGCGCCCGATCCGGATTCGCCGGCGTTCGACGTGGTGCAATACGCCACCTGCGCCGAATATGCCGATGTCGAGGCGCTGGAACTGTTCGCGGCCGAGGTCGATGTCATCACCTACGAGTTCGAGAACGTGCCGGCGGCGACCGCGATGGTGCTGGCCGCGCGGCGGCCGGTGCTGCCCAACTCCAGGGTGCTGGAGATCACCCAGGACCGGCTGGCCGAGAAGGACTTCGTCAACCGTCTTGGCATCGCCACCGCGCCTTACGCCGACGTGACGTCGGCGGCCGCACTGCGCGCCGCGACCGCGGCCATCGGCCTGCCCGCCGTGCTGAAGACCCGCCGCTTCGGCTATGACGGCAAGGGGCAGGCGCTGCTGCGCGAGGGCGTCGACGCCGAAGACGCATGGCGCGATATCGAAACCCGGTCCGCCATCCTCGAAGGCTTCGTGCCGTTCGAGCGCGAGATTTCGGTGATCGCGGCGCGCAGCGCCGACGGCCATGTCGAATGCTTCGACGTGACCGAGAACGAGCACCGCGACCACATCCTCAAGCACTCGCGGGCGCCCGCGCGGATTCCCGCGAAGCTGGCGGACGACGCGCGCGCCATCGCCACCAAGATCGCCGGCGCGCTGGACTATGTCGGCGTGCTGGCGGTCGAGATGTTCGTGGTCGCGGGCGCGGACGGCCCGACGCTGCTGGTCAACGAGATCGCGCCGCGCGTTCACAACTCCGGCCACTGGACGCTCGACGGCGCGTCGGTGTCGCAGTTCGAGCAGCACATCCGCGCCATCGCCGGCTGGCCGCTGGCCAAGCCGGTGCGCCACGGCGCGGTGACCATGACTAACCTGATCGGCGACGAAATCAACGATTACGGCCAATGGCTGACGGTCCCGGGCGCCACCGTGCATCTCTACGGCAAGGCGACGGCACGGCCGGGGCGCAAGATGGGGCACGTTACCCAGGTGACGCCGCCGGCCGGCGGGGAAGGCTGAAGCGCCTCCCCTCTACCAGGTGTCGATGCACGGCCGCTTGCGGTGCGTCCGCTTTCCGGGCTGAGGCACCGAGCGCAGGCCGGCCATGATCCAGTTGCGGGTTTCGGCGGGATCGATCACCTCGTCGATCTCCAGCACCGACGCGATCGAGACCGCCTTGCCGTTGGCGTAGAGCTGCGCGACCTTGTCCTGATAGTACTTCTCACGCTCGACCGGATCGGCGATCGCCTCCATCTCCTTGCGGAAACCGAGCCGCACATAGCCCTCAAGCCCCATGCCGCCGAACTCGCCGGTCGGCCACGCCACGGTGAAGAACGAGGCGTGGAAGCCGCCGCCGAGCATCGACTGCGCGCCGAGGCCGTAGCCCTTGCGCAGGACGACGCCGAACAGCGGCACCGTGAGGCTCGCGCCGGTGACGAACATCCGCGCGACGTGGCGCACGATCGCTGTCTTTTCCGCCTCGGGGCCGACCATGAAGCCCGGCGTGTCGCACAACGACACGATGGGAATGTCGAAGGCGTCGCACAACTGCATGAAGCGCGCCGCCTTGTCGCCCGCCGCCGCGTCGATCGCCCCGCCGAGATGCTTCGGATTGTTGGCGATGAGGCCGAATGGCTTGCCCTCGATGCGGATCAGCGCGGTAATCATGCCGACGCCGAAGTCGCGGCGGATTTCCAGCACCGAGCCTTCGTCCGCCAGAAGCTCGATCACATGGCGGATGTCGTAGACCCGCAGCCGGTTCTCCGGTATCGCGCGGCGCAGCAGGCGCTGGTCCGGCGCTTCCCAGGTCTTCACCGCGCCCTGGAAGTACGACAGGTATTTCTGCGCAACAGTGGTCGCCTCCTCCTCGTCCTCGACGAGGATGTCGATCACCCCGTTCGGCGACTGGAACGACACCGGCCCGACCTCCGCCGGATGATAGACGCCGAGGCCGCCGCCCTCGATCATCGCCGGGCCGCCCATGCCGATCGAGGCGTTCTTCGTCGCGATGATGACGTCGCAGACGCCCAGCATTGCCGCGTTGCCGGCAAAGCAATAGCCCGAGACCACGCCGACCACCGGCACCAGCCCGGAGAGTTTTGCGAACTGCACGAAGGAGGGGCCGTCAAGGCCGGTCATGCCGAGGCGGTCGGTGTCGCCGGGACGGCCGCCGCCGCCCTCGGCATAGAACACCAGCGGCATCCGCCACTGTTCGGCAAGGCCGAGCATCCGGTCGATCTTCTTGTGGTTCATGTGGCCCTGGGTGCCGGCCAGCACGGTGTAGTCGTAGGAGATCACCATGCAGCGCGCGTCGTGCGCGCCGAACTTGTCGGCGTTGACGGTGGCGACGCCGGTGATCAGGCCGTCGGCCGGCGTGTTCTTGATGAGATCGTCGAGCGCGCGGCGGCGGCGTTGCGCGGCGATCGCCAGCGATCCGTATTCGACGAACGAGCCTTCATCGACCAGTTGCGCGATGTTCTCGCGCGCGGTGCGCTGATTGGTCTTGCGCCGCCGCGCGACCGAGGCCGGACGGTTCTCGTCGAGCGTGTTGGCGTGGCGGGCGATCACTTCCGCAAGATCGGGGCGGATGTGATCGAGGTCGATATCGGCTTCCTCCTCCGCCACGCCACCTTCGACATCGGCCGGCTCGATGAACAGGATCGCATCGCCCGGCATCAGCGTCTCGCCGTCGGCGGCTGCAATCTTCACCACCTTGCCGCCCTGCGGCGCGGCGACGAGGTGCTCCATCTTCATCGATTCGATGACGACGATGTGCTGGCCGGGGCGCACCAGATCGCCCTCGGCGACGTTGATGGTCACGATGGTGCCCTGAAGCGGGGCCGGCACCGCGACCGATCCCTCCGGCGCGGCGGTGGCAGCGGACGACGCGGCGGTCGGCGCGGCGCTGGCAACCTGTTCGAAGAACAGCGGCCGCGCCGGCGTTTTCGCAGTCCTCACCAGTTCAGTGACGTGGGTATCGACGAAATTCGTGCTGATGCGGTTGGCGACGAAGTCCGGATGCGCCAGCACCGCCTGAATGAAAGGCGCGTTGGTGGCGACGCCCTCGACGCGAAATTCCCGCAACGCGCGCGCGGCTTTGGCGACGACGTCGGGCCAGCGCGCGGCCGGTACGTTGACGATGATCTTGGCGAGCAGCGAGTCGAACGCGGCGCTGGTCCTGTAACCCGAATAGCCGAAGGTATCGACGCGCACGCCGGGGCCGGACGGCGGATCGAACACCGAAAGGGTCCCGCCGGTCGGCTTCGTCGCCCCCGTCTCGTCCATCGTCTCCATGTTGATGCGAAGTTGCATCGCGAACCCGCGCGGCGCGGGCACCAGAGCCTGGGTCAGCCCGAGCGAGACCAGCGTCGCGCCGGCCGCGACCGCGATCTGCGATTTGACCAGATCGACGCCGAGCACTTCCTCGGTCACGGTATGCTCGACCTGAAGGCGCGGGTTGGCCTCGATGAAGGCGAAGGCCGGATCGTCGCCGTCGGTCTCGCCGTCCACCAGAAACTCGAAGGTGCCGAGGCTGTCGTAATGCGCGGCCGCCGCAAGCTGCTTCGCCGCGTCGACGATGCGCGCGCGCAGGCTCTCACTCAGCGACGGACTCGGCGCGACCTCGATCAGCTTCTGGTTGCGGCGCTGGACGGTGCATTCGCGCTCCCACAGATGGCTGATGCCGCCGTGCTTGTCGCCGATGATCTGCACCTCGATATGGCGCGCCTTGCGGATCAGGCGCTCGACATAGACGCCGTCGCTGCCGAACGCCGCCTTCGCCTCCGACTGGCAGCGCGCATAGGCATCGTCGAGTTGCGACGCATGCTCGACGATCCGCATTCCGCGCCCGCCGCCGCCGGCCATCGCCTTGATCATCACCGCCGCGTTTTTGCCCAGCGAGGCGAAGAACGCCTTGACCTCGTCCAGCGTGGTCGGCCCTTCGGTACCATCGATCACCGGCACGCCGCAGCGCTTGGCCAGCGCCTTGGCCTCGACCTTGTCGCCGAACAGGTCCAGCGCCTCGGGCGACGGCCCGACGAAGGCGATGCCCTCCTCCTTGCAGCGGCGCGCCAGCGCGGCGTTCTCGCTGAGGAAGCCGTAGCCGGGATGCAGCGCGTCGCAACCCGTGGCCTTCGCGGCGGCGATCACGCCCTCGATGTCGAGATAGGCCCGCGCGCCCCGGCCCGGAATCTCGCGCGCCTCCTCAGTGGCGCGCACATGCAGCGACAGGGCGTCGTCGGCGGGATGGATCGCGACGGTCGCGATGCCGGCGTCGCCGGCGGCGCGCGCGATACGAATGGCGATCTCGCCGCGATTGGCGATCAGCAGCTTGCGAAATGACATGGATGGTTTCCAACTGAATACAAAGACGGGCGAGGCCGCGACGCTGCGCGGCCGCGCGACAGGTCAGGCGGTCAATTCCTGCTTCTTGACCTTGCCGGTGGCGGTCATCGGCAGCGCATCGACGATGCGGACTTCCGGCACCTTGTAGACCGCCATGCGCTCCTTGCACCACGCCTGAAGCTGGTCCGGCGTTACGGTGCCGACCGCCTCGGGCTTGAGCTGGATGAAGGCGACCGGCACCTGCCCCTTGTCGGCGTCCTCGCGGCCGACCACGCCGGAGCCCAGCACCGCCGGGTGCTGGCCGAGCAGCGCCTCGATCTCCGGCGGAAACACGCTCATGCCCTTGACCTTGAGCATCTCCTTGCGGCGGCCGAGGAAGTGAATGAAGCCGTCGGCGTCGATCAGCCCGATATCGCCGGTGCGCAGCCAGCCGTCGACCAGACAGTCGGCGGTGGCGTCCGGCTTGTTCCAGTAGCCCTTGAGCAGCGACGGCGAGCGGAAGCGGATCTCGCCCTCGCTGCCGATCGGGAGCAGCTTGCCGGTTTCGAAATCGGTGATCTTGAACTCCGCGCCCGGCACCGGAAGGCCGACGAAGATCGGCTGCGAGTTGAGGTCGAAATCGTCGTCCTGAAAGCCGGTGGTGAACGTGTTCGAGGTGTGCGTCTCGGTCATGCCCCACGCGCTTTCGGCGAGAATGGTGCCGGTGAGGTCCTTCCAGCGCCGGCGATAGCCGGCGTTGAGCTTCTTGACGAACGACACCACGCGAACCTGGCTGAGCGTGGACAGATCGAACTCCTTGAAGCGGGGATGATCCATCATCTCCACCGCGCCGTCGACCGGCATCGCCATGATCGAAACCTTATGTTTCTCGATCGCCGCGAGAACGCCGACGGCGTCCCAGCGCGCCAGCAGCACCAGCGTGGCGCCTGCGAACAGCGGAAAGATCAGCCCGAGATTTTCGCCGGCGATCCAGAACTCGGGGAAGAACGACAGGAATACGCTGTTCTCGTTCGCGGCGAGGCCGGTGCCGTTGTTGGCTGCGGCGGTGTAGACCATGTCGCGCTGGGTGTGGACGCAGCCCTTCGGCATTCCGGTGGTGCCGCCGGTGTAGTTGAGGGCTGCGACGTCGTCGAGCGCGGCCGGGGGCAGCGGCTTGACATCACCCATCGCCTCCAGCGCCGGCAGCAGGTCGGTCGCGCCCGCCACCGCGATGCGCGGCGCGCGAACCGAATCCGGCACCGGGATCGTCGGCTGCGCGGGAATGACTTCCGCGAGGCTGGTGACGATGATCTCGCGCAGCCTGGTCTCGCCCTTCACCTGATCGACCGTCTCGATCAACTGGTCCTGGGCGATGATGACTTCGGCGTCGGTGTCGTTCAGCTCATAGGCCAGTTCGAACGCCCGCGACAACGGGCTGACCGGGACATGCACCGCACCGAGCTTGAGGATGCCGAAGAACACGATGTGAAACTGCGGACAGTTCGGCAGGAACACCGCGACGCGGTCGCCCTTCTTCACGCCCTTGGACATCAACAGCGCCGCGAGGCGGTCGCTCTGGCGATCGAGATCCGCATAGGTCAGCGTATGGCCGTAGAAGATCACGGCGGGATGGTCCGGCTGCTTCTTCGCCCAGGCGCGCAGATATTCGCTGAGCGCGATCTCGCCATGGGGATATTGTGGCTCGCGCGGCATCGCCTTCGGCCACGCCTTGCGCCACAGTGCATGAACCTGTTCCAGATAATCCTTCTCATTCAACGGAGCGTCCATGGTCGCCAACCCTTCATACTGTGCATACTGTGCGCCGGTTACGGCGCGGACGGATTGAGTTCGCTCAGGATCAGGTTCCTGAGCTTGTACTTCTCGACCTTGTTGGTCGGCGTCACCGGCAGCGCCGGAATGAAGCGGATATGGGCGGGCTGCATGTATTTCGGCATCACCCGCCGGGTGTGCTCGCGCAGTTCGTCCTCGGTCATGCTCGCGCCCTCGACCAGTTCGACGAAGACCACGATATCCTCCTCCTCGCCGATCTTCGCCGGGATCGGGATCGCGGCGGCGGCGCGCACATTGGCGTGGCTCGCGACCATCGCCTCGACCTCGAACGACGACACGTTCTCGCCGCGCACGCGGAAGAATCCGCCCATGCGATCGACGAAGCAATAAAGCCCGGAGCCGTCGTCGAGCTGCTTGCAGGCGTCGCCGGTGTGAAACCAGCAGGTGCGGAACACCTTGATGGTCGCTTCCGGCTTGCGGAAATATTCCTGCAAGAGCAGGCCCGGAAAGCGCGGGCGGAACGCAAGCTGGCCGACCTGGCCCGGCGGCAGCAGGTTGTCGTCGTCGTCGAGGATCGCCACTTCGAACAGCGGATTGGGCGCGCCCATCAATCCCTTGGGCAGGTCCTGCGCGCCGTTCAGCATCGGCCGGCCGATCTCGGCGCAGCGCGTGAGGATGTCGTCGCGGGACAGCCCCCGCCAAAGCTCCGGCGGCGTCCCCTGCCCGGCCTCGCACTGCTCGATCACCGCCGCGAAGGCGGAGCCGGATTCGGTCTGGCCGAAACCGACGGTCATGAAGTCGATGCCGAACCGGCGCGCCACCTCGTGATGGTTGCGCGGGAACGGCTGCATATGCACCTTGTTCAACGTGTTGGCGCGGTCGTCCGGGCGCGGATCGATGCTCATCAGATACGGCACCATCACGTCGAGCAGCACGCAGTTGGTGGCGCCGCACTCGGCGATGCGCTCCCAGAAGCGGTTCGGGCTGAACTTGTCCCACAGCCCCACCGTATTGCCCTGCCACACCGCGCGGGCGAGCAGGTAGAACGCGCCGCCGACGTGGTACAGCGGCAGGTCGCAATAGATCACGTCGTCGGACGAGGTCAGTTGCCGGCCCGGAAAGCTGTAATGGTTGATCCAGCGGAACGGCTGCAACACACCCTTGGACGGCCCGGTGGTGCCCGACGTGTAGACGATATTGGCAAGGTCGAACGGGCCGCGCGCGATCTCCGGCACCGGCGCGGTGCTCTCAGTGAGGCTTTCGAGCGGCACGACCTCCACGCGACCGAAGCCCGCGCCGAACGAATCGCCGGTGTGATCGTGATCGCCCGGCCGCGGCGTGTGGACGATCAGCCGCTGCAACGGGATGTCGTCGATCACCTCGCCCAGCACCTCGGCAAAGGACGGATCGGTGATGAGGGCGAAGGGGTCGGTGTCCTTGAGCTGATAGGACAGCAGCACGCCGCGGAAATTGAAGTTGACCGGCGCGAAGATGCCGCCGGCACGCCAGATCGCGAACATCGCCAGCGCGCTGAGCAGCGAGTTGCGGGTCAGGACGCTGACCGGCACGCCCTCGGTCACGCCCAGCGCCGCGAGCCCGGCGGCGATGCGGTCGGTGCGCCGCTTGAACTCGGCGAAGGTCAGGCGGACGCCGTCCTCGCCGTAGTGAATGAAGACCTTGTCCGGCACGGTGCGGGCGCATTCGTCGAGCTTGTCGAGCACGACGTCGCCTTGCGCGACCATGGTGGCGAAGGTCTGTTCGGGTGTCATCGGCGTCGGCATGGCTGATCGCTACTCCCTAGCGGCGCTTCATGGTCGGATCGAGCGCGACCCGCAGCGATTCTCCCAGCGCGTTGAACGCCAGCGCCGTGAAAAGAATGGCGAGGCCGGGAGGATACATCTGCTCGGGCGCGATCTCCATGTTCTGATAGGCGCGCGCCAGCATTGCGCCCCAGCTTGCATTGGGTGGCTGGATACCGAGGCCGAGGAAGCTGAGGCTGGCTTCGGCCAACAGCGCGCCCGCCAGCAGCAGCGTCACCTGCACGATCACCGGCTGGATGGTGTTGGGCAAGACATGCCGCCACAGGATGCGGCCGGTGGAGGCGCCGAAGCAGCGCGCGCTGTCGACGTAAAGCTCGTGCCGCACCACCAGCGTCCGCGCCCGCACCAGCCGCGCCAACTGCGGCGCGAACACGATGCCGACCGAGATCATGCCATTGGTGAGGCCGATGCCGAGCGCGCCGGTCACCGCGATCGCCAGCACGATCGCCGGAAACGACAGGAAGCTGTCGATGATCCGGCTGACGATCTCGTCGACCCAGCCGCCGAGGTAACCGGCCAGAAGACCGACCGGAACCCCGATCAGGATGGCGACGAACACCGCGAGGAAGCTCGCATAAAGCGAGGCGGTGCCGCCGTAGATCAGACGGCTGAGGGTGTCGCGACCGAGGTCGTCGGCGCCCAGCCAATGCTCCGGCGACATCGGCGCCAGCGCGGCGTCGAAGTCCTGCGCGATCGGCGAATACGGCGTGATCCACGGCGCCAGCACCGACATCACGATCAGCACGCAAAGAAACGTAAAGCTGAGCGCGCCGCGCAGATCGGACCTGAACCATCTGCCGAACCGGCTCAACCGGGTCGGCCGGGCTTCGGGGACAACCGCGATATCCGTCATCTCAACTGATCCTTGGATCGAGGACGCTGTAGAGCACGTCGGTCAGGAGGTTGAGCGTGACCACGATCAGCACCATAGCGAACACCACGCCCTGCACCACGGGGAAATCGCGGTGGATCGCGCCGTTGACGATCAGGTTGCCCATTCCCGGAATCGCGAACACCGCCTCGACCACCACGGTCGCCGCCAGCATCCGGTTGAACAGCAGGCTGACGACGGTCAACAGATTGACGCTGACGTTCTTCAGTCCGTGCCGCCACAGGATCGACGACGGCGACAGCCCCTTGGCGTGGAGCGTGCGCACCTGTTGCGACGACAGGATTTCCACCAGCGAGGAGCGAAGCTGGCGCGCCACTTCCGCGACGCCGCCCGCCGCCAGCGCACAGGCGGGAAGGATCGCGTGCCGGATCGCATCCCAGAAATCCTCGCTGATCGCGGTCGCGCCGGTGGCCGGCAGCCAGTTGAGGTCGAGCGCGAAGAACGCGACCATCAACATGCCGAGCCAGAAATTCGGAACGGCGACGCCGAGCGAGGCCACCGTCATGACGAAGCCGTCGGTCCATGAGCCCGGCCGGTTCGCCGCCGCGATGCCGAGCGGAATGCCGATGACCAGCGCCAGCAGCATCGCCAGCACCACGATCAGCAGGGTGTGGGGCAGGCAGCGCTCGATTGCGGACAGCACGGTTTCGCTGGACACCAGGGAACTGGACAGATCGCCATGCACCGCCTTCCACAGCCACGATCCGTACTGGACCAGGAAGGGGCGGTCGAGCCCGTAGAGGTGGCGGATCTCCGCGATCCGCTCATCCGACGCATTGTCGCCGGCGAGCGTCACCGCGACGTCGCCCGGCACCAGCTTCAACAGCCCGAACACGATGAACGTCGAGAGCACGATCACCGGAATCGCCTGCAACAGGCGGCGGATGATGATGCTGCGCTTGCGGGAGTGAGACATGGCGTTGCGCGTCCGAATGAGATGAAACGCCGCGGCCCGCCGATCAGGCCGTGCCGCGGCGCTGCGGATGTCAGCCGAGGTGGATGTTTTCGAACTTCGGCTTGCCGAGCAGGTTCGGCTTGTAGCCCCTCACCTTGCTGCCCAGCGCATCGAGTTCGTACTGGAAGGCGAGCGGCGCCGAGAGCGCGTTCTCCATGACGAAGCGCTGGATCTTGGCGAACACCTTGGCGCGTTCGGTGAGGTCCTCGCTTTCACGGCTCTGCTCGATCAGTTTCACCAGTTCGGGATCGGCCTCGCGGCCCGCATTGTAGTAGGCGCCTTTGTCGAAGCCGAGCGCGTAAGTCATGCTGGGATCGGGCCGTCCGGTCCATGCCGACAGCAGGACGTCGAACTTCTTCTCGGTGCCGAAGAACTGCGCGCTGATCTCGGGGATGGTGCCGCGGGTGAACTTCAGGCGGACGCCCGCCTCCGCGAGTTGCGCCTGGAGCACTTCGCTGCGGCGGACCGAGTCCTGATCGTTGTAACTGCCGATGGTCAGATCGATGCCGTTCTTGAAGCCGGCCTCCGCGAGCAGCGCCTTGGCCTTGGCGGGATCGTGCGGATAAAGCGTGGACACTGACTTGTCATAGGCCCAGTGGGAGCTTGGCAACGTCATCGTCGCCGGCTCGCCGAGGCCGCTCATGGTGGCCTTGACGAACGCCTCGCGATCCAGCGCGAAATTGATCGCCTGACGGACCTTGACGTTGTCGAGCGGCGCTCGCGCGTAGTTGAAATAGAGCTGGATGCAGTACAGCGTCGGCGCGGTGACGACCTGGAGGCTCTTGGCGCGGTCGATCACCGGCTTCAGCCGCGCCGGCAGCGCGAACGCCATGTCGTTCTCGCCGGCAATCACCGAGCGCAGCGCGGTGGCGAGTTCGGGAATGATCGCGAACTCGATGCCGTCGAGATAGGGGCGGCCCTCGCGCCAGTAGTTGTCGTTGCGGGTGACGACGACGCTGGCGTTGTCGGCCCAGCTCACGAACTTCCACGGGCCGGCGCCGACCGGCTTGCGATTGGTGTCGGCGCCGAGCGCCTTGATGTTGGTCGGCGACACCATCATGCCGGCGCGGTCGGACAGGATCGCCGGCAACGCGGTGTCGGGATTCTTCAGCTTCAGCGTCACCTGCAACGGGCCGGTGACCTCCACCGACTCGACGCTGGTGAGGTCCGCCTTGACGTTGGAGCGCTGGTCCTGCCGGTTGCGGTCGAGATTGAACTTGACCGCTTCGGCGTCGAGATCGGTGCCGTCGTGGAATTTCACGCCCTTGGTGATATCCAGAACCATCGTCTTCGGATCGGGATAGGACCATTTGGCGAGGCCGGGTTTCGGCTTCAGCGTCGCGTAGTCCCATTCGACGAGGGTGTCGTACATCGTCCACAGGATGCTGTGGTCGCTGCCCGCGCCGCCGGTGGTCGGATCGAGCGACGACGGGTTGGCGGGCGAGGCCACCTTGAGGATGCCGCCCTTCTTGACGGCGTCCTCCGCGAAGGCCGGCAGGCCGGTGAGGCCCGTCAGCGCCGCGCCGCCCGCCAGCGCCATGATGTCGCGCCGGGTCAATGTCCCGATCGTGCGATTGCAATCCGTCATCCTCGTCTCCCCTGTTTCAAGCGTCTTGCGTTTCAGGCGTCTTGCGGCACGGCTTCGCGCGAGGGCGGGCCGTCCGCGGTTGAGAAATGGCAGGCCACCCAGTGCCCCGGCTTCAGTTCGCGCCAGGCCGGAATGTCCTCGGCGCAGCGCGGCTGCGCCACCGGGCAGCGGGTGCGGAACCGGCAGCCGCTCGGCGGCGAGATCGGGCTCGGGATTTCGCCTTCCAGCACGATGCGCCGCGCGCTGCGCATGGCGGACGGCAGCGGCAGCGGCTCGGCCGACAGCAGGGCTTGGGTATAGGGATGCAGCGGCCGCTCGATCACGTCCTCGGCCGATCCCAGTTCCATCAGCTTGCCGAGATAGGTGACGGCGATACGGTCGGAGATGTGCGACACCACCGAGATGTCGTGGGTGATGAAGACGTAGGTCAGCCCGAACTCGCGTTGCAGGTTGGCGAACAGATTGAGAATGTCGCCGCGGATCGAGACGTCGAGCGCCGCCACCACCTCGTCGCAGACGATCACCTTCGGCCGCAGCATCAGCACGCGTGCGATGTTGACGCGCTGCTTCTGCCCGCCCGAAAGCTGGTGCGGGTAGCGGTCAGCCAGTTCGCGCGGCAGGCCGACGCGCGACAGCACCGCCAGCCCGTCCTTGCGGCGCGATGCGTCGTTGCCTTCCTTGAGGATTTCCGCGGGCTCGATCACGCTGTCGAGAATGGTCATGCGCGGATTGAGCGCGGCGTTCGGGTCCTGAAACACGATCTGGTAGTCGCGCCGGTGACGGCGAAACTCCGCGCGGCTGAAGCGCGACGGGTCGCGCCCCTGATGCAGCACCTGCCCCGCCGACGGCTTGATCAGCGACACCAGCGCCGCCCCAGCGTTGTCTTGCCCGATCCTGACTCACCGATGATGCCGAGCGTCTCGCCGGCGAACACGTCGAAGTCGATGCCATCCACCGCCTTCACGGTGTCGGTGCCGTCCCGCGTCGGGAACAGGATGCGCAGATCGCGCACCGCCATAATCGGAGCGGACGTCGCGTCGGGCGCGGCGGATGCCGCCTGATCCTGAACCAGGGCGCTCAATTCACCGCTCCCGGCAATGAAATTTCGGTGGCCCGCCAGCACCGGGCGACGTGATGCGGCCCGAGGTCGACGAGTGGCTGCCGCGTCTCGCAGCCCGCAACGGCATAGGAACAGCGCGGCGCGAAGCGGCACCCGGCCGGCATCGCGTTCGGCGACGGCACCCGGCCCGGAATCGACGGCAATACGCTGCGCCGCGCGCTCAGCCCCGGCAGCGAGCGCAGCAGACCCGAGGTGTAGGGATGGCGCGGCCGCATCAGAACGTCGTCGACCGGCGCGTCCTCCACCACCTCGCCCGCATACATCGTTATCATCCGCGTGCAGGTTTCGGCGACCACGCCGAGGTCGTGGGTGATGAACAACAGCGCCGTGCCGGTGCGCTCGCTCATGGTCCTGAGCAGGTCGGTGATCTGCGACTGCACGGTGACGTCGAGCGCGGTGGTCGGCTCGTCGGCGATCAAGAGTTTCGGCTCGCAGATCAGCGCCATCGCGATCATCACGCGCTGGCGCATCCCGCCCGACAACTGATGCGGATATTCGTCGCAGCGCCGCTCCGGCGCCGGAATGCCGACCTCGGCGAGCGCCGCGATGGCGCGCTGCCGCGCCTCCTTGCGATCGGCGGGGAAATGCGCCCGATAGGCTTCGCTGATCTGTTCGCCGACGGTGAAAACCGGATCGAGCGCGCTCATCGGCTCCTGGAAGATCATCGCCATGTCGCGCCCGCGCACCGCGCGCATCTGCCGCGCCGACAGCGTCGCGAGATCGCGGCCCTGGAACAGGATCTGCCCGGACAGGCGCGCCGACGATGTCGGGAGCAGGCGCAACAGCGACAGCCCGGTGACGGTCTTGCCGCATCCGCTCTCGCCGACGATGCCGACCCGCTCGCCCGGCGCCACCGAGAAACTGACGTCGCGAATGATCGGCAGGTCCCCCTCGGCGGTGCGGAACGCGACCGAGAGTGCCCGCACGTCCAGCAATGCGGCGGTCGAGGCCGCCACCGACGGACGTTCATGATCCTGCGTCGAAGGCGGCTGAAACGACACTGATGCGCTGACCATGACCGGGTCCGTCAGACGCCGCGGCGACAGGACGGCGACAACGAAAGCCGGCCGGCAAAGCCTCCACGCCGAGGCCGGGAGCGATCACCGTCGCGGCCCGTCCCGAGCGTCACAACCGTCGGATTTCCGGCAAACCGGTCCATTCGGGTCACTCCTTCCTGATCGGCCCGATCTTGGCGTCGGAGTCCGATTGATCTTCGCGCGATTGCGCCTGACCCATCTAAGCTTTTGCAAACACAAGATTATATCGGTCAGTCGCGACAAAAAATCCTGTTGACGGATGATCTGGAACTATAAAAGATCAAACCCGGTCAATTGTCAACAATTGACCGATGAGCGTATGATACCTTCGAACCGGGGTCATCAGATTCGGGCCTCGCAAGGGTGGAGCAGGTCATGGCAGCGACCTTTCCGAGGCTGGCGGTCGCCAACGACAGCGACCCGGACACACGTTTCTCGCCGCGGACGATTCCCGAACAGCTTGCCGAGGAGATCGGCACCGATATCGTCGCCGGGCGGCGCAAGGCGGGCGAACGGCTGATCGAACAGGAACTTGCCCAGAAGTTCGGCGTCAGCCGCGGGCCGGTTCGCGAGGCGCTGCGCATTCTCGAACGCCAGCGCATGGTCGATCTGCTGCCACGGCGCGGCGCCTATGTGCGGTCGCTGTCGCTGAAATCGATCGCCGACCTGTTCAACGTCCGCCTCGCGCTGTCATTGCTGGCGGCGCAGACCATGGCGATTTCGCCGGTCGAAAGCTATGTCGAAACGCTCGCGCGCCGCTGCGCCGAGTTGAACGACATGGTCGAGACCGGCGACCCGATGGCTTTCGCCCGCGTGACGACCCGCGCGGTGCGGACGATCGCGCACGGCTCCGGCAACGAGCTTCTGCTTGAGCTCTCGCGCGATCTCGCCAACCAGACGGTGTGGACCACCATCTGGAAAACGCCTCTCGACTATCGCACGCCGGAGATCCGGCGCGAGACGGCGCGCCTGATGACGGAGACGCTGGACGCCATCCGCAGGCGCGATCCCGAAGGTGCCGTCCGCAATCTCCGCCGGCTGCTGGAAGACGACCGCGACCGGGCGCTGATGACGCTGACCGACCTGCGCAAGAAGGCGCTCGATCTCAGCGCGATATCCTCGGCCTAGAGCGTGACCGGCTTCAATTGAAGCGTGGGCCGTTACCCTGGAAGTTTGACCGGAAGTGCGTTCTCCGGGTGAATCTGCAACACGAAAGCCGT
>JBIQLW010000030.1:0-46868 GCA_044463945.1 Bradyrhizobiaceae bacterium | reverse complement strand
GGCGGCGGCAACACCGCGATGGACTGCTGCCGCTCGGCGCGCCGGCTCGGCGGCGAGGACGTCAAGGTGGTGGTGCGCTCCGGCTTCGACGAGATGAAGGCGTCGCCGTGGGAGAAGGAGGACGCCGCGCGCGAGGGCATCCCGATCCACAATTTCCTGGTGCCGAAAGCGTTTCTGCACGCAAACGGCAAGCTCACCGGCGTCACCTTCGAGAAGGTCAAGGCCGAATACGACGCCAAGGGCCGCCGCAAGCTGGTGCCCTCCGGCGAGAGCGACGTGACGTTCGACTGCGACGACGTGTTGGTCGCGGTCGGCCAGGAAAACGCCTTCCCGTGGATCGAGCGCGATATCGGCATCGCCTTCGACGACCACGGGATGCCGGTGGTGGACAAGGTCACCTTCCAGTCCACCCACCCGAAGGTGTTCTTCGGCGGCGACGCGGCGTTCGGCCCCAAGAACATCATCTGGGCGGTGGCGCACGGCCACGAGGTCGCGGTGTCGATCGACAAGATGCTGCACGGCGAGGATATCACGCGGCGGCCCGAGCCGGCGGTGACCGTGGTCAACCAGAAGATGGGCATCCACGAGTGGAGCTATAAAAACGAGATCGCGCCGGACCCGCGCTACGCGGTGCCGCATCGCGACAACGCGATCGCGCTGGCCAGCATCAAGGCCGAGGTCGAACTCGGCTTCGACGCCAAGCTGGCGCTGGCGGAAGCGGGACGCTGCCTCAACTGCGACGTCCAGACGGTGTTCACGCCGCAACTCTGCATTGAGTGCGACGCCTGCGTCGATATCTGTCCGATGGACTGCATCACCTTCACCGACAACGGCGAGGAAGACGATCTGCGCCGGCGGCTGCACGCCCCGGCGCTCAACCCGGATCAGGACATCTATGTCGCGGACGGCCTGAAGACCGGGCGCATCATGGCCAAGGATGAGGACGTCTGTCTGCATTGCGGACTGTGCGCCGAGCGCTGCCCGACCGGCGCCTGGGACATGAACAAGTATTTCATCGAAATGGCCCACGCAGGTCCGTCATGCCGTTAACCGCCGTCAACGACTTCGTCATCCGCTTCGCCAACGTCAACGGCTCGGGCTCGGCCAGCGCCAACGAGATGTTCGCCCGCGCCATCATGCGGATGGGCATTCCGATGTCGCCGCGCAACATCTTCCCCTCCAACATCCAGGGCCTGCCGACCTGGTACGAGGTCCGCGTCACCGAGGCCGGCCATCTCGGCGCGCGCGGCGGCACCGACATCATGGTGGCGATGAATCCGCAGACCTACAACGCCGACGTCGCCTCGGTGGAACCGGACGGCTATCTCGTCTACGACTCGACCCGTGCGATGCCGCCGGGCAAGCCGCGCAGCGACATCCACCTGATCGGCATCCCGCTGACCGCGATCTGCAACAAGGAATATTCCGATCCGCGCCAGCGCCAGTTGTTCAAGAACATCATCTGCATCGGCGCGCTGGCGGCGCTGCTCGACATGGACATCGGCGAACTGGAAAAGCTGGTCGGCGAGCAGTATCGCACCAAGGACAAGCTGATCCAGCCCAACATCCACGCGCTGCATCTCGGCCACGCCTACGCCAAGGCCAACTTCAAGTGCCCGATCGGGCTTAGGCTGCAACGCAGCGACAAGGTCGGCGACCGCATCCTGATCGAGGGTAACGCCGCCGCCGCGCTCGGCGCGGTCTATGGCGGGGCGACGGTGTGCGCGTGGTATCCGATCACGCCGTCCTCGTCGGTGGCGGAAAACTTCACGAAATTCTGCGGCAAGTACCGCCACGACCCGGCGACCGGCGAAGCGCGCTACGCCATCGTGCAGGCCGAGGACGAGATCGCCTCGATCGGCATCGTGGTGGGCGCGGCATGGAACGGCGCGCGCGCCTTCACCGCCACCTCCGGCCCCGGCATCTCGCTGATGCAGGAACTGTTCGGCTTCGCCTACTTCGCCGAGATTCCGTCGGTCATCATCGACGTGCAGCGCGCCGGCCCCTCCACCGGAATGCCGACGCGCACCCAGCAGTGCGACCTCATCAACTGCGCCTATGCCTCCCACGGCGACACCAAGCACATCCTGCTGCTGCCGGAGGACGCGACTGAGGCGTTCGAGTTCACGGCCGGCGCGTTCGACTACGCCGACCGCTTGCAGACGCCGGTGTTCGTGCTGCTCGACCTCGACATCGGCATGAACCATCGGCTGTGCCGGCCGTTGCAATGGGACGACGCCCGCCGCTACGACCGCGGCAAGGTGATGACCGCCGCCGACCTGGAGGCCGGCAAGGACTTCGGCCGCTACACCGACGTCGACGGCGACGCCATCCCCTACCGCACCTATCCCGGCACCCATCCCACCAAGGGCGGCTATTTCACCCGCGGCACGTCTCACGATGCGCGCGCAAAATATTCCGAGGAAGGCGCGGACTACGTCGAAGGAATGCAGCGGCTGTTGCGCAAGTGTGAGACCGCCAAGAGCATCCTGCCGCGCCCGCAACGCACCGACGCCGACAAGCCCACGCGGTTCGGCGTGATCTATTACGGCTCGACCGCACCGGCGATGCTGGAGGCGGCCGAAATCCTCGCCGCGCGCGGCCACACCCTGGACCTGATGCGGATCCGCGCCTTCCCGTTCCATCAGGATGTCGCCAGCTTCATCGCCGCCCACGACTTCGTCTTCGTCGTCGAACAGAACCGCGACGCGCAACTGCGCTCGCTGATCGTCAACGAACTCGACATCGACCCGGTGCGGCTGGTGCCGATCCTGCATTACGACGGCACCTCGATCACCGCGCGCTTCATTTCCGGCGCGATCGGCGACCGGCTCGACGCCCTGAAAGTCACGCCGCTGCGGAAGGCGATGTCATGACCTATCTGGCCAAGCCGAAATTCCATCATCCCTCGCTGCCGAAGAACGCGCTGGGCTACACCCGGCGCGACTACGAGGCGGCGACCTCGACGCTGTGCGCCGGCTGCGGCCACGATTCGATCTCGGCGGCGATCATCGAGGCGGCGTTCGAACTGGCGATCGAGCCGCACCGGGTCGCGAAGATCTCCGGCATCGGCTGCTCCTCGAAGACGCCGACCTATTTCCTCGGCGCGTCCCACGGCTTCAACTCGGTGCACGGCCGGATGCCCTCGGTGCTGACCGGGGCCAACCTCGCCAACCGCGACCTGATCTATCTCGGTATTTCCGGCGACGGCGATTCCGCCTCGATCGGCTTCGGCCAGTTCGCCCACGCGCTGCGGCGCGGCGTCAACATGACCTATATCGTCGAGAACAACGGCGTCTACGGCCTGACCAAGGGCCAGTTCTCGGCCACCGCCGACCGCGGCTCGAAATCGAAGAAAGGCGTCGTCAACACCGACAACGCCATCGACCTGGTGGCGATGGCGCTGCAACTGGGTGCCAGTTTCGTGGCGCGCTCGTTCTCCGGCGACAAGACGCAACTGGTGCCGATCATCAAGGCGGCGCTCACCCATCGCGGCGCGGCCTTCATCGACGTGATCTCGCCGTGCATCGCCTTCAACAACCATCCGGGCTCCACCAAGAGCCTCGATTACGTCCGCGCCCACAACGAGGCGGTGAACGCGCTCGACATCATGATCGGGCGCGAGGCCATCACCGTGGATTATGCGCCCGGCGAGGTGGTCGAGGTCACCCAGCACGACGGCTCGGTGCTGACGCTGCGCAAGCTCAACGCGGACTACGACGCCTCCGACCGGCTGGCGGCGATGAACTTCCTGCAACACGAGGCGGCCAAGGGGCGGATCGTCACCGGGCTGCTCTATGTCGACGGCGAATCCTCCGACCTGCACCGGCATTTCAACACGGTCGCGACGCCGCTCAACCAGCTCAACGAACCCGAACTGTGTCCCGGCGCGGCAACGCTGGACAAGATCAACGCGGGGCTGCGGTAAAGGCGGGGCGTAGGCAACGAGGCTCGCCGCTTGCGGGGTTTGCACCTCTGACCTTCCCGAAACGAGGCGTCATCGTCCGCGAAAACGGACGATTCCGTAGTCCTGGGAAGGTGAAAGGGAAATCCGTCTTCGAAATGGAATACCGGATGCTCCGCCTTCGCGGAGCATGACGGTTTTGGTGCTGCTAATCCGTGCGCAACGCGACTTTCCCCTCACACGCTCGGCGCAACCGCCAAATCCCGTCCGAACGGGGAACCCTTTGGCGCGCCATGCGTCAACCTTGATAATCCGTATCCGCGACCGGATGCCCCGCCTGGCATCCCGAATGCCCCGGACAGACCGCGCCGTCTCCGGATCGGTTGACAAAATTCGGCCGCAGGGCAGAACACATGATGGAACCCGCCCTCCCGACAGCGAACAAGGCATCATGAACCCCGTCAAATCCCTGCAAAAGCACGGCCAGTCCGTCTGGCTCGACTTCCTCGCCCGCGGTTTCGTCACGGGCGGCGGCCTCAAGACGCTGATCGACGACGACGGGGTGCGCGGCGTCACCTCCAATCCGGCGATCTTCGAGAAGGCCATCGGAAGTTCGGACGAATACGACGCCGCCATCGCCGCCGCGCTGAAGGCGCACGACCGCCCGGTCGCGGCGCTGTTCGAGGCCGTTGCCATCGAGGACATCCGCGCCGCCGCCGACGTGCTGCGGCCGGTCTATGACAGCCTCAAGGGCGCGGACGGCTTCGTCAGCCTCGAAGTCTCGCCCTATCTCGCCGCCGACACCGAAGGCACCATCACGGAAGCCGAGCGGCTGTGGCGCGAGGTGGACCGCCCCAACCTGATGATAAAAGTGCCGGCGACGCCGGAGGGGCTCCCCGCCATCCGCCACCTCACCGCGCAGGGCATCAACGTCAACATCACGCTGCTGTTCGCGCAAAAGGTGTATCAGGAAGTCGCGGAAGCCTATCTCGCGGGACTGGAAGACTATGCGGGCAAGGGCGGCGATCCGTCCCATGTCGCCAGCGTCGCAAGCTTCTTCGTCAGCCGCATCGACAGCGCCGTCGACAAGCAACTCGACGACGCCATCGCCAGGGCCAACGACCCGGCGGAGAAGGCGCGGCTGAAGGCGCTGCAAGGCAAGGTCGCCATCGCCAACGCCAAGATGGCGTATCAGCATTACAAGACGATGCTCGCGGAGGCGCGCTGGCGGGTGCTCGCCGCCAGGGGCGCGAAGCCGCAGCGGCTATTGTGGGCCTCCACCGGCACCAAGAACAAAGCCTATAGCGACGTGCTCTATGTCGAGGACCTGATCGGGCCGGATACCGTCAACACCCTGCCGCCGGCCACCCTCGACGCCTTCCGCGATCACGGCAAGCTGCGCGACAGCCTGGAGGACGACATTGCCGGCGCGGAGCGCGTGCTGGCCGATCTCGCCCGCGCGGGAATCTCGCTCGACGCCGTCACCACGAAACTGGTCGAGGAAGGCGTGCAACTGTTCGCCGACGCCTTCGACAAGCTGCTCGGCGCGGTGGCGCACAAGCGCGCGACGCTGTTGGGCCGCGCCATCGGCACGCAGACGCTGGCGCTCGGCGAGCGGCTGGCGAAGGCGGTGAGCGAGGGCTGCGAGCAATGGCGCGCGGCCGGCACCATCCGCAGGCTGTGGCGGCGCGACAAGGCGGTGTGGACCGGCAGCGACGAGGACAGGTGGCTGGGCTGGCTCGACAGCGTCGCGGCGGAGCAGCACAAGCTGGCCGACTACGCCGCGTTCGCGGACTGGGTGAAGCAGCACGGCTTCACCGACGCGGTGGTGCTCGGCATGGGCGGCTCCAGCCTCGGGCCCGAAGTGCTGGCGAAAACCTTTCCGCAGGCGAAGGGCTTCCCGAAACTGCGCGTGCTGGATTCCACCGATCCGGCGCAGGTGGCGCGGATGGAGGCGGCGGTCGATCTCGCCAAAACGCTGTTCATCGTTTCCAGCAAGTCCGGCGGCACCACCGAACCCAACGCGCTGAAGGACTATTTCTACGGCCGCGTTGAAGCGACGGTCGGCAAGGGCAAGGCCGGCGGGCATTTCGTCGCCGTCACCGATCCCGGCTCGTCGCTGGAAAAGGTCGCCGGGCAGCAGGGCTTCGCGCGGACCTTCTTCGGCGATCCGGCGATCGGCGGGCGCTACTCGGTGCTGTCGCCGTTCGGCCTGGTGCCGGCGGCCGCCGCCGGGCTCGACGTCGCGGGGCTGCTCGACCGCGCGCAGGCGATGGTGCGCTCCTGCGGGCCCGACGTGCCGCCGCACGACAATCCCGGCGTGCAGCTCGGGCTTGCGCTCGGCTGCGCCGGCCGCGAGGGCCGCGACAAGGTGACGATGCTCACCTCGCCCGGCATCGCCGACTTCGGCGCGTGGGCCGAGCAGTTGATCGCCGAATCCACCGGCAAGGCGGGCCGGGGCCTGATCCCGATCGACGGCGAGACGCTGGGCGATCCGGCGGTGTACGGCCAGGACCGCATCTTCATCGCCATGCGCACCGAAGCCGAGGCCGACGCCGCGCGGGACGCGCGACTCGCGGCGCTGGAGATCGCCGGCCATCCCGTGGTACGCATCGTGCTGCCGTCGATCGACTGCATCGGGCAGGAGTTCTTCCGCTTCGAGATGGCGACGGCGGTGGCGGGCGCGGTGCTCGGCATCAATCCGTTCGACCAGCCGGACGTCGAATCCGCCAAGATCAAGACCCGCGAACTGACGGCCGCTTTCGAGAAAACCGGCAAGCTGCCGGGTGAAACGCCGGTCACGACAATCGACGGCGCCGCCATCTACACCGACGCCGCCAACGGCGCGGCGCTGCGCAAGGGCGGCGCGAACGGCGATCTCGGCTCGTGGCTGAAGGCGCACCTCGCCCGGATCAAGCCGAACGATTACGTCGCGCTGCTCGCCTATATCGATCACGACGCGGCGCATATCGATGCCTTGCAGGCGATGCGGCTCTTGATCCGCGACCGCCGCCATGTCGCGACCTGCGCCGAGTTCGGTCCGCGCTTTCTGCATTCCACCGGACAGGCCTACAAGGGCGGGCCGGACAGCGGCGTGTTCGTGCAGATCACCGCCGACGACGCGAAAGACCTGCCGATCCCGCAACAGGCGGCGAGTTTCGGCGTCATCAAGGCGGCGCAGGCGCGCGGCGATTTCGACGTGCTAACCGAGCGCGGCCGCCGCGCGCTGCGGATTCACCTCAAGGGCGATCTCACGGCCGGGCTCGACAAGCTCAAGGCCGCGATCGCCGCCGCGCTGAATTGACAAAGGACGACGCGATGCAGCTTGGCATCATCGGTCTGGGGCGGATGGGCGCCAACATCGCCCGCCGCGCGATGGCGCATGGCGGGCATCGAACGGTGGTCTATGACAAGAGCGCGGACGCCGTCGCCGCGCTGACACGCGACGGCGCGACCGGGGCGAGTTCGCTCGACGATCTCGTGGGGAAGCTGCAAGCGCCGCGCGCCGTCTGGGTGATGCTGCCGGCGGGGGATATCACCGAAACCACCATCGCCACGCTGGGCAAGCTGCTCTCGAAGGACGACGTCGTCATCGACGGCGGCAACACCTTCTGGCAGGACGACGTGCGCCGCGCCGAGGCGCTGAGCCAACGCGGCATCCATTACATCGACGTCGGCACCAGCGGCGGCGTGTGGGGGCTGGAGCGCGGCTACTGCATGATGATCGGCGGCGACGCCGAGGTGGTGTCGCGACTCGACCCGCTGTTCAAGGCGCTCGCGCCGGGGCGCGGCGAGATTCCGCTAACGCCCGGCCGCGAGGGGCGCGATCCCCGCGTCGAGCAGGGCTATATCCACACCGGCCCGGTCGGCTCCGGCCATTTCGTCAAGATGATCCACAACGGCATCGAATACGGCCTGATGCAGGCGTATGCGGAAGGGTTCGACATCCTCAGGAACGCCAACGCCACGACGCTGCCGCCCGAGCATCGCTTCGATCTCGACATCGCCGACATCGCGGAGGTGTGGCGGCGCGGCAGCGTCATCCCCTCGTGGCTGCTCGACCTCACGGCGGCGGCGCTGGCGCGAGAGCCGACGCTCGACAACTATTCCGGCTATGTGGAGGATTCCGGCGAGGGCCGCTGGACGGTGAACGCGGCGATCGACGAGGCGGTGCCGGCCGAGGTGCTGACCGCCGCGCTCTATGCCCGCTTCCGCTCGCGGCGCGAGCACACCTTCGCGGAAAAAATTCTCTCCGCCATGCGCGCGGGCTTCGGCGGCCACAAGGAGCCGGCCAAGCCATGAGTTCGTACGGCATCGCAAAGCAGGTCAGGCCCGATCCGTGCAGCTTCGTCATCTTCGGCGTCACCGGCGACTTGACTCACCGGCTGGTGATCCCGGCGCTGTACAATCTGGCGGAGACGGACCTGCTGCCGGAGCGCTTCTGCATCGTCGGCGTGGCGCGCAAAGCCATGAGCGCGCAGGCGCTGCGCGACAGCCTGATGCAGGGACTGCGCCAGTTCGCCACCCGCCCGGTGAACGACGACGTGGCGCGGCGGCTGCTCGGCTGCCTCACCGCGATCGCCGCCGATCCCTCCGAGCCGGCGTCGTTCGAGCGGCTGCGGCAACACCTCGAAGGCGAGGAGCAGAGCCGCGCGACCGCCGGCAACCGGCTGTTCTATCTGGCGACGCCGCCCGACGCCTTCGCGCCGATCGCGCGCGAACTCGGCCGCGTCGGCCTGCTGCGCCAGGACGACGGCTATTGGCGGCGGCTGGTGGTCGAGAAGCCGTTCGGCACCGACCTCGCCTCCGCCAAGGCGCTGAACGACGAACTGCTGAAGGTCGCTTCCGAGCACCAGATCTACCGGATCGATCACTATCTCGGCAAGGAGACGGTGCAGAACATCCTGGTGCTGCGCTTCGCCAACGGCATGTTCGAACCGATCTGGAATCGCAATCACATCGATCACGTCCAGATTACCGTGGACGAGACGCTCAGTGTCGGCCATCGCGGCAGCTTCTATGACTCGACCGGCGCGCTGCGCGACATGGTGCCGAACCACCTGTTTCAACTGCTGTCGCTGGTGGCGATGGAGCCGCCGGCGCGCTTCGACGCCCACACCGTGCGCACCTGCAAGGCTGAGGTGCTGGCCGCGATCCAGACCCAGAGCGAGGCCGAGGCGCTGCAAAACTCGGTGCGCGGGCAATACCGCGCCGGCCGCGTCAAGGATCAGGCCGTGGAGGACTATCGCAAGACCAAGAACGTCGCGCCCGACAGCACCACGGAAACCTATGTCGCGCTCAAGCTCGCCATCGACAACTGGCGCTGGGCCGGCGTGCCGTTCTACCTGCGCACCGGCAAGGCGCTGTCCGCCAAGCGCACCGAGGTCGCGATCAAGTTCAAGGAAGCGCCGTTCGCGATGTTCCGCGATACGCCGGTGAGCCGGCTGTCGCAGAACTATCTGGTGATCGGCATCGAGCCGGTCGAAGGCATCACGCTGGAATTCAACGCCAAGGTCCCCGGCCCGGCGATCGCCATCGACGGCGTGGCGATGACCTTCCGCTACAAGGATTACTTCCACGTCGCGCCGAGCACCGGCTACGAGACGCTGATCCATGACTGCATGATCGGCGACAACATCCTGTTCCAGCGCGCCGACAGCGTCGAGGCCGGCTGGCGCGCGGTGGAGCCGTTCCTCGACGGCTGGAAGGCCGCCGGCGACAAGGGTCTGACGTTCTATGACGCCGGCAGCGACGGCCCGGCCGCAAGCCGGGCGCTGTTGGGGCGCGACGGCCGCGCCTGGCGCAAACCGGGCTGAGCGGCGATGCCGGGCAGCCGCCAGATCATTCAGGTGCAGGACGCCGACGCATTGGCGAAGGCGGCGGCCGAGCGGCTGATCGCGCGGCTCGACGCCAATCGCGGGCGCGCCACGGTGTGCCTCACCGGCGGCTCCAGCCCGCAACCGCTGTACCGGCTGTTGGCCAGCGATGCCTATCGCGCGCGCATTCCGTGGCCGCGCGTGCATTGGTTCATCGGCGACGAGCGTTTCGTGCCGCCGGGCGACCCGCGCAACAACATGGCGACGGCGCGGGCGCTGTTTCTCGACGCCTGCGCGCCGGCGGCGAACATCCATCCGATCCCGGTCGAGGCCGGATCGAGCCATGAGGCCGCGCGCCGCTACGAGATTACGTTGCAGGCGTTCTACGGCGGCGGCCGGCTGAATCCGGCCCGGCCGCTGTTCGATGTGGTGCTGATGGGCGTCGGCCCCGACGGCCACACCGCGTCGCTGTTTCCCGGCGACGCCGCGCTGGAGCAGCGTACGCGCTGGGTGGTGAGCGTCGCCAAGGCCAACGTCCCGCCGCTGGTGCCGCGCGTGACACTGACGCTACCGGCGCTGGCGTCGTGCCACGAGATGCTGTTTCTGGTCAGCGGCGACGACAAGCGCGACATCCTCGCCCGCGTGCTGGCGGACGACAGCCTGCCCGCCGCCCGCGCCCGCTCGCTTGGCGACACCGTGTGGCTGGCGGATGCGGGAGCGCTGCCCGAGTTGCCCCGCGATGCCTGACGCGATCGATCCCGCGCTTCACGCCCTCGTCGTCATGGGCGTCTCCGGCTCCGGCAAGAGCACCGTCGGCGAGGCGCTGGCGCGGCGGATCGGCTGGCGGTTCGAGGACGGCGACGGCTTTCATCCGCCCGCCAACGTCGCCAAGATGAAGGCGGGCCATCCGCTCGACGACGACGACCGCAGGCCGTGGCTTGAGGCGATCGCCGCCGAGATCGACCGCGTCGCGGCGGCGGGCGGCCACGTCGTCATCGCCTGCTCGGCGCTGAAGCGCGCCTATCGCGATCTCCTGGTCCACGGCCGGCGCGATACCCGGATCGTCTTTCTCGACGGCAGCGAGGCGCTGATCGCGAAACGGCTGGCGAAGCGCAAGGGCCACTTCATGCCGCCCGGCCTGCTCGCCAGCCAGTTCGCGGCGCTGGAGCCGCCCGCCGCTGACGAGCACGTCATCACGGTGTCGATCGACGCCGATGTCGAGACCATCGTCAGCGACATCGTGCGGGGGCTTAAGCCGGCGCGCTGAGTGGCTGTCCGGAAATTCATCTTTGGACAGTCTTTCAACACGACAGACGTCATGCTCCGCGAAGGCGGAGCATCCGGTATTCCGCATCGAATCGAATTTCCCACGAACGCGCGCGGATTACCGGATCGTCCGCCGGAGCCTGTCATCGGGCCGGCGAAGCCGGACCCGTTGGCGGACGATGACGCTGCGTTTCCGGTCAAATTCTCAGGGTAAACAACGCGCGCCTCCCGTCATCCGTCACGACTGCGCGCGCTGCACGGCGGGCTTGGTGGCGGCGGCCTTGGCGACGCTGATGTTGTGCGCGGTATTGACCAGCGCAATATGAGTCAGCGCCTGCGGGAAATTGCCGGTCTGCCGGCCGGCCAGCGGATCGTATTCCTCCGCCAGCAGGCCGAGATCGTTGGCCACGCCCAGCACCCGCGCGAACAACTCCTCCGCCCGGGTGATGTGGCCCGCCAGCACATGCGCGTCCGCCAGCCACAGCGTGCAGGCGAGGAACGCGCCCTCGATCGGTTCCTGTTCGTCGCTCTTGCGGCGCGGATCGTGCCGCAGCACGAAGCCGCCGCGCATCAGGTGCTTCTCGACCGCAGCAAGCGTGCCGACGATGCGCCGGTCGGCGGGCGGCAGGAAGCCGACCGAGGGCAGCAGCAGCACGCTGGCGTCGAGCACATTCGCGCCGTAGGATTCGACGAAGCTGTTCTGCGCGGCATCGAACCCGCGCTCGCAGACGTCGCGGTGAATGCGCGCGCGCAAAGCGCGCCATTCCGCGAGCGGCGCCTTGAAGCCGAACTTCTCGGCGCTCTTGATGGCGCGGTCGAACGCCACCCAGGTCATCACCTTGGACGAGACATAGTGCTTGCCCGGCCCGCGCACCTCCCAGATGCCGCTGTCCGGCTGGTCCCAGATCCCGGCGAGATGCCTGAGAAACTCGCACTCCATCGCCCAACTGTCGTCATGGAGTTGCAGTTTGGCGACGCGCGACTGATGGAACACGTCGAGCAGTTCGCCGAACACGTCGAGCTGCAACTGAACGTGCGCGGCGTTGCCGATCCGCACCGGCTTGGCGCCCTCGTAGCCCGGCAGCCACGTCGCCTCCCATTCGAGCAGGCGGCGCTGCCCCATGATGCCATACATGATCTGCATGTCGCCCGGCGAGCCGGCGACCGCGCGCAACAGCCAGTCGTGCCACGCCAGCGCCTCGTCGTAATAGCCGCTGTCCATCAGCGCCAGCAGCGTGAAAGTGGCGTCGCGCAGCCAGCAGAAACGATAGTCCCAGTTGCGGCTGCCGCCGAGCTTCTCCGGCAGCGAGGTGGTCGGCGCGGCGACGATCCCGCCGCTCGGCGCGTAGGTCAGCGCCTTCAGCGTCACCAGCGAGCGGACCACCACTTCGCGCCACGGCCCCTGATAGGTGCAGCGGCCGGCCCAGTCGGTCCAGAACGCCTCGGCGTCGCGCAGCGCGTGATCCACGTCGATCGGCGCCGGAACGTCGAGGTGCGACGCGCCGTAGCTCAGCACGAAGGGCACGGTGTCGCCGGCCGCCACCGTGAAGTCCGCGACGGTCGTCATGTCCTCGCCGCGCGTCTCGACCGGCGTCCGCAGCACCGCCATGTCGGGGCCGGCGATCGCCAGCAACTCGCCGTTGCCGGTGCGCCGCACCCAGGGAATGTTGGCGCCGAACCCGAAGCGGATAATCAGGTCCATGCGCATGGCGACGCGGCCGCACTCGCCGCGCACCAGCCGCACCACGTCGGACGCCGCCCCGCGCGGCGGCATGAAGTCGATCAGGGTCACCGCGCCGTCCGCGGTTTCGAACCGCGTCTCCAGGATCAGCGTGTCGCCGCGATAGCGCCGCGACATCGTCGCATCCTTGGCCGGGGCGATGCGCCAGGAGCCGTGCCGGCGGTCGCCGAGCAGCGCGGCGAAGCACGCCTCGGAATCGAATGCCGGCCAGCACAGCCAGTCGATCGAGCCGTCCCGGCTGACCAGCGCCGCCGTCTCGCAATCGCCGATCAGGGCATAGTCCTCGATTTTTCCCGGCACACCGCCCTCGTCATGCTTGCTATGATTGCGGCGTGCCGACATGCGACGTCTTGGAACGCGAGCCGCGCGCCCCGAGCGCGCGCGCCAGTTCGTCGCGGTCGACGGCGGTCGCGATCTCGTCGAGGGAGAGCGGCAGCCGCCGCCGCCAGTTCGGGTGCTGATCGACGGTGCCCGGCAGGTTGGGCTGATCGACCACCGCCAGCAGGTCGTCGAGCGCCACGGCGAGCAGCCGCGCCCGCGTCTTCGACAGGAAATGAAGGACGCCGAGGAAATCGTCGTGCGCGATGGCTTCGCCGCGCAGCACGTCCGACAGCATCCGCAACGCCTCGCGCCGCGCCTCGATGCTCTCGCCGGGATCGATCCCCAGCGACTGCTTGAGCGCCAGGTCGGCGGCGTCGCGCCAGCCGGCGAAGCTGGCGAGGTCGTGGGTGTTGAACGTCACCAGCGCGTTCTCGGCGTAGCGGTCGCTGCCGTGGAAGCCGTGGGCGTCGCGCTCGAACATCATGACGCGGTACGACCAGATGCCCCATGCCGCGATCGCCTCGCGAAAGCCTTCCGGCACGGTGCCGAGGTCCTCGCCGATCACCACGCAGCGCGCCGCCGCGCTTTCCAGCGCCACCACCGCCAGCAGCGCCTGAAACGGCATCCGCACATAGGCGCCGTCGCGCGCGCCGAACCCGCGCGGGATCAGATACAAGCGCTTGAGGCCGAGGACGTGATCGAGCCGGATCGCGCCGGCATGGCGCATCGCCGCGCGCAGCATGTCGCGGAACGGCGCGAAGGCGCGCGCCTGCAAGCCTGCGGCATGGAAGCCGGCCAGTCCCCAGTCCTGCCCCGCGCTGTTGAGCACGTCCGGCGGCGCGCCGACCGAAAGATGCCGCGAGATCGCCGTCTGCTCGTTCCACGCATCGAAGCCGTCCGGCTGCACGCCGACCGCGATGTCGAGATAGAGGCCGACCGCCATGCCGCGCTCTGCGGCGCGGTCGCGGCAGGCGCGCAACTGTTCGTCGGCGATCCACTGCACGAAGGCGGTGAATTCGATCTCGCCGGCGTCCTCGCCTGCCGCCAGCCGGTCGCATTCGGCGTCGTCGGGCTGCCGCCACGGCGCGGGCCACTCCCACCACGGCCGCTGCAAACGGCGGCGCAGCGCCTCGAAGCAGCCGAAGCGGCGCAGCACCGCGCCGCCATCAGTGCGAAACGCCGCGAACGCGGCGGCGCGCGCCGGATCGGGCGCGGCCTTGAAACGCGCGAACGCGGCGCGCAGCGCCCGTTCTTTGAGGTCCGCGACCGTTGCATAATCGACCAGCGCGCTGTCGCGTACCTGTTGCAACGCCGCGCGATGCTCGGCCGCGAAGGTAGCCGGACATTCCGGCACGGCTTCGATATCGATATAGAGCGGATTGAGGAACAGCCGGCTGTTCGGCGCATAGGGGCTGCAATCGCCGGGCCGCTCGGTGAACAGCGCGTGCAGCGGGTTGAGGCCGACGCCGTCCGCGCCCCAGTCGGCGGCAAGATCGATCAGCCGCGCCAGATCGGTGAAATCGCCGATCCCCCAGTTGCGCGACGAGCGCAGGCCGTAAAGCTGCACGGCCAGGAGCCACGCGCGGGTGAAGCGGCCCGCATGGGCCGGCCCCGGCGCGACGACCAGCGGCCAACGCTCGTCGGTCGCAGCAGCGTCCGACACGCAAAGCGTGTGGATGCCGGGTGGCACGTCGTTTGACCAGGTGATGACGCGATCGTCCGCCTCGCCCTCGGCGACGCCGCCGCCGCGCGTCACGATCCGCCAGCGGACCGGCAGCACCGCATCCGCTGTCAATTGAATGCGCGGAATTTCTCCGCTCCGCACCGCCGGCGGCTCGTGCAGCAGCCGGCCTCCCGGTCGCGGCATCGCCTCGACCAGACCGCGGAGCGCTTCAGGCGCGATGGCATGACGCTGGCCTCGGCCATCGACGAAATCCGCCTCGATGCCGAGTTCCCGCGCCGTCGCGAAAACATCCATATCATCCGCCGCGCGGCGCGACCTCGCCACGCCGCGAATGCCTAAGATTCGATCAAAGGTTGTCACGGTATCAACGCGCCGGCGGCAATCGGGTTCCAATGGAACCAAAACCCCGGTTCCGCGCTTGTTCAAGCACGCGCGGAATACCGTTCGCGCGGGGTACGGGGGCCGTTGCAAACTGAGCGTCGGGATCGTGAACAAGCCAGAGGGGTCGGTCGGAAGCGTTGCCCGCGACGCTTTCCACATCGAGGAGATTTATCCCTGTATCGACGGCGGCCGCTTTGCCATCAAGCGGGTGGTCGGCGAACCCGTGGACGTGTGGGCCGACATCTTCCGCGACGGCCACGAGGTGATCGCCGCCACGCTGCTGTGGCGGCGCGAGCAGGACGCCGAATGGGTTCGCGTGCCGATGCGGCTGCACGAGAACGACCGCTGGACCGCGTCCTTCGTGCCGGAGCACATCGGCCGTCACGTCTATGCCATCGAGGCGTGGACCGACGGCTTCGCCACCTGGCGGCGCGGCTTCGAACTGAAACGGGCGGCGGGACAGGATGTGAGCCTCGACGCGCTGGAAGGCGCGGGGCTGCTGACGCGGGCGCAATCGGGCGGCAGCGCGGCGGCCGCCGTCATCCTGCGGCAATGCGAGCAGTTCCTCCAGACCGGCGACGCCGCGTCGCTGCTCGCTCCCGAATTGCAGGACGCCATGGCGGAGAGCCAGGACCGCGCCGACCTGACCCGCTCGCCGCTGTTTCCGCTGACGGTGGACCGGCCGCGGGCGCGCTACGGCGCGTGGTACGAGATGGTGCCGCGCAGCCAGGGCCGCGAGCCGGGCCGTCACGGCACCTTCCGCGACTGCATCGCGCGGCTGCCCGACATCGCCGACATGGGTTTCGACGTATTGTATTTCACGCCGATCCATCCGATCGGCCGCACCCACCGCAAGGGCCGCAACAATTCGCTTCAAGCCGCGCCCGGCGATCCCGGCAGCCCCTACGCCATCGGCTCCGAGGACGGCGGCCACGACGCCGTGCATCCCGAGCTTGGCACGCTGGACGACTTCGATGCGCTGGTCGCCGCCGCGCGGCGGCTCAACATCGAGATCGCGCTCGACATCGCGGTGCAGTGCTCGCCGGATCATCCCTGGCTGCGCCAGCATCCGCAATGGTTCAAGCGGCGGCCCGACGGCTCGATGCGCTACGCGGAAAATCCGCCGAAGAAATACGAGGACATCGTCAACCCGGACTTCACCTGCGCCGACGCGCAGGCGCTGTGGCGGGCGCTGCGCGACGTGGTGCTGTTCTGGCTCGGCCACGGCGTGCGCATCTTCCGCATCGACAATCCGCACACCAAGCCGCTGCCGTTCTGGGAATGGCTGATCCGCGAGGTGCAGCGGCGCGACCCCGGCGTGATCTTTCTCGCCGAGGCGTTCACCCGGCCGAAACTGATGAAGGCGCTGGCCAAGCGCGGCTTCACCCAGTCCTACACCTATTTCACCTGGCGCACGCAGAAATGGGAGATCGAGGAGTACCTGCGCGAACTCACCGGCTATCCGGAGCGCGACTACTACCGGCCGAACTTCTTCGTCTCGACGCCGGACATCCTGCCCTATCACCTGCAAGGCGGCGAGCCGTGGGTGTTCAAGGCGCGGCTGGCGCTGGCGGCGACGCTGTCCGCGACCTACGGCATCTACAACGGCTTCGAGCTTCTGGAGCACGAGGCGATTCCCGGCAAGGAGGAATATCTCGATTCCGAGAAATACGAGATCAAGCTGCGCGACTGGGACCGGCCCGGCAACATCAAGCCCTATATCCGCGACCTCAACCGCGCGCGGCGCGTCAATCCGGCGTTGCAACAGACCGCCAACCTGCGCTTCGTCGGCATCGACGACCAGAACGTCACCGGCTTCGTCAAGACCTCCATCGACGGCGCCAACATCGTGGCGGTGGCGATCGCGCTGTCGCGCGAGCCGCGCGACGTCTGGTTTCCGCTGGGTGACGTGCAGGTGAAGGTAGGTGCGGAGATGCGTCCGGTGGCGGCGGTGGAGAACCTCGTCACCGGCGAGCGGCTGCCGGTCGAATGGGGGGGCTTGCGACTGCGGATCGATCCGGATCGCGATCCCGCCGTGCTGTTGCGCTGTCTCGGGTGAAGGAGCCGGACGTGAACGTCATCCAGACCATCGCGCCGAAGGATGCCGCGGCGACCACGCGCGACGATCCGTTGTGGTACAAGGACGCGATCATCTACCAGCTTTACGTGCGGGCCTTCGCCGACAGCAACAACGACGGCATCGGCGACTTCGTCGGCCTCACCGAAAAGCTCGGCTATCTTCAAGACCTCGGCGTCAACACGCTGTGGCTGATGCCGTTCTATCCCTCGCCGGGCCGCGACGACGGCTACGACATCGCCGATTACGGCGCCGTCAATCCCGACTTCGGCACCATGAAGGATTTCCGCCGCTTCATCGCCGAGGCCAAGCGGCGGGGCCTGCGCGTCATCACCGAGTTGGTGGTCAACCACACCTCGGACCAGCACGCCTGGTTCAAGCGGGCGCGGCGCAGCCCGCCGGGATCGAGCGCGCGCAACTGGTATGTGTGGAGCGACACCGACCAGAAATATCTCGGCACCCGCATCATCTTTACCGATACGGAAAAGTCGAACTGGACCTGGGACCCGGAAGCCAACGCCTATTACTGGCACCGCTTCTTCTCGCACCAGCCGGACCTCAACTTCGACAACCCGCGCGTGGTCGATGCGGTGATCCGCGTCATGAAGCGCTGGCTCGACGCCGGCGTCGACGGCTTCCGCCTCGACGCCATTCCATATCTGTGCGAGCGCGACGGCACCAACAACGAGAACCTTCCCGAGACGCACGCCATCATCAAGCGGCTGCGCGCCGCGCTCGACGCCTACGCGCCGGGCAAGGTGCTGCTGGCGGAGGCCAACCAGTGGCCCGAGGACGTGCAGGAATATTTCGGCGACGGCGACGAGTGCCACATGGCCTATCACTTCCCGCTGATGCCGCGCATCTACATGGCGATCGCCCAGGAGGACCGCTTTCCGATCACCGACATCCTGCGCCAGACGCCGGATATTCCCGACAACTGCCAGTGGGCGATGTTCCTGCGCAACCACGACGAGCTGACGCTGGAGATGGTGACCGACGTCGAGCGCGACTACCTGTGGTCCACCTACGCCAACGATCCCCGCGCGCGCATCAATGTCGGCATCCGCCGCCGCCTCGCGCCGCTGATGGACAACGACCGCCGCAAGATCGAATTGATGAATTCGCTGCTGCTGTCGTTTCCCGGCACGCCGATCATCTATTACGGCGACGAGATCGGCATGGGCGACAACATCTATCTCGGCGACCGCAACGGCGTGCGCACGCCGATGCAATGGACGCCGGACCGCAACGGCGGCTTTTCTCGCGCCGACCCGGCGCGGCTCTACGCGCCGCCGATCATGGACCCGGTCTACGGCTATCAGGCGGTCAACGTCGAGGCGCAGTCGCGCAGCCTGTCGTCGCTGCTCAGCGCCACCAAGCGGCTGATCGCGGTGCGCAAATCGACGCCCGCCTTCGGCCGCGGCACCATGACCTTCGTGCGCTCCACCAACCGCGCGGTGCTGGCCTATCTGCGCCAGTACGGCGACGAGGTGATCCTGTGCGTCGCCAACCTGTCGCGCTCGGCGCAGGCCACCGAGATCGACCTGTCGGAGTGGAAGGAGCGCGTGCCGCTGGAAATGCTCGGCCGCACGCAGTTTCCGGCGATCGGCGACCTCACCTATCTGATCACGCTGGCGCCCTACGGCTTCTACTGGTTCCAGTTGCGCAAGAAGGAAGTGTCGGTGCATGTCGAGCCGACCCGGATGCCGGAGTTCGAAACCCTGGTGGTGCCGTACGGCGCGACCTGGGTGACGCTCGGCCGCACCCGCGGCGTGTTCGAGCGCGACGTGCTGCCGCCGTACCTGTCGCGCACGCGCTGGTTCCCGGAGCGCTCGCCGTCGGCCATCGCCGTCACGCTCACCTCGGCGATCCCGTTCGTCACCGAAGGCGACAACCGGCCGTGGCTGGCGTTCTTCGAATGGGCGCAGACCGGCCCATCGGTGCGCTACACGCTGCCGCTGCGCATCCGCTGGCACCGCTTCGAGCGCGAGCATCACAATCCCCGCGCGCTCGCCGCCGTGCGTCAGGGCGCGCGCGAGGGCACTCTGCTCGACGTCGCCACCGAGCACGAGTTCGTGGACATCCTGATCGACAATCTTCGCCGCGGCGAAACCGTGGTCGAGGGCGACACGCGGCTGGAATTCCGCGCCACCGCCGCGCTGGCGGAACTGCCGGCGATTCCGATCGAGCGCGTGCAGCCGGTCGAAACCGAGCAGTCCAACAGCACGGCGCTGGTGGACTACCGCTATGTCGTCAAGATCTACCGCAAGCTCGAAACCGGCATCAACCCGGAGAGCGAGGTGGGGCGCTTCCTCACCGAGGTCGCCTACTTCCAGAACGCGCCGGCGCTGTACGGCAGCATCGAACTGGTGGAGGGCGAGCGGCGCTCATCGATCGGCATCGTTCATGCCTTCGTCCAGAACCAGGGCGACGCCTGGACCGTCACCGCCGGCTATCTCGACCGTTACGTCGAACAGGAGCGGCTGTTGGCGGATCCCGCCGCCGCCGCCGAGAGCGAGGACCAGACCTCCTATCTGCGCTACATGGCGCAGGTCGGCCGCCGCGTCGCGGAGATGCACGTGGCGCTGGCGAGCAACGACACGCTTGAGGACTTCCGCCCCGAGGCGGTCACCGCCGACGACATCCAGGCATGGATCGCGGGCATCGACGCGCAAGCCGCCCGCGTCAGCGAGCATCTCGCCGGCCTGCGCGCCGCCCGCAATGAGTCCGACCGCCACCTGATCGACCGGCTGATCGCCGCCGCCGGCTGCGGACTCGACGACCGCCTGCGGCGGCTGGCGCGCTCGTTCGCCGGCGCGGTGAAAATCCGCCACCATGGCGATTTCCATCTCGGCCAGATGCTGATCGCCAAGGACGACATCTTCATCATCGATTTCGAGGGCGAGCCGCGCCGCCCGCTGGCGGAGCGCCGCCGCAAGGCGCTCGCGGCGCGCGACGTCGCCGGGCTGATCCGCTCGATCGACTATTCGACCTCGGCGGCGCTGGAGCGCGCGCGCATCATCGCGCCCGACGAGGACAGCAAGCTCGCGGCCGCGCTGGAGCGCTGGCGCGAGCGCGCCGTCGCCACCTTCCTCGCCGCCTACCACGAGAACATGAGCGACGGCCGGCTGTGGCCGACCGACCCGGCGGCCGCGCAGCGGATGCTGGATTTCTTCCTGCTGGAGAAAGCGTTTTACGAGATCGACTACGAGATCGGCCACCGCCCCGACTGGGTCCGGGTGCCGCTTGTCGGCGCGCTGCGCATCCTGTCGAGCCTCCACGAGGCGGCGACATGAGCACGCTTGCGGCCGAAGCCCATGCCATCGTCGAGGGCCGGCACGGCGAGCCGTTCGGCTATCTCGGCCCGCACACGGAGGGCGGCCGCACGGTGGTGCGGGTTTTTCTTCCCGGCGCATCCGGGGTCGAGGCGATCGACGAGAGCGGTCACGCGGCCGCGCTGCAACGGCTGCACGAGGCCGGACTGTTCGCGGGCGAATTGCCGCGCGGCGCGGCGCGCTACCGGCTGCGCGCCCGCTTCGGCGACAGGGTGGTGGAATTGCACGATCCCTATCGCTTTCCGCCGATCCTCACCGACTTCGATCTGTATCTCTTGGGCGAAGGCACGCTGAAGCTGCTCTACGACAAGCTCGGCGCGCATCCGATGACGCTCGACGGCGTCGAGGGCGTCGCCTTCGTGGTGCTGGCGCCGAACGCGCGGCGCGTCAGCGTGGTCGGCGATTTCAATATCTGGGAGCCGCGCCGCCATCCGATGCGCCGTCGCGGCCAGGGCTACTGGGAAATCTTCATTCCCGGCGCGATCGCCGGCGACCACTACAAGTTCGACATCATCGGACCGAACGGCGAGCAGCTTCCGCTGAAATCCGATCCGCTGGCCTTCGCCGCCGAACTGCGGCCGAAGACCGCCTCCATCGTCATGGATACCACGCGCCTGTCCCGCCCGGCCCCGCCGCCGCCGCGCATCAACGCGCGCGACGCGCCGATCTCGATCTACGAGGTCCATCTCGGCTCGTGGCGGCGCAAGGACGGCAACGCCTGGCTGTCCTACCGCGAGTTGGCGGACACGCTGCCGCGCTACGTCCGCGAGATGAATTTCACTCACGTCGAGTTCCTGCCGGTCAGCGAGCACCCGTTCGACGGCTCGTGGGGCTATCAGCCGACCGGGCTCTACGCGCCGACCAGCCGCTTCGGCACGCCGGAGGATTTTCGCGCGCTGATCGACGCCTGCCGCCGCGAAGGACTCGGCGTGTGGCTGGACTGGGTGCCGGGGCACTTCCCCGACGATCCGCACGGGCTCGGGCTGTTCGACGGCACCGCGCTTTACGAGCACGCCAACCCGATGCAGGGCCGCCACCTCGACTGGGGCACCCTGATCTACAATTACGGCCGCACCGAAGTCGTCAACTTCCTGGTGTCGAACGCGCGGTTCTGGCTGGAGCGCTACGGCGTCGACGGCCTGCGCGTCGATGCGGTGGCCTCGATGCTGTATCTCGACTACAGCCGCCCGCCCGGCGGCTGGATTCCGAACAAACACGGCGGCCGCGAGAATCTCGAAGCGATCGATTTTCTCCGGCGCGCCAATACCGAGGTCTTCGCCGATTTCCCGCAGGCCACCACGGCGGCGGAGGAATCCACCGCGTGGCCGCAGGTGTCGCGGCCGGTGGAGTTCGGCGGCCTCGGCTTCGGTTACAAGTGGAACATGGGGTGGATGCACGACACCCTGAATTACATCGGCAAGGACCCGATCCATCGCCAGCACCACCACGGCGAGATCCTGTTCGGGCTGCAATACGCCTTCTCGGAAAACTTCATCCTGCCGCTGTCGCACGACGAGGTGGTGCACGGCAAACGCTCCATCCTCGGCCGGATGCCGGGCGACGACTGGCAGCGCTTCGCCAACCTGCGCGCCTACTACGCCTTCATGTTCGCGCATCCCGGCAAGAAGCTGCTGTTCATGGGCGGCGAGTTCGGTCAGGAGCGCGAATGGAATCACGACCACGCGCTGGACTGGCACCTGCTCGACCGGCCGTCCCACGCCGGCGTTCAGGCGCTGGTGCGCGACCTCAACCGCGTCTATCGCGACACGGCGGCGCTGCATGAGCGCGACTGCGATCCGTCCGGTTTCGAATGGCTGGTGACCGACGACGCCGCGCGCAACGTGTTCGCCTGGCTGCGCAAGGCCAACGACGCGCGCCGGCAATGCCTGGTGGTGGTCAACTTCTCGCCTAACGTCTATCGCGATTACCGCGTCCGCGTACCGTTCCCCGGCGACTGGCGCGAAATCTTCAACTCCGACTCGGAGCATTACGGCGGCAGCAACGTCGGCAACAGCGGCGCGGTGCGCGCCTCGGACGAGCCGGTGCCGGAACTGTCGCTGTCGATCCCGCCGCTCGCGGCCATCTATCTCGTGCCGGACACCTGACCATGCGACTGACGCCCGGAAGCCCCCATCCGCTCGGCGCCACCTGGGACGGGCGCGGCACCAACTTCGCGCTGTTCTCCGCCAATGCCGAGAAGGTCGAACTGTGCCTGTTCGACAGTCACGGCCGCCGCGAACTGGAGCGCATCGCGCTGCCGGAACGCACCGAGGACGTCTGGCACGGCTACCTCAACGACGTATCGCCGGGCCAGCTTTACGGCTACCGCGTTTACGGCCGCTACGATCCCGAACACGGCTTCCGCTTCAACCCGCACAAGCTGCTGCGTGATCCGTATGCGCGCAAGCTCGCCGGCCGGCTGGTGTGGAGCGACGCGCATTTCGCCTACCGCGCCGGCTCGGCGCGCGAGGACCTGTCGTTCGACCGCCGCGACAACGCGCGCGGCGTGCCCAAGGCGGTGGTGGTGGATGAGACCTTCAACTGGGGCCGCCGCGAAATCCGGCCCAATATCGGCTGGGAAGACACCATCATCTACGAGGCGCACGTCAAGGGACTGACGCAGCGGCGCGAGGACATCGCGCCGGGCCTGCGCGGCACCTATCGCGGCCTTGCCGCGCCCGGCATGGTCGCGCACCTGAAGCGGCTCGGCGTCACCGCCATCGAGTTGCTGCCGATCCACGCCTTCGTCGATGACCGGCACCTGGTCGAACGGAAGCTCTCCAACTACTGGGGCTACAATTCGCTGTCGTTCTTCGCGCCGGAGGCGCGCTACGGACCCGACAACCCGCTCGACGCCTTCCGCACCGCGGTGGCGCGGCTGCACGACGCCGGCATCGAGGTGTTGCTCGACGTGGTCTACAACCACACCGCCGAGGGCAATCACCTCGGGCCGACGCTGTCGTTCCGCGGCATCGACAACACCTCGTATTACTGGCTGACGCCGGACAATCCGCGCTACTACGACGACTTCACCGGCACCGGCAATTCGCTCAACCTCACCCATCCGCGGGTGTTGCAAATGGTGATGGATTCGCTGCGCTACTGGGTCGAGGTCTGCCACGTCGACGGCTTCCGCTTCGATCTCGCCACCACGCTGGCGCGCGGAGCGAGCGGCTTCGACCGCAACGTCAATTTCCTGACGGCGGTGCGTCAGGACCCGGTGCTGGCGGCGGTGAAGCTGATCGCCGAGCCGTGGGACGTCGGCCTCGGCGGCTATCAGGTCGGCGCGTTTCCCTCGCAATGGTCGGAGTGGAACGACAAGTACCGCACCACGCTGCGGCGCTTCTGGTCCGGCGAGGCGGGGCTGATCGGTGATCTCGGCACCCGCATGACCGGCTCGTCGGATGCGTTCAATCATGACGGCCGCAAGCCGCGCGCCAGCATCAATCACGTCACCGTCCACGACGGCTTCACCTTGCAGGACCTGTTCAGCTACAACGAGAAGCACAACGAGGCCAACGGCGAGGACAATCGCGACGGCGCCGACGACAACTACAGCAACAATTGCGGCGTTGAGGGCGTGAGCGACGACGCCGCGATCGTCGCGCTGCGCCAAAGGCTGCGGCGCAACCAGCTTGCCTGTCTGCTATTGGCGCAGGGCGTGCCGCTGATCCTCGCCGGCGACGAGGCCGGCAATTCCCAGAGCGGCAACAACAACGCCTATTGCCAGGACAACGAGATCGGCTGGATCGACTGGGACGGGCTCAACCGCGACGGCGACGACCTGACCGATTTCGTCGGTCGCCTCACCGCGATCCGCCGCGACTTCGCGCAACTGCGCGCGCAGCGCTGGACCGATGGCCGCCGCGCCGACGGCAGCTACGGCGTGCTGTGGCTGACGCCTGAGGCCAACGAGATGACCCCGGAGGACTGGAATTTCCCCGAGAGCCGGTTTCTCGCCTATGTGCTGGGACCGACGGAGCCCGGCACCGCCGCGATCTTCATCGTGCTCAACGCCGCGCCGGAAGACATCGCCTTCCACCTGCCGAAGCTGCCCGAATACACCCGATGGCGGCAGGTGCTGACCACCGCCGACGACGCGGCGGAACAGCCGGAATTCGCGCCAGGCGGCGAGGCGCTGGCGCCGGCGCGCTCGGTTCTCGCCTTCGCCGGTTCGGCGTGAGGCAGCCATTGACACGCATGAAAAAGCGACACGCATGAAAAAGGCCGTCCGGGATCGACACGGGCCGGACGGCCTCGCGGATGTCGTGCCGACTCAAAGGGTCGGTTCCCTCCCCCCGCGACCGGACCATAGTCGCCGACATTGGTTACCGGCAAGCTGCCGACCGGCGCTGTCCCCATCCGGTTCGGGTTATTTAGCCGTACCCCTGACAGGCTCCGGCGGACGATCCAGTAATCCGGACGGGTGCAATGGATATCTGATTCCACACGGCATACCGGATGCCCGCCTGCGCGGACATGACGGCCGGAACGGCCGCCCTAGGGCCGCTTGTCGAGCAGCAGGCGGCCGCGCTGCTGGATGACTTTCTGCGCCACCTCGGCGAAGCGCTGCAACAGCCACGGCAGCGTCACCTCCAGCCGGACGTGATCCTCCGCGACATCGACGACACCGGACGCCGCCTGCCCCAGCGCGCGGACGCGGAAATTCATCCGGTCGCCGTCCCAGCGTTCCTCATCGACGCTCAACACCGGAACATGCGCCGCCGCGCGCGACAGACCGGACTGCAAGCGCCGGCGCGCTTCATCGCGGCCCAGACGATGCGGGATCGAGACGATCAGCGGCGCGGACATAGAGCCTCCGGTTGCAACGGTCGAATGCGCCACAGTGGTAACCGCAACGCCCGGCCGGCGGAAGCGGTTCCGCGCCGGCGAGGGTGCCAATCCGACGCACCCGTCATGCGCTGGAACGGTTCAAATATAGTGGGAAGATGGTTCCCGAGGCTATATATTCGAACCAATCCAATCTCCAAAACTTGGCCTGAAAAGGTCCAGCCGAACAAGGGCCGGGCCAGAGACGTTAAGGACAACGACCGATGACCGATTCGAAGAACAAAAACAGCACCGGATCCACCATGAGCACCGGCGCGCCGGCGCCAAGCGATCGCAACTCGCTCACCATCGGCGCGAACGGCCCGATCCTGCTTCACGACGTGCATTTCCTTGAGCAGATGGCGCACTTCAACCGCGAGAAGGTGCCGGAGCGGCAGCCGCACGCCAAGGGCTCGGGCGCGTTCGGCATCCTCAAGATCACCGAGGACGTCTCCAAGTTCACCAGGGCCGCGCTGTTCCAGAAGGGCGCGGAAACCGAGATGCTGGCGCGCTTCTCGACCGTCGCCGGCGAGATGGGCAGCCCCGACACCTGGCGCGACGTGCGCGGCTTCTCACTGAAGTTCTACACCAGCGAGGGCAATTACGACCTCGTCGGCAACAACACGCCGATCTTCTTCCTGCGCGATCCGATGAAGTTTCCGCACTTCATCCGCAGCCAGAAGCGGCTGCCGGATTCCGGCCTGCGCGACAACCACATGCAGTGGGACTTCTGGACCAACAATCCGGAAACCGCGCATCAGGTCACCTACCTGATGGGCGAGCGCGGCCTGCCGCGCACCTGGCGCCACATGAACGGCTACGGCTCCCACACCTACATGTGGTACGATGCCAAGGGCGAGAAGTTCTGGGTGAAGTACCACTTCCACACCAACCAGGGCATGAGGTTCTTCAACAATGCCGAGGCCGCCGAGATGGCCGGCTCGGATGCCGACTATCATCGCCGCGACCTGTTCGAGGCGATCAAGCGCGGCGACTATCCGAGCTGGACGCTGTCGGTGCAGATCATGCCCTATGCCGACGCCAAGACCTACCGCTTCAATCCGTTCGACCTCACCAAGACGTGGTCCCACAAGGACTACCCCCTGAAGAAGGTCGGCCTGATGACGCTCAACCGCAACCCGGAGAACTTCTTCGCCCAGATCGAGCAGGCGGCGTTCTCGCCGGGCAACACCGTTCCCGGCATCGGACTGTCGCCCGACAAGATGCTGCTCGGCCGCGCCTTCGCCTACAACGACGCGCAGCGCAACCGCATCGGCACCAACTTCCACCAACTGCCGGTCAACCGCCCCAAGGTGCCGGTCAACACCTACATGTTCGACGGCCAGATGGCCTATGAGCACAGCGGCGCCGCGCCGGTCTATGCGCCGAACAGCGGCGGACGCACCTGGGCGGACGAAACCGGCCCGGTGCCCGAGGGCTGGGAGGCGGACGGCGAGATGGTGCGCTCCGCCTACACGCTGCACAAGGACGACGACGACTTCGGGCAGCCCGGCACGCTGGTGCGCGAGGTGTGGAACGACGCCCAGCGCAAGCAGTTCGTCGATCAGGTCGCCGGCAGCCTGCTGGGCGGCGTCCGCGAGCCGGTGCTGAGCCGCGCCATCGACTACTGGAAGAAAGTCGATGCCAATATCGGCAAGCAGATCGAGCAGAAGGTGAAGGCCAAGGCCGCGCCGCAGCCCGCCGAAGGCATGGGCGAGCGCTGAGAGTCCTGCTGGACATTCGCTTTCTGGAAGAAGGAAGCCGTCATGCTCCGCGAAAGCGGAGCATCCAGTATCCCATATCGGAGACGGATTTCCCTCGCGCCCGCCCCGGTTACTGGATCGTCCGCTTTCGCGGACGATGACGCCTGATTTTCGGTCAGACTCCAGGACGGCTCACCACTCCTGCGATACCGGGAGACAACGTCCGCGATGCCCTGACGGAAGTCGCGTTAGCGAAACGACTACGGACGGCCGGCTACGACAGCCGGCCGTTTTCGTTGGGATGCAGCGGCAGCGCGACTTGCTCCTCCGTCCCCGCCGGCGCGCGTCCGAACACGGCGTAGAGCGTCGGGAGCACAAACAGCGTCAGCAGCGTCGCGCTGACCAGCCCGCCGATCACCACCGTCGCGAGCGGCCGCTGTACCTCCGCGCCGGTTCCGGTCGCCAGCGCCATCGGCACGAAGCCGAACGAGGCGACCAGCGCCGTCATCGCCACCGGACGCAGGCGAACCACCGCGCCGGCCACGATCGCGTCGCGCCGCGCGCGCCCCTGCGCGATCAACTGCTTGATGAAGGTCAGCATCACCAGCCCGTTCAACACGGCGATGCCCGACAGCGCGATGAAGCCCACCGCCGCCGAGATCGAGAACGGCAGGCCGCGCAGCCACAGCGAAACCACGCCCCCGGTCAGGGCCAGCGGCACGACGCTGAACACCAACAGCGCATCGCGCAGCGTTCCCAGCGCGCTGGTCAACAGCAGCAGGATGACGGCGAAGCAGAGCGGCACCACGATCACCAGACGCGCGCGCGCCTTGGCCAGATTCTCGAACTGCCCGCCCCATTCCAGCCAATAGCCCGCGGGCAGCGTCATCTCCGCATCGATCCGCGAACGGATATCGCCGACGACGGAGGCGAGGTCGCGGTCGCGCACATTGGCGCTCACCACGATCCGGCGCTTGCCGTTCTCGCGGCTGATCTGGCTCGGCTGATCGCGGAAGCGGAACGTCGCCACCTCGCCCAGCGGAACGGTAGGCGCCATCGCCGCCGCCGACGGCAGCGACACCGGAATGCGGCGCAACGCCTCCGGATCGTTGCGGATGGTCTCCGGCAGCTTCACCACGATCTCGAAGTTGCGATCGCCCTCGAAGATCAGCCCGGCGCGCTGGCCTCCGATGGCCGCGCCGATGGCGTCCTGCACCGCCGCGAGCGTCAGGCCGCGCCGCCCGATCGCGGCCTTGTCGACCTCGATGTCGAGCACCGAAAGGCCCGATATCCGCTCGACCTTGACGTCGGCGGCGCCTTTCACGTCATGCGCCAGGTCCGCGATCCGGCCTGCCACGCGCTGCAACGTCTCGATATCGTCGCCGAACAGCTTGATCGCGATATCGCCGCGGACACCCGCGATCAGTTCGTTGAAGCGCATTTCGATCGGCTGCGTGAACTCGTACTGGTTGCCCGGCAGTTGCCGCAACGTTGCCTCGATCCGCTGAAGCAGCGCCGCCTTGTCGAGCCTGGGCTCGGGCCATTGCGCGCGCGGTTTGAGAATGACGAAGGTATCCGATACGTTCGGCGGCATCGGGTCGGAGGCAGCCTCGGCGGTGCCGGTCTTGGAGAACACCGTCGCCACCTGCGGCAGCGCACTGAGCGCGCGCTCGACATCCAGTTGCATGGCCTGCGATTGCGCCAGCGCCGCACTGGGAATCCGCACGGCGTGGATGGCGATGGTGTTCTCGTCGAGACGCGGGATGAAATCCTGACCCAATCGCAGGAACAGAAGGCCCGCCAGCGCGATCATCGCCGCGGTCGCCACCATCACCACAACGGGACGCCTGAGCGCGATCGTCAAGGCCGGTGCATAGACCGCCTTCAGCCACCGGATGGCGGCGTTCTCGCGTTCGCGGATCCGCCCGGTCAGCAAAATCGCGATCATCGCCGGCACAAAGGTCAGCGACAGCACGAAGGCGAAGACGAGCGCCAGCACCACCGTCAGCGCCATCGGCTCGAACATCTTGCCTTCGATTCCGGTGAACGACAACAGCGGCACATAGACCATAATGATGATGGCCTGCCCATAGACGGTCGGCGCGATCATTTCCTCCGCCGCCGCCTGGACGATCCGCAACCGCTCCCGCAGCGGGAGGACGCCGCCGGTTTCGCCCTGCCGCTCCGCGAGGCGGCGCATCGCATTTTCGCACAGGATGATCGCGCCATCGACGATCAGTCCGAAGTCCAGCGCGCCGAGGCTCATCAGGTTGGCGCTGACGCCGGTGCGCAGCATCCCGGCCGCGGTCAGCAGCATGGTGATCGGAATCACCAGCGCGGCGATCAGCGCGGCGCGGAGATTGCCGAGCATCAGGAACAGGATGACGACGACCAGCAGCGCGCCCTCGGTCAGGTTGGTCGCCACGGTCTTGATGGTGGCGTCGACCAGTTGCGTGCGGTCGAGCAGGGTCGTGATCTCGATGCCGGCCGGAAGCTGGCGGCGGATGTCATCGATTTTCGCATCGACCGCCGCCGCCACGGTGCGGCTGTTGCTGCCGACCCGCATCATCGCGGTGCCGATCACCGCCTCCTCGCCGTTGACGCTGGCGCTGCCGGTGCGGATTTCGCCGCCGATCGTCAGGTCCGCGAGGTCGCGCACCCGCACCGGCACGCCGCCGCGCGTGCTGACCACGACGTCGCCGATGTCGTCGAGGCTTTCCAGCCATCCCCCGGAACGCACCGCGATGCCCTCGCCGTTGCGCGCGATGGTGCTGGCGCCGCGGCTGACGTTGCCCGCCTCGATGGCCTTCGCGATGTCCGTGAACGACAGGCCGAACGCCATCAGCCGCAGCGGCTGCGGCAGCACATGGAATTGCTTCACCTCGCCGCCGATGGAATCGACGCCGGCGACACCGGGCACGCTCCTGACCTGCGGCCGCACGATCCAGTCCTGCACCGTCCGCAAGTAAGCGGCGCGCTCGACCGGGGATTGCAACGCGCGGCCCTCGGGCGTGACGTAGACGCCGGCTGTCCCATCCGTCGCGGAAAAGCCGACCGACCACATGTACACCTCGCCAAGGCCGGTGGAGACAGGCCCCATGCGGGGGTCGACACCGGACGGCAGGCTCGGCCGCAATTCCAGCAGACGCTCCATCACCTGCTGGCGCGCGAAATAGATATCGGTGGCGTCGGTGAAGATCGCGGTGACCTGCGAAAAGCCGTTACGCGACAGCGAGCGCGTCTGTTCGAGGCCGGGAATGCCGGCCAGCGCCAGTTCGATCCGCGCCGTCACCTGCTTTTCGATTTCAGGCGGCGACAGTGCAAACGCCGTGGTGTTGACCTGCACCTGCTTGTTGGTGATGTCCGGCACCGCGTCGATCAGCAGCCGCGTCAGCGACCACCAGCCGAGCGCCGCGGCGGCAAGCGTAAGCACGACAACCGCCCAGCGGCGACGGATGGCGAGCGCGATGATGGAGCCGATCATGACCGCGCCTCAGTGCTGGTGCCCGACCGCGGCCTTGCCGAGGTCCGCCTTGAGAACGAAGGTGTTGGCGGTGGCGATGCGCTCGCCCGCGGCAAGGCCGGTGGTGATTTCCACCCGCCCGTCGTTCTGCCGCCCGAGCGCGACGCGCCGCGCAGCGAAGCCGTCCGCCGTCCGCACGAACACCGATGGCGCGCCGTCCAGCGTCTGGAGCGCCGTCGCCGGGACGACGACTGCGGCTGCCGCCTGATCGAACGCAATCCGCGCGCTGACGAAGGCGCCGGGACGCCACCGCCCCGCGGCATTGTCGATCGACACCACGACGCGGGCCGCACGCGTCTCGCGGTCGAGCAGCGGATTGACCGAGATCACGGTGGCCGGCGACGGCTCGCCGCCGTCCTCCGTGGCCACTGTGACGCGCTGCCCGATGCCGACCTTGGGCAGGTCGGGCAACGGCACCGCGAGATCGGCCCACACCTCGCTTTGATCGATGATGACGAACAGTTCGCTTTCCTGGCCCTCGCGGCCGACCAGCGATCCGACATCGACGCGCCGCTCGGCGACGCGGCCGGCGATCGGTGCGCGCAGTTCCTGCTGGCGCAGCATCTCGCCGGGTTGCTGCGGCAGCGCCTCGATCTGCTGGGCCGTTAACCCCAGCGCGAACAGCTTCTGCCGCGCCGCCTCGTATTTCACGCGCGCGTCCTCGAAGGTGACTTCCGCGCGCAGGTACTCGTTCTCGCTGACGATTTTCCCCTCGAACAGCGTTTTCGAACGATTGAACAGCTTCTGCTGCAACTCGAACAGCAACCGCGCGCCGAGATAGTCGCTCTTGGCGTCGGCGACCTCGCGGCTTTCGATCACGGCGATCACTTCGCCAGCCTCGACCGGGTCGCCGACGCGCTTGCGCAGTTCGGTCACCGTTCCGAGAAGCCGTACAGCGACCCGCGCGATGCGATCGCCACTCGGGACGATGACGCCCGGCACAGCAATGTGCCGGCCGATGGTGCCGCTGCCGGCCGGGGTGATGGCGAAGCGGCCGGCCTCGACCTGATGCGCGCTGAGTTTTATGTCCTGTGGATGCGCGTCCGCCGCGACGGCGGGCAGACTGGCGGCGAGCCACAGCATCGCCGCCAATGGCCTCGATCTGATCATCGTAACTGATTCCGAAAGCGGGCGTGGTTTGCCCGTCAGGTCCTCAAGCCGCGGGGCGCGCGCGCGACATCGATCGCGGCTCACGGCGGCGGCGGAATGCACACGCGGCGCAAGCGGCCGCGCGACGATCAGGCGCGAGGAGGTTTGAACGGGGCGAGGCCCGCGAACGAGGTCAGCAGCTGGGCCTCGCCGTCGCGCGGCGGGCCCGGAATCGGATCGGCCGCACAGGTATCGGACGATCCGTCTTCGGCGGTGACATGGGACAGACAGTGGCCGCTGTGACAAAGCGCGGGCGCGGTCGGCTGCTCGGGCGCGGCGTCATGATGAAGACCGGCGACAACCACCGTCGTATCGCCCGCGGCGGCGACGCCGGGGCCGCACTCGGCACAGTGCAACAGCGCGAACAGCATCCCGACGGTCAACAGCAGAACCAGTGGCAGCCGGCCCAGCCGCCCGCCCCATCCTGCTCCGGTGATCCGCTCAAATCCCGTCATCGTCCGTCAATAGGCCGCGCTTCACGGCAACTTCAAGGCCATCCGCGGCGGTCACGATCTGGTTCCGCCGTCTTTCGCATATGCACACCCAAGTATGGATGACATCCACCCCCGCATCAAGGAACGCGAGATGCGGCCGGCAAGGTCCGGCGGCGGGCATCGCCCGTCGCCAGAGGGACGATTGCCAAGGCCGGGACAAACGCTCTAGAAATCAAGACATAAAATAGCGGCCCAACGCCGCACCCATAAAATAGCGGCGGAGGCCGCAGGCCACAGGGAGGCTCTTGTCATGACGATGCGCACTCCATCCATTCTTGCCGCGCTCGCGGCTCTCGCCATGTCACCCTCCGCCGGACAGGCTCAGGTTTCCGACGACGTCGTCAAGATCGGCGTGCTCACCGATATGTCGGGGCCGGCCTCGACGCCCAGCGGCCAGGGCTCGGCGACCGCGGCGCAGATGGCGGTGGACGATTTCGGCGGCACGGTGCTGGGCAAGCCGATCTCGGTCATCATCGGCGACCACCAGCTCAAGCCGGACGTCGGCTCCGCGATCGCGCGGCGCTGGTACGATACCGAGCAGGTCGATCTGATCGTGGACGTGCCGGTGTCCGCCGTCGGCCTCGCGGTGCAGAGCGCCGCCAACGACCGCCACAAGCTGTTCATCACCCATTCCACCGGATCGGCGGACTTCCACGGCAAGTTCTGCTCGCCTTACGCGATGCAATGGGTGTTCGACACCCGCGCGCTCGCCGTCGGCACCGCGCAGGAAGTCCTCAAGCGCGGGGGCACAAGCTGGTTCTTCATCACCGACGACTATGCGTTCGGCCACTCGCTCGAACGCGATGCGTCGGCGGTCATCACCAAGAACGGCGGCACGGTGGTCGGTTCGGTGCGCCCGCCTTTCGCGACTCCCGACCTGTCGTCGTTCCTGCTTCAGGCGCAGGCGTCGAAGGCCAAGATCATCGGCATCGCCGGCGGGCCGCCCAACAACACCACGGCGATCAAGACCGGCGGCGAGTTCGGCATCTTCAAGGGCGGCCAGCAGATGGCCGCGCTGCTGGCGCTGATCACCGATATCCATGGGCTGGGACTGCCGGTCGCCCAGGGGCTGCTGCTCACCACCTCGTTCTACTGGGACATGGACGACAAGACGCGGGAATGGTCGAAGCGCTACTTCGCTAAGATGAACCGGATGCCGACCATGTGGCAGGCCGGCGTCTACTCGTCGGTGATGAGCTATCTCAACGCGATCAAGGAATCCGGCACCGACGAGCCGCTGAAGGTCGCGGCAAAGATGCGCGAGAAGCCGATCGAGGATTTCTTCTCCCGCAACGGCAAGCTGCGCGAGGACAACCTGATGGTCCACGACCTGTGGCTGGTGCAGGTCAAGACGCCGGAAGAATCAAAGTATCCGTGGGACTACTACAAGATCCTGACCCGCATCTCCGGCGACGAAGCCTTCGGGCCGCCCGACCCGGCCTGCCCGCTGGTGAAGAAGTGAGCGCGCAGCTTCCGCGCGGACACCTGAGAGCCTGACTGGAAATGAGGCGTCATCGTCCGCGAAGGCGGACGATCCAGTCATCCGGGACGTGCGCAAGGGAAACCTGCGCTTGCGCGGAATACTGGATACCCGCCTGCGCGGGTGTGAGGGTTTTGGTGTTGCACATCTGTCCAGAATGCGAACTTCCGGTCAGGCACTGAGGCCACAACTCCTGCGCCGATACGCTCCGCGCGCCGCAGGGCTCAGCCGCGTGACTCAATGGATCGCGGCGTACATGATCTTTTCCTCGGTCGCGTCCAGCGCGGAAAATTCCTCCACCACCTTGCCCTGACGGCTGACCAGGATGCGGTCCGACAGCGCAAGAACTTCCGGCAGGTAGGACGAAATCACCACCACCGCCTTGCCCTCGTCAGCGAGGCGGTTGATGAGTTCGTGAATCTCGACGATGGCGCCGACATCGACGCCGCGCGTCGGCTCGTCGAAGATAATGAGGTCCGGCTCCTGCGCCAGCGACTTGGCGATGACCACCTTCTGCTGATTGCCGCCCGACAGTTCGACCACCTTGGCCTTCGGGCTGATGGTGCGGATCTTCAACCGGGAAATCCAGTCGTCGCCGGTCTTCTGCATCTCCTGACCCGACAGAATGAGCCGGCCGCGCGGAAACTTCGACAACAGACCGAGATAGATGTTGCGCGCGATCGACATGGTCTCAAAAAACCCTTCGACCTTGCGGTCCTCGGTGACATAGGCGACGCCGGCCTGCACCGCCGGCGCCGGCACGCGGTAGCGCACCGGCCTGCCCTTCAGCAGGATTTCCCCGCCGTAGAAGAAGTCGCGCTTCAACACCCCGGCGGCGATTTTGAAGGTTTCGGTGCGGCCGGCGCCGACCAGCCCGAACACGCCGGTGATCTGGCCGGCGAAGATCGACAGCGAGTTGTTCTTGACCATCGGCGCCATCTTCAGGTTCTGCACCGACAGCACCCGCTCGCCGGCCGGGCGCACGCTGGTCTTGCGCTTGCCGTAGAGCGTGTTGGAGAGGTCGCGGCCGACCATCGCCTGCACAATCCGCGCGCGATCGAAATTGGCGGCGTCGTCGGTCACCACATGCTTGCCGTCGCGCAGCACCGTGATGCGGTCGGCCAGCAGCAGCGCTTCCTCCAGCGCGTGGGAGATGAAGATGATGGAGACGCCGCGCTTCTTCAGATCGCGCACCAGATCGAAGAAATAGGCTTTCTCCTCCGGCGTCAGCGTCGCTGTCGGCTCGTCGAAAATGATGACCTTGGCCTGATGCAGCACCGCGCGGGCGATCTCGACCATCTGCTTCTTGGCGGCCCCGAGCAGGCTCACGGTCGCGGTCGGCGGCACGTCGAAATTCAGCGATTGCAGGAACTGCTGGGCGGCGATGTAGATGCCGCGCAGGCGGTTGTAGAAATGCTCCTGACCGAGAAACAGGTTCTGCGCCACCGTCATGGTCGGCACCAGGCTGTTCTCCTGAAACACCATGGCGATGCCGAGGTGGCGCGCCTCCAGCGGCGTGCGCGGCGCGGCTTCGGTGCCGTCGACCAGAAGCTCGCCCGAGGTCAGCGTGACCACACCCGAGAGCGCCTTGGTCAGCGTCGATTTGCCGGCGCCGTTCTCCCCCACCAGCGCGTGGATCTCGCCGCGCCGCAGTTGAAAATCGACGTCCTTGATGGCGGGAACGCCAGCATAGAGCTTGGTCGCCTTGCGCAGTTCGATCACGTTATCGGTCATGCTCCGAACTCCGCCGCAACGGCCGGGAGCGACAGGCGCAGCAGCCGGCCCGCTCCCTTGGCCAGAACGTAGAGCGCTTCCCCGACCTCGGCCGCGGCGACCACGCCGTGGTTGCGGCCGTCCACCCGGCTGTGCAGCGAATAGCGCGGCACGCAATCGTCGGTCAGCCGCACCACCAGCCCGTAGGAGCGCGGCGGGGCCCATGGCTTGACGATGCCCATGGTCTTGAGGTGCGCGCCCTGCATCGGCTCGCGGAACGAGTTTCCGGAATTGAGGCGCGGCGCGATCCAGAACTCGGGATCGATCTCCTCCATCATCCGCCGGCGATAGGCGGTCTCGCGCAGGACGAACTCCACAAGCTGGGTGCGGCCGGTGAAGGCGGTGAGCCAGAACCCGCCGCCCGTCGCCGGCGTCAGGCGCGACGGATAGACCGGCAGATCGTCGAGCGGCGAGCGGCCGGCGCCGTTCGGGCCGACCGACACCAGCCGGTGACGCCAGCTCTCGCTGACGATCGGCCCCTGCGCGGCGGCCGCGACCCCGAAGGCATAGTGCAGCCCGCTGGCCAGCACCCGGACCTGCCTTGTGGCAAGATCGATCGCCAACAGCCGCCCGGTATGTCCCCGGCTCATCAGGTCGTGCGCCCATCGCGACACCGGCTGCGCGGTCGAGCCGTCGGTCGCCAGCAGTCCGCCCGAGGTGTCCACCGCCAGCGCATTGACCGCCGTGCCGGCATTGCCGATGACGATATCGTCCGGCGCGCCGCCCGCGGGGGAGAAGACGCAAATCTCGCGGCCGTCCAGCGCCGCCGCCAGCCGGCCGTCCGCCAGCGCGCAAAGCGCGGTCACCTCGCGGTCGAAGCGGCGCACAAGGTCCTGCGCCGCGCCCTCGCGATGGCGCAGCACCGTCGCGCCATCGGCGATGTAGAGCGTGCCGCCGTGGCTCGCGAGGTCGTTGGGCGCGGCAAGCTCAGCGACCGCTTCGGCGTGCTCAAGGACCTGGTTGGGCTTCAGAGCGCCGTCGAACGGCGGCACGGTGATGGCGGCGCCGCCGCGCCCCAGCACGCGATCGGTCAGGCTCCTGAGCGCGGCGATCACGATGACCTCCCCCAACGCCGATCGTACTGGACGAAATCGGGATCGGCATTGTCGAGCTTGTAACGCCCGATGCGGTTGTTGGAGATGCCGCCGAGATAGAGATGGCCGCGATGCTCGCGCATCGAGGTAATCATCGGATGATTGACGCCCTTGAGATCCCAGAACGACTCGAGAATTTCGCCCTTTTCGTTGAACTTGACCACGCAGCCGGTATTGATGTTGGGAAACAGCCACTCGTCGATCGGCAGCCGCTTGGCCATGCGCTTGCGGAAGCCCGGCATGCGCCACGCCAGGTCGAGCGCGGGCGAGCGCATCCCGACCAGCGCCAGCCAATAATTTCCGTCGGAGGCGAGGTTGATATTGTCGGGATAGCCCGGCAGGTTGTCCATCACCACCGCGACCTTGCCTTTGTCCGGGCCGTCGAACCAGTAGCGCTTGATCGAGCAGCCGAACGTCTCCGCGAACAGGATCGACTGGCCGTCGCTGGCGATGCAGATGCCGTTCGGGAACTTGAGGCCACGCAGCGCGGTGTGCGTGGTATTGGTTCGGGGATCGTAGCAGATGATGCGGCCATTGCCGCGCGCCTCCAGCCCGTCCACCGGCCACTCGTGCATCTCGTAGCGCACGGTGGCCTCGGAGAAGAAGATGCGGCCGTCGTCGGCGATGTCGAGATCGTCGGCAAGGCGCAGCCGGCTGTCGTCGTTCACCGAATAGAGGCTGCGATTGGTCTCGTCGGTCACCTTTTCGATCTTGCGCTCGGGCGTGATGCGATAAAGGCCCATGCCACCGATACAGCAATAAAGGTTGTCGTTGCGGTCGAACGCCATGCCGAGCGGCTGGCCGCCGATATGGGCATAGATCTCCATCTGTTGATGATCCGGCGCGAGGAAGCGGATGATGTCGCCGTGGCGCGACCCCGCATAGAGATTGTCGTTGCGGTCGAGGATGACGTCCTCGGGCGCCTCGATGCGCCCCTCGCCGATCAGGGTGACGTCGCGCAGCTTGTCGTTCTGCTCGAACGGCCCGCCCTCGCCGACCTCGGTCGGGGGCGGCGGCGGCAGATAATGATAGGTCGGGCTGACATAGACCTTGCTGATGATGCGGCTGCGATTCTTCAGCCAGCGAATATCGACGATGGCGGCGACCAGCAGAATGCCGGCCAGCACCATGCGGTTGAAGCCGCCGCGCACCCCCAGCGTGGTGAGACCGTTGGTCACCAGCAGCACGATCAGCGTTCCGGCCAGCGCTTTCATCACCGAGCCGTTGCCGCCGCCAAGCGTGATGCCGCCGAGCACGGTCGCGGTCAGCGCGGTGATTTCCAGGCCGACGCCGACGTCGCCGCCCACGGTGCCGAGGCGCGCCGCGAAGAACAGCGCGCCGATCGCAGTCAGCGCGCCGCTGGCGACATAGCACAGCGCAATCGTGCGCCGCACCGCGATGCCGGAATTATAGGCGGAGCGCCGCGAGCCGCCGATCGCGGTGATGTGCCAGCCGGGGCGCATCCGCGTCATCAGGATGTGGCCGAACACCGCCACCACGACATAGACCAGCGCAACGCTCGGGATGCCGAACAGGCTTCCCGTGCCGATAAAATCCCACGAGGGAAAATCGGGGAACGCCGAGGCGATCTTCACCGAATTGCCGAACAGCAAAAGATCATACGCGGAGCGGTAGATGATGAGCGTGATCAGCGTGGTGATGAAGGCGCGCAGCCGCAGGTAGCCGATCAGGAATCCGTTGACCGCTCCCAACAGCGCCCCGCAGACGATGGTGGCGACCACCACCGCCGACACCGGCCAGTTGAGGATATTGAGGCAATACAGCGCGCAGAAATCGCACAGCGCGAACATCGATCCCACCGAGAGATCGATGCCGCCGACGATGACCACCAGCGCCATGCCGAGAACGACGAAGCCGACCTCGCCGGCCTGCCGGGCGGTGTCGGACAGCGACGCCGGCGAAAAGAACCCGTCGAGCACCCGGCTGAGGCCGATCGCCACGAAGATGAGGACGATGACGGGAATCGCCGTCTCGGTCCATTTCTTCGACAGAATCTCGCCGAGCAGATGGTCGGGCCAGTAACGGGCCCTGAAGCGAGCAAAGGCTTCCTGCATCGCAGGTCCTACGGCAATCACAAAACAAACGGTGGGGCATGGCGCCGGCCACGGCACGGCGCCATGCGGTGAGGCGTCAGGAGCTATTTCTTCATGTCGCTCAGGTTCCAGCAGGTGGTGACCGAGTCGGCGTTCTCCTTGGTGATGTTGGTGAGCGTGGAATAGATCGAGCCCTTGACCTCACCCGGCTTGACCCCCGACGACAGCAGCCACTTGATCATCGCGGCCATGTCGGCGGCCTGCGTCGGCACATCGTAGCTGACGTTGAGATCGAACGCGCCCGCCTTCACCTGCTCGCACGCGCCCTTGCGCTCGCCGCCGCCCGACGTCGCGACGAACACCTTGCCGGTAAGACCCGCTTCCTTCACCGCGGCGGCGGTGCCGATGTCCATGCCGTCCCAGAAGCCGACGATGCCGCACAGGTCGGGATGCTGCTTGAGCACCGTCTGGGTGATGGCCTTGGCCTTGGCGGCATCCCAGTCGGCGGCCTGGCTCGACACCACCTTGATCTCGGGGTGCTTGGCCAGCACGTTCTCGACGCCCTTCAGCGTGTAGGCGGAGGTCGCCGCCGACAGCGCACCCTGCACGATGGCGATCTTGTTGGACTTGCCCTGGCACGCCTTGATGACGGCTTCCGCGTTGCGCTCGCCGATCTCGATCCAGTTGGCGCCGACGAAGGCGGCGCTGCGATAGACCGAGCCCATGTTGACCTGAACGATGTGGATGCCTTCCTTCTCGGCGCGCTGCATCAGCTTGGCATAGGTCTGCACGTCGGGATTATGGACGATGATGACGGCGGGTTTTTCCGAAATCAGCGTGGTCAGGGCTTGCGCGCCGGCGCTGGTGCTCCAGTTCGGGTCGCGGACGACAACCTTGACGCCATAAGGTTCGAGATCCTTCTTGACTCCGGCGTACCAGCCCTCCGCCAGATCGAAATTCATCGCGACCGGAAGATAGCCGACGGTCTTGCCTTCGAGCGCCTTCTTGAACGGCGCCTGGAACGGCTCGTCGAGCCCCTGCTGCGCCAATGCCGGCGCGACCGCGCAGGCTGCGAGCCCGACGGCGGCAATGCTTGTCGTCAAAAACGTCCTGACGCTTCCCATTCGACTCTCCCTGATGTTTTCTCGTTCGACGATTGGTTCTTGTGTGCTCATGTGCTCCTGGCGATTCCTGCCGCACGGGCTCATATGTCGCCCTGCTGTGCGGTTTCCTCGTTGCGGGGATTGAGAAACGAATCGGCGATCACCGCCACCAGCAGAACCAAGCCCTTGATCAGGTTCTGCCCTGAATACGAGATGTCCATGATCGTCATGCCGTTGAGCATGGTGCCGATCAGGAGCGTGCCGATGATGACGTTGAGCACGCCGCCGCGCCCGCCCGACAGGCCGATGCCGCCGAGGACGACGACCAGAATGACGTCGTAGATCAGCGTCGAATTGAAGATGCGGGTCGGCATACTGCTGACGGAGGCGGCAAGCACGAAGCCGGCGAAGCAGCCGATGAGGGCGGCCAGCACATATTGCAGGACGATGATCGGCCGCGACGGGATGCCGGTCACTCGCGCGCCGTAGGGATTGTCGCCGATCGCGTAGATATAGGCGCCGATGCGGGTCCGCCGCAGCAGCAGCGCCACCACGACGCAGACCGCGGCAAAGGCGATGATCGGCATCGGAATGCCGAGGATGCCGCCCTGTCCGAGGCGCTCGAAGCCGTCCATGCCGGTGCTCCATTGCACCACGTCGAGCTTGAACAGGACAGCCTGACCGAACCCCGCGAGGAAAATGCCGGTCGCCAGCGTCGCGAACAGCGAGGGGACTTCCGCGTAAGCCACCAGCCAGCCGTTGACGAGGCCGAAAATCAGCGCCAGCGCCAGCGCCGCCGCGATCGAGACCGGCAGCGAGTAGCCGTCCTGCACCATCTGGAGCACCAGCCCCGGCGGGACGGCAAGCGCCGCGATCAGCGAGATATCGATGCCCCGGCCGATGACGATCAGCGCCATCGCCAGCCCGAGGATACCCAGAACCGCGACGTTCTGGAGCAGCGTCAGCATGTTCTCGGCGGTGGCAAAGCCGGGGAGAAGAACCGCGAACGCGGCAAACAGAACGGCGAATATTCCGAAAACGACTTCCTGCTGACCCAGCCGGTTGAGCGTCATCCGCCGTCTCTACTCTATCCGATGTTCTAAATCGCCGACACGGCGCGAATCCGATTCCGGTTTCGAATTGCACGGGTCAGCGGCATGACAGCCGACAGCGCGACGACCGACAACGCGACACGCGCAACGTCCGCTCCTTGCGACACCAATCCCCGTCTCCCGCCCCGTTTTCGTCCCCGTTCGGGCTGCGCCCGATACGATCAGCCGAAACAATCGACTGACGCCATCGGAAGCGGCATCAGTGTAGTGGTAAAAATCCGCGAGTCAAACAGACGAGCGGCGGCGGGCCATGTCGCTTCCGCTATGGCGGGATGCGATCAACGCCGATCCCGCTAACCTTCCTTGACCGATTCCATCACCACATTGGTCGAGGTGCTCGCAACGAACGGCAGGCTGGAAATCGTCTCGCCCAGAACCAGCCGATAGCGACGGATGTCCGGCGTGCGAATCTTCAGAAGATAGTCGAAGCGTCCCGCGATCATGTGACACTCCTCGACTTCGCGGATCTTCCGCACGGCATCGTTGAAACTGCGCAACGCCGCGTCGCGGGTATCGGTCAGCTTCACCTCGGCGAAGGCGACATGATCGAGGCCGAGCCTGGCGGGATTGAGCACCGCCCGGAAGCCCTCGATATAGCCGTCCGCCATCAGCCGTTGCAGGCGCGCCTTGCATGGCGTCTTCGACAGGCCGACACGGGCCGACAGGTCGGTGATCGAGATGCGGCCGTCGCGGGACAGCACGTCGAGGATTTTCCGATCCAACTGGTCGATTTCGCTGTTTTTGTCCGATTTCATAGTCATAATTACCATTATTTCTGGAAACTACGGTCGTTTCAAGGATATATCGCAATCATTAAAGTCGGATCGGCTTTCACGGACCTGCTATCTTCGCGGTGCGAGGAACCCGAGGACGGCCATGACATTCACGATGACATCGACGGATTCCACGGTGCCGGCATTGCCACGCAAGGATACGCCGTTCTCGTCCTTCGCGCCGCCGGTCCGCCCGCAAAGCCCGCTGCGGCAGGCGATCACCGCCGCCTGCCGCCGGCCGGAAGCCGAATGCCTTCCACCGCTGCTCGCGGCGGCGACGCTGAATCCGGCGGCGCGACGCCACGTCGAGATCACCGCGCGGCGGCTGATCGAAGCGCTGCGCGCCCACCGCGGCGGCGCGGGCATCGAGGGCCTGGTGCAGGAGTATTCGCTCTCAAGCCAGGAGGGCGTCGCGCTGATGTGCCTTGCCGAGGCTCTGCTGCGTGTTCCCGACACCGAGACCCGCGACGCCCTCATTCGCGACAAGATCGCCGACGGCGACTGGATGTCCCACCTCGGCAGCCACCGCTCCCTGTTCGTCAACGCCGCGACCTGGGGTCTGGTGGTGACCGGCAAGCTCACCACGACCGTCAACGACAGCGGCCTTGCGGCGGCGCTGACACGGCTGATCGCCCGTTGCGGCGAGCCGGTGATCCGGCACGGCGTCGATGCCGCGATGCGCATGATGGGGGAGCAGTTCGTCAAGGGACAGACCATCGACGAGGCGATCCGGCGCGCGCAGCCGCAGGAGGCGCGCGGCTTCCGCTTCTCCTACGACATGCTGGGCGAAGCCGCGATGACAGCGGCCGACGCCGCGCGCTACTATCAGGACTACGTCACGGCGATCCATGCGATCGGCGTCGCCGCCGCCGGGCGCGGCCTTTACGCCGGTCCCGGCCTGTCGATCAAGCTCTCGGCCCTGCATCCGCGCTACAGCCGCGCCCAGGCCGCGCGGGTGATGGGTGAACTGCTGCCGAAGCTGAAAGCGCTGTTCCTGCTGGCGAAGCGCTACGATATCGGCGTCAACATCGACGCCGAGGAAGCTGACAGGCTCGACCTGTCGCTCGATCTGCTCGAAGACATCTGCGCCGATCCGGCGCTCGCCGGATGGGACGGCATCGGCTTCGTGGTGCAGGCTTACGGCAAGCGCTGCCCCGTCGTGCTCGATTTCATCATCGATCTCGCGCGCCGCACCAACCACCGCATCATGGTGCGGCTGGTCAAGGGCGCGTACTGGGACGCCGAGATCAAGCGCGCGCAACTCGACGGGCTCGCGGACTACCCGGTTTTCACCCGCAAGGTGCATACCGACGTGTCCTACATCGCCTGCGCCGCGAAACTGCTCGGCGCGCGCGAGGTGGTGTTTCCGCAGTTCGCCACCCACAACGCCCAGACGCTGGCGACCATCCACGAGACGGCGGGGCCGGATTTCCGCATCGGCGACTACGAGTACCAGTGCCTGCACGGCATGGGCGAGCCGCTCTATGACGAGGTGGTCGGCCGCGACAAGCTCGACCGGCCGTGCCGCATCTACGCGCCGGTCGGCACCCACGAGACGCTGCTCGCCTACCTCGTCCGCCGGCTGCTCGAAAACGGCGCCAACTCGTCGTTCGTCCATCGCATCGCCGACCCGAGCGTCGCGATCGACGACCTGGTCGCCGACCCGGTGGACACCGTTCGCGCCATGCCGGTGCCGGGCGCGCCGCACCAGCGGATCGCGCTGCCCGCCGCCCTTTACGGGCCGGCGCGGCGCAACTCCGAAGGCATCGACCTGTCGGACGAGACCGCGTTGGCGCGGCTTGCGCGCGGCCTCGCCGACAGCGCGCAACGACCATGGCGCGCCGCACCCGTGCTGGCCGACGGAGCGCATGGCGCGGGCGAAAGCCGCCCTGTCCGCAATCCCGCCGATCACCGCGACATCGTCGGCACGGTGATCGAGGCCACCGAAGCCGAGGCCGGCCGCGCCGTGGTGCTGGCGGCGCACCACGCCGCCGCATGGCGCGCAACCGGCACCGCCGCGCGCGCCGCGATGCTGGAGCAGGCCGCCGATCAAATGCAGGCGCAAATGGCGTCGCTGATGGGCCTCGTGATGCGCGAGGCCGGAAAGTCGGCGTCCAATGCGGTGGCGGAAGTGCGCGAGGCGATCGATTTCCTGCGCTACTACGCCGGGCAGGCCCGCGACACGCTGGGCCCGGACCCGACGCCGCTCGGTCCCGTGGTCTGCATCAGCCCGTGGAATTTCCCGCTGGCGATCTTCGTCGGGCAGATCGCGGCGGCGCTGGTCGCAGGAAACCCGGTGCTGGCGAAGCCGGCCGAGGAAACCCCGCTCACCGCGGCCGCCGCCGTCGCCCTGCTGCTTGAGGCCGGCGTTTCGCGAACGGCCTTGCAACTCCTGCCCGGCGACGGCCGCATCGGCGCGGCGCTGGTCGCTGCGCCGCAGACGTCGGGGGTGATGTTCACCGGCTCGACCGAGGCCGCCCGGTCGATCCAGCAGCAACTCGCGACCCGGCTCTCGGCAGCCGGCCGGCCGATTCCGCTGATCGCCGAAACCGGCGGACAGAACGCCATGATCGTCGATTCCTCGGCGCTGCCCGAGCAGGTGGTCGGCGACGTCGTGGTGTCGGCCTTCGACAGCGCCGGGCAACGCTGCTCGGCGCTGCGGGTCCTGTGCGTTCAGGACGATATCGCCGAGCGCGTGCTGACCATGCTCAGGGGCGCGATGGCGGAGTTGAGCGTCGGCAACACCGGGCGGCTCGCGACCGACATCGGGCCGGTCATCAGCGCAGAGGCACGCGACAACATCGAGCGCCACATCGCCACCATGCGCGCCAACGGCCGCGCGGTCGAACAACTGACGCTGCCCGATGAAACCGCGGCCGGCACCTTCGTCGCGCCCACCATCATCGAGATTGAATCGCTGGACGAACTGAAGCGCGAGGTGTTCGGCCCGGTGCTGCACGTCATCCGCTATCGCCGCCGCGACCTCGACGCGACGATCGACCGGATCAACGCCACCGGCTACGGCCTCACCTTCGGGCTGCACACCCGGCTCGACGAAACCATCGCCCGCGTCACCGCGCGCATCAGGGCAGGAAACATTTATGTCAACCGCAACGTCATCGGCGCGGTGGTCGGCGTCCAGCCGTTCGGCGGGCGCGGGCTGTCGGGCACCGGCCCCAAGGCCGGCGGCCCGCTCTATCTCGGCCAGCTGGCGGCGCGCCCGCCGCAGCCCTTGCCCGGCGCGGTTCAGCCCGATCCGGCGCTGGGCGATTTCGCGGCATGGCTCGACGCGCGCGGGCTCGACGCCACGGCGGAGATCGCCCGCGCCATCGGCCGCCGTTCGGCGCTCGGCTTCTCAGCCGAACTCGACGGCCCGGTCGGCGAGCGCAATCTCTACGCGCTGCACCCGCGCGGCCGGCTGCTGCTGGCGCCGCAGACGGCGAGCGGGCTTTTCCATCAACTCGCGGCCACGCTGGCGACCGGCAACACGGCGGCGATCGATCGCGCGACCGGCCTCGACGGCGCGCTGCCGGACCTGCCCGAGCGCGTGGCGGCGCGCCTGACGTGGAGCGCGGCGTGGGAGGCGGACGGTCCGTTCGCCGGTGCGCTGGTGGAGGGCGACGCCGACCGGATCACGGCCGTCGCGACGCGGATCGCCAGCTGCCCCGGCCCGCTGGTGCCGGTGCAGGCGGCCTCGACGCAGGCGCTGCAAAGCGATCCCGACGCCTACTGCATGGACTGGCTGGTTGAGGAAGTCTCGACCTCGATCAACACCGCCGCCGCCGGCGGCAACGCCAGCCTGATGACGCTGGCGTAGCGTATCGCCTTGATGGCCCCCTCCTTACCCTCCCCCTCGAGCGGGGGAGGGATAAAAGGATGGGGCAACGCCCGGCGTCGCGGCGGGGCGCGCCGCCCTCAGCCGCTCATGGTCAGGCCGCCCGAGACGCTGATGACCTGCCCGGTGATGAAATCGGCGTCGTCGCTCGACAGAAAGGCGATGATGCCCGGGATGTCGTCCGGCTGGCCGAGCCGCCGCAACGGAATCGCGCGCTTGAGGCCCTCATAGATCTTCTGGCCGTATTCGCCGCCGCCGGCGAAGGAGCGCAGCAGCGCGGTATCGGTCGGCCCCGGACAGACCGCGTTGACGCGGATGTTGTCGCGCGCGCATTCCCGGGCGATGGTCTTGGAGAACGAGATGATGCCCCCCTTGCAGGCCGAATAGACCGCTTCCCCCGACGAGCCGACCCGCCCCGCGTCCGACGCAATGTTGACGATCTTGCCGCCGCCGGCGGCGATGAGATGCGGCAGCGCCGCCTTGTGGAGATTCAGCGGGCCGCGCAGGTTGATGGCGATGATCCTGTCCCACAGGTCCGGCTCGGATTGCAGGAACGGTTTCGCGATGTCCCATCCCGCGTTGTTGACGAGAATGTCGAGCTTGCCGAAGCGGGCGACGCCGCGCGCCACCGCGTCCTCGACCGCCGCATAGTCGGCGATATCGGCGGCGACCGGAAACAGCCGCGATGCCTGCGCGCCAAAGCCCGCGACAAGCTCCTTCAACGCCTCGTCGTTGACGTCGAGCGCGATGATGCTGACGCCTTCATCGACGAACCGCCGGCAGATCGCGCGGCCGATTCCACCGGCGGCGCCGGTGACGATGGCGACCCGCCCCTCCAGACCCCTCATGTCGTTCCTCCCTGTGCGGCGATCGCGCCCGGCGCACCGGGCGCGGCCGAAAAAGCTGCATGGCCAAAGTGCATCATAAACGCGCCGCGCGCTCGCGCCAGCGGCACGTTCACGTCAGCCCGGCCGAACCATCGCCCGATTCTATGGAAAACCGCCGCCGGCTTCCGGGGTGCCACCCTTCAAGTTGCGGTAGATGAAGCGGTTGAGGTCGCCGGAGGCTTCCGCCTCGGCCGTCTTGAAGATCTGTTCGTGCAGCGGCGACAGCGCGCAGGCGGGATCGGTGTTGCCGGCATCGCCGGTCAGCGCGAACGCCTGACAGCGGCAGCCGCCGAAATCGATTTCCCTGAAATCGCAACTCCGGCACGGCTCCGGCATCCAGCCGGTGCCGCGATAGCGGTTGAAGGCGTCGGAGTTCTGCCAGATCCAGGCGATCGACCGGTTGCCGCGCACCGATTCGAAATGCAGCCCGGTGATGGTTTCGGCAGCGTGGCACGGCAGAATCTTGCCGGTGGGCGAAATGTTGAAGAACTGCCGGCCCCAGCCGCCCATGCACTTCTTCGGCCGCAGCGCGT
>JBIQLW010000029.1:0-51781 GCA_044463945.1 Bradyrhizobiaceae bacterium | reverse complement strand
CTGCCGGCTCAAGGACTTCCGCCGCATCGCCACACGCTATGACAAACGCGCCGACGTCTTCCTGTCAGCCGTCTGCCTCGTCGCCGCAATCACATGGTGGACTCCAAATTGAGGCTCGACCCTTGTTCGGGGAGCGCCTATCGCGGCCTACGCTGAAATACGACATAACGTAACTTCCGTCACACCTATCGTTCGCATCGCGTCAGCACCCTGCCGGCCCTGTCCTCACGGAGGGCCACTTCAAAGGGGGCAACTCACCGCCTTCGATTCAAGCTCACTCCGCCGCCTCGCCGCGCTTCTTCTTCACGCCTGCCTTCTCAAGCACCGGCTTCAGGAATTTCCCGGTGTGGCTGCGGGGCGCCTTGACGATATCTTCCGGCGGACCCCAAGCGACGATCTCGCCGCCGCCGTCGCCGCCCTCGGGGCCGAGGTCGATCACCCAGTCGGCGGTCTTGATGACTTCGAGATTGTGCTCGATCACTACCACGGTGTTGCCCTGCGCCACCAGTTCGTGCAGCACGTCGAGCAGCTTGGCGACGTCATGGAAGTGCAGGCCGGTGGTCGGCTCGTCGAGGATGTAGAGGGTGCGACCGGTGGCGCGCTTCGACAATTCCTTGGCGAGCTTGACGCGCTGTGCTTCGCCGCCTGACAGCGTGGTCGCCTGCTGGCCGACCTTGATGTAATCAAGCCCGACGCGGCGCAGCGTGTTGAAGGTGTCCCGAACGCGTGGCACCGCCTTGAAGAACTCGGCGGCTTCCTCCACCGTCATGTCTAGCACGTCGGCGATCGACTTGCCCTTGAACAGCACCTCCAGTGTCTCGCGATTGTAGCGCTTGCCCTTGCAGACGTTGCAGGTGACGTAGACGTCCGGCAGGAAGTGCATCTCGATCTTGATAACGCCGTCGCCCTGGCACGCCTCACAGCGGCCGCCCTTGACGTTGAAGCTGAACCGGCCCGGCTCGTAGCCGCGCGCTTTCGCTTCGGGCAGGCCGGCGAACCATTCGCGGATCGGCGTGAACGCGCCGGTATAGGTCGCGGGATTGCTGCGCGGGGTGCGGCCGATCGGCGACTGGTCGATGTCGATGATCTTGTCGATGTGCTCCAGCCCCTCGATGCGGTCGTGGGGCGCGGCGGCCTCGCTGGCGTTATTGAGCTTGCGCGCCAGCGCGCGATAGAGCGTATCGATCAGCAATGTCGATTTGCCGCCGCCGGAGACGCCGGTGACGCAGGTGAACAGGCCCAGCGGAATTTCCGCCGAGACGTTCTTTAGGTTGTTGCCGCGGGCGTTGACGACCTTCAGGGTGCGGCGATGGTTCGGCGGCCGGCGCTGTTCGGGAATCGCGACGAAGCGCTCGCCGGTGAGGTATTGCCCGGTCAGCGAGGCCGGATTGCGCATGATGTCGGCGGGCGTGCCCTGCGCGACGATGTGGCCGCCATGAACACCGGCGCCGGGGCCGACATCGACAACATGATCAGCGAGACGGATGGCGTCCTCGTCGTGTTCCACCACGATCACGGTGTTGCCGAGGTCGCGCAGCCGCTTCAGGGTATCAAGCAGGCGCGCGTTGTCGCGCTGGTGCAGGCCGATCGAGGGTTCGTCGAGCACGTAGAGCACGCCGGTCAACCCGCTTCCAATCTGCGAGGCGAGGCGGATGCGCTGGCTCTCGCCGCCGGACAGCGTGCCGGAGGCGCGCGACAGCGTCAGGTAGTTCAGGCCGACATCGAGCAGGAATGTCAGCCGCTCGCGGATCTCTTTCAGGATGCGCGCGGCGATCTCGTTCTGCTGCCTGTTGAGCGCGTCGGGAACGGAGGCGAACCAATCGCCGGCGCGCTTCACCGATAACTCGGCGATCTCGCCGATGTGCTTGCCGCCGATCTTGACGCACAGCGCCTCGGGCTTGAGGCGATAGCCGTTACAGGCTTCGCATGGCACGTCGGAAAAGTACTTGCCGAGTTCCTCGCGCGCCCATTCGCTCTCGGTTTCACGGAAGCGACGCTCAATATTGGTGACGACGCCCTCGAACGGCTTCTTGGTATCGTAGGAGCGCACGCCGTCCTCGTAGGAGAACTTGATCTCGTCGTCGCCGGAGCCGAACAGCAGCGCGTTTTGCGTCTTCTTCGGCAGGTCCTTCCACTTGGTGTCGAGCGTGAACTTGTAGAATTTGCCGAGCGCCTGCAACGTTTGCACATAGTAGGGCGACGACGACTTCGCCCATGGCGCGATCGCACCCTTGCGCAAGGTCAGTTCCTTGTCGGGAATGACGAGGTCGGGATCGATGTGCTGCTCGATGCCCAGCCCGCCGCAGGCCGGGCAGGCGCCGTAGGGATTGTTGAACGAGAACAGCCGCGGCTCGATCTCCGGTATCGTGAAGCCCGAGACCGGACAGGCGAATTTCTCCGAGAACAGGATGCGCTCGGGGCCGCTCTTGTCGTGAATCTTTGCGGTCTTCTTTTCGGTTTTCTTGTTATCAGTGGCTGCCGGCGCATCGGCGTATTCGATCACCGCCAGCCCCTCGGCGAGCTTGAGTGCAGTCTCAAAACTTTCGGCCAGCCGCTGCCCGATATCGGGGCGTACCACGATGCGGTCCACCACCACGTCGATATCGTGCGGGAATTTCTTGTCGAGCGCCGGCGCTTCCGCCAACTCATGAAACGCGCCGTCGATCTTGACGCGCTGAAAACCCTTCTTGAGGTAGTCCGCCATCTCCTTGCGGTATTCGCCCTTGCGGCCGCGCACTACCGGGGCCAGCAGATACAGCCGCGTGCCCTCGGGCAGCGCCAGCACGCGGTCCACCATCTGCGACACCGTTTGACTCTCGATCGGAAGTCCCGTGGCAGGCGAATAGGGCACGCCGACGCGCGCCCACAACAACCGCATGTAGTCGTAGATCTCGGTGACGGTGCCGACGGTCGAGCGCGGGTTCTTCGAGGTGGTCTTCTGCTCGATGGAGATCGCCGGCGACAGCCCGTCGATCTGATCGACATCGGGCTTCTGCATCATCTCCAGAAACTGCCGCGCATAGGCGGAGAGCGATTCGACGTAACGGCGCTGACCCTCGGCATAGATGGTGTCGAAGGCGAGCGACGATTTGCCGGAGCCGGACAGCCCGGTCAGCACCACCAGCCGGTCGCGCGGGATGGCGACGTCGATGTTCTTGAGGTTGTGTTCGCGGGCGCCGCGAATGGTAATGGCGCGCTGGTTCGGGCCAGCGGCGAGTTGGCGTTTTGCCTTGAGAACTTCATCGACCATGTTCGGCATTTCCACGGCGCGGGCGGCGCGCCGCAATTCGGGCGCGCATCGCCGGGAAGCCGGGATCGGACGCCGAGGACTTTGCTCGGAACATAGGAAGAACGGGGAAGGATTTCCAGTGCTTCTCGCCGACCTTCAACCGGTTTGTTGTGGACGCTCGCCGTCAGCCGAAAGAACGGGGCGGACCGTGAAAGAACGGGGCGGACCGTGCCGGTTCCGGCAGGCATCGGGCGTATTTGTGATGACAGGCAGGCGAGAGGGCCAACAAAAAAGAGCCGGCACGAGGCCGGCTCTTGAAACGAGATCAAGTCGGGAGGAGATCGCTCAGTATTTCGCCACCACCGGACCACCCCAGTTGAAGTGGTAGTTGATGCCAGCCTTGACCGTGTTGAGCGAGGTGTTGCCGCTCGACACCACACCGCCGAAGTAGTCCTGGCTGTCGAGTTCGGCATAGAGATATTCGACCTTGGCCGACCAGTTCGGCGCGAACATGTATTCGAGGCCGGCGCCGACGGTCCATCCGCCATGGGTGCGGCTGTCGGAGGCGGTCACGCCGAGCACATCGACGCTCAGCTTGTTGTTGGCCCAGGCGTAGCCGCCGGTGACGTAGAGCAGGGAGGACGGCGACGGGGTGACGCCGAGGCGGCCGCGCACGGTACCGAAGGAGTTGATCTGCGACTTGGCCCACAATACGCCCGGCACGCCTACCGAAGCGCTGATGTCGGCACCGGCTGCATCGACCTCGATGCCGAATACGAAGTTGTTGTTCTGCCAGTTGTAGCCGATGGTGCCGCCGCCGAAGCCGCCGGTCAGATCGATGCCGCCGATACCGGATGCCACGTCATCGGTCCAGCCGTAACCGCCGAAACCACCGATGTAGAGACCGGTCCAGTTGTAGACCTGCACGGGAACCGGGGGCGGAGCCTTCGTATAGGGACGGGCGGCCAGATCAGCGGCGCTGGCGGGAAGCGCCATGCCAATGGCGGCGAGAGCAACCGTGCCCATAAGGAAGGATTTCATCGTCAATCTCCACATATTCTCTTGTCGGAGAGCCAGCGTCCCCAAAATCAATGGAACCAACATATCCGATTCCGCGAAGAATACTGTCTCCGGAGTGCAACACTCGGGGGCGAAGTGTGGCGAACCCGGGGCGATCGTTTGCAGGCGTTTGCACGGGTCCTGCCGCTCTGATGCGGCGGGGCGGCAAGGGTCGGGAAGGCGCGTGGACGGGTATCCGGGTCTGCAACCAAGAGTTTTATCCAAAGCTGGCGGCCTCAGCCTTTTCATTTGAACAAAATGGGAACATAGTGCCAGTATCCGGTGTGGATAAGGTTGCGCGGGTCGCATCCCGGGCCGCCGGAACGGAGTATAGCTTCGGGCGGCCACGGTCGCGATGCGCAGTTAGCCGGCACGGCGGGGTTCTCCGGGAGCAAGTCTTTCGAAGATTCCGATTGCGGGTCGGGTTTCGTTTGAGCGGTTTGGTTCGTCAGAGTGGAGGCGTCGATGGCGGGAAGCGTGAACAAGGTCATTCTGGTCGGCAATCTCGGGGCCGACCCGGAAATCAAACGGACCCAGGATGGTAGGCCGATCGCCAACCTGCGGGTCGCGACGTCGGAAAGCTGGCGCGACAAGAACACCGGCGAGCGCAAGGAAAAGACCGAGTGGCACCGCGTCGTGATCTTCAACGAGGGCCTATGCCGGATCGCCGAGCAGTATTTGCGCAAGGGCTCCAAGGTCTACATCGAGGGCCAGTTGCAGACCCGCAAATGGACCGACCAAAGCGGCGCGGAGCGCTATTCGACCGAGGTGGTGTTGCAGGGCTTCAACTCGACCCTGACCATGCTCGACGGCCGCAGCGGCGGTAGTGGCGGCAGCTTCGGCGGCGACGATGCCGGCGGCGATTTCGGCTCCAGCGGGCCGTCCGGAGGCGCGCCGCGCCGGGCAGCCGTGGGTGGCGGTGGCGGCGGCCGCAACGCCGATATCGATGACGACATCCCATTCTGACACCCCGTGCCATCTGGGCGCGCAATATTGGTAATGGTGACAGCCCGACGCGGGTGCGCCGGTGGAGTCAGAGCGTTGCCGTCGTGGCGATGAGATAAATCACTCGGCCGAGCGCGCCGACCAACAGCGCGAGGACGGCGACGGCCTGGATGAAAAATCCCGGCCGGCGTTTTCCGGCCGCCGTCCGGTAGCCGAGAAAGTAGATCACCCGCCCGACGATCCAGACCAATCCCAGCGCCGCCGCGACCAGCGGACTCCAGTAGATTGCGAACAGCCAGAGCGAGGGCAGGAAGATCGGAAACCACTCCAGCGTATTGACGTGCGCCCGGATAGTGCGTTCGAGCTCCGGATCGCCGGTCATGACTGGCGCGAAAATGCCGACGCGCTGGCGCGTACGGGCTACCATTATTGCCATCCAGGCGTACACCAGTACGGACAAGAGGGTGACGAGCGCGACAGACGTATAGGGCATGGCGGGATCCTTGGCTGTGGGGCGTTTTCTGTGGTTGGCGACGACTCAGGATGGCTGGTTTCGCACCGGAATCAACGGTCACGCGCAGCGGAGCGGATAAGGCTCCACAGCGCCCCGGCGCCTCACCGTAAGCTACGGAAAATAAAACGGAAAAAACCCGTCCGCTGATTGCGGAAGGGGTGGTTTGCGCGCCCCCGATGCGCTATATGATTCTGTGCAGAAACTGACCGGATTTCACCCTTGGCCGACAGCGACGACAACACCCCGGAGGAGCCGGTGACGCCCTCCGACATCCGACCCGTATCCATTCTCGACGAGATGAAGCGCAGCTACCTCGATTACGCCATGAGCGTGATTGTGGCCCGCGCGCTGCCAGACGCGCGCGACGGCTTGAAGCCGGTGCATCGGCGCATCCTCTACGGCATGTACGAGAACGGCTTCGAGTGGAACAAGCCGTACCGCAAGTCGGCGCGTACTGTCGGCGACGTCATCGGTAAATATCATCCGCACGGCGATCAGTCGGTCTACGACGCGCTGGTACGCATGGCGCAGGATTTTTCCATGCGCGTGCCGCTGATTGACGGGCAGGGCAACTTCGGCTCGGTGGACGGCGATATGCCGGCGGCGATGCGCTACACCGAATCCCGTCTCACCAAGATCGCGCAGTCGCTGCTCGACGACATCGACAAGGACACCGTCGATTTCCAGCCCAACTACGATAACAGCGAGAAGGAGCCTTCTGTCCTTCCCGCCAAATTCCCGAACCTGCTCGTCAACGGCGCCGGCGGCATCGCGGTCGGCATGGCGACCAATATCCCGCCGCACAATCTCGGCGAGGTGATCGATGCCTGCGTGGCGCTGATCGACGATCCGACGCTCGGGATCGACGACCTCATCAATATCATTCCGGGGCCGGATTTCCCGACCGGCGGCATCATCCTCGGCCGTCAGGGCATCCGCTCGGCCTATCACCTCGGCCGCGGCTCCATCGTAATGCGCGGCAAGGTGTCGATCGAGCCGGCGCGCAAGGACCGTGAAGCCATCATCGTCTCGGAAATTCCCTATCAGGTGAACAAGGCCACCATGGTCGAGCGCATCGCGGAACTGGTGCGCGACAAGAAGATCGACGGCATTTCCGACCTGCGCGACGAGTCCGACCGTGACGGTTTCCGCGTCGTCATCGAACTGAAGCGCGACGCGGTGCCGGAGGTGGTGCTCAATCAACTCTACCGCTTCACGCCGCTGCAGACCAACTTCGGCGCCAACATGGTGGCGCTTGATGCCGGCCGCCCGCAGTTGATGAACCTGAAGGATCTGCTGACGCTGTTTGTCGCGTTCCGCGAACAGGTGGTGACGCGGCGGACCAAGTTTTTGCTTAACAAGGCGCGCGACCGCGCGCACATCCTTGTCGGCCTCGCCATCGCGGTGGCCAATATCGACGAGATCATCCGCGTCATCCGCACCTCGCCCGATCCCAACACCGCGCGCGAAACCCTGATGTCGCGCGACTGGCCGGCGAGCGATGTCGCGGCGATGATTACGCTGATCGACGATCCGCGCCACCGCCTCAATCCGGACGGCACCGCGCGGCTGTCGTTCGAACAAGCGAAAGCCATCCTTGATCTGCGCCTGCAACGGCTCACCGCGCTGGGCCGCGAGGAAATCTCCGACGAACTCGACAAGCTCGCCGTCGAGATCGCCGACTATCTCGATATCCTGCGCTCCCGCGCACGCGTGCAGACTATCGTCAAGGACGAACTCAACGCCGTGAAGGCGGAGTTCGCCACGCCGCGCCGCACCGTCATCATGGAGCAGGACGGTGAGGTCGAGGACGAGGACCTGATCCAGCGCGAGGACATGGTCGTCACCGTGTCGCATCTCGGCTACGTCAAGCGCGTGCCGCTGTCCACCTATCGCGCCCAGAAGCGCGGCGGTAAGGGCCGCTCGGGGATGCAGACCCGCGACGAGGATTTCGTCAGCCGGCTGTTCGTCGCCTCGACCCATACGCCGGTGCTGTTCTTCTCGTCGCGCGGGCAGGTCTACAAGGAGAAGGTGTGGCGGCTGCCGATGGCGCCGCCCAACGGCCGCGGCAAGGCGCTCATCAACATCCTGCCGTTGGAGCAGAGCGAGCGCATCACCACCATCATGCCGCTGCCGGAGGATGAATCCTCGTGGGCCGCGCTTGACGTGATGTTCGCCACCACCGGCGGCAACGTCCGCCGCAACAAGCTGTCGGATTTCGTCGATGTCCGCCGCTCCGGCATCATCGCCATGAAGCTCGACGAGGGCGAGGCGATCGTCGACGTGCAGATCTGCACCGAGCGCGACGACGTGCTGCTGACGGCGGCGGGCGGCCAGTGCATCCGCTTCCCGGTCGCCGACGTGCGGGTGTTCTCGGGCCGCACCTCGATGGGCGTGCGCGGCCTCTCGCTGGCACCGGGCGATCGCGTGATCTCGCTGTCGATCCTGCATCACTTCGAGGCGACGCCGGCCGAGCGCGCCGCCTATCTCAAGCAATCGGGCGCGATCCGCCGCGCCGCCACCGGTGAAGACATCGAGCCGGAGGAGGCGACGCCGGAGGCTGACGAGGCGGTGCATACCGACCTTGCGCTGCCGCAGGAGCGTTACGCGGAGATGGGCGCGGCCGAGCAGTTCGTGCTGACCGTCACCGCGCAGGGTTACGGCAAGCGGTCGTCGTCGTTCGAGTTCAGGGTGTCGGGGCGCGGCGGCAAGGGCATCCGCGCCAGTGATCCGACCAAGCTTGGCGAGATCGGCCATCTGGTGGCGGCGTTCCCAGTGGAGATGTCGGACCAGATCATGCTGGTCAGCGACGGCGGGCAGTTGATCCGCGTGCCGGTGGAAGGCATCCGCATCACCAGCCGCGCCTCTAAGGGCGTGCGCGTCTTCAATACCGCGGAAGGCGAGCGCGTGGTCTCGGTCGAGCACATCGGCGAGGAAGGCGACAACGGCAACGGCGATTGACGTGCCTTCGCCGGGCCATCGCCGGCTTCGGCGCGGCGATAGCGGGAATTCCAGTCGTCTTCAGCCGCGGATGACGCGGGCGTTCGCGACCCCGGCACGCGAGCCAGCCCGGCGCAGGCATGGCGCATCGAAATTCGGCCAGTTCTGCCGGGAGCAGACATCCGAGCGCAAGTCGAGCCGGTCGCTCTTGGCGAGCGGCGCGGCGGTGACGCCGGCCTCGACGTCCGGGGCGAACCCCGGCAGGACGGTCAGGGCGGCTGCGATGAAGCCTGCGACTGTCAGCGCGGAAAGAGCCTTGATCATGACGTTCCCCTGTCGTTTTAGACCTTCGCGGTCGTTCTGCTTGGCTTGCCGGGCTTTGATAGCCACCCCCGGTTTCACCTGGTTGTCGCGCCGGGATGAAAAAGGTTTCGTCGGCTGCGGAAATGTTTCGCCGAAGACGGGCCACGAAACAGTGAGGTGCCTCACACACGCCGGCGACACCCGAAGGGTGCTCCGGTCTGATTCTCAGCGGCAAAAAAGAAGCCGGCGCGCCCGGACGGAACCGGGCGGCTTGCGGGGGACGGGCCGCCGGGTTAGACCGAACCATGACCCGCATTGCGCTTTATCCCGGCTCGTTCGATCCCGTCAGCAACGGCCACCTCGACGTGGTCCGCCAGGCCGTCGGCCTGTGCGACAAGCTGATCGTCGCCATCGGCATTCACCCTGGCAAGAAGCCGCTGTTCTCGACCGAGGAGCGGCTGGCCATGGTGCGCGAGGTGTTCGCGCCGGTCGCGCTAGCCGCGGGCTGTGCCTTCGATGCCGTGACCTATGACGGGCTGACCGTTACTTCCGCTCGCCAGCATGGCGCCCGCATCATGGTCCGGGGGCTGCGCGACGGCACCGATCTCGACTACGAGATGCAGATCGCCGGCATGAACGAAGCCATGGCGCCGGAGGTTCAGACGGTGTTCGTTCCGGCCTCCGTCGCCGTCCGCCCGATCACCGCCACACTGATACGGCAGATCGCTGCCATGGGCGGCGACGTCTCTGCCTTCGTCCCGGCCTCGGTCGCCGTCAGCCTTAAGGCAAAATCCAGAAGCTAGTTCAGATAGCTAGCAGACATAATTCATCCACCGTCTCCCCTCGGAGTTGTCATGATCCGCATTCTCGCCGTTCTTGCCGCGCTGGTGTGCGCGGCGCCCGCCTTGGCGCAGCCGCTGCCCGCCAGCCTCGATAAGGCCAACGCCATCGTCATCGACACCACCAAGGGCCGGATCGTGATCCAGCTTCGCGCCGATATCGCCCCGAAACATGCTGAGCGCATCAAGCAGCTTGCCCGCGAGGGTTTTTATAACAACGTGCCGTTCCACCGGGTGATGGCCGGCTTCATGGCGCAGACCGGCGATGGCCAGAACTTCAACGGCACCGGCGGATCGAAATATCCGAACCTCAAGGCCGAGTTCTCCAAGGTGCCGTTCACGCGCGGCGTGGTCGGCATGGCGCGGCGGGGTGACAGCAACGATAGCGCCAATTCGCAGTTCTTTATCTGCTTCGCCGACGCCTCGTTCCTCAACGGCCAGTACACCGTCATCGGCAACGTGGTCTCGGGCATGGACGTGGTGGACAAGCTGAAGAAGGCGCCTCCCGGTGTGCAGAGCGGCGCGGTCACCGATCCCGACAAGATGGTGAAGGTGCAGGTCGCTTCCGATATCAAGTGACAGCGGAATTCATTCAAAGGAAAGAGAAACAGCATGGCTGACGACAACACGTTGATCCTCGAAACCACTCAGGGGCCCGTCACCATCGAGATGCGTCCGGACCTCGCACCCAACCATGTCGCGCGGATCAAGGAACTGGTGCGTGAGGGATTTTATGACGGAATTGTGTTCCACCGCGTGATCGACGGTTTCATGGCGCAGACCGGATGCCCGCACGGCACCGGCACCGGCGGCTCCGGGCAAAAGCTCAAGGCCGAGTTCAACGCCGAGCCGCACGTGCGCGGCGTCGTCTCGATGGCGCGCGCCGCCAACCCGGATTCCGGTGACAGCCAGTTCTTCATCTGCTTCGACGACGCCCGTTTTCTCGACAAGCAGTATACCGTGTGGGGCAAGGTGACCTCCGGCATGGAGAACGTCGACAAGATCAAGCGCGGCGAGCCGGTGCAGAACCCGGACAAGATCGTCAAGGCGCGGATGGCGGCCGACGCGGCCTGAGCGATCCTCGCATCGTCCGACCAAGGTGCAATAGCCGGGGCGCTCACTCGCGCGCGCCGGCCATTGACGCTTGCGGCCTCAAGGGTCCAGTGATGGACAGTGTTCCGCTCATCACATCGTCCCGTTGATCCATGCGCACCGATCTTTTCGATTTCGAGCTTCCGCCGGAACGCATCGCGCTGCGGCCCGCGAGCCCGCGCGACGCCGCACGGCTGCTCGTGGTGCGGCCAGGCGAGCCCTTGCAGGATAGCCGGGTGTCGGACCTGGCGCAGGTGCTGCGGCCGGGCGACCAGCTTGTGGTCAACGACACCAAGGTCATCCCGGCGCAACTGGCGGGCCGCCGCATCGGGCGCGAGGCCGAGCCGCGGATCGAGGCGACGCTGATCAAGCGGCTCGACGGCTCGCGCTGGCAGGCGCTGGTCAAGCCCGCCAAAAAACTGATCGAGGGCGACACCGTCCGCTTCGGCAACGAGGGCCGGGTGTGCCTGCTCGGCCATCTCGACGCCCAGGTGGAAGCCAAGGGCGACAACGGCGAGGTGACGCTGGCGTTCTCGTTTCACGGCCCGACGCTCGATCAGGCCATCGCCGATGTCGGCGCGCCGCCGCTGCCGCCCTACATCGCCGCGCGGCGCACGCCGGACGAGCAGGACGCGCAGGACTATCAGACCATGTTCGCCGTCCATGAGGGCGCGGTGGCGGCGCCTACCGCCGGGCTGCATTTTACGCCGGCGCTGGAGGCGGCGTTGGCGGCGCGCGGTGTTGCGATCCATCGCCTGACTCTGCATGTCGGGGCAGGGACGTTCCTGCCGGTCAAGGCCGACGATACCGATGAGCACCGGATGCACGCCGAATGGGGAACTATCTCCGCCGACACCGCCGCCGCGCTGAACGCAGCGCGCGCGCGCGGCGGGCGCATCGTCGCGGTCGGTACCACCTCGCTGCGCCTTCTCGAAAGCGCGGCGGACGCAGGAGGCCAGGTGCGGTCGTTCTCCGGCCACACCGATATCTTCATCACGCCGGGTTATCGCTTCCGCGCGGTTGACGTGCTGATGACGAATTTCCACCTGCCGCGCTCGACGCTGTTCATGCTGGTGTCCGCCTTCAGCGGGCTCGACACCATGAAGCGGGCCTATGCCCACGCCATCGCCAGCGGCTACCGCTTCTATTCCTACGGCGACGCCTGCCTGCTGTTTCCCGATCCGGCCAGCCGATGACACTCGCCAATCATTTTGAACTGCTGGGCCAGAGCGGCGCGGCGCGTCTCGGCCGGCTGACCACGCCGCACGGCGCGGTGCGCACCCCGGCTTTCATGCCGGTCGGCACCGCCGGCGCGATGAAGGGCATCCACTGGCGCGAGATCCGCGACAGCGGGGCCGATATCGTGCTCGGCAATACCTATCACCTGATGCTGCGGCCGGGCGCGGAACGCATCGCGGCGCTGGGCGGGTTGCAGGCGTTCACCGGCTGGAACGGCCCGATGCTGACCGACTCCGGCGGCTTTCAGGTGATGTCGCTGGCGCAGTTGCGCAAGGTGACCGAGCATGCGGTGACCTTCCGCTCCCACATCGACGGCGCGCGCATCGAACTGTCGCCGGAACGGGCGATCGAGGTGCAGCGGCTGCTCGGCGCCGATATCGCCATGCAGCTTGACGAATGCGTGCGGCTGCCAGCCGCCCACGGTGATATCGCGCGCGCGATGGAATTGTCGCTGCGCTGGGCCGAGCGCTGCAAGCGGGCGTTCGAAGCCGCGCCGGCCGGGCACATGCTGTTCGGCATCGTGCAGGGCGGCGACGTGGCGGCGCTGCGGCATGCCAGCGCACGCGGCCTCGTCGATCTCGGCTTTCACGGCTATGCGATCGGCGGGCTCGCGGTCGGCGAGCCACAGGAGGTGATGCTGCGGATGATCGAGGAAACCACCCCGCACCTGCCGCAGGACCGCCCGCGCTACCTGATGGGTGTGGGCACGCCCGACGACATCCTTCACGCGGTCGCGCGCGGCATCGACATGTTCGACTGCGTGCTGCCGACGCGCAACGGCCGCCACGGGCTGGCCTTCACGCGGCGCGGACCCGTCAACCTGCGCAACGCCCGCCATGCCGACGACCCGCGCCCGCTCGACGAAGAAAGTCCGTGGCCGGCGACCAACGGCTGTTCGCGGGCCTACCTGCACCACCTCATCAAGGCGGGCGAAACGCTCGGCGCGATGCTCCTGTCGGAGATCAACGTCGCCTATTACCAGGACCTGATGCGGCAGGTGCGCGAAGCGATTGCGACCGATGCGTTCGCCGATTTCAGCGCCGGCGTTCGCGAAGCGTGGCAGCGCGGCGACCTCGCGCCGCGATAAGGCGACGCCGAATCCTCAAGATGTCAGTTGCAGGCGATCGCCCTGATCGGATGCTCGGTCACGAAGCCGTAACCGCAGGTCTCGCAGGCCCACAGGTAGCCGACGACGTTCTCCGACAGGAATGCGGAGGCTTCGGCGGCAATCATCGAGTCGGCGCAGACCGGGCAGGTCGGCAGCTCGCGTTCGCGCGGGCCGTTATGGATCGGCCTGGACAGGGATTCCGCAATGGCTGGCATCGTGACTTCCTCTGTTGCTGACTGCTGCTGATGCCGCCGACTATACACCTCGTTCTTTGACGATGTCGCAACGCAAATGCGTTGCTTTTACGATTTCCAGGATGGCCCGGCCGCGATGCAGCAGATGTGATCGCGCGTGATCGCTGGCGGCGCGAGCCCCGGTGAAGAACGCGGTCGAGGAAGGAAAGGAAGATGGGGATATGGCCGCCGCTGACTAGCGGCGCGACAGCGAGATCGAGGCGCTCCGGAAAGCGCCTTCCGAACGGATGGTGACGCGCTGCCGGTTGCCGGTCGTCGTCATCGACAGATTCGCGGTGAACGACGGCGCGCCGACGACGACGTCGAAGTGGCCGCGGCCGGCTCTGCCTTGCAAATTCCCGGCGATATTGCGGCTGGACTCGCTCCATGTTCCGCTTAACACGCCGCCGTTGGCGATCACGTTGCTCTTGAGGTCGAACTTGTAGCTGTCGCTGGCGCAGGTCAGCACCTGATTGAGGCCGCTGCCGTCGCGGCTCACGGCATAGGTGGCGCGGCAGCGGATGCGCTCGCTTTGCCCGTTGTCGAGCGACACCGTGCCGCTGCCCGACCACACGCCGGCCATGCCGGAGAACACGCCGGGCGATTGCGCTGGCGCGACGGATCCGAACGCGACGAGGGCCAGGCCGGCAAGGGCCGGTGTGAGAAGGGTGGCGCGACGCGTCCTGACCGTCATGGGAGTCTCCTTACCTATTGGCGAGAGGCCTGCCACAGGCCGCTGCACGGGATTCCGGCGGATGCGCCGTTCCATTTGCCCGAGCCGGCATTGCCGCTGAGTTGGCCGTTGGCGTAAGCGCCCTGGAACGACACTTTCACCAGTCCGGCGGGGCCGACGCGGCCGGAGATATCGGCGTTCGCCGCCGAGATCTTGCCGTCGGTGACGGTGAGCGGGTACTGCGCCGTCGGCTCGCAGTTGCCGGAGCGGGTCACGACAGTCACGTTCCATTGACCGTCGTAAGGGGTCTGCGCCACGGCCGGAACGGCGGCGAGGGCGGCCCCGGCAAGGGCGAATTGGCACAAACGGGGAGAGAGGCGCGGCAAACGCATGAATAAAATCCCTGATGACATGTGATGGCGGGCTTATTCAGGAGCAATGTGTCCAAAATTTGCTGCACTGCCGCATAAAGGCTGCGGGTCATACAACCAACGATCGGGCGTGCGGAAGGTTCCCATGACCTGCCCAGGCGTCTGTCGACCGGATTGCGGTCAGGGCCGATACTGGCCAACCAGCCAATCGTGAAACAGCCTCGCGTCGGGCGCGGCCAAACGGTCCTGCAAGCCAAGGAGATAATAAGCGCCGGCGCTTTTCACCTCGGTTGTGAGCGGCTTGACGAGCTTGTCTCTCGAACTCCACGGATCGACCTCGATGCTCGACAGGCAGGCGACACCCAATCCTTCGCGCGCCGCCTTTGCCGCTATGAAGGAGTGACTGACCTCCAATCGTCCCGAGCCGGTAACGGTCCGCGCTCCGTTCGCCCCTAACCATCGCGACCAGCAATCGGGCCGCCGCGTATTGTAGATGAGGCAATAACGGTTCAGATCCTCGGGACTTTGAATGGGGCCGAGCTGGTCCATCAGTTTCGGGCTGCAAACCGGCACGACATAATCATCCCACAGATGGATTGCGCTGACGCCGGTCCAATCCTCGACCATCGTGAACTCGATCTGCGGCATCTCCGGATCGTAGACCTGACCGGGAAGTTTGCCGACGCGGATTGCAAGGTCGATCTTGTGATGCTTGAAGTCGACCGGGTCCATCGAACTGGAGATGTGCATCTCGATTTCCGGATAGGCGCAGGCAAAACTCGTCATGCGCTCCATCAGCCAGAGCGATCCGATCGACGGCAGAACGCTGATCGACAATGAGCGATGTTGCGTCTTCAGTTCGCAAGTTGCCCGCTCGATGATTTCGAGGGCTTGCGTTGCGGCGGTGAGATATGACCGGCCGTGCGGTGTAAGTTCAACCTGGCGCGTCAGGCGATTGAACAGCGATCGGTTGAGAAACGTCTCAAGAACCTTGATCTGCCGGCTGATCGCCGCCTGCGTGACGTTCAGTTCTTCTCCCGCTTTCGAGAAACTCAAATGGCGCGCCGCGGCTTCGAACGCGCGCAAAGCAAGCAATGGGGGCAAGCCTCGTTTCATCTCACGACTTCCGGCCGGTCGTCAGGGCAGGGCTATGAACGGCGGCGCCTGTTTCCGTCGAACAGACAGGTCGAACCATGTGCGGTGCAGCAACGATGGATCGCTTGTCGCCCTCGATACGCATGACCCAAGGTAATCCATAGCAACAAATAAATCGTTTGTCGCCCGATCGATCAGCGGGCGATGCTCGGCCGTCTGGCTTCATCGAATGCTGCTCCAGACGCATCTTAGTCTTATCAGGGCACGACAAAAAATGACCAAACTGACGCAGACCGGCTTCTATGATTACGTCCCGATGGTCGATCGCAAGCCCCTGAAATTGCCGGGAGGCGCGCGGGTCGCCGTCATCCCCTACGTCAATATCGAGCATTTTCCCGAAAACTTGCCGGGCACCGCTCTGGTTCCGGGAACGGCGACCTTAACTCCCGACACCATGAACTACGGGTGGCGTGATTACGGCAACCGCGTGGGACTGTGGCGAATGATCGAGGTCATGGACGCGCTCGGAATGCGCGGCACGGTCTGCCTCAACTCGGATGCCATTCGGGAATATCCGCGGATCATCGAGGAAGGGTGCAAACGGAATTGGGCGTGGATGGGCCATGGCTTGAACAACGCGCCAAACAGCTTCCTGACCCATCTCGACCCCGAGAACGAGCGGCGCGTCATCAGCGAAGTCCTGACCATCATGGAGCAGGCCATCGGCCGGAAGACGAAAGGCTGGATCGGGCCGTTCCTCAGCGAAACGTTCGAAACGCCGCACATTCTGGCCGATCTCGGCGTCGAATATCTATGCGATTTCACCGCGGACGATCAGCCGTTCAAAATTCACACACGCACCGGTAGCCTCATATCGATGCCTTACACGATCGAGTTGAATGACGTCCCGGCGTTTCTCAATCTCGGTCAGCCGGCAAGCGTGTTCGGCGACATGATTATCGATCAGTTCGACGTTCTTTATGCCGAAGGCGCGACGAATGCCCGCATCATGCCGATCTGCCTGCACACCTTCCTTGTCGGTCAGCCGTTCCGTTTCAAGCATCTCAAGCGCGCCCTCGAATATATCGCCGGCCACCCGGATATCTGGCTGACGACCGGTGACGAGGTCAACGACTGGTATCGCAAGGACGTTCTGGGGGCGGCGCAGCCATGACCCAATCCCGACGCACCCCATTCCCTCCCTTGCTCGACCTGCGCGCGGCCGGCTGGTCCGAAACGCGGATGGCGACAGCCGCTTCGGTTGCCGCTGCAAATAACTCCGCGGTGGATCAGGCGGCTTCCGAGCGCTTGAACCTGACCGATCACATTTATGGATTCGGCCCTATCTGCGACGCGCTTGCCGAGAGGCATTGCGATGAGTGACTTTGAGACTTTCGATCTCGTCCATCTGGCCGACGGCATTGCTTCGCGGAAATTCAGCGCGCGGGAGGTGACGCATTGGAGTCTCGCGCGGGCCGCAGCGATCGGTCAGCGCTATAATGCGTTCTTCCGGATCGATGAGGAGATCGCTCTCGATCGCGCCCGGCAACTCGACGAAAGACAGGCTCGCGGCGAGCAGCTCGGCGCGCTCCATGGCGTTCCGTTGGCCCACAAAGACATCTTTCCGGTTGCGGGACGGGAGATTCATGCCGGGACGGTCATTCTCAAAGGCAACATCGCGCAACGAACCTCGTTTGCCATTTCCCGTCTCGACGATGCGGGCCAGGTCAACATCGGCTCGCTGCATATGTCGGAGTTTGCGCTAAGCCCGACGGGATTCAATCATCACTACGGATCCGGTCTCAATCCGTGGAATCCATCGCATGTCTGCGGCGGCTCGTCGAGCGGATCGGGAGTCGCGGTTGCCGCACGCATCGTTTTCGGCTCATTGGGGGGCGATACCGCCGGATCGATCCGTATGCCGGCCACCATGTGCGGCGTCACGGGCCTGAAAACCACATATCGGCGGATCAGCCTGCAAGACTGCATCCCGCTTTCCTACTCGTTGGACAGCCTCGGCCCTCTGGCGCAAAGCGCCCGCGATTGTGCGCGCCTGCTGACGTGTTCGTGCGCGCATAATCCTACAGACGCCTTGAGCAGCGACGTGAAGGCTGCAAATTACGAGGCGTTGCTGGATGGGACTATCGGGACTTTAAGGATCGGCGTTCCCGACAGGTACTTTTTCGACGATCTCGACAGCGACGTGGCGTCTTGTCTGCAAAGTGCCCTCGGAGAACTCAGGGCCTGCGGAGCGCAGATCGTTCCGGTCGACGTTCCGAACATGGATACGATCAACTCGCTTGCGCAGCTTGTCATGGCGGTGGAGGCTGCGGTCCTGCATCGCAAATGGATCGAGGCAACGCCTGAAAAGTATTCCGAGCAGGTGCGAAACCGGATCGATCAGGGATACACGTACTCCGCCGTGAGGTACGCCGAAGCTCTTTCGTTGCGGCCCAAGATTCTTCAGGAGTTTCTTACCACGTCACTGCTCGATTGCGACGTGTTGTATGTTCCGAGCCTGGCAATCGAGACGCCGACCATCGAAGCCACCACGTCCGGCGATCCCGCGGATGTCCTGAAGCTGATCGGCCGCGTCACGCGGACCACGCGCGGATTTAACTACCTCGGCCTGCCGGCGATGTCGGTCCCCGCGGGATTCTCCAAGGCCGGGCTGCCGACGTCCTATCAATTGGTCGGGCGGCCCTTTGCGGAAGGTACGCTGCTGCGCGTCGCGGATGCGTTCCAGCGGCGCACCGATTGGCATCGCCGTCGTCCGCCGGGCATCGAAACCTCTGCGGCATGAATAGAGACGGATCGGCCGGGGCAGGCCGATCGATTGCAGCACCATTCGGGAATTTTGATTCAGGAGGGAGGGATAGACATATGAAATCACTCAAGTCGTTTCTGATAGCCGTCAGTTCATTGGCATTGATCAGTGGCCCCGCGGCCGCGGATCAGTCTGCGATGTCGGACAACGCCGTGGTCCTTGGAGTCCTCAGCGACATGTCGGGCGTTTACGCGGATTTCTCCGGCATGGGATCGACGACCGCGGTCCAGATGGCCGTCGAGGACTTCGGCGGCACTGTGAACGGCGTGCCGATCAAAGTGCTGCACGCGGATCACTTGAATAAAGCCGACGTCGGCACCGCGATCGTTCGCGAATGGTATGACCGCGACAAGGTTGACGCCGTGCTCGACGCCAGCAATTCGGCCGTATCTCTCGCCGTGGCCGGACTGACCCGTGACAAGGATCGCATCCTGATGATCGGCGGCTCCAGCACCACGCGCCTCACGACGGATTCATGCTCGCCCAACACCATTCAGTATATCTACGACGCGAATGCGCTCTCGAATGTCACGGCGAAGGCCCTGGTCGAGAGCGGCAAGAAAAAGTGGTTCTTCCTGACCGTGGATTTCGCTTTCGGTCACGGGCTTGAGAAGACGACGTCCGAAGTTGTGAAGGCCGCGGGGGGAACGGTGATCGGGTCAGTCCGTCATCCTTTGAATACCCCCGACTTCTCGTCCTACATTTTGCAGGCTCAAAACTCGGGAGCCGACATCATCGGTCTGGCCAATGGCGGCAGCGACACGGTGAACGCAATCAAGACGGCGAGCGAATTCGGCGTTTCGAAAAAACAGAGCGTTGCGTCTCTCCTGACCTTCATCACCGACGTCCACAGCATGGGCCTGAAGCAGGCCCAGGGCATTGTTCTGACGACGGCGTTCTACTGGGATATGAATGACGAGACGAGGGCCTGGGCGAAACGCTTCTTCGAGCGGCACAAGAGAATGCCAACCATGGTGCAGGCCGGCATGTATTCAGCCACCATGCACTATCTGAACGCCATCAAGGCGACCAAGACCGACAAAGCCTCGACCGTCATGGCCAAGATGAAGGAAACGCCGGTCAATGACTTCTTTTCCAAGAACGGCAAGATCCGGGCCGACGGGCTGCACGTCCGCGACATGTATCTGATGCAGGTCAAGGACCAGGCGGATTCAAAATACGACTGGGACTATTATCGCGTGCTTGCCAAGGTCCCTGCCGATAAGGCGTTCTCCCCGATGGTGCCCGGCGCTTGCAGCTTTATCAAATAACGTAACCGATGGCCCGCGAGAGGCGAGTACTCGCGAAGGGGCGCGACGACTACGAAAGCGCGAGCCACTCCTATCGATACGACAAAAAGCCGCCCGAGGAGGGCGGCTTTTCTTTGCCGGGTCGATATCTCGCGCCGGCCGCGCCATGGGTGTCGAAGGCGCGCGGACGCGCTTCCGACGCAGACCCGTTGGCGGACGATGTGATCTTGCTTTCAGGCAGACTTTGAGAACGGGGAAGCGATTTTCTGTTTGGATTCGTTTGGAAGTCGCCCTCGTCGCTCTTGGTGTGAAGCTTCACGACGTGATGCATGCACTCCAGAATTTTTTCACTCAAACGAACGCGCTCCGCTTGATCGATCGATATTCTCGGAGGCATTGCCTTAAATAGATCGCGATTTATCACCGTTTGTCTTGTCGCACATTGTTGCAGAAGACGGCGCTGACGGGATGCATCCGCGCGGGTAGTGCCAAATGTGTCGAGTAGATGCTTTGCGATAAGAAGGGCGAGGATGATCACACTCGCCCAGCCGGCTTTCTGAGGGGAAACTTCTCCTCTAACCAGCCAATCGCTCCAGTAGGGTGTCAAGGTAATCGCGGCAACCAATCCAAGACGAGCAACAGTTTGCACGACGCCATGTAGCGTAAAGGTAATTCCCAGAGCCCGAGGAAGCGCGTGATAACAACCGCGAAGGACAAATCTTTTAAATCGTCGCCACCGGGTGATGGGTGAAAGCACCCAGCGCAGCCGATGCTCACTCATATCGGCTCCGACGGCAGCGGTGTCAAAAAAGGCAGAAATCATTGGTTTGAGTTGTTGTGCATGATTCCGACGTCGCCTTTAGGCTGCCTCATCACAGGAGCAACCCCCGATCAGAGCAGACTTGGATCGTCGCCTGATCTCTGTATTGCAGCATCTCAGGCCTCGTATCGCCTGCTACCGCGAACACCTTCTTCTTTTTATCCTTGTCCGTGAATAAGAGGCCCATGTACGGCTTTTCGCCCGTGAAGCCCCCATAACTGTTCTTTGCATTGACCATCAGGCAGACAGTCACGTCAGTCGATCCGTCCGAGCCCGCGATCATCTTTCCAAATCGCGCCGAATCTGGGTCTTTCAGAACGGATTTGACGCCCGCTTTAACGGCCGCGATCTCGTCGTTCTTGAGATTGTATGGTTGCAAGGTCGGCTTCGGTGCGGGTGCGGCGGCCGCCACGGGCGGGGGACTGCTATTCGTCACACAACCGCCCAATGCGACGCAAAGCGCCGCTACACCCCAAACTCGCATTGAAGCCTCCCCAGACCTTTGGTCGCATCCAAGCGCAACCAGAGCGGGAGCGCAACTAGACTTTGGCGTGTAGTCGGACGCCCGAAAGCGCCCCCATGAGGGGAGTAGACTTTTTAACGAAATCGGTTGATCGTGTCCGTGGGTGTGAGAACCCGGACTTGGACTAGGACGGCCCTTGGCGGGGCGGTCTGACATCGCGCGTAGGAGACCTTGGCGGGTTTCCTCAGGCGCTCAGGTAGCGCTTGGCGGCGCACCTCAACTCGGCCTTTATGCCGGGGGCGGTGCGTCATGTCCAGAGCGAGAGCTTAAAAGCGCTGCCGACCAGTCGTCCAGGCTGGTTCTCACCCCCCGGCTGCCGGTCCGTCTCCGGCGCGGCTGTGAGAAGCCTCAACCTGGACCAAACCCATGACCAAATCCACACAGCGGGCGCTACGTGCGTCCAAGCCCAAATCCGCTACCAGACAGCGGAGGAACGAAACGCGAACCAGCGAGGCTCTAAAGGCCGGGAAAGGCGAAACGGGAATTCCCGTCACGAACACCTATGAGCCGACCGACGTAACCCCCGAAGACCTGTTCAAGGCGTGGCCCCGGAAGGAGCGAGCGACCCTGATCGAGCTATTGATCGATTCGCTCGACGCCGAAGCCGGTGACGCCGACCTCGAAGAAACCGGCGACGACGAGCCGAGCTTGGGCTTTCTGGATTGTTGGACCGGCTCAGGCAGAAGCGGACAGGCAGGCGGCTGCACTGGCGATCGCGAGAACGATGACGAACTCGACGAGCCATCCCTTGCCGCAGCAGAAAACCATGTGAGCACACCCGAAACCTATGGCTGGGCACCTTCGGGCGTGACCTATAGCTCCAGCGGCAATCAATCCCGTTGGGCACAGGGCGCGATCAACGATGCCGAAGGCGACGAGCACGACGGACGCGAACCGGACGGCGACGAAGGTGGTGAAGCTGAAAAGGAGGATGACGAACCGTCGCTCGGCTGGACAGATCGGGAGGTCGCGTTCGGCGAATATCCCGACGTCAACGGTTGTTGTGATCTTGAGCAGGAGTGTGAGGACGAAGGCGCGCAGTGCGACGATGAAGGCGACCAAAGCGATACCGGCGTCGCCGACACTGATGGATTGCTTGAGCAATGCGCTGGCCATCACCACTGCGGCTATGGAACGTCCGGCTTTTCGAAGGCCGCGATATGAGCATCGCACCCTCAGCACTCGCCATCGAGCAATCCAATTCGATCGACATTCTGCGCATGTGCCGGGCCGGTTGTGTCCCGGCAAACGTCGATCTTGGTGCGGCAATCGCCGCTCACCGAACTGCCTTTCGGCAGGCGAATGACTCGCCCGACGAAACGGACCGGCAACTCGCCGCGTATGTACTTCGCGCGGTGATTTTCGCCTCCACCAAGACGCGAGAGCAACGGCAGCAGCAGATCGATTACCTCACAAAACTGCCGATCGAGGCATGGTCGCGCATGGCCAGTATGGAGCCGGAAGCTGTGCGGGAAGAAGTGCTAGCCATGTGTGCGTGGTGGATGACGCGGATGGAGGCCGACACATGACCGAGCAAGAGAATGATCGGCTCAAGAAGCTGTTAGGCACCTCTGTCCTCGTTTGGACCCCGAGCGACATGCGCTTGTTTCTCAAGCGGTACGAGGAATCAGACCCCATCGTCCAAGCCAAAATCCGGCTCATCCTAGGCATCAAAGATTGGGAGGCGTCGTGACCCGTTTCTTCGACTGGGGCCTAGCCGTCATCGTGCTGGGCGGCATCGCGGTGATCGTTATCATGGCCGGACGGCACTGGTAGATCGGGCATTTCAAGGAGAGGGCGGTGCTGGATTCGGCACCGCCTTTTTGCATGGCGGGTGTGCTAAATTGTTACCCGTACAGTTACCCTTGGCGAATTTCTGCTTACCTAAGAGGGTAACAAGATCGAAAATACTTCAATCTTTTCAATGGTGAGCGCGGAGGGACTCGAACCCTCGACCCCATGATTAAAAGTCACGTGCTCTACCAGCTGAGCTACGCGCTCACTCGTGGCGCTGTGTAGGGAAGGGACCCGCGTGGGTCAATACCTGCCCCGAGATTGGCGCCGGTTCGCCGGGAAAACCTGAAATCCTTTATGGGGTCAGCGAATTATCCAGGGTGTTGCGCCTGTTGCCGATGTGCCGACGCATGGCGCGAGGCCCGTCGGCCGTCAGCGCAAGGGCGAGCCGTCGGACGGCACCCGGCGCGGCGCGCCGATCGAGGGCATCGGCGCGGGCTTCAGCCCGATCAGTTCGGCCGAGCGGGTCCAGACGTAGCGCCAGAACGCGAACGAATTGACGCGGGACAGTTCCAGCGTCGCCAGCGCCACCGCTGACAGGAACGGCAGACTCTGCAACACCAGCACTCCGGCGAAGATGTAGATCTCGGTGATCTGGCGGAAGCTGTTGGAGGCCACCAGCACCACCGCGCCGAGCAGCAGCAGCACGCCGATGATCGCCTCCCAGAACGCCTGAAACTCGATCGACATCCGCGACAGGCCGCCCTTGGAGGTACGCGCGAACGGCAGGTGCTCGGTGATCAGCCCGTTGGCGACCGCTCGTGACACCGTCCATTGCACCGACATCGCCGCGATCATGGCGCCGAACATCTGGCCGGGCTTCAGCGTGACGCGCAGCTTGTAGAGCGACAGGAAGTGCGCCATCGAGACGATGAAGGCGGCAATGATCGGCAGCGTCAGGATCTTGTCGGGAATGGCGATGTCGGCGAAGGCGACGATCGGCACCCACACCAGATTGAGCAGCGCCACCAGCACGCCGAGGCTTTCAGCGCCGAGCCAGTTGAGCCAGCCGAGCGCGAACTCGCGCTTCTGGTCCGGGGTGAGGCGGCTTGCGCCGGGCAGGAAGCGCCGCCAGTGCTTCTTGACGATCTGGAAGCCGCCATAGGCCCAGCGGTGGCGCTGCTTCTTGAACGCCTCATAGGTGTCGGGCAACAGCCCATGGCCATAGCGCTTGTTGGTGTAGTGGGTCAGCCAGCCCTGTTCGATGATGGCGAGGCCGAGGTCGGTATCCTCGCAGATGGTGTCGCCGGCCCAGCCGCCGGCCTTGTCCATCGCCTCGCGGCGGATCAGGCACATGGTGCCGTGAACGATGATGGCGTTGCACTCGTTGCGCTGGACCATGCCGATGTCGAAGAAGCCGGCATATTCGCCGTTCATCGCATAGTGCATCAGCGACAGGTCCTCGTCGCGGTGGTCCTGCGGCGCCTGCACGAGACCAACGCGCGGGTCGTCGAATGCCGGCACCAGATCCTTGAGCCAGTCGGGCTGCACCACATAGTCGGCGTCGATGATGCCGATGATCTCGGCGTCGGCTGCGGTGCGGTCCATGGCGATGCGTAGCGCCCCGGCCTTGAAGCCCTTCACCTTCTCGGCGTTGATGAACTTGAAGCGCTCGCCGAGCGCGCGGCAATGGTCCTGAATCGGCTGCCAGAAGGCCGGATCCGGCGTGTTGTTAATGATGACCACGCACTCGAAGTTGGGATAGTCGAGGCGCGCCACCGCATCGAGCGTCTGTTTCAGCATCTCCGGCGGCTCGAAATAGGCCGGAACGTGGATCGAGACTTTCGGATGCTTGCGCTCCGGCGCGGCGGCGGCCGCGGCCGTGGTGGCAGGCGTGAGCAGGCGGGTCGGGCGATGGCCGAAGGCGATGGTCGCGATCTCCTCGATCCGCGCCATCGCGATCAGGATCAGCGGCACCAGCAGGGTGAGACCCAGCATCATGGCGAAGGCCGAGCCCCAGACGAAGTAGTGGCCGTTCCAGTAGGCGAACACGGTGGCCACCCAGGCGCCGACGCCGTTGGCGGCGAGCGACAACATGCCGGCTTGCAGCACCGTCGGCCGCACCAGGCGGAAGATCGGCAGCGACAGCAGGACGCCGATCAGGAGCGCGATGGTCGCGAGCTTCCAGTAGTCCTGATTCACCACCGGACCGGTCCAGTTGAACTTCGGCGCACGGCTGGCGTCGAGCACGCCCCAATAGGGTCCGACGCCGCCCTCGAAATATTTCCACGGCTGGTCGATCGCCTCGACGATGTTGTATTCCATGCCGATCGACTGGGCGCGGGTGACGAAGTTGCGCAGCACCACCGCCTGCTCGAACGGGCCGGGCACCGCCTTCTTCAGATTGTAGCCGGCCGATGGCCAGCCGAACTCGGCAATCACGATCCGCTTGCCGGGGAAGGCGTCGCGGAGTTTCTGGTAGATGATGAGCGCCTGCTCGACCGCCTGCTTGTCGGAAAAGCCCTCCCAGTACGGCAGGATGTGCGCGGCGATGAAATCGACCGCCGACGCCAGTTCTGGATGTTCGAGCCAGATGTTCCAGATTTCGCCAGTTGTGACAGGGACATTCACCTGACTCTTGACGCGTTGGATGAGCTTGATGAGGTCGTCCACCTTCTGGTCGGCGCGGTAGATGGTTTCGTTGCCGACGACGATGCCGTTAACGTTGCCGTTGTGCTTGGCCAGTTCGACCGCGGCCTGAATCTCCCGCTCGTTGCGGTCGGTATGTTTGTCGATCCAGGCGCCAACCGTCACCTTGAGGCCAGCCTCGTTGGCCAGCGGCGGCACCAGTTCGACGCCGCCGGTCGAGGAGTAGAGACGCACGGCGCGGGTCAGCGGCGCCAGCACCTTCATGTCGGCGCGGATTTTCTCGACCGTCGGGATGTTGTCGACGTCAGGATGGCCGGAACCGTCGAACGGCGCATAGGATACGCTCGGCAACGGTCCAGTGAAATCGGGGGCGGGCTGTTTGTCCCTCAACACGCCCCAGATGGCGGCGTGAGCGGCGGTGACGAACAGCAAGACGGCGACGACAGCGCGCATCGCAACTCAACCATTACGGAACAGTGGCGCGGAGAAACGGACCCGTTTCCCCGATCCGGCAGATGCTGCTGCCAAGCATATCAATGCCACGGCAATTATCCACTTATATAACTATGACGCGATGGCGTGTTCTGGCGACAAACCGGCCAACGGCACGCCGTCGCGATCGTTCCATGCGGCCAAAGCTCATTTCGCCGGAGCGGCGGGGGCTGGTGTGGATGCCGGCGGAGGATTGGCCGGCGCCGGGGCCGCCGGGGCGGGAGCGGCCGGCGGCGGCGTACCCGCGGCTGCCGGCTGCGGCTGGGCGTTCGGGTTGATCCAGCAGGCATGAACGCGGCTGTTCAGGCTGTCCGGCACCTTGGGGTCGATAGCACCGAAGCGCACCAGACAGCGGAACGTCGCCTGGACATGACCGCCGGGGCAGCCGAACCGGTCGTAGAGATCGAGGTGGCGGAACGCGGTGTCGAGATCGTCGCGCCACATCAGGACGACGACGCGGCGGCCGAGCCAGACGCATTCGGGATTGCCGGCCGGCCCGTTGATGGCCTTCGACGCCTCGGCGAACTCGTCGGCGCGGCGCTGGCTTTCCTTGGCGGCGGCTTCCGCGGCGGTGGCCGGATTGGCGTTGTTTTGCGCGGGCTTCTGCGACTGATCCTGGGCGCGCTGATCGCCGCTTTGGGCGAGTGCCGCGCCGCTGCCGAGGAGAAGCGCCAGTCCCGACACAGCCAGTGTCCGCACCAACGCAGTTGGGAGCCTACCAAATATCTGACGCATACCGTCCCCGGTTGTGATGCCCGCCCGTGGCAAATCGACTGCCCAGATGCCGCGCAAATGGGTCCCCAATGCGGCGAAGCGCAGTTCCGTTTCCCATGAAGCACAAAATGCTTTTTGTCCAGTAAAGGCGGGTTGTCTTCGCTCCGCGCGCCCCCGTTTCATCTTGTCGATCCGCGCGATTGCTGGAGAAGAAGTATGGGATTGCGCAGGCGCGGCTCTTGGCAGAGCGCCGGTGATTGGCTAATCGACGATTCCGGCACCGTCCTCCGGAGCCGGTTTTTGCGCCAGAGCCTTGCGCGATCGCGCCGCTTTCGCATTCCGCGACCGGCCCGCTTTCGCCGCAGGATACCCACAGGACGAGGAGGACCGGGCCGATTTCGTTGCGAACGCCGCTGACGCTGCTGTTGTTGTCGGTGTGCGCCATTGCCGCCATCTGGTGGTGGCTGGCGCAGCCGATCGTGCTTGCGCGTGCGCCCATCGATCCCGCCGCCAAGCTGGAATGCGTGTCTTACGCGCCGTTCCGCGACGGCCAGAGCCCGCTGGTCAAGGGCACGGAAATCCCGCCCGAGCAGATCGCCGAGGATTTTGCCCAGCTCGCGAAGATATCGAAGTGCGTGCGCATCTATTCGATCCAGAACGGCCTCGACAAGGCGCCCGAACTGGCCCGTAAGGCAGGGCTCAAGCTGATGCTGGGCATCTGGCTGGGGAGCAACCGGGTGGACAATGCGGTCGAGATCGCCACCGCCGTCCGCCTCGCCAAGGACTTCTCCGATGTCATCACCTCGGTCGTGGTCGGCAACGAGGTGCTGCTGCGCGGCGAGATGACGACGGCCGATCTGGTCGCGGCAATCCGCACCGTCAAGGCACAGGTGAAGGTGCCGGTCACCTATGCCGACGTCTGGGAATACTGGCTGCGCAACCGCGACGTCTACGAGGCGGTCGATTTCGTCACCATCCACATCCTCCCGTACTGGGAGGACCTGCCGGTGCCGGCCCGCCATGCCGCCAACCACGTCGATTCGATCCGCAAGCGGGTAGCCGTGGCGTTTCCGGGCAAGGAAATCCTGATCGGCGAAACCGGATGGCCGAGCGCCGGGCGGATGCGGGAAGGGGCGCTGCCGTCACGCGCCAATCAGGCGCGCGTGGTATCGGAAATTCTCGACCGGGCGCGGCGGGAGAATTTCCGCGTCAACCTGATCGAAGCCTATGACCAACCGTGGAAGCGCGGGCTCGAAGGCACGGTGGGCGGCTATTGGGGCCTGATCGACGCCAAGGCCCGCGCGCTGAAATATCCCGCGGGCGTCGCCATCAACAATTTTCCGATGTGGAAGCAAGAGATGGCCGCCGGCATCGTGCTTTGCATCCTGATCTTCGGGGTGGCCATCCGCACCGCGCGGCGGCGACCGTGGGCGCCGCGTTTCGTCTCGTGGCTCGGCGTCGCCGGGTCGGCGACCGCGGCCGGGGCGCTGCTCGGAGTGGCGATTGAAAAGATGCTGGTGGAGAGCCTTGGCATCGGCGGCTGGCTGCAATGGGGGCTGCTGCTTGCCGCCGGCATCGCCGCGCCGCTGCTGGCGGCCAACGCGCAGATGGCGGGCCGCCCGCTGCCGACCTTCCTTGAGGTGCTGGGTCCGCGCGAGGGGCGCACGGGGTCGCGGCGGATGTTGCTGCTCGCCGTGACGCTGGGGATCACCACGGTGATCGCGGCGCAAACCGCGCTCGGCTTCGTCTTCGATCCGCGCTATCGCGATTTCCCCTTCGCGGCGCTGACCATGGCGGTGGTGCCGTTCTGGATGTTGATGGTGTTCAACCGTCCGCGATCCGGGACGCGGCCGATGGCGGAAGCGGTGTTCGCCGGGCTTCTGGTGATCGCCTCGGCCTATATCGCCTTCAACGAGGGCGTCGCCAACTGGCAGTCGCTGTGGACCTGTCTGCTCTACGTGATGCTCGGCATCACACTGTGGCGGGCGCGGGCCGCGCAAAGCCCAGGATGAGAATGCCCACCGCGATGCCCGACAGGGCGACGTTGTAAAGCACGATACCGGCGCCGGCTACCGCCAGCCCCACGGTCAAGAGCACGATCGAGGGGCGAATAAGGTGCAGGACGGCGACGATCAGCGCGACGATCCCGAACACTGAATTGCGGAACAGATAGGTCGCCACCAGCCGCGCCTTGCACAGGTAGCTTTGCAGCCCGGCGTCACAGGCGAGCGCCACGGTAGAGAGTTCGATGGCGAGATAGCGCACATAGAGCGCATAGCCGACGGTGACGAAGCCGACGACCATGAGCCACTGCACCTGATACGGCGACAGCCGGAACGGATCCTTCTTCATCGCACGACTATGCGCGGGATCGGGCCGAGCGGCAAGGCGGGCCGGAGCATCATGGTGCAACGCCTGTGCATGGCGCGTTAGCGTGCCGCTGCCGCCGGCGGTGCCTGCGTCGCGGGCGCGTCGGAGCGGACGTGGCGCGTTGCCGGCCGCCGGGCGGGCGGATGCGGAACTGTTGCCGCCCCGGTGTCGAGCGCCAGCCGCTGACCCTCGAACGTCGTCGTGGTGCAGGCATGGCGGGCAGCCGCGATCGCTGCGCAGATTCGCGCCGCCGCCGCCGCGTCATCGAGCGGGCCGGCGACGAGGCGTAGCTGCACCCCGGTCGGGCCCCTGCGTTCCCGCACCGCGATCACTGGCCGCAGATCGGCGAGCAGCGGCTTGTGCGCCGCCGTCATGCGGTGCCACAGCGCGCGCAGTCCCTCGATCGACCCGGCGGCGCCGAGATCGACGCCGAAGGCGGTGCGGGGCGCCGCGACTTCGATGACCGGCCCCGGCGCGGCAGGAATCGCGGCGGTCACGTCCTGCGTATCGGCGGTGTCGGGTTTCGCTGGTTCCTCCGAAGTCGAGGCAGCCGTCACCACTGGCGGCGATGAGGTCGCCGCCTGCGCCGGCGCGGGCTCGGCGGTCTTCTCGTCGGTGGCGGCGGTCGAGCGGGGAGGCGTGGTGAGGGCGGACAGCGCCACACCGTGGCGGGCGAGGGTGCCGCTCGCCGACTCGAGACCCTGTTCGAGCGCCGTGGCCCGCGCGTAGAGACGGTCGCGGTCGCCGTTCAACGTGTCGATGGCCGCCGAGAGGCGGCGGATGTCGTTGCGGTTGTCGCGGACGAGGGCTTGTATTCGTTCGGACTGCCGCGCCAATTCAGCCGCCGCGCCACGCTCGCGCGGCGCGTAAAGGGATGACTGGTTGACCAGCGCCGCCAGCGTCATCGCGCCGACCGCGCCGGCTCCCCACAGCGCCAGCCGCCACGGCAGCCGGCGGTCGGAGCCGTCCTCCTCGGCGAGGAAGGCCGCCTCGATGCCGTCGAGGCCGCCCAGCGCCGCCCCGTCAGCCGGTTTTTTGCCGCGTTTTGCCATTTGATTGCGTCGGCCCCCGCTACCGGCGAATCGCTTGCCAGACATTAGCAGGAAATATCCGTGGTCCTCATCCGTGGCGGTGTTTAACCGCGCCGGCGGTGTCGCCGCCCGGCCGCCCATTTGATCTTCGCCGAAAAGCGCTTATTGACGATCATCCCCAACGGGGCTCCGAGACAGGATTTCGCATGACCGGCCGAACCGCCCTCACCATCGTCCTCGCCGCCGGCGAGGGCACGCGGATGCGCTCCGCGATGCCGAAAGTGCTGCACCCGGTGGCCGGCCAGCCGTTGATCGCCCATGTGCTCGCGGCCGCGCCGCAAGGCGCGGGGACCGCGCTCGCGGTGGTGATCGGGCCGGATCATCAGGCGGTGGCGGACGAGGTCCTACGGGTTCGGCCGGAGGCCGGCATCTTCACCCAAAGCCAGCGGCTCGGCACCGCGCACGCGGTGCTGGCCGCGAAAGCCGCGATCGCCGAGGGCCATAACGATCTGCTGGTCGCGTTCGGCGACACGCCGCTGATTTCGGCGGCAACCTTCCAGCGGCTGCGCGCGCCGCTCGCGGCCGGTGCCGGGCTGGTGGTGCTCGGCTTCCGCGCCGCCGACCCGACCGGCTACGGCCGGCTGGTGATGGACGGCGACCGGCTGACGGTGATCCGCGAGCAGGCCGACGCCAGCGCCGCGGAGCAGGCGATCACGTTGTGCAACGCCGGCGTGATGGCTTTCGACGGCCGCGTCGCGTTGCAGGTGCTGGAGCGCATCGGCAACGCCAACAGCAAGGGTGAATACTATCTCACCGACGCGGTCGAGATCGTCCGCGCGCTCGGGCGCGATGTCGCAGTGGTCGAGACCGGTGAGGACGAGGTGCGCGGCATCAACAACCGCGCGCAGCTTGCGGAGGCCGAGGCGGTGATGCAGGCGCGATTGCGTCAGGCCGCGCTCGATGCCGGCGTCACCATGATCGCGCCAGAGACGGTGTTTCTCGCTGCCGATACCGCGTTCGGCAAGGACGTCACAGTCGAGCCGTTCGTGGTGTTCGGGCGCGGCGTCAGCGTCGGTGACGGCGCGGTGATCCATTCGTTCTCGCACATCGAGAAGGCCGAGATCGGCGCCCGCGCATCGGTCGGCCCCTATGCCCGGCTGCGGCCCGGCACATCGCTCGGCGAGGGGGCGCGCGTCGGCAATTTCGTTGAGACGAAGGCGGCCGTGCTGGAGGCCGGCGTCAAGGTCAATCACCTGACTTATATCGGCGACGCGCAGATCGGCGCCGGTTCGAATATCGGGGCCGGCACCATCACCTGCAATTACGACGGCTTCGGCAAGTACAAGACGGTGATCGGCAAGGGCGCGTTCGTCGGATCGAACTCCTCGCTGGTCGCGCCAGTGAAGATCGGCGCGGGAGCCTATATCGGCTCCGGCTCGGTCATCACCCGCGACGTCGCCGACAATGCGCTCGCGGTCGGACGCGGCCGGCAGGTCGAGCGCGAGGGTTGGGCGGAGAAATTCCGCGCCGTCAAGGCGGCGGCGAAGGCGGAGCGTAAATAGATTGCCGGATGCGAGGACGCATCGCTTAACGGTGTGGCATTTGGCAATAAATTTTGAGTACCTGAGGGTGAGCGTTTCTCGTTAAGAGACGCCGTGCCGGGTTCCCGGCGCGCTTTGCAGGAAAGATGGACCCATATGTGCGGCATCGTTGGGATTTTGGGACGCGGCCCGGTTGCCGAGCAGCTGGTCGATTCGCTCAAGCGCCTGGAATATCGCGGCTATGACTCCGCCGGCATCGCCACCCTGGAAGACGGCTGCCTGAAGCGCTGCCGCGCCGAGGGCAAGCTGAAGAATCTCGAAGCCCGGTTGCGATCGTCGCCGCTTCACGGCCATCTTGGCATCGGACATACGCGCTGGGCGACGCACGGCAAGCCGACCGAGAACAACGCCCATCCCCACGCCACCGCGCGCGTTGCGGTGGTCCATAACGGCATCATCGAGAATTTCCGCGAACTGCGCGAGGCCCTCGAAAAGGAGGGCGCCGTCTTCACCACCGAAACCGACACCGAGGTGGTCGTGCATCTTGTCGATGGCCATCTCGCCAAAGGGCTCGATCCGGTCGAGGCGGTTCGGGCCGCGCTGAGCCAGCTTCGCGGCGCGTTCGCGCTGGGTTTCATCTTCGCGGATCGGGACGACTTGCTGATCGGTGCGCGCAACGGCCCACCGCTCGCGATCGGCTACGGCGACGGTGAGATGTATCTGGGCTCCGACGCCATCGCGCTCGGCCCCTTGACCGACACCATCAGTTACCTTGAGGACGGCGACTGGGCCGTTCTGACCCGCGGCGCGGTCACGATCTACGACAAGACCAATGCCACGGTGCAGCGCGAGGCGCTCAAGCACAGCGTCACCACCTCGCTGGTGGACAAGGCCAACTATCGCCACTTCATGGCCAAGGAAATCCACGAGCAGCCGGAAGTCGTCGGCCACACGCTGGCGCGCATGGTCGATATGGCGAGCGAGCGCGTCGCGCTGCCGGTCGAACTGCCGTTCGATTTCCGCGACGTGCGGCGCGTGGTGATCACCGCCTGCGGCACCGCGAGCTATGCCGGCTTCATCGCCCGCTATTGGCTGGAACGGTTCGCGCGGCTGCCGGTCGAACTCGATGTCGCCTCCGAATTCCGCTATCGCGAGGCTCCGCTCGACAAGGGCGATCTCGCGGTATTCGTGTCGCAATCCGGCGAAACGGCCGATACCCTTGCCGCGTTGCGCTACGCCAAGGCGCAAGGTGCGCGCACGCTGTCCGTGGTCAATGTGACGACCTCCACCATCGCGCGCGAGAGCGAGGTGGTGTTGCAGACGCTCGCCGGGCCGGAAATCGGCGTGGCCTCGACCAAGGCGTTCACCTGTCAGTTGATGGTACTGGCGGCGCTTTCGATCGCGGCGGGGCGCGCGCGCGGCGAACTCTCCGCCGAGGACGAAGGCAAGCTGGTGCGCAACCTGGTCGAAGTGCCGCGGCTGATGGCGGCGGCGCTGACCCTCGAGCCGCAGATCGAGCGGCTGGCGCGCGACATCGCCAAGTCGCGCGACGTGCTCTATCTCGGGCGTGGCACCAGCTACCCGCTGGCGCTGGAAGGCGCGCTCAAGCTCAAGGAAATCTCCTACATCCACGCCGAGGGCTATGCCGCCGGCGAACTGAAGCACGGCCCGATCGCCCTGATCGACGAGAACATGCCGGTGGTGGTGATCGCGCCCCACGACCGCATCTTCGAGAAGACCGTATCGAACATGCAGGAGGTCGCCGCGCGCGGCGGCCGGATCATCCTGATGACCGACGCCAAGGGGGCGGCGGAAGCCACCATCGAATCGCTGGTGACCATCACCATGCCGGACATGGCGGCGAGTTTCACGCCGCTGGTCTATGCGGTGCCGGTCCAGCTTTTGGCCTATCATACCGCGGTGGTCATGGGCACCGACGTCGATCAGCCGCGAAATCTGGCGAAATCGGTAACCGTTGAGTAGCCAAGGCGGCAGGAAAGGCAGGGCGGCTGCGCCGAATCGCGCGTCGTCGCCGCGCCGATGTCTGCTAATATGTGAGCGCGCGATCGACCCGATCGCCACCGCCGATTGATTGATCCGGAACCGATGACCGACCGACCGATGCCGCCGCCGATACCCCCTCCGGGAACGCTCCCACCGGACCCGCCGCGCGGCTTTGCGGCGCGTATCCGCAACTATTTCCTGACCGGGCTGATCGTCGCCGGACCGGTCGCCATCACGCTTTATCTGACCTGGTGGTTCGTCACCTGGGTCGATGGGCTGGTGCGGCCGTTGATGCCGGCGAGCTACCGTCCGGAAAATTACCTGCCGTTCGGCGTGCCCGGATTCGGCCTGGTCGTGGCTTTCGTGGCGCTGACGCTGCTGGGGTTCCTGACGGCAAATCTGATCGGCCGCAAGCTGGTCGGGTTGGGGGAGCGGCTGCTGGGCCGGATGCCGGTGGTGCGCGCGATCTATCGCGGGCTCAAGCAGGTGTTCGAGACGCTGTTCTCCGGCAGCGGATCGAGCTTCCGCAAGGTCGGCATGGTCGAATTTCCCTCGCCGGGCATGTGGTCGATCGTGCTGATCTCGCAGTCGCCGAGCGTCGAGGTGGCGGAAAAGCTGCCGGGTACAGAGGAGCACATCTCGGTGTTCCTGCCGTGCGCGCCGAACCCCACAACAGGTTTCTTCTTCTATGTACCGCGCAGCAAGGTGATCGAGATCGACATGAGCACGGAAGACGCCGCGACCCTCATCATGTCCGCCGGCGTGGTGCAGCCGGGCAGCGATCCGCAGCGCAAGATTGCCGGGCCGGCCGATGCGGCCGCAATCAGGAGCGCGGCCGAGGCCGCGTTGCGTCCCGAGCCGGCCAAGGCTGATTGATCAAAAAGGGCTGATTGACCATCACCCCGCGCCGATCAGCGGGATCGCCTCGTCGCGCTCGTAGAGATAAAGCAGGCAGCGCAGCGCCTCGCCCGACGCGCCGGTGAGCTTCGGGTTGTCGCGCATGATCCGCAGCGCCTCGTCGCGCGCCTGCGCGATCAGTTGCGCGTGAACCTCGGGACGGGCGATGCGATAGCCGGGCAGGCCGCTCTGCCGCGTGCCCAGCACCTCGCCTTCGCCGCGCAGCCGCAGATCCTCCTCGGCGATGCGGAAGCCGTCGGTGGTCTCGCGGATCACCCGCAGCCGCGCCGCCGACATCTCGCCGAGCGGCTCGCGATAGAGCAGCAGGCAGGTGGACGCCTCCGAGCCGCGCCCGATCCGTCCGCGCAACTGATGCAGTTGCGCGAGCCCGAAGCGTTCGGCGTTCTCGATCACCATGATGGTCGCGGCCGGCACGTCGACACCGACCTCGACCACGGTGGTCGCCACCAGCACGCGGATGTCGCCGGCCGCGAACTGCGCCATCACCCGGTCCTTCTCCGCGCCTTTCATCTGGCCGTGAACCAGACCGACCTGATCGCCGAAGCGCTTTTGCAAGCTCTCGAACCGCGTGGTTGCGTCGGTCAGATGCTCGATCGCCTCGGACTCCTCGACCAGCGGACAGATCCAGTAGACCAGCTTGCCGGCCTTCACCGCGCGGCCGACGGCGTCGATCACCTCGCTCAGGCGGCTTGCGGGGATCGCGCGAGTGTCGATCGGCTGCCGCCCCGCCGGCTTTTCGCGCAACTCCGAGATATCCATGTCGCCGAAATAGGTCAGCACCAGCGTGCGCGGGATCGGGGTTGCGCTCAGCACCAGCACATCGACCGCCTCGCCCTTCGCGGTGAGCGCCAGTCGCTCGCGCACGCCGAAGCGGTGCTGCTCATCGACGATGGCCAGCGCCAGCGATTTGAACGCCACGTCGTCCTGGATCAGCGCGTGGGTGCCGACCACGAGGTCGATCTCGCCGGCGGCGAGGCAGTCGAGAATATCGCGGCGCTCCTTGCCCTTCTCGCGGCCGGTGAGAATGGCGGCGTTGAGGCCGGCGCGCGCGGCGAGCGGCGCAATGGTCTTGATGTGCTGGCGGGCAAGGATTTCGGTCGGCGCCATCAAGGCCGCCTGCTTGCCGGCTTCCGCGACCGCGGCGGCCGCCAGCAGCGCCACCACCGTCTTGCCGGAGCCGACGTCGCCCTGCAACAGCCGCAGCATCCGCACCGGCTGTTGCAGATCGCTGGCGATGGCGGCGGCGGCATCGCGCTGCGACGATGTCAACGCATAGGGCAGGGCGTCGATGACCTTGTTGCGCAGGCGGCCGTCGCCGGCGTGGCGCGCGCCTGCGGGGCGGCGCAACTGCGCGCGCACCAGCGCCAGCGCCAGTTGCCCGGCCAGCAGTTCGTCGAAGGCGAGCCGCGCCCAGAACGGATTTTCGGGAAGAATGTCGGTCAGTTCGACCGGGACATGGATGCGTTGCAGGGCTTCCGCGAACGGTGGAAAGCCGCAGCGGCGCATCACCTCGGGGCTGATCCATTCCGGCAGTTCCGGGAGCTTTTGCAGCGCCAGCGCGATCGCCCGCCGCAGCGAGCCGAGCGCGAGCCCTTCGGTGAGCGGATAGACCGGCTCGATCCCGGCGAGCTTCGCCAGCCCTTCCTCGTCCACCGCGCGGTCGGGATGCACCATCTGCAAGGTGCCGTCGAACATCTGGACGGTGCCGGAGACGTAACGTTTCGCGCCGACCGGCAATAGCTTCTCGATATAGTCGCGCTTGGCGCGGAAATAGGTGAGGAGCACGTCGCCGGTGTCGTCGCTGGCGTAGACCAGATACGGCGCGCGCGAGCGGCCGGGCGGCGCCGGGCGGTGACGGTCGATGGTGACCTCCAGCGTCACCACGGTTCCCGGCACCGCATCGCGGATTTTCGGCCGCGCTCGGCGGTCGATCACGTTGGTCGGCAGATGCAGCAACAGATCGACCAGCCGCGGCGTCTCGCTGCGGCCGAGCAGATAGCGCAAGAGCTTGTCCTGCCGGGGACCGACGCCGCTGAGCGTCGTCACCGGAGCGAATAGCGGGTTGAGGATGGCGGGACGCATGACGCGATCTAAAGATATTTTGGGCCGAAATGCCCGGCTTTGTGCCGGGCATCCACGCCTTTTTGTCGTTTCGCCGTCACGGCCACGACAAGGGCTGACATCGCCGCTTGCGGGGACTATACCATCCCCGCCCGGCACGTCCGGGCTTTTGCCGTTACGCTTAAGGTTGACGCATGACTGGGACGACACGATCGAGCCACGGGCTCGATGACCGCCGCAAGCGGCTGCTCTATCGCTGCTGGCATCGCGGCACCCGCGAGATGGACCTGATCCTCGGCCGGTTCGCGGATGCTCACGTCGCCTCGCTCGACGACGCCGGCCTCGACGCGCTGGAACGGCTGATCGCGGCGTCCGATCCCGCGCTTTACGCGGCGATCACCGGAGCCATGGAACCCGCGCCGGAATTCGCCGGCGCGATGTTCGAGCGGGTCAAGGCATTTCAAGTTTCGGACTGGCAGGCATGAAAGCGCCGTCGCGTTCGCCCGCGGAAGCGCTGGTCCCCGGCCGCGCGCTGACGCTCGCCAGCGTCGCCGACGGCGCGGAAGGCTTGATCGCCTCCGACCTGGCGCGCACGGTGGCGGCACGACCGCGGCCGCCCGCGGTCAGCCTCGCGGTGATCTGCCGCGACGGGCCGCGCATGGCGCAACTGGCGCGCGCGCTCGATTTCTTCGCGCCCGACATCGGTGTGATCCAGTTCCCGGCGTGGGACTGCCAGCCCTATGACCGGGTGTCGCCGCACAACGGCGTCGTCGCCCAGCGCGTCACTACGCTGGCGCGGCTGTCGCGCCTCACCGGCAGCGACAGGCCGCTGATCGTGCTGACCACGGTCAACGCCGCCGTCCAGCGGGTGCCGGCGCGCGAGACGATCGCGGCGCAGGCGCTGTCGGTTGCGCCCGGCAACGTGGTGCCGATGGAGTCCATCGTCGCCTGGCTGGAGCATAACGGCTACACGCGCGCCTCGACGGTGCGCGAGTCCGGCGAATACGCGGTGCGCGGCGGCATCCTCGATCTTTATCCGGCCGGGCTCGACCAGCCGGTGCGGCTCGATTTCTTCGGCGACGCGCTGGAATCGATCCGCTCGTTCGACGCCGAGACCCAGCGCACGCTGATGACGATGCGCGGCCTCGATCTGGTGCCGGTGTCCGAGTTTCAACTGGTCACCGAAACCATCAAGCGTTTCCGCATGGGCTATGTCGCGGCGTTCGGCGCGCCGCGCCGCGACGATCTGCTCTACGAGGCGGTGAGCGAGGGGCGGCGCTATCCCGGCATGGAGCACTGGCTGCCGCTGTTTCAGGAGCGGATGGATACGCTGTTCGATTATCTGGACGGCGCGCCGATCGCGATCGAGCCGCAGGGCGAGGACGCCGCGCGAGAGCGCTTCGCCCAGATCGGCGATTACTACGAGGCGCGGCGCGAGGCGCTGGAGCACGATGGCGGTGGCGCGATCTATCAGCCGCTGCCGTCCGACCGGCTGTATCTGACGGAAGGCGAGTGGCAGGCGCGGCTGGACGCGGCGGCGCTGGTGCGGCTGACGCCATTCGCCGTTCCCGAGGACGGCAGCGGCGAGGTGATCGACGCCGGGGCAAAGCAGGGGCGCGACTTCGCGCCGGAGCGCGCCGACGGCTCGGTCAACGTGTTCGCCAGCGTGGTGGCGCATGTGCAGGCGTTGCAGGCGGCGCGCAAGAAGGTGGTGGTGGCGCTTTGGAGCGAAGGCTCGCGCGAGCGTATGGCCAACATGCTCAAGGACCACAAGCTGATCCATCTCACCAGCATCAACACCTGGCGCACGGTGCAGGCAACCCCGCGCAACGAGACCATGCTGGCGGTGGTCGGCATGGAGTCCGGCTTCGAAACCGATACTGTCGCGCTCATCACCGAGCAGGACATTCTCGGCGACCGGCTGGTGCGGTCGCGCAAGGCGAGCCGCAAGCTGGAGAACTTCATCTCCGAGGTGACGAGCCTTTCGGCCGGTGACATCGTGGTTCACGTCGAGCACGGCATCGGCCGCTTCGTCGGCTTGCAGACGCTGGAGGTCGCCGGCGCGCCGCACGACTGCGTCGAACTGCGCTACGCCAACGACACCAAACTGTTCCTGCCCGTCGAGAACATCGACCTGTTGTCGCGCTACGGCTCCGACCAGACCGGCGTCGAACTCGACAAGCTGGGCGGCTCGGGCTGGCAGGCGCGCAAGGCCAAGCTGAAGAACCGCATCCGCGAGATCGCTGGCGAACTCATCAAGATCGCCGCCGAGCGGCATCTGCACGAGGCGCCGAAGCTGGCGGTGCAGCCGGGCGCTTACGACGAGTTCTGCGCGCGCTTCCCCTACGAGGAAACCGAGGACCAGCTCACCGCGATCAACGCGACGCTGCACGACCTCGAAAGCGGCAAGCCGATGGACCGCCTGATCTGCGGCGACGTCGGCTTCGGCAAGACCGAGGTGGCGCTGCGGGCGGCGTTCGCGGTGGCGATGCAGGGCAAGCAGGTCGCGGTGGTGGTGCCGACCACGCTTCTGGCGCGCCAGCACGCCAAGAATTTCGCCGAGCGGTTTCGCGGCTTCCCGGTGAACGTCGCGCAAGCCTCGCGGCTGGTGTCGTCGAAGGAATTGAGCCAGACCAAGAAAGGCATCGCCGACGGTTCGGTCGATATCGTCGTCGGCACCCACGCGCTGCTCGGCAAGGCAATCCGCTTCAAGGACCTCGGCCTCCTGGTGGTGGACGAGGAGCAGCATTTCGGCGTCTCGCACAAGGAGCGCCTCAAGCAGCTTCGCGCCGAGGTGCATGTGTTGACGCTGAGCGCGACGCCGATCCCGCGTACGCTCCAACTGGCGCTGACCGGCGTGCGCGACCTCTCGATCATCGCTTCGCCCCCGGTGGACCGCCTCGCGGTGCGCACCTTCGTCGCGCCGCACGATCCGGTCATGATCCGCGAGGCGCTGCTGCGCGAACGCTATCGCGGCGGCCAGGCGTTCTACGTCTGCCCGCGCATCGACGATCTCGCAGGCGTCAAGGACTTCCTCGACAAGCATGTGCCGGAGATGAAGGTCGCCGTCGCCCACGGCCAGATGCCGCCAACGGTGATCGAGGACATCATGTCGGCGTTCTACGACGGCAAGTACGACGTGCTGCTCTCCACCACCATCGTCGAATCCGGGCTCGACATTCCGACCGCCAATACGCTGATCGTGCATCGCGCCGATATGTTCGGCCTGGCCCAGCTTTATCAGTTGCGCGGCCGCGTCGGGCGCTCGAAGCTGCGCGCCTATGCGCTGTTCACGCTGCCGGCGCAGCACAAGATCACCGGGCAGGCGGAGCGTCGGCTCAAGGTGCTGCAATCGCTGGAGACGCTGGGCGCGGGCTTCCAGCTTGCGTCCCACGATCTCGATATTCGCGGAGCCGGCAACCTGCTCGGCGAGGAGCAGTCCGGCCATATCAAGGAAGTCGGCTTCGAGCTTTATCAATCGATGCTGGAGGAGGCGATCCTCAACCTCAAGGCCGGCATCGCCGAACCGGTCGCCGACCGCTGGTCGCCGCAGATCACCGTCGGGATGCCGGTGCTGATCCCGGAGGACTATGTCGCCGATCTCGCGGTGCGGCTGTCGCTGTATCGCCGGCTGGCCGATCTCGAAACCGAGGACGCGATCGAAAACTTCGGCGCGGAGTTGCGTGATCGTTTCGGGCCGCTGCCGGACGAGGTGCGCTACCTGTTCAAGGTCGCGGCGATCAAGACCTACTGCTTGCGCGCCAACATCGAGAAGCTCGACGCCGGGCCGAAGGGCGCGGTCATCAGCTTCCGCGACAACAGCTTCGCGCAGCCGGACCGGTTGGTCGCCTTCATCCGCCGCCACGGACAGGCCGCCAAGGTACGTCCCGACATGAAGGTGGTGTTCCTTCAGAATTGGCAGACGCCGGAAGAACGTCTTGCCGGCGCAACCGATATCGTCCGGCAACTGGCCGAGCTTGCCGAGGATCGCAAGGCGGCCTGAGCGGCTGCGCAATCAGCTCTGGCTGATGCGGTCGCGGAAGGCTTCGGCCATCAGCGGACTAAGGCCGAGTTCGGCCAGCGCGGCGCGGGCACGGGCGTTGTCGGCGGCGCGGCCGGCGAGGCGGTGGCCGCTCACGCGGTCGGGCAGGGCGGTCAGCATGGTGTTGTCACCGAGCCGTGCGGCCCAGGCTTGCAGATAGTCGGCGCGGAAGCGATAGCCGCCGACCGTCATCAGGCCCGGAGGCGGAGCGGTAATGCAGATCGCGCCGCTGGTGCGGTCGAGCCGCGCGGCATAGCCGGTATCGACAAAGGTTATGGGCGTGGCGTCGGTGTGGGCCTCTCCGGCGTCCGCCGCATAGGCCAGCGCCGGCACCATCGAGCCGCGCAAGGCCAAAGTCCCGGCCTCGGTCAATAGCGTTTCGCCGGCGACCGGCGATTGCGGGTCGCTGCGCGGCGCGCCGTAAGGCCCCGGCATCACCGCGGCGGCGGCGCCGTCGTCGCCACGGCGGGCGCCGAACAGCCCGGCCTCGCCGAACAGATAGACGTCGGTCATCCCGACGCGGCGGCTCGGCCATGACGGGCTCGACGCCACGTGTTCCGGCGTGCGCCAGAGCGCGACGACGTCGCGCAGCGCCGACGCCGACAGCAGGCCATGGTCCTCGCCGAGGCGCATCGCCAGTGCCGCTGGCGCGATCAGCGTGTCGCAGTTCTCCTCGATCAACTGGCGTTCCAGGCTGTCGCCGTCGAACGGATGGTGCAGGGCCAGCGTGCCGCCGCTGAGCAGCCAGCACACCAGCGAGGAGGCGATCCCCGCGAACGAGCCCATGCTCTGGGTGGCGAGCAGCGTCCCGCCGTGCCCCATGCCGCTTTCCAGAAAGATCGCGAGCCCGCCGGAAATCAGGTTGAGATGAGTGCGCGGCACCGCCAGCAGCCCGCTAGCGGTGACGTCGAACGAAATCAGCGCGGCGTGGCGCGCGTCCGGCGCGGCGGCGGGCGCGGGCACATCGCGATCCGCGAGCAGGAGGTCGTCGAGCGCGATCATGCCATCGGGCAAATCCGGCCCGAAGCCGCAGACGTGGCGGATGGAGAAGGCTTCCACCGCCGCGTTCATCGTGAGGTCTGCGTGGTTGACGCCGTCGATCCGCGAACAGCCGACGATGGCGCGGGCGCCGATCCGGTTGAGCGCCACGGTCAGGTCGGCGTGCCGCCAAAGCTGCGGCAGCAGCGCGACGATCAGTCCGGCGCGATGGGCGGCGAGCACCGTCAGCGCGAACTCCACCGTGTTCGGAAGCTGCACGGCGACGATTGCACGCGACGGCAGCCCGGCTTCGACGAAGTGGGCGGCGAGCGCCGAAATGGCGCGGTCGGCCTGCGCGAAGGTCAGCCGCAGCGGCGGGGTGCCGCTCACCCGCATCTTGTCAGGCGGATCGACCAGCGCCACCGCGTCCGGCTGACGGGCCAGGATGCGGCGGAACAGTCCATCCAGAGTCGGCGACGCGGTTGATTGAAGCACGGGCTTACCTGTGCGGCGAGGGCGGCGATGACGAGGGCTGCGGCGTGCGCCACCACGTTTCGGGAAGGTATCCGCTCAACGCCGTGGCCTTGGGTCTTTGTATCCGATTCCAGCGCGTGATCCATTGCTCGCGGATATTGTACAGAGGAATCGCATAGAACCCCGAGGTCAGCACGCGGTCGAGCGCGCGCACCGCCGAGACGAAGGCCGGCCGCTCGCGCGCCGCCAACAGCGCCGCGATCATGGCGTCGATCGCCGGGTCTTTCGCCCCCATGTAGTTGCGGGTGCCGGGCACGTCGGCGGCCTCACTGCCCCAGTAGAACGCCTGTTCGTTGCCGGGCGACAGCGACTGGTCCCAGCGGTTGGGGATCATGTCGAAGTCGTAGCCGATGCGGCGCTGGTCGAACTGCACGGCATCGATGGCGCGCACCGAGGCCGCGATGCCGGCACGCTTGAGGCTCGCGCCATAGGCCAGCGCGATGCGCTCCTGATCGCGCGTCGTCACCAGGATTTCGAAGGCGAGCGGCGCGCCGTCGTCGCGCCTGCGCAACACGGAGTCGCGCAGTTCGTAGCCCGCCGCCGCGAGCAGGCCGAGAGCGCGCCGCAGGGTGGCGCGGTCGCGCCCCGACCCGTCGCTGACCGGCAGCCGGTAGCTGCCGTCGAGCACGTCGGGCCGCACGCTGCCGGCAAACGACGCGAGCAGCGTTCGCTCGGTCGCATCGGCGGGGCGGCCATAGGCGGACAGGTCGGAGCCGGCGAAGTAGCCGGCCGCGCGGACGTAGAGGCCGAAGAAGTAATTCCGGTTGATCCATTCGAAGTCGTACAAGAGCGAAAGCGCCTCGCGGACGCGGATGTCCGCGAACATCGGCCGGCGGGTGTTGAAGACCAGATATTCGGTCGGGTTCGGCACGCCGGGCCGGATCACGTCGCGGACGATCTTCCCTGACCGCACGGCCTCCAGGTCGTAACCGCTGTGCCAGCGGAGCGGCTCGGTTTCGACCCGCACATCGTAGAGGCCGCGCTTGAACGCCTCGAACTGGCTGTTGGCGTCGCGATAGAAATCGAGTCGAACCTCGTCGAAATTCCACAACCCCTTGTTGATCGGCAGGTCGCGCCCCCAGTAGTCCGGGTTGCGGGTCAGGGTGACGCTGCTGCCGGGATCGACGTGGCTGACGCGATAGGGGCCGGACCCCAGCGGGGCCTTGAGCGACGTCTCCTCGAAGGTTGCGGGATCGACGGCGTGTTGCGGCAGCACCGGCATCAAGGCGAGGATCAGCGGCAGTTCGCGGTCGCTGACGCCGCCGAAGGCGAAGCGGACGGTGGTGTCGTCGAGCGCTTCGGCTTGCGTCACCTTGGCGTAGTACATGCGGTGGTTGGGCCGTCCCTTGTCGCGCAGCAGCCGCCACGAGAACAGCACGTCGTCGGCGCGCACCGGCCGGCCGTCGGCGAAGCGGGCGCGCGGATCGAGGTGGAAGGTGACCTCGGTGCGCGCCGCGTCGGTTTCCACCCGCTCGGCCAGCAGCCCGTAGAGCGTGAACGGTTCGTCCTGGCCGCGCGCCATCAGGCTCTCGATGACGTAGCCGCGGATCTGCTGCACGGCGAGGCCGCGCACGATCAGCGGATTGAGGCTGTCGAAGGTGCCGCTCAAGCCCAGCACCAGCCGTCCGCCCTTGGGGGCGCCGGGGTTGACATAGGGCATGTGGCTGAAGCCCGCCGCCATGGCGGGCGCGCCGTGCATGGCGATGCCGTGGCGTGCGTCGGCCGCTGGCGCGCCAGCGCTCCCCGCCCCGAGGCTGCAAGCCGCCAGCAGGGCGGCCATCAGCGCCCGGAGCCGGGCGGCGCGTTGCCGCCCCGGAACCGGCGTGAGCCGGGGTGATTCGAAGCGTGTCACCGGGAAAATTTATCACAGCCGCCACGCTTCGGCCGCCGCCGGCTGGCAAACACGGTCCCACGGCATTGATCTTTTCGTTTGCCGCTGTATTGAAGGCGTACATTTGATCGGCATGGCGGCCGCCGGCCACTCAACGGCCTCATTTGGGCAGGAAACGGCGGCTGACCGGTTCAGGAGGCGTCCGTCGCGGTTTGCGCGGGCGGGGACGCCGCCATTCGAGAAAGGGCTTTCCGCAATGAGTTTCACCGATATGGCCGCCCAGGCATGGCGGTGTGGGCGGGTTGTGACGGCAATGGCGGCAGCCGCAGCGTTCGCCGCGACCGCGTCCGTTCCCGCCGCCCACGCCCAGCAGCCGGCGCAACAGAAAGCCAAGTCGAACGGCAAGGCGGCCCCGAAGGCGGCGCAGCCGGCGCAACAGGCTCCCGCCGCGCAGCCGCAGCAGCCCGAGCAGCAGGTGCAACTGATCTACGCGCCGTGGACCAAGTTCTGCCTCAAGGGGCAGGATGCCAACGCCAAGCAGGTCTGCTTCACCGGCAAGGACGGCCGCATCGAGTCGGGGCAGCCGGTGATCGCGGCGGTGATCATCGAGCCGGAAGGCGAGACCAAGAAGATCCTTCGCGTCACGCTGCCGCTGGGGATGCAGCTCGTTCACGGCACCCGCATCATCATCGACAGCAACGCGCCGCAGCAGGCGCCGTATGTGATCTGCTTCGCGAACGGCTGCATGTCGGACTACGAAGTCACCGCCGACATGATCGCCAACCTGAAGAAGGGGCAGAACCTGATCGTGCAGGCGATCAATTCCAACGGCGCGCCGCTGACGCTGCCGTTGCCGCTGGCCGAGTTCGCCAAGGCCTATGAAGGACCGCCGACCGATCCGAAGGTTTTCGAGGAAACCCAGAAGAAGCTGCAGGAGGAATTGCAGAAGCGCGCCGCGGAAGCCCGCGCCAAGCTCGAAGCCCAGCAGCCGGCCGCCGGCGGGACCACGCCGCCCGCGAAGCAGTAGCCGCGCGGTAGTCGCGACACCAAAGGCGCTCCCTCGGGAGCGCTTTTTTCATGCCGGGATTCTTGTGGCGAAACGGCGGCGGGGATAGCGCCGCGTCAGTTCAGCGACGAATTGCGCGGGCGATAGCCGCCGGCCTTGTCCTTGACGAAAATCTCCGCGATCTGCGAGTGCCGCACCGGCTCGCCGGACTCGTCGGGCAACAGGTTCTGTTCCGAGACGTAGGCGACGTATTCGGTTTCGGCGTTTTCCGCCAGGAGATGGTAGAACGGCTGGTCCTTGCGCGGCCGCACCTGCTCGGGGATCGCCAGCCACCATTCCTCGGTGTTGGCGAATTCCGGGTCGATGTCGAAGATCACGCCCCGGAACGAGAATATCCGGTGCTTGACGATCTGGCCGATCTGAAATTTCGCGGTCCGCATCTTTGCCATGGGGTGTCGAATAGACCAGGATTGTGGCCGATGCTAGTGGTTCGATTCTAACATCTGCATCCCGTTTCGGCGGGGGCGGGGCGGGTCGCCCCCGAATCCCGGCCCGACGCCGGTGGAAATCCTGCCTCCATGATCGATATCCTCAATCTGGCGCTGCCGTATTTCGGGTTGATCTTCATCGGCTACGCCTGCGGGAAAACCCGTGGCCTGCCGGAATCCGGGCTGGCGTGGATGAATTTCTACGTTCTCTATGTGTCGCTGCCAGCGCTGTTCTTCCGCATCGTCTCCAAAACCCCGTTCGAGGAACTCAATAACCTGCCGTTCGTGGTGGCCACCACGCTGGGAACCGCCAGCGCGTTCGCGCTCTCGGTCTGTGTCGCGAAACTGATCGGCCGGCTGTCGCTGCGGGAAGCGTCGATGGCCGGGCTCGCCGGCGGCTACGGCAATATCGGCTATATGGGGCCGGGGTTGGCGCTGGCGGTGTTCGGGCTGAAATCGGCGGTGCCGACCGCGCTGATCTTCTGCTTCGACAGCATTTTCCTGTTCACGGTGATCCCGCTGCTGATGGCTCTCACCGACGGCACGCGGCGGCCGCTGCTGCCGACCCTGTGGTTCGTGGTCAAGGAAATCGTCCTGCATCCCCTGATCGTCGCGGTCTATTGCGGGGTACTGGCGGCGGCGCTGCACGTCGAGATGCCGGTTGCGATCGACGGCGTGCTGCAATTCCTGCAAAGCTCGGCCGCCCCGGTGGCGCTGTTCGTGCTCGGCGTCACGGTGGCGCTGCGGCCGTTCGGGCGGGTGCCGTGGGAACTGCCGGGGCTGATCGCGATCAAGCTGATGGTGCATCCGGCGATCGTGCTGGGCCTGTTGTGGTGGTTCGGGCCGTTCTCGATGGAATGGGCGGCGACCGCGCTGTTGATGGCCTCGCTGCCGCCGGCGCTCAACGTGTTCGTCATCGCCCGGCAGTACGACACCTGGACCGAGGCGGCGTCGGGCGCGGTGATGCTCGGCACGCTGGCGTCGGTGGTGACGCTGACCAGCGTGATGTGGCTGCTCAAGAGCGGCTATCTGACGTTCTGATCGCCGTTGTGATCGTGCGTGCCCGAAGCGGGCGGCCCGAACGGCCGCCGCCAGGACGGCGACAGGCCCTCGCGCATGGCGATGCGGCGCAGCGGCCCGACCGCGTTGAGAAGGTGCAGCCCGGCGGCGCGCGCCACTTGCACCGGCAGAAAGGCGCTGAGCAGCGAGCGGTTGGCGAAATCGATCGCCAGCGTGCGGCTGACGATGTCGGAGCGGCGCGTGCGGTCGAAACGGGCGAGAGTGGCGGCGCCGCCGATGTCCTCAGCCCGCGCGAGAGCCTCCGCGACGATGGCGGCGATATCGGCGGCGTCGCGCAAGCCCAGGTTGAGCCCCTGCGCGCCGATCGGCGGCAGCACATGCGCCGCCTCGCCGAGCAGCACGACGCGGTTGTCGGCGAACCGTTGCGGCTGTTCGATGGCGAGCGGGAAGGAATGGCGGCCGGGCTCGACCGTGAGGCGGCCCAGCATCGCGTGCATCATGCGCTCGGCTTCCGTCGCCAGCCCCGCGTCGTCGAGCGCCATCAGCCGCGCGGCGTCCCCAGGCGTGGTGACCCACACCACGCTGGAGCGGTTGCCCGGCAACGGTACGAACACGCAGGGGCCGTTCGCGGTGTGAAACTCGGTCGAGGTGTCGTGGTGCGGCCGGGCGTGGGCGATGTTGAAGGTCAGCGCGGTCTGGCGCAGCGGGCGGCGGCTGATGCCGATGCCGGCGGCGGCGCGGCAGATCGACTGCCGCCCGTCGGCCCCGGCAATGAGCCGGCCGCGCAGCGTCGCGCCGTCTCGGGTGCGCACCGTCACGGTGTCGGCCTCGATCTCGACGCTGTCGGCGTCGTCGTCGTAGCGGGCAATGCGGTCGATCTCGGCGGCGCGCGCCTCCAGCGCTGCGACCAGATGCCGGTTGGCGAGATTGTAGCCGAAGGCGTCGAGGCCGATCTCGTCGGCGGCGAACCGCACTTCCGGCGCGCGGATCAGGCGGTCGGTATTGTCCACCAGCCGCATCGTCCGCAGCGCGGCGGCCTCAGTCTCGCAGCGCCGCCAGACGTCGAGCTGTTGCAGGAAATCGATGGTGCCGCCGAGCAGCGCTGTGGTGCGGTTGTCGGGATAGGGTTTTCGGCGCGCGACCAGCGCCACCGTGATGCCGGCCTGCGCCAGCGCGATTGTCCCCGCCAGCCCCACCGGCCCGCCGCCGATGACGATGGCGTCGTAAATCGTCTGGTCTGTCGTCCCTGTCGTCGTGCTGCCCATGGCCGGACAATCGGTATTCGGCCGCGAAATTGCAAGGCCGCTCGCGCAACCGTGCTCGCGCCGCCGCCCGCGCGGCGGATCGCCGCAAGGCGGGGGATGCAAAGGGGTGGGAATCCTGTTAAACAACGCCGATCACATGACGCCCGCGGACACCTCGCAGCAGCCTTCGAATCCGGCCCGCGCCGCGGCGTTCGGCGTTCACATCTTCACGGCACTGGGCGCAGGCATCGCGCTTGTCGCGCTTCTGGAAGCGGTGCGCGAGCACTGGGCGGCGATGTTCGGATGGCTGGGCGTGGCGCTCGTCATCGACGCCGTGGACGGGCCGCTGGCGCGCCGCCTCAACGTCGGGGCGCTGCAACCGCGCTGGTCCGGCGAGACGCTCGACCTGGTGGTCGATTTCCTCACCTACGTCTTCGTCCCGGCCTATGCCATCGCCGCCAGCCGGCTGCTGCTGCCGGTCGCGGCCCCCTTGCTGGGCATCGCCATCGTGGTCACCGGCGCGCTCTACTTCGCCGACCGCCGCATGAAGACCGAGGATCATCACTTCCGCGGCTTTCCCGCGCTGTGGAACGTGGCGGCGTTCTACCTGTTCCTGTTGCAGCCGCCGCTGTGGCTGGCGACGGCGGCCATGGCGGCGCTGATCGTGCTGACCTTCGTGCCGATCCGCGTGCTGCATCCCAACCGGGTGCGGCGGCTGCGCGCGTTCAACCTCGCGCTGATGGCGGCGTGGGCGGTGCTGGCGATCCTTGCGGTGACGGCGGATTTCAATGTATCGCCGTGGGTCAGCGCCGTGCTGGTCGCCATCGGCCTTCATGTCGTGTTCGGTGACACGCTCATCCGCTTATCCGGGCTTGCCAAATCATGATCGACCTGTTGACCAGCCCGGAAGCCTGGGCGGCGCTCTTGACGCTGACCGCGCTGGAAATCGTGCTCGGCATCGACAACGTGATCTTCCTGTCGGTGCTGGTGTCGCGCATCCCCGAGCCGCAGGCGACGCGGGCGCGCCAGATCGGCTTGATACTGGCGCTGGTGTTCCGCATCATCCTGCTCAGCGTGCTGGTGTGGCTGATCGGGCTGACGCAGCCGGTGTTCACGATCTTCGACATGGGATTTTCGTGGCGCGACCTGATCCTGATCGTCGGCGGCCTGTTCCTGATCGCCAAGGCGACCCACGAGATTCACGGCGAGGTCGAGGCGCGCGAAAGCGGGGAGGCCGTGGCGCAGGGGGCCTCGAAGGCGTTCTTCTGGATCATCCTGCAAATCATCGTCGTCGATCTGGTGTTCTCGCTCGACTCGATCATCACCGCGATCGGCATGGCCAAGGACCTTGAGATCATGATCGCGGCGGTCATCATCGCCTGCATCGTGATGTATGTGTCGTCCGGGCCGGTGGCGCGCTTCGTCGCCGAGCACCCCACCACCAAGATGCTGGCGCTGGCGTTCCTGGTGCTGATCGGCGTGGCGCTGGTGGCCGACGGCTTCGAGTTTCATATCCCGCGCGGCTACATCTACTTCGCCATCACGTTCTCGCTCGCGGTCGAGGTGTTCAACATCATGGCGCGCAAGAACCGCAGGCACGGGTAGGGGGCAAGACGTCGTCGTGAGTGTCTGACCGGAAACGAGGCGTCATCGTCCGCGAAGACGGACGATCCAGTAATCCGGGCGAGTGCGGGGAAAATCTGCCTTCGATAGGGAATACTGGATACCCCGCCTTCGCGGGGTATGACGTCTTTCGTGTTGCACGTTCGTCAGCTTGAGGGATCCAGCGCCCCCGAGTTGACAACCCGAGCGCCTTGGCTTTCCCTTGGTTGTCGATGACGTCGAGCGCGGGGAGAGACGCGGCATGGCCAAGGCGGTACGGGTGCATCAGGTGGGCGGGCCGGAGGCGCTGGTGTATGAGAGCATCGACGTGCCGCCGCCCGGCGCGGGCGAAGTGCATATCCGCCAGCACGCGGTCGGCCTCAACTTCATCGACGTCTATTACCGCACCGGCCTCTACAAGGCGCCGTCGCTGCCGTTCATCGCCGGCAACGAGGCGGCCGGCGAGGTGGTGGCGGTGGGCGCGCACGTCACCGACTTCCATCCCGGCGACCGCGTCGCCTATTACGCCAACCTCGGCGGCTATGCCTCCGAGCGCAACATCGCCGCCGACAAGCTGGTCAAGCTGCCCGACCACATCACCTACGAGCAGGGCGCGGTGCTGATGCTGAAGGGGCTCACCGTGTGGTATCTGCTGCACAAGACCTTCAAGGTCGAGCCCGGCCACCGCGTTCTCATTCACGCCGCCGCCGGCGGCATCGGCCTCATCGCCTGCCAGTGGGCCAAGGCGCTGGGCGCGCACGTCATCGGCACCGTGGGCTCGAAGGCCAAGGCGGAGCTTGCGCTCGCCAACGGCTGCGATCACGTCATCCTCTACACGCAGGAGAACTTCGTCGATCGGGTGAAGCAGATCAGCCGCAACGAACTGTGCGACGTGGTCTATGACGGCGTCGGCAAGACCACGTTTCCCGGATCGCTGTCGTGCCTGAAGCCGCGCGGGCTGTTCGTCTCGTTCGGCAACGCCTCGGGGCCGGTGCCGCCGTTCCCGCTGGCCGAACTGAACAACCACGGCTCGCTGTTCGCGACCCGGCCCAAGCTCAACGACTATGTCGCCAAGCGCGCCGATCTGATCGAGGGGGCGGACACGCTGTTCTCGGCGGTCATCAACGGCAGGCTGCACGTGCCGATCAACCGCGCCTATGCGCTGAAAGACGCCGCGCAGGCGCACACCGACCTCGAAAGTCGCGCCACGACGGGCGCGTCGATCCTGCGGCCGTAGCCCCTACGTCATTGCCGGGCTTGACCCGGCAATCCATCCTTTTCAGAAAGATGGATGCGCGGATCAAGTCCGCGCATGACGCCGTGCCTTTCGGTCGCCTTCAAAACCCCGCGACGCTGCCGTGCAGGTCGTAGGCGTCGGCGCGCTCGATTTTCGCGGTGACGATCTCGCCGACCTTCAGCGGCCGCCGGCTTGAGAGGTAGACCGCGCCGTCGATCTCCGGGGCGTCCGCCTTTGAACGGCCTTTCGCCACCGTCGGGCCGACCTCGTCGATGATGACCTGCTGGCGCGTGCCGACTTTGCGCTTGAGGCGACGGGCGGAAATTTTCTGCTGCCGCGCCATCAGCGCGTTCCAGCGCTCAAGCTTGACCTCGTCCGGCACCGGGTCGGCAAGCGCGTTCGAGGTGGCGCCGGCGACCGGCTCGTACTTGAAGCAGCCGACGCGGTCGATCTCGGCCTCGTCGAGCCAGTCGAGCAGATAGGCGAAATCGGCCTCCGTCTCGCCGGGGAAGCCGACGATGAAGGTGGAGCGCAGCGCCAGATCCGGGCACTGCTCGCGCCACGTCTTGATGCGCGCCAGCGTCTTGTCCTGCGCCGCCGGCCGGCGCATCGCTTTCAGCACTTCGGGCGCGGCGTGCTGGAACGGGATGTCGAGATAGGGCAGCACCTTGCCCTCACGCATCAGGCCGATCACCTCGTCGACGTGCGGGTAGGGGTAGACGTATTGCAGCCGCACCCAGACGCCGAATGCGCCGAGTTCGCGCGCGAGGTCGAGGAATTTGGCGCGGACCTCGCGGTCCTTCCAGACGCTGGTCGCGTATTTCAGGTCGATGCCGTAGGCCGAGGTGTCCTGCGAGATCACCAGCAGTTCCTTGACGCCGGCCGCAACCAGTTTCTCCGCCTCGCGTAAAACCTCGGCGGCGGGGCGCGACGCCAGATCGCCGCGCAGCTTCGGGATGATGCAGAAGGTGCAGCGGTTGTTGCAGCCCTCGGAAATCTTCAGGTAGGCGTAGTGGCGCGGCGTCAGCCGGACGCCCTGCGGCGGGATCAGGTCGAGGTGCGGGTTGTGCAGCGGCGGCTTGGCGCGATGCACGGCGTCGAGCACGCTCTCGTATTGCTGCGGCCCGGTGATCGACAGCACGTTGGGATAGGCTTGTTCGATCTGCTCGGGCTCCGCGCCCATGCAGCCGGTGACGATCACCTTGCCGTTCTCCGCCATCGCCTG
>JBIQLW010000028.1:0-52545 GCA_044463945.1 Bradyrhizobiaceae bacterium | reverse complement strand
GACAACCCCGATCAATCCGGGCGACACCATCGTCGTCGGCGAGCGCTGGTTCTGAGCGATGGCCGACCCTGTACAGGAACCGCTGCGCATCCTGCACGCGGTGCGCGCTCCGGTCGGCGGCATCATCCGCCACATCCTCGACGTCGCCAACGGCCAGGTGGATCGCGGCCATGAGGTCGGCATCATCGCCGACAGCCTGACCGGCGGCGAACGCGCCGACGCGCTGCTGGGCGAGATCGCGCCCCGGCTTCGCCTCGGCGTGCATCGCCTCCCCATCCGCCGCCAGCCGCATCCGGCCGACCTCACCTCGTGGCTGCGCTTCCGCAAGCTGGCCGATCGTCTCAAGCCACAGGTGCTGCACGGCCACGGCGCCAAGGCCGGCGTCTTCATCAACCTGACGCCGCGCGCGGATCGCGCCATACGGGTCTATACGCCGCACGGCGGATCGCTGCACTTTCCGCCGAACACGCTGGCCGGGGCGTTTTACAGCCGCCTCGAACGCGCGCTGATGGACCGCATCGACCTGTTCCTGTTCGAAAGCCAGTTCGCGCGCGACACCTACCAGCGCGTCATCGGCAAGCCGGCCGGGCTGGTGCGCTGCGTCTTCAACGGTGTCACCGCGCGCGAGTTCGATCCGATCACACCGGCGCCGGACGCCAGCGATATCGTCTATCTCGGCGAATTCCGCCACATCAAGGGCGCCGACCTGCTAGTGGACGCGGTGGCGACGCTGCACGCCGACGGCAAGCCGCTGACGCTGACGCTGGCCGGCGACGGCGAGGAAACCACGGCGATCAAGGCACAGGTGGCGCGGCTCGGCCTGTCGCAGGCGGTGCGCTTCATCGGCCACGTCAAGGCGCGCCACGGCTTCGCGCAGGGCCGCCTGCTGGTGGTGCCCTCGCGCGGCGACTCGATGCCCTATGTGGTGATCGAGGCCGCCGCCGCCGGCGTGCCGATGATCGCCGCCGATGTCGGCGGCATTCCCGAAATCTTCGGGCCGCACCGCGGCGCCCTGTTCGCACCCAACTCGCCGGGGGCGGCCGCCGCGGCGATCCTGGCCGCGCTGGCGGACGAGGACGCCACACGCGAGCGGGCGAAAGCGCTGCGCGAGCGCATCTTCCAGCACTTCTCGCAGAAAAGCATGGTCGAGGGCGTGATCGCCGGCTATCGCGAGGCGTTGGCAAAGCGTTAACCATTCGCGACGGCCTATACCGAAATCCACGGCCGCGTTCACCAAACAGTTGGGGCGCAGTCCCTATATTCAGCGGCAACAGCGTTCATGCGAACCCGTGGACCTTTGCCGTGACACCTCTCAATGCCCGCTCCATGATCGACGCCGCCGCCAGCAACGACAACGCCGGCGCGCCCCGCGTCGAGCGCCGCCGCCGGCTGTCGCCGGCCGCGCTCGAAGTCACCAACCGCAAGGTCAGGAAAGCCTACTCGCCGGTGGTGATCGCCGGGCTGGTGCGGCTTGCCGACGTCGTCATCATCGGCGCGGTCGGGCTCGCGCTCTATCTCGGCTACGTCGCGCGCATGGACAGTTTCAGCTGGTTCTACCCCGCCGCCATCGCCGCCATGACGCTGACCGCGGTGACGATGTTCCAGGCGGCCGACATCTATCAGGTGCAGGCGTTCCGCGGCCAGTTGCGGCAAATGACGCGAATGATGTCGGCGTGGGCGCTGGTGTTCCTGCTGTTTATCGGCGTGTCGTTCTTCCTCAAGATCGGCACATCGTTCTCGCGGCTGTGGCTGTCGGCCTATTTCACCGTCGGCCTCGCCGCGCTGATCGCAAGCCGCCTGCTGCTGCGCAGCCTGGTCCGTCAGTGGGGACGCGAGGGCCGTCTCGACCGCCGCACCGTCATCATCGGCGCCGACGAGAACGGCGAGAAGCTGATCCGGCTGCTCGGCGAGCAGGAGGATTCCGATCTCGAAATCCTTGGCGTGTTCGACGACCGCGCCGACGACCGCGCGCGCGACACCTGCGCCGGACTGCCCAAGCTCGGCAAGGTCGACGACATCGTCGAGTTCGCCCACCGCACCCGGGTCGATCTGGTGCTGTTCGCGATGCCGATTTCAGCCGAAGCGCGCATCCTCGACATGCTGAAGAAGCTGTGGGTGCTGCCGGTCGATATCCGGCTTTCGGCGCACACCAACAAGCTGCGCTTCCGCCCGCGCTCCTACTCCTATCTCGGCAAGGTGCCCACCCTCGACGTGTTCGAAGCGCCGATCACCGACTGGGACCAGGTGATGAAGTGGCTGTTCGACCATGTCGTCGGGGGCATTCTGCTGGTGCTGCTGGCGCCGGTGATGGCGCTGATCGCGCTCGCCATCAAGCTCGACAGTCCCGGGCCGGTGCTGTTCCGCCAGAAGCGTTTCGGCTTCAACAACGAGCGCATCGACGTGTTCAAGTTCCGCTCGCTGTATCACAACCATGCCGATCCGCTCGCCAGCAAGGTGGTGACCAAGAACGATCCGCGCGTCACCCGCGTCGGCAGGTTCATCCGCAAGAGCAGCCTCGACGAACTGCCGCAGCTTTTCAACGTGGTGTTCAAGAGCAACCTGTCGCTGGTGGGGCCGCGCCCGCACGCGGTGCAGGGCAAGCTCAAGAGCCGGCTGTTCGACGAGACGGTGGACGGCTACTTCGCCCGCCACCGCGTCAAGCCGGGCATCACCGGCTGGGCGCAGATCAACGGCTGGCGCGGCGAGGTCGACAGCGAGGAAAAGATCCAGAAGCGTGTCGAGTTCGATCTCTATTACATCGAGAACTGGTCGGTGCTGTTCGATCTCTACATCCTCTTGAAAACGCCGATCGCGCTGTTGAAGGCGGAGAACGCGTACTGATTCCCGTGCGGACGAGCGGATGTGTCGCGTAAGAGCGTGAGCGTGTGATGAGCGATGTCGCGGCGAGCCATGTCGTCTTCTCCCCGGCCCTCGCCGCGCCGCGCGTCGCGTCGTTGCAACGCGGATTGTTGTGGCTGACAGGCGCCGCCGGCGCTGTCGTGTTTGTCGAGCCGAGCCCTTACGAACTGGCGACCTTCCTCGCCATCGTCGTCATGGCCGCGACCGGCCTGCGGCTGAAACTTGCGTTCCTGCCGCTGGCGATGCTGCTGTTCCTCATCAATATCGGCTACACCATCTCGGCCGCCAACCTGATGACGCAGAGCCGGATCGTCATCTGGGTGCTGACGTCGTGGTACATGGCGGTGACCGCGGTGTTCTTCGCCATGGCGATCGCGGAAGACACCGCCGCGCGGCTCGACGCGCTGCGCCGCGGCCTGGTCTGCGGCGCGGTGATCGCCGCGCTCGCCGGCATCGCCGGCTACTTCAGCCTGATCCCCGGCACCAACGCGCTGTTCACGCTGTACGGCCGCGCCATGGGGCCGTTCAAGGACCCCAACGTGTTCGCCGCCTTCCTGGTGCTGCCGGCGCTGTTCGTGCTGCAAGGCGTGGTCAGCGACCGCTTCGGCAAGGCGCTGCGCGGCACGCTGATCCTCGGCGTGATCGCGCTGGCGCTGCTGCTGGCGTTCTCGCGCGCCGCCTGGGGGCTGTTCATCCTGTCGGCGGCTTTCATGCTGTTCATGATGGTCCTGACCAGCCGGACCAACGCGCAGCGCTCGCGCATCGTCATCATGGCGATGGTCGCGCTCGCGGCGGGGGTGGCGCTGCTGTTGATCCTGCTGTCGCTGGATTCGGTGGAGGCGCTGTTCCGCCAGCGCGCCAGTTTCGACCAGAGCTACGACGAGGGCCGCTTCGGCCGCTTCGGCCGGCACGTTCTCGGCGCGCGCATGGCGCTCGATCTGCCGTTCGGCATCGGGCCGTTGCAGTTCACCCGCTACTTCCCGGAGGACACCCACAACTCGTTCCTCAACGCCTTCATGTCGGGCGGCTGGCTCAGCGGCGTGTGCTATCCGGCGCTGATCCTCACCACGATGGCGCTGGCCTTCCGCTACGCCTTCGTCCGCGCGCCGTGGCAGCGGCTTTATCTCGCGGTGTTCGCGGCATTCGTCGGCACCGTCGGCGAAAGTTTCGTGATCGACACCGACCACTGGCGGCACTTCTGGATGATGACCGGGGTGATGTGGGGGCTGTTCGCCGCCAACCAGCGCTGGCTCGCCACCGCGCGGCGCGCCGCCAACCGACCTACCCTAACCTAACGCTCGATCGTGAACGTCATACCGGCGTGATCGCTCAGGCGCTTGATGAGGCGATGGCCGAGCGCGGCGCCCGGCGTCCAGAAGCCGCCCGGCACGTCGCTCCCCTCAAACAGCAGACAGATCGCGCTCTCGGCGATCATCTTCGAGGTGCAGCCGTAACCGGGATCGCGGTCGCCGGTCACCACGGCACGCAACTCGCGCCCGTCCGCCGCGCGGCCGAAAAAGAGCAGATCGAAATAACCCTGCTCGCGCTCCTCTTTTGAGGGCCCCTCGCCCGGCTTGGGCCCGCCCTGCGCGCCCATCTTGTTGTTGGCGGCGACGATCGCCTTGGCCATCGCCTCGCCGGCGTCGCCGGGGCCGGCGACCATCATCTCGTCGTAGACGAAATCCTGCCCGTAGGGAAAACCCATCAGAAAGTTCGAGCGGTGAACGCTGCGGGTGTTGATGTTGGCCATCACGAACGGCGCGACCCAGACGCCGAGGTCCTCGTCGTACAGCGGCTTGTTGCCGGGCGGCTGCTTCGGCCCGGTGAAGCCCGGCGTCAGCACGAACGGATCGCGCAGCATCGGCAGCAGGCTGGGGTCGTTGGCGGCGGCGGCGAAGATCGCCTTCATGCTGGCCGCGGTGCCGCCGGAGAAGGTGCCCTTCATCTTGCGCACGCGGCCTTTCACGCGAGGAAACGGCGCACCGAACGCCTTCTTCGCGGTCTCCTGAAGAAAGAAGACGCCAAGCTCGAACGGGATCGAATCGTAGCCGCACGAGAACACGATGCGCGCGCCCGACGCCTGCGCCGCCGCCTGATGCGCGTCGATCATCTGCCGCATCCACACCGGCTCGCCGCACAGATCGAGATAGTCGGTGCCGCTTCTGGCACAGGCCGCGACCAGTTCGTTGCCGTAAAGCTGATACGGCCCGACCGTGGTCAGCACCGCCCGCGTCTGCTTCAGCATGGCGTCGAGCGAAGCCGGATCGGCGGCGTCGGCGGCGATCAGCGCAATATCCTTCGGCGCGCCGATCTCGTCGCGCACGGCGGCGAGCTTGTCGCGGCTGCGCCCCGCCATCGCCCATTTGAGGTCGCGCGGCGCGCCGGTGCGCGTCGCCAGATATTCCGCGACCAGCCGGCCGGTGAAGCCGCTGGCGCCATAGACAACGATATCGAATGCGGCCGAGGGCTTCATCGTCACTCCGTCAGTTCATCCGGCGCGCGCCGGCGATCCACCTTCTTTGAAGATGGATAGACGCGCGGGTCAAGCCCGCGCGCGACACAGAATATATCTGAAAAACGCAGGCGCGGGCCGCGACCCGCCGGGCCCGCGTGAGGGTCTATTTCCTGGCGTAGGAGACGCCCATGCCGGCGCGCACGTCGCTCTGGATGCCGTAGGGCGCGATCGGATAGCGCAGGCCGTTCTTCGCCAGCGCCTTCATTCCGACCACCGCCTTGGCGAGGTGCGCAGGCGACAGCGCCATCAGCATCTCCTCGTCCGGCACGCCGCCGTAGCGGCGCTCGGCGAAGCACGGCAGCGACAGGCTCGGCTCGCCGGTGGCGAGCGCCCGGCCCCACGAATCGGCGCACGCCGTTTCGCCGACCACGCTCCAGTCGAACTTCTTGTAGCCGGTATATTGCAGGCCGTTGATGAGGATAATCATCTGGCCGGGCGTGGCGTAGACCAGACAGATGTCCGGCGGATCGAGCCGGCCGCTGGCGATCGGGCTCACCGCCATCGCCTGATAGCGGCCGTAGGGCACCGTGCACAGCGCCTCCTGCCGCGCTTGCGCATCCGGTTGCGTGCCGTGCCAGACCCCGACATAGGCTTCGCCGGCGAGAAACTTGTCGTCCACAGGCGCAAGACCAATCACCGCGCGGCACTGCGCGCCGACGAGATCGGCCGAGGTGATGCCGACGGTCCAGCCCAACCGCGACGCCATGCTGACGATCTGGTCGGTGGTGTGGATCGCGGTGGGGCGGCGGATCTTCGGGATCGCCTCCATCTCGGCCACGGTTGCGAACATCTTCATGCCGATCACCGTGGTCTTGAGGCGCAACAGCGCGTTGAGATCGGCGGCCAGCGTCACAAGGTCGATCCTGTCGTCCGGCGCCGCGGTGGCGCGCGCTGTCACATCCTGCTGCATTGTCTGAACTCCCACGGCTCGCAAGCCTGTCCGGTTTCCTCCCTACTTTAGAACAACAATAAACAATAGGAACGGTAATTTATGGCGGCGATGCGCCGCCACCGGGCCTGCGTGCCGCGCGGTCGCTACTTGGTGGTGTAGCCGCCGTTGACCAGAATGGTCTGCCCGGTCATCCACCAGCCGTCCGACACCAGAAAGCGGATGAACGGCACGATGTCCTCGATATCGGTCAGTCCGGTCTTCGAGAATTGCGACAGCGCCGCCGCCGTCTTGTGGTAGGCGACCGCGTCCGCGCCCTCGGCCGGATAGAAGAACGGCGTATCCATCGGACCCGGGCCGATCGCGGTCACCGAGATGCCGCGCGCGCCGAACTCCTTGGCGGCGGCACGGGTGAAATGCTCCACCGGCGCCTTGGTGCCGGCATAGGACGCATAGAACGGCGTGAATGCGCCCAACAGCGACGTCACCACCGTGCAGACCTTGCCGTTATCGTTGAGGTGGCGGCCGGCCTCCTTGAGGAAGAAGAACGCCGCCTTGGCGTTCACCGCGCTCATCTCGTCGTACTCGGCTTCCGAGATGTCGAGGATCGGCTTCTTCAGCACCTTGCCGACGGTGTTGATGGCGATGTCGGGCCTGCCGACCGTCGCGCTCACATCGGCGAACAGCTTCTCCATCGCCGCCGCCGTGGTCAGGTCGCCCTGAAAGGCGGCGGCGGTCGCACCGGCGGCCCTGACCGCCGCCACCGTGTCGTCGGCGTCGGCTTTCGCCGCGGCGCTGTTGTAGTGGATCGCCACCGCGCGGGCGCCCTGCGCCGCCAGATCGCGCGCCAGCAGGCCGCCGAGATTCTTCGCGCCGCCGGCAATCACCACGACTTTTCCCTTGATGCTGTGATCGCTCATATTTCGCCTGCTCCTGTGAGTCACCGCCCGCGCGGCCCCGGACCTGAGAGTTATCATCCTGAAAAGCGGCTTAAACTGGCTTTTCCTGACAAGATATGTCAGAAATCGCGAACAATCTGAGGGGCCGCAACGCCGCGCCATGGATCGGATCGAGTTGTTCAGGGTGTATGCCCGCGTCGTCGAGAGCGGCAGCTTCACCCGCGCCGCCACCACGCTCGGCCTGCCGCGCTCCTCGATCTCAGCGGCGATCCGGACGCTGGAGAGCCGCGTCGGCGCGCGGCTGCTGGCGCGCACCACCCGCAAGGTCGCCCCGACCCAGGACGGCCTCGCCTTCTACGAGCGCTGCCTGCGCGCCATCGCCGACGTCGAGGAAATCGAGAACCTGTTCCGCAAGGACACCGTGCGCCCCGCCGGACGAATCCGCATCGACGTGCCGGGCCGCATCGGCCGGTTGATCCTCGCCCCGGCGCTACCGGAATTTCTGGCGCGGTTTCCGGACATCGACGTCGATTTCGGCTCGACCGACCGCGCCGTCAACCTGATCGAGGAAAACATCGACTGTGCCTTGCGTGTCGGCCCGCTGATCGATTCCGGCCTGATCGCGCGCGCGGTCGGCGATCTGCCGCTGGTCAATGTCGCAAGTCCCGCCTACCTCGCGCGGCACGGCACGCCACACCACCCCGACGACCTCGCCGCGCATCTCGCGGTGAACTACGCCTCGCCGTCGAACGGGCGGGTCGCGCCATGGGAATGGATCGCGGACGGCGCGGTGAAAACCTGCGCCCCTTGCGCGCGCGTCACCGTCAACAACGCCGAAGCCTATATCGCCTGCTGCCTCGCCGGCCTCGGGCTGATCCAGATCCCGGCTTATGACGTGCGCGACCACCTCGCCTCCGGCGCGCTGGTGGAAGTGATGCCCGCCTTCCGCGCCGCACCGATGCCGATGACGCTGCTGTATCCGCACCGCCGGCACCTGTCGCACCGGCTCAGGGTGTTCATCGACTGGTTTGAGGCCGTGCTGCGCCGCGAGGCGTTTTAGCAGGCTGTTGAAAATCGGCCCGTGCCCCGGACGCGGTGCGGCATGAAATGCCGCTCCGCTGAGCCGGGGCCGTTCCAACCGCGGTGTTCGTGATGGTCCCGGTTCTGCGATGCGGCCTTACACGCCGCATCGCGCCCGGGACACGGCATGGACGAAAACCGAACATGGCAGTTCTTCAATAATCTGCTAACCGAGCTTCCACCCCGCCTCGGCGGCGAAGCGCGCGTGAAATTCCGGCTCGTAGACCGACTCCGGCGCCTCGCGCACCCAGCGGTCGAGCAGTTCGGCGTCGCGCCCCACCAGGATACGCCAGCGCCCCGCCTTGACGCCGTCGAGGATCACCGTCGCGGCGGCCGCCGCCGTCATCGGTGCTTCCTCAAGAAACACCCGCGCGCGCTCGGCCGCCATCTGCTGTATGGCGTCGTCGGAGAGTTGCGACACGTCCACGCCGCCCGCCACCAGCCGGCCGCGCATCTGCTCGATCTCGACCTGATCGAGCGCATCCATGTCGTTGCCGTGCTGGACCTTGCGCGAATTCGACATGATCGCGGTGCCGATGTGGCCCGGCATCACCACCGAACACTTGATATGCGGCGCGTTGAGCCGCAGATCGGCGATCAGCGCCTCGGTAAAACCCTTCACCGCGAATTTCGCGGCGCTGTAGGCGGTGTGCGGATTGTCCGGCCCGAGCGAAGCCCAGAAGCCGTTGACGCTGGAGGTGTTGACGATGTGGCCGGCGTCGGCTTTTTCCAGCATCGGCAGGAACGTGCGGGTGCCGAGATAGACGCCGCCCCAGCAGATGTTGAAGGTGCGCTCCCACTGCGCGCGGGTGTTGGTGAACAGACTGCCGCCGCCGCCGATGCCGGCATTGTTGAACAGCAGATGAATCCGGTCGGTGGCGTGCTGCCCGGCGACCTCGTCGCGAAAGCGCAGCATCTGCGCCTCGTCGGCAACGTCGGCGACGTGAGTGGTGATGCGCGTGCCCTGCGGCAATGGCGCGGCTTCGCACAAGCGTTTCGTCTCAGCCATGTTGGCGGCCGATACGTCGCAGATCGCGACGTTGCAGCCCTCGGCGGTCAGTTGCCGCGCCAGTTCGCGGCCCATGCCGGTGCCGCCTCCGGTGATGACCGCGATCCGTCCCGCAAAATCCTTCATGCCTGTTCTCCGCTGTCCGGCCGCGCCAGTTCCTTCAGCTTGACCATGCTGTGCAACGTCAGGTTCACCGGCGTCGCGATGTTCAGCTCAGTGCCCTTGCGCACCACGTAGCCGTTGAGATAGTCGATCTCGCTCGGCCGGCCGCGCGCGACATCCTGCGCGGTCGAAGAATACTGGTTCGGCATCGTACTCACCAGCGCCACCGTGGACGCATACATGTCGTCGGGCAACGCCACGCCGAGCGCATCCGCCACCGCCGCGCATTCGGCGACGACGTGGCGCATCACCTCGCGCACACCCGCGACGTCGAACAGCCGGCCGTAAGGCAGTTGCGCCACCGCCGACAGCGCGTTGTAGGCGCAGTTGATGACGAGCTTGGCCCAGAGCTGGTCGATGACGCGCGCCGACACCGTGGTGGGGATCGCGGCGGCGCTCAGCGCCGCGGCGATCGCCTCGCTCGAAGGCGATGCGCCGATCACCAGATCGCCGCGGCCGTGGTGGACGACGTGGCCCGGCCCCGCCATTTCGGTTGCGACATAGACGGCGGCCGGCACCACGGTCTGGCGCAGCAGAGGTTGCAGCCGCGCCGGATTGTCGACGCCGTTCTGGAGCGACAGGACCGTCGCCGCGCTTGCAAGATGCGGCGCGATGGCGCGGCCGGCGGATTCGGTATCGCCGGACTTGACGCAGAACAGCACGAGATCGGCGCCGGCGACGCCGTCGGGCGCGGTGGTGGCCGCAACCGGCACCACGCCGCTGAACGCCTTGCTGTCGAGCCTGAGGCCATTGTTAGCGCGGATCGCATCGACGTGCTGCGGCCGCCCGATCAGGACCACATCGTGGCCGTGCCGCGCCAGCACCGCGCCGAAATAGCAGCCGACCGCGCCGGCGCCCATCACCGCAATCTTCATTCGCCCTCAACTCCGATTTCGCCCCGCCGGCGCGGGATCGGATGCGCCGGACCATCGTCGCGCCACAGTGGCATCGATCGGCGCGCCTCCGCAACGGCTGCGGCGGCGGGCACCCTTCGCTCGAAAACGCCAGAGGCAAGCGCGCTGCTTGCGTCGGAGCCGGATCGCGGCTACAGGAACGGGGCCGAAACGGCGACGGAGCGTGGCGCAGCCCGGTTAGCGCACTAGTCTGGGGGACTAGGGGTCGTGGGTTCAAATCCCGCCGCTCCGACCATCGGGCCGTTCGGAAATTCAGGATTTTTTCAAGCCGCCCTCGTCCAAAAAACCTGGGGTCCGTCGAGTCACGGAAACGGCAGACGCCTGTCTGCGGCGGTGTCAGCCGTCGCTGAGCGCCTCATCGAGCAGCCGCCGGCAGGCGACGAGATCGGCCAGGACAGTGCGCAGACGCTCGTGTTCGATCGCCGGCAGCGCGGCGGCGGGACGCGACAGTGCCGGCTCGCCGGCTTCGGAGCGCATTGGCGGCGGCGTTGGCTCCGGCCGCCGGGACGGCGACAGGACCGGCTCACGACGCTCCGGCCGTGCGCCCTCCTCCGCCGCGGCGTCGCCAGCGTCCTCATCGTCATCGATGTCGTCATCGTCGGCGGCGCCGTCGAACGCATCCGCGTCGAGGTCCAAATCCTCGCGCGCCTCATCCTCCTGCGGATCGTTCTCGCGCACGCCGCCGCGCTCGATCGGACCGAACGCGGCCGGGCCGCTCTCGGTCAGCGCCTGCACCGCCTTGATGCCGTGTTCCTTGAGAATGCGCTGCACGCCGCGGATGGTATAGCCCTCGCCGTAGAGCAGCCGCCGGATGCCGCGCAACAGATCGACGTCGTCGGGGCGATAGTAGCGGCGGCCGCCGCTGCGTTTCATCGGCCTGATCTGGGTGAAGCGGGTTTCCCAGAAGCGCAGGACGTGCTGGGGAACCTCAAGCTCCTCCGCGACCTCGCTGATGGTGCGAAACGCATCCGGCGCCTTGTCCAAATGCACGCTCCCCATGACCGGTAGTGACAAGACCGTCAGTGACAAACGAATCCGACGCGTGTCGATGCAATCTATCGCAGCCAGGTCCTATTGCAAGGCAACCCGATTGCAAGCGCGGCCGCTACTCGGCCTTGTCGGCGCCGCTGTTGGCGTTGATGCGCTGCTTGAGGATCGCCGACGGCTTGAACACCATCACCCGGCGCGGCGAGATCGGCACCTCGGTCCCGGTCTTGGGATTGCGGCCGATACGCTGGCCTTTCTTGCGCACCATGAACGAGCCGAATGACGACAGCTTGACCGTCTCACCCTTCTCAAGGCACTCGGTGATTTCCTTCAGCACCAGTTCAACGAACGCCGCCGATTCCGTGCGCGACAAGCCGACCTTTTGATAGACCGCTTCACAGAGATCGACACGTGTTACGGTTTTGCCAGTTCCAGCCATCGCCTGCCCCAACTCCCGGCGAAAAATTTCGCCCCGGAAATTATGAGCTTAGCGAGCGGGGGTCAACAGCGCACATCGATGCAGTCGCATCTACATCGTGCCCGTCGATCGTGATGCTCACCAGCGAACGAGCGCGGAACCCCAGGTGAAGCCGCCACCCATGGCTTCCAGCAGCACCAGATCGCCTTTCTTGATGCGGCCGTCACGCACGGCCACCTCCAGCGCCAGCGGGATCGACGCCGCCGAGGTGTTGCCGTGCCGATCGACGGTCAGAACCACCTTCTGCGGCGCGATATGCAGCTTGTGCGCCGAGGCATCGATGATGCGCTTGTTGGCCTGATGCGGCACGAACCAGTCGATGTCCTCCGCCGTGGTGCCGGTGGCGTTGAAGGCATCGACGATCACATCTGTGATCATGCCGACCGCATGCTTGAACACCTCGCGGCCCTCCATGCGCAGGTGGCCGACGGTCTGGGTCGATGACGGCCCGCCATCGACGAACAGCTTGGCCTTGTGGCGGCCGTCGGAGCGCAGATGCGTGGTCAGCACGCCGCGGTCGGAAGGCTGCCCCGGCTGCTGCTGCGCTTCCAGCACCAGCGCGCCAGCGCCGTCGCCGAACAGCACGCAGGTGCCGCGGTCGTTCCAGTCGAGAATGCGCGAGAAGGTTTCGGCGCCGATCACCAGCGCCCGCTTGAACGCGCCCGTCCGCAGGAAGTTGTCCGCCGTCGCCAGCGCGAAGACGAAGCCGGAACACACCGCCTGCAGGTCGAAGGCCGCGCCGTGATTGATGCCGAGGCCGTGCTGCACGGCCACCGCCGTGGCCGGAAAGGTATTGTCGGGCGTCGAGGTCGCCAGCACGATCAGGTCGATCGCCTGCGCATCGACGCCGGCATCGGCCAGCGCCGCCTCGGCGGCGCGGATCGCGAGGTGCGAGGTGAACTCGCCCGGCGCGGCGATATGGCGCTCGCGGATGCCGGTGCGCTGCACGATCCATTCGTCGGACGTGTCGATCCTGGCGGCCAGTTCATCGTTGGTCAGGACCTGCTGCGGCAAATAGGCGCCGCAGCCCAGCACAACCGAGCGTATGGCAGTCACGAAACAGCCTCCTGCGCGGCCGGCGCCATGACCAGCGGGCTGCCATCGCGGTTGAGCATCTGATTAATCTTGGTCAGGAGATCGTAGCGGACCATCTCATAGCCAACATCGACGGCATAGGCAAAGCCTTCCGCGTCAGTGCCGCCGTGACTTTTGACCACGACCCCGTTCAGCCCGAGGAACACCCCGCCGTTGGATTTGCCGGGGTCGAGCTTGTCGCGCAGCGCCCTGAACGCGCTCCTCGCCAGCAGATAGCCGAGCTTGGCGCGCCAGGTCCGGGTCAGCGCCGAACGCAGGAACTCGCTCATCTGCCGCGCGGTGCCCTCGGCGGCCTTGAGCGCGATGTTGCCGCTGAAACCCTCGGTGACGATCACGTCGGCGTCGCCGCGCCCGATGCCGTCGCCCTCGACGAAGCCGACGAATTCGAACTGCGGAGACTCCATGGCGCGCAAGAGGTCGGCGGCCTCGCGGATCTCCTCGCCGCCCTTGACCTCCTCGACGCCGATATTGAGCAGCCCCACCGTCGGGCGCTCGATATCGAACAGCACCCGCGCCATGGCGCTGCCCATCACCGCCAGCGCCGCCAGATGATGGGCGTCGCCGCCGATGGTCGCGCCGAGATCGAGCACCACGGACTCGCCGCGCAGCGTCGGCCATACGGCGGCGATCGCCGGCCGGTCGATGCCGGGCAGCATGTGGAGGCAGAAGCGCGACATCGCCATCAGCGCGCCGGTGTTGCCGGCTGACACCGCGACGTCGGCCTCGCCCTTCTTCACCGCCTCGATGGTCAGCCACATCGAGGAGTTCTTGCGGCCGCGGCGCAGCGCCTGGCTCGGCTTGTCCTTCATGCTGACGGTGACGTCGGTATGGACGACGCGGGAGGCGGCCTTGAGCGCCGGGTGCGCATCGAGCTGGGACGCGATCGCCGCACTGTCGCCGAACAGCAGAAACTCGGTGTCGGGGCGCCGCTGGAGCGCGATGGCCGCGCCCGGAATGACCACAGCGGGGCCGACATCGCCCCCCATGGCATCAAGCGCAATTCGAACCTTGTTCGCCATCGGCGTTCCGAAAACCCTCGCATGGACAGAAAGCACGCCATGGCCGCACCCTGTCAGGGGCGACAATAGCGTGTCGGGGCCGCGATACAACATCTTGACCCCGCCGCCCGATGTGCGGTTGTCCCGCAGGGAATCAGGGCTCCGCGCCGGGTCAGTCGCGCTTCTTGCCGGAACCGGATGCGGCGTCGCCGCGCAGTCCCTTGAGCGCCGCAAAGGGGTGGTCATCGGGGTCCGCCGCCACCGCCGGGCGGTCGAACACCGCGCCCGGCTTGCGCGGATAGGGATCGATTCCCAGGAACAGGGCGTCGGTCGCCACCCGGCCGAGATCGATCATGTCGTTTTCGATCGGCTCCGGGGAATCGGGAATTTCGTCGTCCGACCCGGCGGCATCGTCGATCAGCGCCGCGAGCCGGGGAATGTCCGCCTCCGGCGCGAACATCAGATCGACTTCCTCGTCGATCGCGCTCTCGATCGGGTCGAGCGTGACCACGCAGGTCTGCCCCACCCGCGCGGTGACGCGGCCCCTGACGTGGACCTTGCCGCCGCCGGCATGGGACACCTCGAATGCGGCCCCGGCCTGCGCCACGTCGCGCAGTCCGGCGACGGCGGCCAGCGCCGCGCGCTGGGCCCCGGTCGCCTCGAACGCGGCGTGCAGCCCGGTTTCGGGAATCTGCGTGACATTCACTGGCCAGGACCAAGGGTCGCGAACCGCTGACGTTTGAGCGGTCATGGCGTCAGTCTCCCTGCGGTTCGAGGGCGGCGAACCGCCAGTCGCCGCCACTGAGCGCGGCAGCGTCGCAGGCCGCAAGCCGCGCCACCGACGCCTCGACATAGGCGGCGAGCCGCCGCGCCTGCGCCGGATCGCCGCCGTTGAATACGTTCTTGTCGAGCGAGCGCGCCAGCGCTTCCCCGCCTTCGGCCAGCGCCGCGTCGTAGGCCACCGAGCGGCCGTAGAACGCCTCGCCGAACTTCTGCATCCGTTTCGGGACGGTCATGTCGCCCACGCCCATCTCCCGCAGGTTGGCATCCATGTCGCTACAGAAATGATCGAACAGCGCTTGCGCCACGCCTTGCGGATCGGCGCCCTCGCGGAGCCGGCGCAGCACCATCCACAGATGCAGCACCACCAGATCAAAGCGGCCATCGACGGTGTCCGGCACGCCGTAGCCGGTGTAGAAGGCCGGCTCCCGCGCCCGCGCCACGATCATGCCATAGATGGTGGAGATGGTGCGCGCCGAAACGGGGCGGACCCGGTCGCGGGATTTGAACGGCCAGATCGTCATGAGGTCCGGGTCTGGTTCCAAGTCTGGTCCGACGTCTCTGGTTCAACGTCGCGGCGCAACGGCGCGCCGGTCTTGAAATCATCGGTTCGGCCCGGTACGTCAAGGCCCTGCGGGGCGAATTTGACATTCGCGACCCGGCCTCGGCTGCAAATCCAACCAGCGAATGTCCAAGGGGATGGGGCTCACGTCGGCATGACACGCTGCAACCGGACTGAAGGAACGCGCGGCCGCACCCTGCGCCGGCGCGGCATCGGCGCCGCCATCGCCATTGTCCTCGCGGGCGCCGGTCTCGGCGGCTGCGCCGGCGAGCAGTTCCAGAAGGGCTACATCCTGCCGCAGGGCGCGCTGGAGCAGATTCCGATCGGCGCCAGCCAGGATCAGGTCCTGATCGTGATGGGCACGCCGACCACGGTGGCGACCCTGAACGGCGAGGTCTTCTATTACATCTCGCAGCGCACCGAGCGCCCGGTGGCGTTCATGCCGCAGCGGGTGGTCGATCAGCGCGTGATCGCGATCTATTTCGACCAGAACCGCCAGGTGGTCCGCCTTGCCAATTACGGCCTCAAGGACGGCAAGATCTTCGACTTCATCAGCCGCACCACAGCCAGCGGTGGCCAGGAGATCAGCTATCTCGCGCCGCTGTTCCGGTTGCTGGGCAGCAAGTAATCGCCGGCAACCTTCAACGGTTTTCGCAAAACGTTTCGCCAACATCCTCAATACAAAGAAAAACCCCGCGGCTTGAACCGCGGGGTTTTTGGCTTTGTCGATGCGCGCGAGGTCAGTGCGCCAGGATCGCCAGCAGCAAGAGCGCCACGATGTTGGTGATCTTGATCATCGGGTTGACGGCCGGACCCGCGGTGTCCTTGTAGGGGTCGCCGACGGTGTCGCCGGTCACCGCCGACTTGTGGGCGTCCGAGCCCTTGCCGCCGTGATGGCCGTCCTCGATGTACTTCTTGGCGTTGTCCCAGGCGCCGCCGCCCGAGGTCATCGAGATGGCGACGAACAGGCCGGTGACGATGACGCCGAGCAGCATCGCGCCCACCGCCGAGAACGCCGCCGACTTGCCGGCCGCCCCGCCGCCCGCGATCGCGTAGATCACGAAGTAGACGACGATCGGCGACAGCACCGGCAGCAGCGACGGAATGATCATTTCCTTGATCGCGGCCTTGGTCAAAAGGTCCACCGCCTTGCCGTAGTCCGGCTTGTCGGTGCCCTGCATGATGCCCGGCTTGGCGCGGAACTGACGGCGCACTTCCTCGACGATCGAGCCGGCGGCGCGGCCGACCGCGGTCATACCCATCGCGCCGAACAGGTACGGCAGCAGGCCGCCGAACAGAAGGCCGACCACGACATAGGGGTTGGTCAGCGCGAAGTCCGGCTTGACGTCGGCGAAGTAGGTGTTGGTCGCGGAGTTGGCGATGAAGAACTTGAGGTCCTCATTGTAGGCCGCGAACAGCACCAGCGCGCCGAGACCGGCCGAGCCGATCGCGTAGCCCTTGGTCACCGCCTTGGTGGTGTTGCCGACGGCGTCGAGCGCGTCGGTGGACTTGCGCACCTCCTTCGGCAGGCCGGCCATCTCCGCGATGCCGCCGGCGTTGTCGGTGACCGGACCGAAGGCGTCGAGCGCGACGATCATGCCGGCCAGCGCCAGCATCGTGGTGGTGGCGATGGCGATGCCGAACAGCCCGGCAAGGCTGTAGGTGACGAGGATGCCGGCGATGATGACGATCGCGGGCAGCGCGGTCGACTCCATCGAGATCGCCAGCCCCTGGATGACGTTGGTGCCGTGGCCGGTGACCGACGCCTGGGCGATCGACTTCACCGGGCGATAGTCGGTGCCGGTGTAGTACTCGGTGATCCAGATGATCAGGCCGGTGACGACGAGGCCGACCACGCCGCACTCGAACAGCGCGGTGCCGGTGTAGGACACACCGGCGAGTTCGCCCCAGCCGATCAGCCAGTGGATGGCGATGGCGAGGCCCGCCAGCGACAGGATGCCGGTGGCGATCAGGCCCTTGTACAGCGCGCCCATGATCGACTGCGACGAGCCGAGCTTGACGAAGAAGGTGCCGATGATCGAGGTGATGATGCAGACGCCGCCGATGGCGAGCGGCAGCGTCATCATGTTCACCAGAAGCGGCGAGGTGGCGAAGTAGATCGCCGCCAGAACCATGGTGGCGACCGCGGTCACCGCATAGGTCTCGAACAGGTCGGCGGCCATGCCGGCGCAGTCGCCGACGTTGTCGCCAACGTTGTCGGCGATGGTCGCCGGGTTGCGCGGATCGTCCTCGGGAATGCCGGCCTCGACCTTGCCGACGAGATCGCCGCCGACGTCGGCGCCCTTGGTGAAGATGCCGCCGCCGAGGCGGGCGAAGATCGAGATCAGCGAGGCGCCGAAGCCGAGCGCCACCAGCGCGTCAACCACCGTGCGGCTGTTGGCGGCGTGGCCGGCGACCTGGGTGAGATAGATGAAGTACAGCGTGACGCCGAGCAGCGCCAGGCCGGCCACCAGCAGGCCGGTAATCGCGCCCGCCTTGAACGCCAGTTCGAGGCCGCCGGCCAGCGATTTGGTCGCGGCCTGCGCGGTGCGCACGTTGGCGCGCACCGAGACGTTCATGCCGATAAAGCCGGCCGCACCCGACAGAATGGCGCCGACGGCGAAGCCGACCGCCACCAGAAGGCCGAGGAAGTAGGCCAGCAGCGCGAAGATCACGATGCCGACGATGCCGATGGTGGTGTACTGCCGCCGCAGATAAGCCTGCGCGCCTTCACGCACGGCGCCGGCGATTTCCTGCATCCGCGCGTTGCCGGCGTCGGCCCCCAACACCGACGAGGTCGCCCAGATGGCGTAGACGATCGAAAGCGCTCCGCAGAGCACGATCACCCATAATGCTGTCATTGAATTGCCTCAGATTCAGAGTTGCCCCGATGGCGTCCGTGACCCGCGACCGCGGAGGAACGCACAAGAAAAGGCCCGCTCTGCCCAAAGAGTGGCCTTAAATCGGCGGGACCATGCCAAAATCGCCTCGCACGCGCAACGCCGGCAAAGTCACAAACAAAGGTTTTTTAAGGAGTTCTGAACCGTGCCGATTCGGGCGCGGACGGCGGAACTATCGGAAATGACTATAGGATTGCCGTTTCAGGGCGATTTCCCGGTTCCCGGCGCCGATCAAGCGCGGTGGCTCCTCGCCCGCAACGAGGCGGCCGATGACCGCGACCGCCACCCCGCTCGCGCGTGCGGCGGCCTCAAAACCGGCGCGCCGATTCTCCGGCACCGCCGCCAGAATCTCGTAGTCGTCGCCGCCCGACACCAGCGTGGCGATCGCCTCCGGCTCGCGCGCCAGCCACGCCCGCGCCGGCTCTGACAGCGGCACCGCCGCCGCCTCGACCACCGCCGAGACGCCGGAGGCGGCGCACAGCTTGGCGAGGTCGCCCATCAGCCCGTCGGAGACGTCCATCGCCGCGCTGGCGTGCTCGCGCACCGCCCGCGCCAGCGCCACGCGCGGCTGCGGCACCCGGTAGCGCGCGATCAGCTCCGCGCCCGCCGCCGGATCGCCGGCAAGCGGCCCCTGCTCGCCGTTGAGAACGGCGAGGCCGAGCGCGGCGTCGCCGATAGTGCCGCTCACCATCAGGAGATCGCCGGCGCGCGCGGTCGCGCGCCGGACCATGCCGCCCGGCGGCACCCGGCCGAAGGCGGTGATCGAGATCGTCAGCGGCCCAGGCGTCGAAACGGTGTCGCCACCGAGCAGCGGGCAATCGTAGGCGGCGGCGTCCTCGCCCAGCGCCCGCGCGAACGGCGCAAGCCAGTTTTCATCGGCCGCGCGCAGCGCCAGCGTCAGCACGAAGCCGGCCGGCGCGGCCCCTTTCGCGGCGAGATCGGACAGGTTCACCCGCAGCGCCTTGCGCGCCACCGTGTCCGGCGGATCGTCGGGCAGGAAATGCACGCCTTCGACAACGGCGTCGGCGGTGACCACGATATCGTCGCCGGCGGCGTTCAGGATCGCGGCGTCGTCGGTGAGGTCGAGCGCGCCGGGCGCATTCGCCAGCGGCTTGAAGTAGCGGGCGATGAGATCGTCTTCACCGGATGACATGATGGACGCCCATTGAAGCCGCTGCCGCCCTGAGAGTCTGACTGGAACGAAGCGTCATCGTCCGCGAAGGCGGACGATCCAGTAACCCATGCGGGCGCAAGGGAAATGCAATCCGACAGGGAATACTGGATGCCCGCTTTCGCGGGCATGACGGCTTTCGCGTTGCAGGTTCACCGTCAAAACGATTTTCCGATCAAATTCTCAAGGTGACGGCTCATCCTTTACCATTTTCTATCCCCGCCCGAACTCGTCGGCGCGGAACTGGCGCGCGATCTGGTCCAGCACCGCGTTGACCATGCCGGTTTCCTCGCCTTCGACGAAAGCGTGGGCGACATCGACATATTCCGACACCACGACGCGCGCCGGCACGTCCTTGCGATGCTCCAGTTCATACGTCCCGGCGCGCAGCACCGCACGCAAAATGGCATCGATCCGCTTCAGCGGCCAGCCGCGCGACAGCACGTCGTCAATCAGCGGATCGAGTCGGGTCTGATCGCGGACCACGCCGGAGACGACATCGCGAAAGAACGCCGCCTCGGCGGGCAGATACTGCTCGCCCTCGACCTCGTTGCCGATCCAGTGGCTCTCGAACTCGGCGAACACGTCGTTGATGCCGGCGCCCGCCATGTCCATCTGATAGAGCGCCTGCACCGCCGCGAGCCGCGCTGCGCCGCGCCGGTTGGCTTTTCGGTCCTGCGGCTTGTTGCCGGGTCTAGCCGGTTGCTTTTTGATCTCCGCCATAGGGGTCAAGCCCGGTTGAGACGGCGCTTGAGGCGCAGCATCGCAAGCGCCGCACGCGCGGCGTCGCCGCCCTTGTTGAGGTCGCCGGGCCGCGCCCGCGCCCATGCCTGCTCGTCGGTCTCGACGGTAAGGATGCCGTTGCCGAGCGGAATGCGGCGCTGGACCGACAGGTCCATCAGCCCGCGCGCGGATTCCATCGACACGATCTCGAAATGGAACGTCTCGCCGCGCACCACGCAGCCGAGCGCTACCGCCGCATCGTAAGGCGTGCCGGCTTTTTCGGCAGCGTCGAAGGCGATGGCGACGGCGGCGGGGATCTCCAGTGCGCCGGGCACGGTGACGACATCGTGGGCGACGCCGGCGGCGTCCAGTTCCGCCACCGCGCCTTGCAGCAGCGCATCCTGAATGTCGTCGTAGAACCGCGCCTCGACGATCAGCGCGCGGGCGCCGCGCACGTCGGTCCGGTCTTTCAGCGCGGCGCGGCGGGCGTCGGCCATGGATTGATCCTTTTCAGACGATCGATGCGCGGGGCAAGGCCGCGCATGACGGTTTCATGGTTTCATCTCGGTCAGCCGCGCCGCATAGCGCGCCATCAGGTCCACTTCAAGATTGACCTCGGAGCCCGCGCGCCAGCCGTCCAGCGTTGTCACGCTCAGGGTATGCGGAATAATCAGCACCGAAAAAGCCGTATCCTCAACCGTGTTCACGGTCAGCGACACGCCGTCGAGCGTCACCGATCCCTTGGCGGCGATGAAGCGCGCCAGCTCGCGCGGGGCGCGCAGTTCGAACCGAGCCATGTCCGGCAGGTCGTCGCGCGCGACGATGGCGGCGACGCCGTCGGCATGACCGGCGACAATGTGGCCGCCGAGTTCGTCGCCGATTTTCAGCGCGCGTTCCAGATTGAGCCGGGTGCCCACCTGCCAGTGCCGCGCGGTGGTCATGTGCAGGGTTTCGGCGGCGGCATCGACATCGAACCAGGTCTTGTCGCCTTCCACGCCGGACGCGACCACGGTGAGGCAGACGCCATTGCAGGCGATCGACGCGCCGTCGACGATGGTCGAACGGTCGTAGCGGCAGAGGATGCGCAGGCGGTGCAACTGCCCCTGCGCCACGGGTTTGAGGCTGGCGATCTCGCCAACGTCGGTGATGATCCCGGTGAACATTCAGACTCGCTCGTAAATCGTCAGCGTATCGTTTTCCAGCGTCTCGCTAGCACGGATACGCAACGCCGGCGACTGGGTGATGACGGACAGCGGCAATGCGCCGAGCGCGGCGACGCCGTCCGCGCCGATCGGGCTCGGCCCGCGCAACAGCCAGACCTCGTCCACCAGCCCGGCCTCAATGAGCGACGCCGCGACTCGCGCGCCGCCCTCGACCATCAGCCGGGTGACGCCGTTATCGGACAGCGTCCGCAGCACGTCCTGAAGATCGAGCCCGCTCTCGCCTGTCTTCACGCGCAGGATCCGTGCGCCCGCTGCGCCGAGCTTTGCCGCCGCAGATGCCTCAGCAATATCCGACGTCATCACCCATAGGGGAACCTGACGCGCGGAATGCACCAGCTTGCTGCTGCCCGGCAAACGCAACGCACGATCCAGAACGACCCGCACCGGCGAGCGCTCCGCCATCCCCGGCAACCGGCAGGTCAAGAGCGGATCGTCGGCCAGCGCAGTGCCGATACCGACCAGCACCGCGTCGCATTGCGCCCGGAGCAGATGCACCCGCGCCCGCGCCGCCTCGCCGGTGATCGCGACCGGTTGGCCGCCGGCCGCGCCGATCATGCCGTCGACCGAGACCGCGAGCTTGAGGATGACGTGCGGGCGGCCGTCCCGAATCCGGCGGAAATGCCCGGCGTGATCGCGCGCCGCATCCTCTGCGCACAGCCCGACATCGACCGCGACGCCGGCGGCGCGCAACTTGGCGTGACCCTGCCCCGCGACCTCCGGGTTCGGATCCTCGATGGCCGAGACGACGCGCGAGATCCCGGCCGCGACGATGGCGTCGGCGCAGGGCGGCGACTTGCCGACATGCGAACACGGCTCAAGCGTAACGTAAAGCGTCGCGCCGCGCGCGGCCTCGCCGGCGCGCGCCAGCGCCTGCGGTTCGGCGTGGGGTCGGCCGCCGGCCTGCGTCCAGCCGCGCCCGACGATGACGCCGTCCTTGACGATCACCGCGCCGACCGCGGGATTGGGCGCTGTGCGGCCGAGGCCGTGACGGCCCAGCGTCAGCGCAAGCCGCATGAAGCGGCGGTCGCGCGCTTTCGCCTCCCGCGCTTTTTCCGCGTACTGATCCTCAAGAAGGCGGAATATCATTTGCGGACCAGCGCCGCCGGCGGCTCCTCGTCGCCGGACAGCTCGCCGAGCACGGTCTTGAAGTCGCGCGCCTCGCGGAAGTTGCGATAGACCGAGGCGAAGCGAACGTAGGCGACGTCGTCGAGCTTGCGCAGATGCTCCATCACCGCCTCGCCGATGGTCTCCGACGAAATCTCCGCCTCGCCGTTGCTTTCCAGTTCGCGCACGATGGCCGACACCATCTTCTCGACTCGCTCGGCATCGACCGGCCGCTTGCGCAACGAGATCTGCACCGAGCGCACCAGCTTGTCGCGATCGAACGGCACCCGCCGCCCGTTGCGCTTGATGACGGTGAGTTCGCGCAACTGCACCCGCTCGAAGGTGGTGAAGCGGAAATTGCACGCCAGGCACACGCGCCGGCGGCGGATCACCGAGGAATCCTCGGTCGGCCGAGAATCCTTCACCTGGGTATCGAGACTGTTGCAGCTTGGGCAGCGCATGTTGCTGTCGCCCCTGTTGACGCGACCCTATTGATAGATCGGGAAACGGTCGGTCAGCGCCTTGACCTTCTCCTTCACCGCGGCCTCGACGCCCGGCGCGCTGCCGTCCGGCGACTGCGCCACCGCATTGAGCACCTCGGCGATCAGGCCGCCGACCTGCTTGAACTCGGCGACGCCGAAGCCGCGCGTGGTGGTGGCAGGGGTGCCGAGCCGCAGGCCCGAGGTGACGAACGGCTTCTCGGGATCGAACGGGATACCGTTCTTGTTGCAGGTGAGCCCGGCGCGCACCAGTGCCTTCTCCGAGATGTTGCCCTTCAGCCCCTTGGGCCGCAGATCGACCAGCATCAGGTGATTGTCGGTGCCGCCCGAGACGATCTCGAAGCCGTGGCCGCGCAGCGTCTCGGCCAACGCCTTGGCGTTCTCGACCACGTTTTTGGCGTAGATCTTGAAGTCCGGCTGCAACGCCTCCTTGAACGCCACCGCCTTGGCGGCGATGACGTGCATCAGCGGGCCGCCCTGCAAGCCGGGGAAAATCGCGGAGTTGAGCTTCTTGGCGATGTCCTCGTCGTTGCACAGGATCAGGCCGCCGCGCGGGCCGCGCAGCGATTTGTGGGTGGTGGTGGTGGTGACGTGCGCGTAAGGCACCGGGTTGGCGTGGACGCCGCCGGCAACCAGCCCGGCGAAGTGCGCCATGTCCACCATGAAGTAGGCGCCGACGTGATCGGCGATCTCGCGGAAGCGCTTGAAGTCCCACGGCCGCGAATAGGCCGAACCGCCGGCGATGATGAGCTTGGGCTTGATCTGCTCGGCCTGCTTCGCCACCGCGTCCATGTCGATGATCTGGTCCTCGCGGCGCACGGTGTAGTGCGCGGGCTTGAACCACTTGCCCGACATGTTAACAGGCGCGCCGTGGGTGAGATGGCCGCCTGCGGCAAGATCGAGGCCCATGAAGGTATCGCCGGGCTGCAACAGCGCCAGGAACACAGCCTGGTTCATCTGGCTGCCGGAGTTCGGCTGCACGTTGGCGAACTGCGCGCCGAACAGCTTCTTGGCGCGCTCGATGGCGAGGTTTTCGGCGACGTCCACCCATTCGCAACCGCCGTAGTAGCGCTTGCCCGGATAGCCCTCGGCATACTTGTTGGTCATCACCGAGCCCTGCGCCTCCAATACGGCGCGGCTGACGATGTTTTCCGAGGCGATCAGTTCGATCTCGTGGCGCTGGCGGCCGAGTTCCCCCTTGATCGCGGCGGCGATCTCCGGATCGGCCTCAGCGAGCGTCGCGGTGAAAAACGTATCCGGGGCGGAGGCGGCTTGAGCAGACGAGGTCATCGGCAATATCTCCACCGCCACAGCCTTGCGAAAAAACAGGCGCGGACGGCTTTCGGGGAACGGGTCGGGTAACGCGCGAGCCCTTACCACATCCGGCCTGCCGCCGCCAAGGTTTTGCGGCTCCCGCGCCGCCGTTGGGCCAGATATGGTGCGCCGCCGTCCCACCGGCAACAGCGCGGGCGGCGGTGGGCGAGCCCTGCCGGATCTGCCCGCCCGCCGCAACCATTCCGCCGCGCCGCCGTTAACCTTCTAGCATGCGCCGGGTGACAACCGGCCGTAACGGGGATGATGGACGTAGCTGATTTTGCCGGTTTCTGGCTACGGCACCAACGCATCGGTACGCGTTTTGTCTAACCCGTTCCCGACGTGTGCGCGTCGGCTCGCCATGCGAAACGGGATTTGCCGCCCTACAGCGCCATCTGCGCGACGCCGCACTCCTTGCAGGTATAGGTGACTCGCGTCGCGCCTTTCGGCGCGGAGACCTTGTTCTGGGTGCCGCACTTGCCGCAGATCGCCACGATGCGGGTGTCGCCCTGCTTGACCGTCACCCCCTTGCGGGTCATCGCCTCGCGCATCAGCCGCTCGGCCTCCGCACGCATCGCCTGCTTGTCCATACCCTGCCCTTCCATGCGCAGGCCCGCAACGGCGGGTCTGCCAGGCACGGTTGTACGCCGAAATCGTGCCGCGCCAATGACAAAGTTCGACGGGACGGCGCGGAGGCGTGCCTTCGCCGGCCGCCCGCCGGGTCTTGGCGCAGGTGGACTTTCCGTCGAGGATGATCCCATCCGGAACAGGGAGCCTCGACATGGACGACGCCTTCGCCCCCGCTTTGCATCGCCGCTACGAGACGCGCTGGTTCGAGGACTTCGCCGTCGGCGAAAAATTCATCCTGCCGAGCCGCACCATGACCGAGGCGATCTTTCTCGCCTTTCAGGCGGCGAGCGGCGACAACCATCCGATCCATTACGATGTGGAGTTCTGCCGCGCGCGCTACCTGCTGCGCAAGCGCCCGGCGCCGATACAGACATAGCCTCAAGAAAAAACGCACCGGACCCGGGGCAACACGGGACCGATGCGTCAAGTTTGTTCGATGCCTTGGAGAGGCTTTTTATTATCGGTGGGGCGGCCGGCGCTGTGCCGGCGCGTCCGTTGCTTGCGGGTGGAGTGGATTTGACATTCGCGCCTCGTCTTGCCGCGAGTTCAGATAGCGAACGTCAAATCCGGATCTCCACCGTTGTTCAAAATCACAGGCGATAGAGGATCTGGTCGGTCCAGAAGCGCTCCAGCCGGTGCAGCGACTTGTTGAGGGTGGCGAACTCCTCGTTGGAGATACCGCCGACCTGCTCCACCGTCTTCATGTGCTTCTGATAGAGCGCCTCGACGATGTGGCGGATTTCCTGTCCCTGCGCGGTGAGGCGGATGCGCACCGAGCGGCGATCGACGCGCGAGCGCTGATGATCGAGGAAGCCGAGTTCGACCAGCTTCTTCAGATTGTAGGAGACGTTGGAGCCGAGATAGTAACCGCGGGTGCGCAGTTCGCCGGCAGTCAGTTCCTTGTCGCCGATGTTGTAGAGCAGAAGCGCCTGCACCGAATTGATATCGGCGCGGCCGCGACGATCGAATTCATCCTTGATGACGTCGAGCAACCGGCGATGCAGTCGCTCCACCAGCGTAAGAGCTTCAAGATAGAGCGACTGCACCTGCGGCTGGCCGGGGGCGCGTTCGGCGGCTTCAACAGCCGTGGCTGCGGCTTTCATCATGACACTACCCTGTTGTCGTTTTCGACTTATGCGACGAAACTTTGTGTCCCGCCTGATAGCCACAACCTAACGGAGCCGTTTGAAGATCCGCTTAAATAAGACAATAAAGAGATCATGAATTTAAGACAGTGAATCGCGGATTAAGCCCGTCAATAAAGGACTTTTTGCAACTTTCCGTTGATGGATCGCCTTCCCTGTTCACGCTTCGTCTATTGTCGCGGCCGCAACCTGTCGCATTTGCGGACAAGGTCGTTCAAATCCGAAATATTGTGGTCATCTTCGTCACCGCCGCGTTAGGGTATCTCGAATCTTACCGCGAAAAATTTTGCGAAAATTCGCATAAAAATTCGCGCGCAGCGTTGGGCTTCAGGCGACGCCGCGCGTGCGCCCCTCCCAATAAGGCGCGCGCAGCGCCTTGCGGTCGATCTTGCCGAGGCCGGTCACCGGAATTTCGGCGACGAACGCCACCGACTTCGGCGACCACGGCGCGCCGCGCTTCGCCTTGACGTGCGCCTGCAACGCGGCGGCATCGACGGCGGCGCCGGCCTTCAGCACCACGAAGGCGGTGACCGCCTCGCCCCATTTGTCGTCGGGCACGCCGATCACCGCGGCCGAGGCCACCGCGGGATGCGACATCAGCGCGTCCTCGACTTCGCGCGGATAGATGTTGAAGCCGCCGGAGATAATCATGTCCTTGGTGCGGTCGACGATATAGAGGTAGCCCTCGTCGTCCTTCACCGCGACGTCGCCGGTGTGCAGCCAGCCGCCGCGGAACGCCTCCTCGGTCGCCTCCGGGCGCTTCCAGTAGCCGTCCATCACCAGCGTGCCGCGCACGCAGATTTCGCCGGGCTCGCCGGTCGCCACTTCGCGCATCTCGGAATCGAACAGCTTGACATCTACCAGCGGATTGGGCCGCCCGCACGAGCCGAGCCGCGACGGCTTGCCGAGGTCATGATCGATCTTGCGCAGCGTGGTGACGCATTGCGGCGCTTCGGTCTGGCCGTAAAGCTGCACGAACACCGGGCCGAAGATATCGATGGCCTCGCGCAAACGATCCGGCGACATCGGCGCCGCGCCGTAGACGATCATGTCCAGCGACGACAGGTCGTAACGCGCGCGCAACGCGGGCGCGTCGATCAGCGCGTAGATCAGGGTCGGCACCAGGAAGGCGGCGGTGATCTTCTCCTCGGCGACGACGCGGCAATAGGCGTCGGCCTCGAACCCCTGCACCAGTCGGGTGAAGCCGCCGCGCAGCATCACCGGAAACAGCGTGACGCCGGCGGCGTGGCTGATCGGCGTGGCGGCAAGGAAGCGGATATCGGCCGGCCAATCCCAATCGGCATAGAGCAGCGTCGCCATGGTGGTAACGACGCGGTGCGGCAGCATCACGCCCTTGGAGCGACCGGTGGTGCCGCCGGTATAGGCCAGCCAGGCGATGGCGTTGACATCGCCGTCGTCGACGAGCGGCGCCGGCGCGACATCGTCGAAGCCCGCAAGCAGGTCGCGCGCGCCCTCGACCGCGCCGAACGATAATAGATGCTTGAGCGAGGTCACGCGCGCCTTGATCGCGGAACCGCGCGGCGCGAACTTGCCGGCCTCGACGATCAGAGCGTCGATCTCGGCGTCCTCGACGATGAAGACGTGATCGTCCTCGGCGGCCATCGGGTGCAGCGGCGTGTAGCGCAGACCCATCACCATCGCCGCGCTGATCGCCGCCCAGGATTCGGCACGGTTGCCGGACAGCACCGACAGCGCGTCGCCGCGCTTGAGCCCGACCGCGCGGAACAGGGTGATAAAGCGCCCTATCGCCTCGCCGAACTGGCGATAGCTCCAGCGGATATTACCGTCCGCCAGCGCCGGCCGGTCGCCGTGGCGCGTCACCGCGCTGACGATGAGACTGCCGGCGGTCCCGCCCGCATGAAGCTGCGTCACGATATCCTCCCTTATGTTTGTCGCGCGATGCCGCAGCGCCGGCGCGACCTTCTATGGCGGACGCTCCTGCGCCGCGAGCCACGCGAGCACCAGATAGACCGCCAGAAACCCCAGTTCGACGCCGACCACGATCAGACTGCCGCCGAACACGGTGGGAAACATCAGTTCGACGATCGCCATCGACACCACGGCGGTCAGCCAGACCACCGCGCCCCACGGCGTCGCCAGCCACAGCCCGACCGCCGCCACCAGTTCGATGACGGCGAAATAGACCGTGGCGGACTGCCAGGCCGTGGTCTGGTTCTCGAACGCCTCGTTCTCGCCGCCGATGAAGCCGGTGACCTGGGCCCAGTGGTAGAGGCCCTTGGCCATCGACAGCACCGCCATCACCCGCAGGAACAGGACGAGGCGCCCGGTCCAGACGTTATCGTCCGTCTCCGGCCGCACCGATCCCGGCGCGTTGGCGACGCTCACGCGCGCGCGGTACGGCCGTTGGCGATGAGGCAGGCTCTGAGGGGAAGGCTCGGACATCAACTCGGTTCTCGCGGCAGGAACGGCTCGGGTCGCCGCCACCTTAAGACGCTGCAATTCATGGCCCGCCGGGAGGCCAAAATCAATCGCGGCGAAGGCGCCGGGCGCGGTGACGCGGCCGGCGCGAGGTGGTAAACTAGAATACAACTCATTCCAGACACCGGTTTCGGAGACTTTCCACCATGGCGATCAAATTCGGGCGGCCGATCGAGATGCGCGACGTTGCACGGCGCGACGCCGCAACCGCCCCCGCCGCGCTCGGCCTCACGATCCGTCCGCGCCGCAACCGCAAGGCCGAATGGGCCCGCCGGCTGGTGCGGGAAAACGTCGTCACCACCGACGACCTGATCTGGCCGCTGTTCATCGTCGATGGAACCAATCAGCGCATCGACGTCGCCTCGATGCCGGGCGTTCAGCGCATCAGCGTCGATCAGGCGGTGCGCGACGCCGAGCGCGCCATGAAGCTCGATATTCCGTGCATCGCCCTGTTCCCCTACACCGACCCCGCGCGGCGCGACGAGCGCGGCTCCGAGGCGCTCGATCCCGACAACTTGGTGTGTCAGGCGGTGCGCGCCATCAAGAAGGAGTTTCCCGATCTTGGCGTGCTGTGCGATGTCGCGCTCGATCCTTACACCAGCCACGGCCATGACGGCCTGATCCGCGACGGCCAGATCCTCAACGACGAGACGGTGGTGGTGCTGGTGCGGCAGGCGCTGGTGCAGGCCGAGGCCGGATGCGACGTCATCGCCCCGTCCGACATGATGGACGGCCGCGTCGGCGCCATCCGCGAGGCGCTCGACCGCGAAGGTTTTCTCGACGTCCAGATCATGGCCTATGCCGCGAAATATGCGTCCGCCTTCTACGGCCCGTTCCGCGACGCCATCGGCTCGGCCAAGACGCTGACCGGCGACAAGCGCACCTACCAGATGGACAGCGCCAATTCCGACGAGGCGCTGCGCGAGGTCGAACTCGATATCGACGAGGGCGCCGACATGGTGATGGTCAAGCCCGGCCTGCCCTATCTGGACGTGCTCCGCCGCGTCAAGGACACGTTCGGGATGCCGACCTTCGCTTATCAGGTGTCGGGCGAATACGCGATGATCGCCGGCGCCGCCCGGAACGGCTGGATCGACGGCGAGCGCGCGATGATGGAGAGCCTGGTCGCCTTCAAGCGCGCCGGCGCAGATGGCGTGCTGACCTATTTCGCGGCGCAGGCCGCCGAAAAGATCCGTGCCGGGCGCTGAGCCGGACCCCGCCGGCTCCCGGGGCGGACTGCGACAAACCTGCCACCTCCGCCCGGCGGGCCTTGTGAGGTAGGCGCGCGATCGCCATTTGAGCGCTCGGACACGTCCTTAACCCGGCGGAGAGCACCATGGCGGCAAGCGGTTCGAACCAATCCCAGGCAACCGGATGGCCGGGCGGCGGCGCGGAGACGCGGCCCCATGCTTTCGATCCGTGGGCGGAGCCGGAGCTGTTCCGCGGCGTGCTGACGCGGCGCTTCTTCGCGTTCCTGATCGACCTCGTGGTGCTGTCGGTTCCGATCATCCTGGCGGTGATCGCCATCGCCGTCTTCGGCGTCGTCACCCTCGGGCTCGGCTGGGCCCTGTTCTGGCTGGTATCGCCCGCGTCGGTGATCTGGGCCATCGTCTATTACGGCATGACGCTCGGCGGCCCGCACTCGGCCACCGTCGGGATGCGCGTCATGGACCTGGAACTGCGCACCTGGTACGGCGAGCCGGCCTATTTCCTGCTCGGCGCCACCCATGCCGTGGTCTATTGGATCTCGATCTCAGTGCTGACACCGCTGGTTCTGCTGGTCGGCCTGTTCAACGCCCGCCGCCGGCTGCTGCACGACTTCATCCTCGGAACCGTGGTGATCAATACCTCGGTGCGCGCCGATACCGCCGCGCCACGTCAGGGCTGGTAGTAGCGCAAGGCCGTTGACCGGCTGAACGCCGCGCGCAATGCTCGCCGAACCATCGGAGGCTGACGAGATTCGGTGACGCAACATAGCCGAGACACGCCGCAGTTCTATCTGACCGCGCCGTCGCCCTGCCCGTATCTGCCGGGCCGGCAGGAACGCAAGGTGTTCACCCATCTGGTGGGCGACAAGGCGGGCGAACTGAACGACCTCCTGACCCACGGCGGATTCCGCCGCAGCCAGTCGATCGCCTACCGCCCGGCCTGCGACCAGTGCCGCGCCTGCGTCTCGGTACGGGTGATCGCCGACGAGTTCCGCCTGACGCGCAATTTCCGCAAAGTGCTGGCGCGCAACGCCGACCTGATCGGGGAGGCCCGCAATCCGGTGCCGACCTCGGAGCAGTATTCGATCTTCCGCGCCTATCTCGACCATCGCCACCGCCTCGGCGGCATGGCCGACATGACGGTGCTCGACTATGCGATGATGGTCGAGGACAGCCATGTCGAGACGCGGCTGATCGAATATCGCCGCCGCCCGCCGGAAGGCGTGGCCGCGACCGCGCCGGGCGAACTGATCGCGGTGGCGTTGACCGATATCCTCGGCGACGGGCTGTCGATGGTCTATTCGTTCTTCGAGCCGGCTGAGGACAACCGCTCGCTCGGCACCTTCATGATCCTCGATCATATCGCCCGCGCGCGCCACCTCGGCCTGCCCTATGTCTATCTCGGCTATTGGATCGAGGGCTCGCGCAAGATGAGCTACAAGAGCCGCTTCCTGCCGCAGCAGCGCCTCGCCCCGAGCGGCTGGCTGCGCTTCGACGGCACGACATTGACGCTGCCCGATATGCCTGAACAGGACTGATTCCGTTCAGCGCACAAAGCCCTTCGAGCGTGATCGGCTTGAATTGCAGCGTGTGCCGTTATCCTGGAAGTCCGACCGGAAGTTCGTTTGCCGGGTGAGTGTGCAGCACGAAAGCCGTCATACTCCGCGAAAGCGGAGTATCCAGTATTCCATAGGAGATCAGATTTCCCACGCGCGCTCCTCGCTGACTGGGTCGTCCGCCGGAGCCTGTCACCGGGCCGGCGAAGCCGGGCCCGCTGGCGGACGATGATGTCCCGTTTCCCGATCGGGATCTTCAGGGTGACGACTTCCGATTCAACCTCGGCAATCATGCTCTAAGCGTCAGCCGAACACGGTGTCGTACAGCAGCTTCAGATTCAGCACGACGATGACGCCGGCCACCGCCCAGGCCAGGACGGCGGTGAATCGCGAGATGACCAGATCGCCCATCTTGCGCCGGTCCGAGACAAACCGCACCAGCGGAATCACCGCGAACGGCAGTTGCATCGACAGCACCACCTGGCTCAGCACCAGAAGCTGCCCGGTGCCGCGCTCGCCGTAGAGCCAGGTCACCACCACCACCGGCACGATGGCGATGCCGCGCGTTACCAGCCGCCGCGCCCAGGTCGGCATTCGCAGGCGGAGGAAGCCTTCCATTACGATCTGCCCGGCCAGCGTCGCCGTCACCGTCGAGTTGAGGCCGGAAGCCAGCAGCGCCACCGCGAACAGCGTCGAGGCGATGCCGAGGCCGAGCAACGGCGACAGCAGGCGGTGCGCGTCGCTGATTTCGGCGACATCCTCGTGGCCGGTGCCGTGAAAGGCGGCAGCGGCGACGATCAGGATCGCGGCGTTGACGAACAGCGCCAGCATCAGCGCGATGGTGCTGTCAGCGGTCGCCCACTTGATCGCCTCGCGGCGGCCCTGCGGGGTGCGCTCATAGGCGCGGGTCTGCACGATCGACGAGTGCAGGTAGAGATTGTGAGGCATCACCGTGGCGCCGATGATGCCGATGGCGATGTAGAGCATCGCCGGATTGGCGACGATCTCCCGCGACGGCAGAAAGCCCTTGGCGATGGCGGCGAACGGCGGCGCGGCGGCGGCGATCTGCACCGCGAAGCAGCCGGCAATGACGATCAGCAGCGCGACGACGAAGGCTTCGAGAAAGCGGAAGCCGCGGTTCATCAGGAGCAGCACCAGAAACGCATCGAGCGCGGTGATCAGCGCACCGGCGATCAACGGAATGCCAAACAGAAGCTGCAACGCGATCGCGGTGCCGATCACCTCGGCGAGATCGCAGGCGATGATCGCGGCCTCGCAGATCAGCCACAGCGCGATGCCGACCGGCCTCGCGTAACTGTCGCGGCACGCCTGCGCCAGATCGCGCCCGGTGGCGATGCCGAGTCGCGCCGCCAGCGCCTGCAACAGGATCGCCATCAGGTTGGACAGCAGGATCACCGCGAGCAGCGTGTAGCCGAACTGTGCCCCCCCGGCGAGGTCGGTGGCCCAGTTGCCGGGGTCCATGTAGCCGACCGACACCATGTAGCCGGGCCCAAGAAACGCCAGGAACCGGCGCAGCCAGTGGCCGCCTTCCGGGATGGCGACGGTGGCGTTGACCTCGGACAGGCTGGGGCGATGGCCGACCTCCGCGCCGGGCCGCCAGCCGCCGACGGTCGCCGAGCCCCCGATGGTTTCGGAGCCCACCGACAAGGCCCCAGCGGCAGCGCGGGCCGGGCGAGCCGTTCCGGCGAGGTCCGGAGTTCCCATCGGCTCGCTGCCCTCGGCCGGGTGGGCGGCCCCGGCAGCATGTTTTGGCGTCGCAGCATCCATGGCGGTCACCATGGCGGAAATCAGTCTTTATTGCAACTCATTCGCATATGCAGATACTGCGGAGGAACAATGCGCAACATGATCCCTTGAAGAAAACCGTCATGCTCTGCGGAACGCGGAGCATCCAATATTCCGGCTTGGATTTCCCACGCGCTCGCACGGATTACTGATCGCATTCGCGGACGATGATGCCTCATTTCCGGTCAGGCTCTGACACACAAGCGGCGAATGCCGCGAACCTCGAAGGATAGGCCGGGCGGCCTGTCGGACTTCGCGCCCCTCGCGCCGCCTTGGGATGGCTGGCATCGTCGGTGCAACTGCCGGACGCAACCCCTCCCCGGCCTTTCTGCATAACGAAATTCCACGCGGGTCGGCATTTTATATGATATCCATCATCCAATAAAATGACGATTATCATTCAATGGGCATAAAGAGGACAGCCATGAACGACAATTCCATTGCCGATCCCGTCCTCGCGCTGACCCCGCCGCGCGCCTCGCTCACGCAGGTCGCGGTTCTCGCGGCGCTGGCCGCGATCGGCACGCTCGCCACCAACATCTTCCTGCCGTCGCTGCCGCAGATCGGACGCTCGCTCGACGTCTCCACCGCGACCGTCACGTCCGCGATCACGGTTTTCCTCGCCGCATTCGCGCTCGGGCAACTCGTCGTCGGGCCGCTTTCGGACCGTTATGGCCGGTATCGCCCGGTGGTGATCGGATTCATCGTCTTCGTCGCCGGCAGCATCTGGTGCGCGCTGGCGACCGACCTGCCCAATCTTCTGCTCGGCCGGGTGGTGCAGGCGCTCGGCGCCTGCGCCACGTCGGTGCTGTCGCGCGCCATCGCCCGCGACCTGTTCAGCGGCGAGGCGCTGGCGCACACCCTCGCCCTCATCATGATCGCGATGGCCGCCGCGCCCGGCTTCTCGCCGCTGCTCGGCGGCGCGCTCGATCATTACTTCGGCTGGCGTTCCGAGTTCGCCTTTGTCGCGATTTTCGCAAGCCTTGCGGCAATCGCCTACGCGACCCAGCTCGGCGAGACGCATCGCGGCCTCCGCACGCCGCTGGCGCTGCGCGCCATCGCCACGACCTATCTGCGGCTGACATCCGATCGCCGCTTCCTGATTCCGGCGGCAACGGTCAGCCTGATCCTCGGCGGCCTGTACGCAATGTTCGCGGCAACACCCCGCATCCTGATCGAAGACATGCAGTTCTCCCCGATGGGTCTTGGCGTGTTCTTGGCCGGCACCGTCCTCATTGTCTTCGCCGCCGGCATGGTCGCGACGCGACTGTCCGCAGCGTTCGGATTGGAGCGCTCGATTCAGGCGGGATTGCTGCTGGCGGTCGCCGGCAGCATCGCGATCCTGCTGGTCGCGGTGTCCCACGGCGGCTTTTTGCCGTTCCTCGGCGGAACGGCGGTGTTCCTGCTCGGCATGGGCATCGTCAATCCGCTTGGCACCGCGCAGGCGCTGTCGCCGTTCGGCGGCAATGCCGGCGCGGCCTCGGCGCTGCTCGGCTTCTGGCAGATGATCGGCGCGGCCTTCGGCGTCTGGATGAGCGGGACGATTATCGATGATGCGATGACGGCGCTCGGCGTGGTGCTGGCGCTCGGGGCGGTGCTGGCGCTGATCCTCTACCAGCTCCGCGCCGAGACAACGGCCGCATAACGCACAACGTACTTATTCAATGCGCAGGCCGAACCTGTTGGACTTCGGGAATCCCTTGGGCGGCAGACGGCCGGCGTCGGCGCGGTTGCCGCGCCAGTCCGCCAGTTCCTTCATGCTGGCGCTGAACTCGCGGCCGGCGGAATCCCGCCACTTCAGCCCTTCCTTGGCGTTGAACACCGCGATGTCCGAGAGCCCGCCGTCCTTGTACTTCTGCAAGCGCACGCCGCGGCCGCGCGCCATCTCCGGCACCTGGTCTAGCGGGAAGATCAATAGCTTGCGGTTTTCGCCGATCACCGCGACGGTGTCGCCGGCGACCGTCGCCAGCGCCCGCGCCTCGTTCGGCATCTCGACGTTGAGCACCTGCTTGCCCTTGCGGGTGGTGCCGACGCAATCGTCCTCGTTGACCACGAAGCCCTGTCCCTCGTGGCTCGCGATCAGGAATTTGCGGCCGCCGGTGTTGACGAAGGCCGAGACCACGGCCGCGTCCTGCTCCATGTCGATGAACATGCGGATCGGCTCGCCATGGCCGCGCCCGCCCGGCAGCTTCGCGACATCCAGCGAATAGAAGCGGCCGTTGGTGGCTAGCAGCAGGATCTTCGAGGTGGTTTCGGCGAAGAACGAAAAGCCGAGCCGGTCGTCGGACTTGAACGTCAGGTTCGACAGGTCCTCGACGTGGCCTTTCAGGGTCCGCACCCAGCCCTTGTCGGACAGCACCACCGTCACCGGCTCGCGCTCGACGAAGGCTTCCTCGATCGCCGCGAGGTCGTGCTCTGGCGCATCGGCGAACATGGTGCGGCGCTTGCCGAGCGGCGTCTTGGGCCCGAACATCTCGCGCACCTTGCGCACCTGCTCGGCCACTTTCTTCCACTGCTCAGCTTCCGATCCGAGCACGGCGTTGATGCCCTTGAGTTCGGCCCGAAGCGTCTTGTCCTCGGTGCGGATCTCCATTTCTTCGAGCTTGCGCAAAGAGCGCAGCCGCATGTTGAGGATGGCATCGGCCTGAATCTCGGTGAGCTTGAACGCCTTCATCAGCGCCGGCTTGGGCTCGTCCTCGGTGCGGATGATCCGGATGACCTTGTCGATGTTCAGATAAGCGATCAGGTAGCCGCCGAGCACTTCGAGCCGGTGCTCGATCTGCGCCTTGCGGTAGTTCGAGCGCCGCAGCAGCACGTCGCGCAGATGATCGAGCCATTCGCGCAAGGCTTCGGCCAGCCCGACCACCTTCGGGATGCGGCCCTTCACCAGCACGTTGAGGTTCAGCGAAATCCGGCTCTCAAGCTCGGTGAGCTTGAACAGCGACTCCATCAGCAGCGCCGGATCGACGTTGCGCGACTTCGGCTCGATGACGATGCGGATGTCTTCAGCCGATTCGTCGCGGATGTCGCCGACCAGCGGCAGCTTCTTGTCGTTGAGCAGTTCGGCGATCTTCTCGATCAGCCGCGACTTCTGCACCAGCCACGGAATTTCCGTCACCACCACGACGAAGGTGCCGCGCGCGCCGTCCTCCTGGTGCCACTTGGCGCGGGTGCGGAACGCGCCGCGCCCGGTGGCGTAGGCCTCGGCGATGCTTTCCTTGGAATCGACGATGATGCCGCCGGTCGGGAAGTCCGGCCCCTTCACCCATTTCAATAGCGCGCGCGATTTGGCGTCCGGCTTGTCGATCAGGTGCAGCGCGGCGTCGCACAGTTCGGCGGCGTTGTGCGGCGGGATCGCGGTCGCCATGCCGACCGCGATGCCCTGCGCGCCGTTGGCGAGCAGGTTGGGGAAGCCGCCGGGCAGCACCACCGGCTCCTTGGACTGGCCGTCGTAGTTGGCGCGGAACTCGACGCCGTCCTCGTCGATGCCCTCCAGCAGGAGACGCGCAACGTCGGTCATGCGCGCTTCAGTGTAGCGATAGGCCGCCGCGTTATCGCCGTCGATGTTGCCGAAGTTGCCCTGCCCGTCCACCAGCGGATAGCGGGAGGCGAAATCCTGCGCCAGCCGCACCATGGCGTCGTAGATCGCCTGATCGCCGTGCGGATGGAACGAGCCCATCACGTCGCCGACGATCTTGGCCGACTTCTTGAACGGCGCGCCGGGGTCGAGCCGCAACAGCCGCATTCCGTAAAGGATGCGGCGGTGAACCGGCTTCAATCCGTCGCGTGCATCGGGCAAGGCCCGGTGCATGATGGTTGACAGCGCATAGGCGAGATAGCGTTCCTCAAGCGCCGTGCGTAACGCGACGTCCTCGATGTCCGCCGGCTCCGGTGGAATCAGTCGTTTTCCCATGGCGACGGGTTACCGCCTGCGGCAGCGGCCGGCAAGGCGCGAATCAGCCCCGGACGGCCGGAACCGGCCCCGACGACGCCGCCCGCCGCGCCCGGTGGCGGATCACGGCGGCGATGAAGCCGGCCCGCGCGTCGGAATGGCCGAGCCCACGCGGCTCCAGCACATGGCGGAGCAGGAACCGCCCGGTGAGTTCGAAGCCGTCCTGCAAATCCTGATCCGACCAGCCGGCCGTCGCCGCCTCCGCCTCGCGCAGGAACGGCGGCAGCCGCAACAGCCGCTCGCGCCACGGCTCGCCAGCCTGCCGCGATATCGCGCTGCCGGACTTCGGCGACACATAGATCAGATCGGCTGTGACGCCGGTGGCCACGCAACTGGACAGATCGAGGCCGAAGCCGAGTTCGGTCAGCATCGCCAGTTCGAACCGGACCAGATGGACGGCGGCCTCGCCGGCATCGGCGAAGTCGTCGAGCGTCGCCTCAAGCATCTCGTAGAGGTCTTCATGCGGCGCGCGTTCCGGCAACAGCCGCGCCAGCGCGGCCAAGTGAGTGACACCGTAGACCGCGTGCGAATCCGCCAGCACGGTGGCGGCGCGGGTGCGCGTCACTTCGACCTGGTAGGTGCCGAGGTGCTCGTCGAGCCGCGCGCGCCAGACCGCATGAACCGTGTTGCCGGGCTGAAGCACCGCGCGCAGCCGCGGCCCGGCGCCGCCGCGCACCAGCCCGAGATGGCGGCCGTGGCCGCGCGTCAGCAGTTCGGCGATGGCGCTGGTCTCGCCATGCCGCCGGATGCCGAGCACGATGCCCTGGTCGGTCCATTCCATAGGTTACAATATTAGCGGATTCTATCCCCGCGCGGCAGCGTCTAACCGCCGACGCGGTCGAACCAGTCCCGCGCGTCGCCGGTGAACGAGTAGGACAGCCCGACCGCGGTCAGCGTCGCGGATACCAGTTCGAGCAAATTCTCGACTTGCAGGCCGTTGAGCGACAGGTCGCCCATCAGCGACAACAGCGACAGGATCAGCGCGGCCACCAGCACCCAGCGAGCCCAGTTCTTGCGCTTGCGGGCTGCAAGCCCGACGAGAACCGTGAACAGCAGGATCAGCGCGGCGCTGGCGAGGTTGGCCGCCGATGCCGCGGCTTCGCTGATGTCCTCCGGCATGGTGCGGAACATCGCCATCAGCGTGTCGAGCAGCAGCGAGATGTACAGCAGCACCTCGAAGCGCCAGATGTTCTGCGGAACGGGAGTGTCGGCCGGCGTCATTCTTTCGGAAATTCCAATCCCATTTCGCGATAGCGCTCGGGGTCGTCGCCCCAGCCGTCGCGTACCTTGACGAACAGAAACAGATGCACCGGATGGCCGAGAATATCCGCCAGTTCCTTGCGCGCCTCGGCGCCGATGGCCCTGATAGTGGCGCCGCCCTTGCCCAGCACGATCTTGCGCTGGCTGTCGCGCTCGACAAAGATCGTCTGCTCGATACGCACGGAGCCATCCTTGCGCTCGGTCCAGCTTACCGTTTCCACCGTCGATTGATACGGCAATTCCTGATGCAGGTGATGATACAGCTTCTCGCGGGTGATTTCCGCCGCAAGCGAGCGCATCGGCGCGTCCGACATCTGATCCTCGGGATAGAGGAACGGCCCCTCCGGCACCCGCGCCGCGAGCGCGCGGCGCAGATCGGCCACGCCGTCGCCGGTCAGCGCCGAGATCATGAACGTCTCGACGAAACCATGCCGCGCGTTGGCGGCCTGCGCCAGCGCCAGCAGTTTCTCGCGCGGCACCAGATCGATCTTGTTGAGCACCAGAATAGCGGGATGGGTGACCTTCGCGAGTTGGTCGAGAATAACGTCGGCCTCGCCGTCGATCCCGGCGCGCGCGTCCAGCAGCACGCACACCATATCGGCGTCGCGCGCGCCGCTCCATGCCGTGGACACCATGGCGCGGTCGAGCCGGCGCTTGGGCGAGAAGATGCCGGGCGTATCCACCAGAATGATCTGCGCGCGGTCCTCGATCACGATGCCGCGGATCAGCGCCCGCGTGGTCTGCACCTTGCGCGAGACGATCGTCACCTTGGCGCCGACCAGCGCGTTGACCAGCGTCGACTTGCCGACATTGGGCGCGCCGATCAGGGCGACGAAGCCGCAGCGGGTCGCAGCCTCGGCACGCTCATCCGCCGCGTCATCCATGACCGCCACCTTGCCCCGGGCCCTTGACGCCCTCGCTCGCCAGCATGGCGGAGGCCGCGGCCTTTTCCGCCGCGCGCTTGCTGCCGCCGGTGCCTTCCGCCGACGGCAGGCCGGGAAGGTCCACGGCGACCCGGAACTGGGGATCGTGGTGCGGCCCGGTGCGCTCGATCTCGCGATAGACCGGCACCGGCAGCCCCTTGCCCTGCGCCCATTCCTGCAACACCGTTTTCGGATCGCGCAACGGCCGCTGCGGCTTGCGCATCCGCTCCAGCCAGTTGCTTTCGACGAAGGTGACCGCCGCGTCATAGCCGCCGTCGAGGAAGATCGCGCCGATCACCGCCTCGGTGATGTCGCCGAGCACCGATTTGCGCAGACGCGCGCCGGCGCCGGCGCCGACGGAGCCCAGTTTGATGGCGTCGGCAAACCCGAGCGAGCGGGCGACATCGACGCACGTCTCCTTGCGGACAAGATCGGCCAGCCGCTTCGACAGTTCGCCCTCGTCGGCCTTGGGGAACGCGCGGTAGAGCATGTCGGAGACGACCAGCCCGAGAACATGATCGCCGAGAAATTCCAGCCGCTGGTAGCTGTCGGTGCGGTTGCGCGCGGCTTTCAGCGCCGAGACATGGGTGAAGGCGGTCGCCAGCAGCGTCACATCGTTGAACGTATAGCCGATGCGCGCCTCAATCGCCGCCATCGCCGCCTTGGCGGCGGCCTTGCCGCGCGGCTTTTTTACGCGCACGGGCGCAGGCGGCGTGCTGGCCTCGTCGGCCGGACAAGCAATCCTGATGTCCGTGGTTTCATCCATTATCGCACGATGGAGAACAGGCGATTCCATCGCACGGCGGTGGGCCATCGCCAGATTTGCCAGGCATGTTCCCCTTCGGCGATCGAGAAGAAGATCATCTGCGCCCGGCCGATGACGTTTTCCAGCGGCACGTAGCCGACCGCCGACTGCACGCGGCTGTCGGTCGAGTTGTCGCGGTTGTCGCCCATCATGAAGAAGTGGCCGGCGGGAACTGTGTAGATGCTGGTGTTGTCGTAGAAACCGTTATCGACGCAATCGAGCGTCTTGTAGGAAACGCCGTTGGGCAGCGTCTCTTGCCATTGCTTGACGCGGGCGGTGGCGCCCGAGCCGCACGGATCCTCGCCGACGAAATCCGTCAGCCGCTCGCGCTTCACCGCCACATCGTTGATGTAGAGCACGCCGTCGCGCATCTGGATGCGGTCGCCGGGCAGCCCGATCACCCGCTTGATGTAGTCCACCGAGTCGTCCTTCGGCAACCGGAACACCACGATGTCGCCGCGCGACGGTTCGGAGCCGAGGATGCGTCCAGAGAACAAGGGCGGCGAGAACGGGATCGAGTAGTGGCTGTAGCCGTACGAATACTTGGAGACGAACAGGTAATCGCCGACCAGCAGCGTCGCCTTCATCGAGCCGGAGGGAATGTTGAAGGGCTGGAACAGGAAGGTGCGGATCACCAGCGCGATGATCAGGGCGTGAATGATGACGCGGATCGTTTCGCCGAAGCCGCTGTCTTTCTTGGTGCCCGAAGTCACGCTCATCGCTTTCCCAATTCCCTCGCGCCAGACGCACGACGATGTGCGGCCCGCAGGCGAAACAGCCCTCGCCGCCTGAAACCCGGCCCAACCTTGATCGCTTGAACCACCCCGCATCGCCGCCGAAAACTGTGCCGTTGCGGAATCCGATCCGACGCGAAGCACCCCGGCGGGGTTTTTAGACCGTTGTTGCTGGCGGCGCAATCAACACTCCGCCAAAAACTTGATAATCCATTGATATGTTTCGATTTTCAGTTCCGGTGGCAAAACCGGCGGGTGCCTATAGACCACGCCGGACGGCCGAAATCACCACGAACGCCTGCGCCAGCGGCCAGTCGTCGGTGATGCTGAGGTCGATTCTGGCCTCAAAGCCCTCCGGGGTCAGGACGGCGAGCCGCTCCCCCGCCCCGCCGGTCAGGTGCATGGTCGGGCGCCCCCCCGGCAGGTTGACGACGCCCATGTCGCGCCACCACACCCCGCGCCGGATGCCGGTGCCGAGCGCCTTCGCGCAGGCTTCCTTGGCGGCGAACCGCTTGGCATAGGTGGCGACCACCATCTTCTCGCTTTTGGCGCGCCGCTCCGCCTTGGCGCGCTCGGCCTCGGTGAAGATGCGGTCGAGGAAGCGCTCGCCGTGGCGGTCGATCACCCTGGCGATCCGCCGGATGTCGATCAGGTCGGAGCCGATCCCGATAATCATGTGCCGCTTTCGACCGCAGCGCGACCGCGCTGCATGGCGGCGCGCATCCTTCGCACCGTCTCGGGCAGGCCGACGAACAGCGCCTCGCCGATCATGAAGTAACCGATGTTCAATTCCATGATCTGCGGCAGCGCCGCGATGGTTTCGGCGGTCGCGTAGTCGAGGCCGTGGCCGGCATGGACCTCCAGCCCGGCCGCGCGCGCGAGCCGCGCGCCCTCGACGATCCGCCGCCATTCGGCGGCCGCCCTGGCGCGATCGCCTTCGGTCACCGCATCGCTCCACGCGCCGGTATGGATTTCGATCACCGGCGCCTTGAGCTTCGCCGCCATCTCGATCTGCGCCGGATCGGCGGCGATGAACAGCGAGGTGCGGATGCCGGCGTCATTGAAGCGGGCGATGTAAGGGGCAAGCGCGTCACGCTGTCCGACCACGTCGAGGCCGCCTTCGGTGGTCAGTTCCTGCCGCCGCTCCGGCACCAGGCAGACGGCGTGCGGCCGGGTGGCGAGCGCGATACGCTGCATCTCCGCGGTCGCGGCCATCTCGAAATTGAGCGGTTTGGAAATCTCGGCCTTCAGCCGCGCCATGTCGGCGTCGCGGATATGGCGGCGGTCCTCGCGCAGATGCGCGGTGATGCCATCGGCCCCGGCCTCGATTGCGGCAAGCGCGGCGCGCACCGGATCGGGCCGCTCGCCGCCGCGTGCGTTGCGCAGCGTTGCGACGTGATCGACGTTGACCCCGAGGCGAAGGGGAGCGGCTTTTGACATGACGGGCTCGCGGAAAGATCGAACAAGGATTATCCGTTGACGCGCTCGACCTTCGAGACGACCGACTTGGCACGCAACTGCGCGATGATAGCGCTGAGGTGCTTCAGATCATAGACCTCAAGGTCGATGGTCAGCTCGGTGAAGTCGGGCGAGCGGCGAAACATGCTGATGTTGTCGATGTTGCCGTCATGCTCGGCGATGACGGTGGCGACCTGCGCGAGGCTGCCGGGCTCGTTGAGGTTCTCCACGAACAGGCGCGCCGGAAAGCGCTGCGGCGTCGCCTCGTCGACGTCCCAGCGCACGTCCAGCCAGCGCTCGGGCTCCTCCTCGAAATCCTTCAGCGCCGGCGACTGGATCGGATAGATCGTGATCCCCTCGCCCGGCGTGACGATGCCGACGATGCGGTCGCCGGGCACGGCGCCGCCGTTGGGCGCGAACTTGATCGGCAGGTCGGAGCGCAGGCCGCGGATCGGGATCGCCGGCCCGCGCACGGGCTTCTTGGGCGAGCGCAGCTTCAGCTTGACCGCGAGGCTCTTCTTCTCGCCGAGGCGGCTGACCCGCTCCTCCTTGTAGTCGGGATACATCGCGCGCGCGACGTCGGACGCCTTCATCTCGCCGCGCCCGACCGAGGCCATCACGTCCTCGATCGAGGAGCGCGCCAGCCGCGGCAGCGCGCCCTTGAGCTTGTCGTCGGCGTATTCGATCTTGGCGCGCGTGAACAGGCGCTCGACGATGCGCCGCCCGAGCGTCGCGTATTGGCCCTTGACGGCCGAGCGCGTCGCGCGGCGGATCGCGGCGCGCGCCTTGCCGGTCACCGCCAGCGTTTCCCAGGCCGACGGCGGATGGGTCTGCACATTCGAGGTCAGCACCTCCACCTCGTCGCCGTTCTGCAACTCCGACGACAACGGCGCGAACTTGCCGTTGATCTTGCAGCCGACCGCGCTGTTGCCGACGTCGGTGTGGACGGCGTAGGCGAAATCGATGACGTTGGCCTTGCGTGGCAGCGCGATCAGCTTGCCCTTCGGGGTGAAGCAGAACACCTGATCGTGGAACAGCTCCAGCTTGGTGTGTTCGAGAAATTCCTCGGGGTTGGCGCTTTCCGACAGCATGCTGATGGTGTGGCGCAGCCACGCGAACGCATTCGACTCGCGCTTGACCATCTCGGTCGGCGTGCCCATGCCGTCCTTGTAGAGGGCGTGCGCCGCGATGCCGTATTCGGCGATCCGGTCCATGTCCTCGGTGCGGATCTGCAATTCGACGCGCTGGTTGCCGGGGCCGATCACCGTGGTGTGGATCGAGCGGTAGTCGTTCTGCTTGGGCGTCGAGATGTAGTCCTTGAAGCGGCCGGGCACCACCGGCCAGGTGGTGTGAACGATGCCGACGGCGCGATAGCACGCTTCGACATCGCTGAGCACGACACGAAATCCGAAGATGTCCGAAAGCTGCTCGAAGCCGATCGACTTGCGCTCCATCTTGGTCCAGATCGAAAATGGACGCTTGCGCCGCCCGACCACCCGCGCAGTCATGCCGTTGCTGGCGAGCTTCGCGGACAGTTCGCTGGCGATTTCATCGATCAGGTTGCGGTTGCGCTCGGCCAGCGAATTAAGCCGCTGCATGACCACGGCATAGGCTTCCGGGTCGAGCGTGCGGAACGCCAGATCCTCCAGCTCCTCGCGCATCTCCTGCATACCCATGCGCCCGGCCAGCGGCGCATAGATGTCGAGCGTTTCCTCGGCGATGCGCTGGCGCGAGGCGGGAGGCACGAACTCCAGCGTCCGCATGTTGTGCAGGCGATCGGCGAGCTTGATGAGCAGGACGCGGACGTCGTCGGAGATGGCGAGCAGCAGCTTGCGCAGGTTTTCCGCCTGCTTGGCTTCGCGCGACACCAGTTCGAGCCGCTTGAGCTTGGTCAGTCCCTCGACCAGCGCGCCGATCTTGGCGCCGAACAGGCTATCGATCTCGGCCCGCGTCGCGTCAGTGTCCTCGATGGTGTCGTGGAGCAGCGCGGCGACGATGGTCGCGTCGTCGAGCTTGAGGTCGGTGAGGATCGCCGCGACTTCGAGCGGGTGCGAGAAATACGGATCGCCCGAAGCCCGCGTCTGCTCCCCATGGGCCTTCATGGCGTAGACGTAAGCCTGGTTCAGCAGCGCCTCGTCGGTGTTCGGGTTGTAGGAACGGACCCGCTCAACCAGATCGTACTGTCGCATCATCTGGGCGCGCGGCTTGGCCGGCTTCGGCACCTCGACAACCGGGGTGGCGGCGGGCACCGCCGCGTCGGTCGAAGTCTGCATCTGCCGCGTATTGCGGCGCCAGTACGCGATCACGCTTAACCCCATCGTGCCGGAACCCATGCCGGCAACTCGAACAGACCGGGATCAAACAGAATGGCGGGCGGCCGGTCATACCGCCTTCAGTTCCATCATAACGCCAGAAAACGTCAACAAAAGCAAAAGCCCGGGCATGGCAGCCCGGGCTTTTTTGAAGAACGGGTGAAGCCGCGCCCGGCCGCCCTATTCGTCGTCCTCGGGCCGGTCTTCCGGCGGCGCCAGCCCTTCAAGACCCTTGAGAAGCTCTTCCTCGGTCATGCGCTCGACGGCGACCTCGGTGTCGTCGGCATCGACGCTCGCACCGGCGGAGCCGATCAGGGGAATCGTATCCGGCTCGGGCTCATCGACCTCGACGAACTTCTGGAGCGAGTGCACCAGTTCCTCGCGCAAATCTTCCGGCGAGATGGTCTGATCGGCGATCTCGCGCAATGAGACCACCGGGTTCTTGTCGTTGTCGCGATCGACCGTGAGTTGCGCGCCCGATGAAATCATGCGCGCGCGATGCGCGGCCAACAGCACCAGATCGAACCGGTTATCGACCTTGTCGATGCAATCTTCGACGGTAACGCGCGCCATGAGCTGTCGCTCCGCTTCAGGGGTTGAATTTGGCTGATGATTGTGCGGTAGGTATATGGCCCGCGCCGGTTTCGCAAGATCAAATCCGCATTTTGCTGCATTGGCATGGACCCCCGCCCCGGACTATCCTCCGCCCGCTTTGCGCGGTCCCACGATGGTTGGACTGCCGTTCAACATGAAATGGCTTCATTGTCCGGCCACAAATCCGGTGGGGAGCCGCCGAATCCCCATTATGGAACTGACGGCATTCATACCGACAACCCGCGAGGTGCTCCCCTCCGCCATGCGTGAGGGTTTTTCCGGCCCGCGCCAATAACATGAAACAACCTGATGAGAGACTTTATGCCTCCTGAATCCAGCAAAATCGCTCTCTTTATCGATGGCGCCAATCTTTACGCCACCGCCAAAACCCTTGGCTTCGACATCGACTACAAGCGCTTGCTGAAAGAATTTCAGAGTCGCGGAACACTGTTACGTGCATTTTACTACACTGCAATCATCGAGGACCAGGAATACTCGTCGATCCGCCCGCTGATCGACTGGCTCGATTACAACGGCTACACTGTCGTTACCAAGGCCACCAAGGAGTTCGTCGACGCCAGCGGCCGCCGCAAGGTCAAGGGCAACATGGACATCGAGCTTGCGGTCGACGCCATGGAGCTGGCCGAGCATATCGACCAGATGGTGCTGTTCTCCGGCGACGGCGATTTCCGCTCGCTGGTCGAGGCGGTGCAGCGGCGCGGCGTCCGCGTCACGGTGGTCTCCACCATCGCCAGCCAGCCGCCGATGATCGCCGACGAGCTTCGCCGCCAGGCCGACGTGTTCACCGACCTCATCGACCTGCAAGCGAAACTGGGGCGCGACCCGGCGGAACGGCCCGCCCCGCGCGAGCCGCGCCATCACGCGCCGCAATTCCTGCAACGCAGCCCGAGCGCCGCGCGCGTCAATGACGACGATTTCTAGGACGAGGCCGCAAGCCGCGCCGCGCCCGAAGCCGGCCGCGGCGGTCTCGCCCGCAGGCGCCACCGAGCCGGACCGCGACTGCCCGCTATGTCCGCGGCTGGCCGATTTCCGCAAAGCGAACCGGAGGCGCGAGCCTGCATGGTTCAACGCGCCGGTGCGGACCTTCGGCGACCGCGACGCCGCCGTGCTGATCGTTGGCCTCGCTCCCGGACTGCAAGGGGCCAACCGCACCGGCCGCCCGTTCACCGGCGATTACGCCGGCGACCTGCTCTATGCCACGCTACTGGCTTACGGCTTCGCCAGGGGCGTCTATCGGGCGCGGCCCGACGACGGGCTGACGCTGATCGATTGCCGCATCAGCAACGCGGTGCGATGCGTGCCGCCGCAGAACAAGCCGCTGCCGGTCGAAATCCATACCTGCCGGCGGTTTCTCTCGGCGACGCTGATGGACATGCCGCGCTTGCGCGCGATCGTCGCGCTCGGCCGCGTCGCGCACGATTCGACAGTGAAGGCGCTCGGCCTGCGCGCCTCCGCCACGCCGTTCGCCCACGGCGCGGTGCATGACGCCGACCGGGTGAAGCTCTACGACAGCTATCATTGCTCGCGCTACAACACCAATACCGGCGTGCTGACGCCGGCGATGTTCAAGAACGTATTCGCCAGGGTCCGCGCCGACCTTGGCTGAAGCGTCATTCCTTCCCGACCTCCGTCGCAAGCGGAGAGGGATAAAAAGGTAGGGATCAGCGCGGATTGTCCTTCAGCCACGCCAGCACATCGCCGGCGTTACGGTCCGGCGGGAACACCGGATAGAAGACGTGGGTGATGCGTCCGTCGTCGATGATCAGCGCCATCCGCTTGATCAGGATCAGACCCGCGACCTCCATGGTGGGCAGATCGAGCGCACGGGTCAGCGCCAGCGCTTCGTCGGACAACACCGGAAATGGCAGATGCAGCCGGCCGGCCATCTCGCTCTGATAGGCGTTGCTCTGGGTCGAGAGGCCGAATACCTGCCGCGCGCCAGCGGCTTTGAGGTCGGCGAACAGATCGCGGAAGGCGCAGGTCTGCGGCGTGCAGCCCCGCGCGCCGGGAATCATGTCCCAGTCGTCGACGGGGGCGATCCTGCCCGGCTCGCCGGTGCGCGGATAGGCGAACACCACCGTGCGACCCGGCAACTCCGCCAGCGTCACCATGTTCATGTCGGTACCGAGCAGCGCCACCGGCGGCAGCGCCTTGCCGACGAGGTGGCGCGCGGCGCCGTCATCTTCCGGCGCCGGAATCCGGCTCCAATCGACGGCCAGCAAATCCTTCTGGTTCATGGTGCTCGCCCTTCCCGTCAGCCCCGCGCCCGCAGCAAGCGTCCCTTCTCGCGGCTCCAGTCGCGCTTCTTCTCGGTCTCGCGCTTGTCGTGCAGCTTCTTGCCCTTGGCGAGCCCGAGCAACAGTTTGGCGCGGCCGCGCTCGTTGAAATACATCTTCAGAGGAATGAGCGTCATGCCGCTGCGTTCCACCGCGCCGGCCAGCTTGTTGATCTGCTTCTTGTGGAGCAGCAGCTTCCTCGGCCGCCTCGGCTCGTGATTGAAGCGGTTGGCCTGCAAATATTCAGGAATGTTGGCGTTGATCAGCCAGATCTCGCCGTCCTTGGAATCGGCGTAGGATTCCGCGATCGTGGCCTTGCCGCCGCGGATCGACTTGACCTCGGTGCCGGTCAGGGAAATCCCGGCTTCCACCGTGTCCTCGATCGCGTAATTGAAGCGCGCCTTGCGGTTTTCCGCGACCACTTTGATGGCGCGCTCGGTCTTGTCAGCCATGGCGAACGCCCCTCGGCACTGTCCTGAACCACGCGACAGCGCCCAAGGGGGCGCGCGCTTTGCGTCAGGCCTTCTTCAACAGATCACGGATTTCGGTCAACAGCTTGACCTCGTCCGACGGCTCCGCCGGCGGCGGCGCCGGCTCTTTCTTCTTCAGCGAGTTCATCAGTCGCACCACGATGAACAGCACCCAGGCGATGATGAGGAAGTTGATGGTCAGCGTCAGGAAGTTGCCCCACGCCAGAACCGCGCCCTGCTTCTTGGCGTCGGCGAGGTTGGTGGCCGTGACCTGGCTCGACAGACCGGTGAAGTAGTTCGAGAAGTCGAGGCCGCCGGTGATCGCGCCGACGATCGGCATGATGATGTCGGCCACCATCGAGTTGACGATCGCGCCGAACGCCGCGCCGATGATCACCGCGATGGCGAGATCGACGACGTTGCCCTTCATGGCAAATTCACGAAACTCCTTGAGCATCCCAAATTCCTTTTCGACGCCTGTTGATATCTGACTTAAGTGATTTACGCTTACAACAACACTCAGTTGATCAGCCCGGCATGAACCATGGCCTGCCGCACCGCGACCCGGGTCGGCTCGGACACCGGGACCATCGGCAGCCGCAGCGTCTCCTCCATCTTTCCGAGCAGCGACAGCGCATATTTGATCGGCGCCGGATTCGACTCCATGAACAGGTTAGTGTGCAGCGGCATCAGCTTGTCGTGAATCGCCAGTGCGCTCGCGGCGTCGCCGCGCTGCCACGCCCGATGAAAGTCGGCGCACAGGCGCGGCGCGACGTTGGAGGTCACCGAGATGCAGCCGTGGCCGCCATGGGCCATGTAGCCGAGGACGGTGGCGTCCTCGCCAGAGAGCTGGTTGAAGTCCTCACCCATCGCGGCGCGCTGCTGTGAAACGCGGACCATGCTGGCGGTGGCGTCCTTGACGCCGGCGATGCGGTCGAGCTGGGAGAGCCGCGTCATGGTTTCGACCGACATGTCGATCACCGAGCGGCCGGGGATGTTGTAGATGAAGATCGGAATGCCGATGGCGTCGTTGATCGCCTTGAAGTGCTGATACAGCCCCTCTTGCGTCGGCTTGTTGTAATACGGCGTCACCACGAGCACGGCGTCGGCGCCGGCGCGCTCGGCGTGTTCGGCCAGTTCGATCGCCTCGCGGGTCGCGTTCGATCCCGCACCCGCAATCACCGGCACGCGCCCCTTGGCCTCGTCGATGCACCATTCGACGATGCGCTTGTGCTCGTCATGACTGACGGTCGGGCTCTCGCCGGTGGTGCCGACCGGCACCAGGCCGTTGGTGCCCTCGGCGATCTGCCAGTTGACGAAATCGCGAAAGGCGGCTTCGTCCAGCGCGCCGTTTTTGAACGGCGTCACCAAGGCGGTAAAGGACCCCCTGAACTTCGTCTTGGCTGCCATCGTCATTCTCCAGCAAACGCCGTCCGCACGACTTTCAAATCCAACGCCTTTTAGCGAGTCCCCCGCCGCGACAAAAGGGCTCAATCCCGGCGGGCCGGCGGCTCGCGTCCGGTTCCCTTGGAAGATCTCTTAAACGACTCTCTTGAGGGCATGCCCTCAAAGGTCCGCCCGCAAGGTCCGCCCGCGTCCCTGCTTCGACCGCGCAACGCACCGCAAAGGACAATAGATTCATACCCTTGGCGAGTCCATGGCGGGCGCGTCGATCGCACTTGGGGTATCGAACCGGAGGACCGCCGGCTCCGCCCGCCGCCATCGGTGATCGCCACATCGGCCGCGCCGCGACGCGCGACGGCCGCGAAATCGCCCGGCTTTCGCGCCAGACATGAAATGCTTAACACATTTGCTGTTGTGTTCTCACAATCAGAAACATACTCGCCCGGCCCGCGCGCCGGGATCGATTCGAGCGAAGGACCGCGATGACGTTTGCCCGAGCATCGGCATGGCGATGGAGCATCTTGATGGCGACCGCCGGGTCGCTGGCACTGATGGTCGGCGCGCAGGCTGCCTCCGAAACCAACGCCAAGGCCGGCGCGACCAAGCCGACGGCGGCCAAGACGACCGCGACCAAGGGCGCGGCCGCCAAGCCGGCCGCCGACAAGGCTGCCGCTTCCAAACCTCACGCCGCCAAGCCGAAGGACGTCGCCAAGCCGAAGACCGCCGAGAAGCCGAAGGCCGCGGCGAAGCCGAAGGCCGCCGCCGCCAAGCCGCACGCCGCGCCGGCCGCCGCAAGCGCGACGCCGCGCCCGCAGCCTTTGGTCCGCGCCGAGCGCAAGCCGAGCCTGCCGGCGGTGGTCGCCGCCACCTCGTCCACCTCGCAGGCCGATCTCGGCGCGCTGCAAAACGTCATCGATCTGGTGCGGCGGAGGAAGCCGGCGGAGGCGACGCAGGCGCAAGCCGCGATCGGCGATCCGGTGGCGCGCAAGCTCGCCGAATGGGTCATCCTGCGCAGCCCCGACAACGGCGCCAGCGTCGAGCGCTATCGCGCTTTCGTCGCCGCCAATCCCGGCTGGCCGTCGCAGATCTTCATGCGCCGCCGCGCCGAGGCGGCGCTGTGGGACGATCGCCGCGACGACGCCACCGTGCTGGCCTGGTTCCAGAACGAAACGCCGCTGTCCACCAAGGGCAAGCTGGTGCTGGCGCGGGCGCTCTTGGCGCGCGGCGAGCGCGCCAATGCCGAGCGCCTCATTCGCGATGCCTGGGTCAACGATGACGTCGTCAGCCTGGCGATGGAATCCGCGATCCTCGACCAGTTCGGCGCGCTGCTGCGGCCGGGCGACCACAAGGCGCGGATGGACGCGCTGCTCTACGGCAGCGCCCATGAGGCGGCGCTGCGCGCGGCGCAGCGTCTCGGCAGCGATCAGGTGGCGCTGGCGCGGGCGCGCATCGCGGTGTCGAAGCGCGCCTCCAACGCCAAGGCGCTGCTCGACAGCGTGCCGCATCATCTGCACGGCGACGCCGGCTACATCTTCAGCAAGGTGCAATGGCTGCGGCGGCAGGACCGCGTCGCGGAGGCCGGCCGCCTGTTGCTGAGCGCGCCGCGCGATCCGGCGCGGCTCTACGATCTCGACGAATGGTGGATCGAGCGCCGGGTGATGGCGCGCGAACTGCTCGACATCGGCGACAACCGCACCGCCTATGTGGTGGCGCGCGACGCCGCGCTGCCGTCGAAGGATGTCTACAAGACCCAGAAGGAGTTCACCGCCGGCTGGATCGCGTTGCGCTTCCTGAAGGATCCCGCCACCGCCAGCCAGCATTTCGCCCGCATCAGTGAGCGCAGCGACAATCCGACCGCGCTGGCGCGCGCCGGCTACTGGCTCGGCCGCGCCGCCGAAGCCTCCGGCCGCAGCATGGAGGCGCGCGCCGCCTATCAGTCGGCGGCGGCGCATTCCACCAGCTACTACGGCCAGTTGGCGCGCGCCAAGCTCGGCCTGCCGCAGATCGAGATCAACCGCGCGCCCAGCGGCGGCCTGCGCGGCGCCGAGCGCTTCGAGATGGTGCGCGCGGTGCAACTGCTCTACGCGCTGAACGAGCGCGAACTGGCGATCCCGATTCTCGCCGACATGGGCGAGAACGCCGAACCCCAGGTGGTGGCCGGCCTCGGCGAACTCGCCTCGCGCAACAACGACGCGCGCGGCATGTTGCTGCTTGGCAAGGCCGCGCTCAATCGCGGACTGCCGTTCGACACTTACGCCTTCCCGGCGACCGGGCTGCCGCATTACCGGCCGATCGGGCCGGAGGTGGACCCCAGCGTGCTGTTCTCGATCGCGCGGCAGGAAAGCGGCTTCAACCCCAACGTGGTGTCGCCGGCGCAAGCCTACGGCTTGATGCAGGTGACGCCGGCGGCGGCGAAGTACGTCACGCGCAAATACGGCGCGACCTACGACCTCGGCCGGCTCAAGGGCGATTCGGTTTACAACACCACGCTCGGCGCCGCCGAACTCGGCGGGTTGCTGGAGGACTATCGCGGCTCCTACATCATGACCTTCGCCGCCTACAACGCCGGCCGCGGCAGCTTACGGAAATGGATCGCGCGCTACGGCGATCCGCGCGATCCCAACGTCGACGCGGTGGATTGGGTGGAGCGCATTCCGTTCTCGGAAACCCGCAACTACGTGCAGCGGATCATGGAGAACCTACAGGTCTACCGCGCCCGCTTCGGCGGCGGCTCGCGGCTCCAGATCGAGGCCGACCTGCATCGCGGCGCGGTCGTACAGTAGCGCGCGGCGTCGCAGCGTGGTGCGCTGCTGATCCGGGACCGTCGCGAAGGCGGCATCCGGAACGGTCCCGGCTCCAAGAGCCGGGAGTTCGTTTTCGTCCAGAGGCCCCACACGATAAACCGTCATACTCCGCGAAGGCGGAGTATCCAGTACGCCGTGTCGGGGCGAATTTCCCATGCACTCGCCCCGGTTACTGGATCATCCGCCTTCGCGGATGATGACGCCTCGTTTCTCGTCAGGCTCTGCGAAGCGGCATGAAGGATGCAGCATCCGCGGCACTCCTCACTCCGGGAGCCCGACCGGAAATTCGTTTTCGTCCAGAGGCCCCGCACGATAAACCGTCATACTCCGCGAAGGCGGAGTATCCAGTACGCCACATCGGGGCAAATTTCCCGCGCACTCACAGGGATTACTGGATCATCCGCCTTCGCGGATGATGACGCCTCGTTTCTCGTCAGGCTCTGCGACGCGGCATGAAGGATGCCGCATCGCGTCGGGGACACGGCTTTATTTGGTGAGGTTTGCTACACATCGGATTTGAATTTCAAACAGCGCATCGTGTGGAACAGCGCATCGCGTGGATACG
>JBIQLW010000027.1:0-53319 GCA_044463945.1 Bradyrhizobiaceae bacterium | reverse complement strand
GACCGAGATTTCGCTTTCCATCAGCCCGAGCACCTTCTCAAGGCGCGCGGTGACCGACAGCGTTTCCAGCAACCCCTGGCGGTCGGCGATCTTGACCGCGAGATGCGAGGCGACGGTGTCGGACAGTTCGGCGAAGTCGGTCTTCGACTGCACCACCGCGACGACCTCGGCGGAGATCTTCTTGTTGAGCTTCACGTAGCTCTCGAAGTCCGCCACCACCGAGCGCGCCAGCGCTTCGGCCTCGACGCTGACGGCGTCGGTGTCGGCGAGCGCGGTGGCGTTGGCCTCGTAGAAATCGGCGCGGTCGGAATACTGCTCGACGCGGGCGCGCGTCAGGCCCTCGACCAGCACCTTGACGGTGCCGTCGGGCAGCTTGAGCAACTGCAACACGCTGGCGAGCGTTCCGATCTCATAGATGGTGTCGGGGCTCGGATCGTCGTCCGACGCATTCTTCTGCGTCGCGAGCATGATCAGCCCGTCGCTTTTCATCACCTGTTCCAGCGCCTTGATCGATTTCTCGCGGCCGACGAACAGCGGCACGATCATGTGCGGAAAGACGACGATGTCGCGCAGCGGCAGCACCGGATAGAGGTGGCTTTCGCCGTGAACGATGGACGGCCGAGGTTTGGTAGTGGACATGGCCCGTTTCCTTTGCTGTGCCCCCTTGCACGCGGTCCGCATCACGCGCCACCGCCACAAGGTGCCGAGATGTTCCGGAAAAATCGGCCGTGGCGCGGCCTACCCGTCAGGAACGAAGTCAAGGCGAATCTTGAAAAAACCGGTTCGCCGGAAGCATTAGGTGGCTATCGCCCGGCACGGTGTCAAGTCAGCCAAACGGTTCTGCGCACAGCGCAATCCGGTGCAGCGGCGGCGACGCGGAAACGGCCGCCGTCGGCTGCGGCGGCCGTGCTTTCTCGTCCGCGAATCGGTCAGGCGCTGGCGCTGGTCTCGCCGGCGCGGTCGGCACGATCCGCGTAGATATACAGCGGGCGGGCGGTACCCTCGACCACCTCGCGCGAGATGACGACTTCCTCGACGCCTTCGAGGCCGGGCAGGTCAAACATGGTTTCGAGCAAAATGCTCTCCAGGATCGAGCGCAGGCCACGCGCGCCGGTCTTGCGCTCGATCGCCTTGCGCGCCACCGCGCCCAGCGCCTCGTCGGCGAAGGTCAGTTCGATGTTCTCCATCTCGAACAGCCGCTGATACTGCTTGACCAGCGCGTTCTTCGGATCGGTGAGGATCTTCTTCAGCGACGCCTCGTCGAGATCCTCAAGCGTTGCGACCACCGGCAGGCGGCCGACGAACTCAGGGATCAGGCCGTACTTGAGCAGATCCTCCGGCTCGACGTGACGGAAGATCTCGCCGGTGCGGCGATCCTCCGGCGCCATCACCTGCGCGGCGAAGCCGATCGAGGTCGTCCGGCCCCGCGCGGAAATGATCTTCTCAAGGCCGGCGAAGGCGCCGCCGCAGATAAACAGGATGTTGGTGGTGTCGACCTGCAGGAACTCCTGCTGCGGATGCTTGCGGCCGCCCTGCGGCGGAACGCTCGCCACGGTGCCTTCCATGATCTTCAGCAGCGCCTGCTGCACGCCCTCGCCCGACACGTCGCGGGTGATCGAGGGGTTGTCGGACTTGCGCGAGATCTTGTCGATCTCGTCGATGTAGACGATGCCGCGCTGGGCGCGCTCGACGTTGTAGTCGGCGGCCTGCAACAGCTTGAGGATGATGTTCTCGACGTCCTCGCCGACGTAGCCGGCTTCCGTCAGCGTGGTCGCGTCCGCCATGGTGAACGGCACGTCGAGGATGCGCGCCAGCGTCTGCGCCAGCAGCGTCTTGCCGGAGCCGGTCGGGCCGATCAGCAGGATGTTCGACTTCGCCAGTTCAACGTCGTTGTGCTTGGTCTGGTGGTTCAGCCGCTTGTAGTGGTTGTGCACCGCGACCGACAGCACCTTCTTGGCGTGATGCTGGCCGATGACGTAGTCGTCCAAAACCTTGCAGATTTCCTTCGGCGTCGGAATGCCGTCGCGCGACTTCACCAGCGACGACTTGTTCTCCTCGCGGATGATGTCCATGCACAGTTCGACACACTCGTCGCAAATGAAGACGGTGGGACCGGCGATCAGTTTGCGGACTTCATGCTGGCTCTTGCCGCAGAACGAGCAATAAAGCGTGTTCTTGGAGTCGCTGGTGCCGACCTTGCTCATTCCTGTCTCCGTCTACCGTTCGATCTCATCGATCCGATCGCTCCAGTCCGGCACGCTCGCCGAACATCCAGATAGGAGCAATATCCGTACCAAAAAGACCTTCGCACTCCATTGGTCGCGACGAATCGCGACCAGTTCGATTCTTCAGTATATTGGCCTGCCGCTCTCAGCCAACCATGGTGACAGCGGACTATCAAGAATTCGCTAATCGGCCATTGGTCTGACGCCGTGACAATAGCGTGATTTGCGGCATCAACGCGACCCCTGACAACGGTAACCAACGATCACAATAACGCCCTGCGCGGCGTTCGGGACTCCTGCGGCGAAACCGTGATCTGCCCGGACGAGGCCGGAACCGGCCCGCGCGCAAACCCCGCCTGCTGCAACCCGGCGGCCGGCGTCAGACCGGCTTGACCGGGGCCGGGTCCTCGGCGCGCTTGTCGATCACCTTGTCGATCAGGCCGAAATCCCTGGCCATCTCGGAGGTGAGGAACTTGTCGCGCTCCAGCGCGTCCTCGATCGCCTTGTACTCCTGCCCGGTATGCTTGACGTAGATCTCGTTGAGCCGCTTCTTCAGGTTCAGGATTTCCTGGGCATGCAGCATGATGTCGGTGGCCTGGCCCTGAAAGCCGCCGGACGGCTGATGCACCATGATGCGGGCGTTCGGCAGCGCAAAGCGCATGTCCTTCTCGCCGGCCGCGAGCAGCAGCGAGCCCATCGAGGCCGCCTGCCCGGTGCACAGCGTCGAGACCGGCGGGCGGATGAACTGCATGGTGTCGTAGATCGCCAGCCCCGACGTCACCACCCCGCCCGGCGAGTTGATGTACATCGAGATTTCCTTTTTCGGGTTCTCGGCTTCGAGGAACAGGAGCTGGGCGACGATCAGCGTCGACATGCCGTCCTCGACCGGGCCGGTCACGAAGATGATGCGCTCCTTCAGGAGGCGCGAGAAGATGTCGTAGGCCCGTTCGCCACGGTTGGTCTGCTCGACCACCATGGGGACGAGGTTCATGTAGGTTTCCACCGGATCGCGCATTGAACACCTGAAGGTTTGAGCGGGGCGCTCGGCGTGCGGCGCGGCGGGAGGTTGCCCCGCGCCGCCGCGTCATGGTCGCCCCGAAGGCAAAATGGAGTAAGCGGCGTACAGATATGTCCCGATCCGGCGGCGGCAAGCCCCATCGGGACAAAGCCCCCGCTTAGGCATCGGCGGCCTAGTTCAAGCCGATTCGGGCCGAAGGGCATAGCGGCGCGACGCCCGCCGTCTTGGCTTTCGCCCGGCAACCTTAACGCGACGTTGGAGCGCGGGCCGGGCCTCGATCCCCGGTTTGCTTCGGCGCGTCGATCTTGCGGACTATCGCCCGGGCCAGCGGTCGGCTGCTCGCCCGTGGTCGTGACTGCCGTCGGCCAACGTCCCGATCACCCGGCATTCGCACACGCGGCCGCGCCCGCATTCGTCGACCGTGCGCTGCAATTCAGCGCGGAGCGTGGTCAGATGCGCGATGCGCCGGTCGATCTCGGCAATGTGCCGCCGCGCCATGTCGTCAACGTCCGCGCAGGACTGGTCCGGCCTCGCATTCATCGCCAGCAATTCACGGATGGCGTCGACCTCGAAGCCAAGCTCGCGGGCGTGGCGGATAAAGTTCAGCTGGGCGGCATGGCCGGCGTCGTAGCGGCGCTGCCGGCCTTCCGTGCGCGGCGGCGCCGGCAAGAGCCCGATCTGCTCATAGTAACGAATGGTCGGAACCTTGACCCCGGTGCGCCGCGCCAGTGCTCCAATCGAAAAATCCATCGCAGAACCTCTTGAACCTCTAGTCACTATAGGGATTACGGTGCCTCTCGGAAAGGAGACGCCGCATGGCCGACCACTGTTGCGATCAGGAAACGGATGCCTGCTGCGCGCCGCCGCCGCCGGACCTGCCGGCGAAGAGGAATGCCGTCGCACACAAGGGGGAAGACACCTGCTGTTGTGGCGGCGTGCCGGTGTTTGACGGCCTGGACCCGCGCTACAAGCTGGTGCTGTGGACCGTCATCGGCATCAACGGCGCGATGTTCCTGACCGAGATCGTCGCGGGCCAGCTCGCGGGATCGCAGGCCCTGCAAGCCGACGCGCTGGACTTCCTCGGCGATACGATCACCTACGGCCTGAGCCTGGCGGTGATCGGCGCGTCATTACGGACAAGGGCAACCGCCGCCCTGTTCAAGGGCCTGTCGCTGAGCCTGATGGGATTTTGGGTATTCGGCTCCACCGTCTACCAGACGCTTGTCCTTGGCGTGCCGAGCGCCGAAGTCATGGGCGCTATCGGCTTGCTGGCTCTCGCCGCCAACCTCGCGTCGGTCGGCCTTCTGATGCCCTACAAGGATGGCGACGCCAACGTGCGGTCGGTCTGGCTCTGCTCGCGCAACGATGCCATCGGCAACGTGGCGGTGATGCTTGCAGCCTTCGGCGTCTGGGGCACCGCTACCGCATGGCCGGATCTGATCGTCGCCGCGATCATGGCAGGACTCTTCCTGACGTCGTCAGTGCAAATCCTGCGGCAGGCATGGCGCGAATATCTCCAGGAGCACGCACCACATTCCGCCGCCGCGGAATAGGGCATCAGGGGCAGCCGCGCTCACGGGCGCTGAACCTTGACCTCCGGGGTCATGGCGGCGCGCATGAAAAGCTGCCAGCATGGACGGGTCTGCAAAGGAACGATTCACCCATGCTCTACGCCCAGGACCTGATTGTCGGCCAGCGCTTCCCGTTCGGCACCTACCGGATGGAGCAGGCCGAAATCATCGATTTCGCGACCCGCTATGACCCGCTCTTTATCCACATCGATCCGGAGGCCGCGGCAAAAGGCCCGTTCGGCGGGCTGATCGCCAGCGGGCTGCACACCATGGCGGTCTATCAGCGGCTGATCGCCGAGGCGCTGTGGTCGAAGGTGGCCGGGATCGCCGGCAAGCGGTTCGAGATCGACATGCAGCGGCCGGTGCGGCCGGGCTTCGTCCTCACCGGACAGGCGGAGATCGTGGAGATCTCTCCGCGCCCGGAGCGCAACGACGCGCTCCTCACCGTGCGAAGCCGCATCATCAACGGCACCGACGACAGCAAGCCGATGCTGTCGGTCCGTGTCGAAGCGGTCGTCCGCGCGCGGACGGACTGAGATCCCGGCGCGGCGCGGCACGAGGCCGGACGCCGCGCGCCGCCTTGAGCCGGCTCAGGCCGCCGTCTTGTCGCTGTCCTCGTCGTCCTTGTAGAGGTCCTCGCGCGACACCTTCTTCTCGGTGACGGTCGCGAGTTCGAGCAGGAAGTCCACCACCTTGTCTTCATAAATCGGCGCGCGAATCTGCGCCAAGGCGCTGGGATTGTTGCGATAAAAATCCCAAACTTCCTTCTCGCGGCCGGGCATCCGCCGCGCCTGCTCGACCATCGCGCGGCTGACCTCGTCGTCGGTCACCGAAATCTTGTTCTTCTCGCCGATCTCCGACAGCACCAGCCCGAGGCGGACCCGGCGGTCGGCGATCTTGCGGTATTCGGCGCTCGCGGCTTCCTCGGTGGTGTTCTCGTCGGCAAAGGTCTTGCCGGTCGATTCCATCTCGGCCTTGATCGAATTCCACATCAGGTTGAATTCCTCGTCCACCAGCGACGGCGGCGCCTCGAACTGATGGGCCTCGTCGAGACGGTCGAGCAGCGCCCGCTTGACGCGCTGGCGCGACACCCCGGCATACTCGGCGGTCAGGCGCTCGCGCACCGCCTCTTTCAGCTTGTCGAGCGACTCCATGCCGAGCGAAGTGGCGAAGGCGTCGTCGATCGCCTTGTCCTGTGGCGCCTCGATCAGGGTCGCGGTGGTTTCGAACTCGGCGTCCTTGCCGGCCAGTTCGGCATTGGCGTAGTTCTTGGGGAACGGCACCTTGAGCGTGCGCGTCTCGCCCTTGGCGATCCCGGTCAACTGGTCCTCGAAGCCGGGGATGAAGGTGTTCGAGCCGATCACGACCTGAATGCCCTCACCGCTGCCGCCCTCGAACGGGGTGCCGCCGATGGTGCCCTTGAACGAAATGGTGATCCGGTCGCCGGACTCGGCCTTGGCGCCCTCGCCCTTGTCGGCATAATCGCGGTTCTGCTCGGCGATGCGCTTGACCGCCTCGTCGATCTCGGCGTCGCCGACCTCGGCCACCGGCTTCTCGACGGTGAAGCTCTTGAAATCGGCAAGCTGGATCGCCGGCACCACCTCGACGGCGACGGTGTAGGTCAGGTCGGCATTGCCGCTGAGGATAGCCTCGACCGCCTTTTCCTCGGTCGGCAGCGTCACCTTGGGCTCGGTGGCGAGCTTGAAGCCGCGGTCGGTGAAAATCTGGGTGTTGGTTTCCTGAATGGTCTTCTCGACCGTCTCGGCCATCACCGAGCGGCCGTAGAGCTTCTTCAGATGCGCGGTCGGCACCTTGCCCGGACGAAACCCGTTCAGGCGGACCTTGCCCTTGAGATCGGCAAGCTGCGCATCGGCCTTGGCGCCGATATCGGCGGCCGGAATGCTGACCTGGAACTCGTGCTTCAGACCGTCGGCGACGGTTTCGTTCACCTGCATGGCGTCAATCTTCTTCCCGCTTGGCCGGCCGGCGGCCGGTCGTTGTCAATCTGGCGATGCCCGGCGCTGGGCGCGCCTGGCGTCGGTGGTTCGGCGGACCAGGCTCCCTGACGGAAAACACGTCCTCCGGAAAATCGTTCGGCGCGATCCGTTTCGGTTCAGGCGTGGTGCGGGCGGAGGGACTCGAACCCCCACAACTTTCGTCACCGGAACCTAAATCCGGCGCGTCTACCAATTCCGCCACGCCCGCGCTGAAAAATCCCGGTTCGACCGCGCGGCGGGCTTATAGCACGCGAACGCCGGAGCACAGCAAAAAAATGGCCGGGATGTGCTTTTGTGACGCTTGCCGGCACGCGCCACACCGGCTGGACTTAGCGCGCCGAACATGATCCGCATGAGCAATGACACGCGCCTTTCGTACCGCCTTTCCGATCGACCGCCGCGCCTTGCTCGGGGCGTTCGCCGCAAGTCTCGTTGCCCGGCCCGGCCATGCCCGGCAGGCGCCGGGGCAACCCGTCCCGCTTGACCTGCGCGCCCGGCAGGTCGCCCGCGCGTTGCGGGCCGACGGCAAACCTTCGGCGCTGTGGGCGCTGGAGGCGGCGGACGGGCGGCGACAGCCCGCCTTCCGGCGCGGCGACACCATCGCGGTGAGCTTCCGCAACGAGTTGCCGGTCCCGGCCGTCCTCAACTGGCACGGCCTCGACGGCCAGCCCGAGACGGAGCCGCTATTGGCCCGCCCGCCGGTCGCCCCCGGCGCGGTCGATGCGTTCACGCTCAAACTGCCGCGCGCCGGAACCCTGATGTGCGACGCCCGGCTGCTCGGCGACGGCGCGGCGCGGGCCGCCAGCGCGCTGGCGCTGGTGGTGGGAGACGACGGGCTCGCCGCCGACCGCGACGCGGTGTGGCTGATCGAGGACTGGCGGCTCGGCCCCGACGGCGGCGCGGTTGCGCCGGGCGGCGGCGTCGAGGGCGCGCCGGCGCCGTGGACCGTCAACGGCGCGACGGGTGCCGAGATCGCCTTGCGGCCCGGTGAGAGGCTGAGACTTCGCTTCATCAACGGATCGCAACGCAATGCGATCGTATTGAAAATCGAAAACTACGAAGTCCGGGTGATGGCCATCGACGGCGCGCCCGCCGAGCCATTCGTGGCGCGCGACGGCCGGCTGGTGCTGGCGCCCGGAACCCGGATCGATACGGTGATCGACGCCGCCGCTTCGGGATCGGCCGCCGCGATCCTGCTCGGCGACGGCGCGGCGATCCATACGCTTGGCCGCCTCACGACGGCCGGCGAGCCGCTGCGCGCCGCGCCGCTGCCCGAACCGTCGGCGCTGCCGTCGAACGGACTGCCGGAGCAACTGAGCCTCCGTGACGCGCTGCGCGCCGACCTCGCCCTCGACCGCCTTGAGGCCGATGGCGGCTGGACCCGCCCGGCCCGCCTCACACCCGCCGCGCAACCAGCCTTCCGGGTCAAGCGCGGCCGCACCGTGGTGCTTGCGCTGGCCAACCGCGCCACGGTCCCGGTGACCTTCCATCTGCACGGCCACCATGTCCGCCTGCTCGACCGGCTCGACGACGGCTGGAAGCCGTTCTGGCTCGACACCGTGGCGGTCGGACCGGGACAGACCCAGCGCATTGCCTTCCGCGCCGAGACAGCCGGGCGCTTCCTGATGGAATCGCTGGCGGCCGACTGGAGCGCGCCACGGCTGGTCCGGCAATACGTGGTGGAGTAGCGCCCCTCAGCCGACCGGAAAGCGGCCTTTCGCGCGAGGGCGCAATACAAAAACCGTCATACTCCGCGAAGGCGGAGTATCCAGTACTCCTATGGGATCGAGTCTCCCATGCACTCGCACGGAATACGGGATCGTCCGCCGGAGCCTGTCATCGGGCCGCGCTTCGTGCGGACCCGTTGGCGGACGATGACGCCTCGCAAGCTCTCAGTAATCCACCGCGAAGGCGTCGAACAGCCGGCGGACCACCGCCGGCAGCACTTCGGGCAGGTCCTCGGCGATCAGGCCGGGCCCGGCCTCGCGCCCCGCCTCGCCGTGCATCCACACCGCGATCGAGCCCGCCTCGAACGCCGGCACGCCCTGCGCCAGCATCGCGCCGATGATGCCGGAGAGAACGTCGCCCGAGCCCGCCGTCGCCAGCCACGGCGGCGCGTTGGCGGCGATCGCCGCTCGCCCGTCGGGGGCGGCGACCACGGTGTCGGGGCCCTTGAGCAGCACCACCGCGCCGCTGCGCAGCGCCGCCGCGCGCACCCGTTCGAGTTTAGACTTGAATGGATGTTTGTTGTCCATCTCGCTGAACAACCTCGCGAACTCCCCCTGATGCGGGGTCAGCACCACGCCCGCGCCGGCGCTCACCGCGGCGCGGGTGGCCTCGAACAGGTCGTCCGGGCGCGCGGCGAAACTGGTCAGCGCGTCGGCGTCGAGCACGACATGACGCTTCGCCTCCAGCGCCGCCAGCACCATGGCGCGGGTGTGCGGCCCGACGCCTGCGCCGGGGCCGATGACACAGGCGTTGAGGCGGCGGTCGGCCAGGAGGTCGGCGAATTCGGCGGCGGTGTCCACAGGCCGCACCATGATCGCGGTCAGCGCCGCCGCGTTGACGGCCAGCGCCTCGCGCGGCGACAGCACCGTGACCAGTCCCGCGCCGCCGCGCAGCGCGCCGCGCGCCGAAAGCCGCGCCGCGCCGGTGGCGGAAACGCCGCCCGACAGCACCAGCGCATGGCCGCGCGCGTATTTGTGGGCCTCGACGCCCGGCACCGGGAACGCCGCCTGCCACAGCTCCGGCACGTTCTCGAAGGTCTTTGGCGCGATCTCGTCCAGCACCGAGACGTCGATACCGATGTCCGCGACCCGGATGCGGCCGCAATGGCCGCGCCCCGGCAGCAGCAGGTGGCCGGGCTTGAGGCGGAAAAACGTCACCGTCTCGGTGGCGCGCACCGCCGTCCCCATCACCGCGCCGGTGGTGCCGTTAATGCCGCTCGGCAGATCGACGCTGAGCACCGGGACGCCGCTTTCGTTGATCGCCACGACGAGGTCGCGCGCGGCGTCCTTCACCGGCCGGTCCAGCCCCGCGCCGAACAGCGCGTCGACAATCAGCGCCGGCGCGCCGAGCGAAGCCGCATCTGCCGGCACGACCGCGCCACGCCATTGCTCCGCCGCCAGCGCGGCGTCGCCGGACAGCACCTCGCGCGAGCCCAGCAGCATCACCGTCACCTCGCGGCCGCGCGCCGCCAGTTCAGTGGCCGCGACAAAGCCGTCGCCGCCGTTGTTGCCGCCGCCCGCGACCACCAGCACCGGCCCGTCCTCGACCAGATCGGCGGCGGCGTCGGCCACCGCCCGGCCGGCATTACGCATCAGCGTGAAGCCGGCGGTGCCGCCGGCAATCGTGAGCCGGTCGGCCCTGCCCATCTCGGCCGTGGTCAAAACCTCCATGATGCCGCCTCCTCTACGCGCCGCGACTGCCTGAAAAATATGCACATTGCCCAGTTATAAACCGCTGCCTGCCGCAGAATGCGACAGACGCTGCATGGAACACGCTTGCGGATTCTGATAACTGATCGGCATCGGCTCAGGCCCCGCAGGATGAGAGATTTTGGAAGTGCCGGGAGACATCCAGTGAAGAAGATCGAAGCCATCATCAAGCCCTTCAAGCTCGACGAGGTGAAGGAGGCCCTTCAGGAAGTCGGCCTGCAAGGCATCACCGTCACCGAGGCCAAGGGCTTCGGACGGCAGAAGGGCCACGCCGAACTTTATCGCGGCGCCGAATACATCGTCGATTTTCTGCCCAAGGTGAAGATCGAGATCGTGATCGGCGACGACCTCGTCGAAAAGGCGATCGAGGCGATCCGCCGCGCCGCCCAGACCGGCCGCATCGGCGACGGCAAGATCTTCGTGTCCAACGTCGAGGAGGTCATCCGCATCCGCACCGGCGAGACCGGCCTCGACGCCATCTGATCCTCCGACACGCTCCATTGCTTTATTGGCGCGCGCCGCGCCCGCAACCGCCTTCGTTGAACATCACATAAGAGGAATCCATGACCACCGCCCAGGACGTCCTGAAGTCGATCAAGGACAATGACGTCAAGTATGTCGATCTGCGTTTCACCGACCCGCGCGGCAAGTGGCAGCACGTCACTTTCGACGTCTCGATGGTCGACGAGGAGATTTTCGCCGAGGGCACCATGTTCGACGGCTCCTCGATCGCCGGCTGGAAGGCGATCAACGAGTCCGACATGATGCTGATGCCGGACCCCGAGACCGCGACCATCGACCCGTTCTTCGCCGAGACCACCATGGTCATCACCTGCGACGTGCTGGAGCCGACCACCGGCGAACCCTACAACCGCGACCCGCGCGGCATCGCCCGCAAGGCCGAGGCGATGGTGAAGTCGATGGGCATCGGCGACACCGTCTATGTCGGCCCCGAGGCCGAGTTCTTCGTGTTCGACGACGTGCGCTACCAGACCACGCCCTACAACACCGGCTTCAAGCTGGACGCGGCCGAACTGCCGACCAATTCCGACACCGAATACGAGGGCGGCAACCTCGGCCACCGCATCCGCACCAAGGCCGGCTACTTCCCGGTGCCGCCGCAGGATTCGTTGCAGGACATGCGCTCGGAGATGCTCGGCGCGATGGCGCGCATGGGCGTCAAGGTCGAGAAGCACCACCACGAGGTGGCCTCCGCCCAGCACGAACTCGGCATGAAGTTCGACACCCTCACCCACATGGCCGACCAGATGCAGATCTACAAGTACTGCATCCATCAGGTCGCGCACATCTACGGCAAGACCGCCACCTTCATGCCCAAGCCGGTCTACGGCGACAACGGCTCGGGGATGCACGTCCACCTGTCGATCTGGAAGGACGGCAAGCCGACCTTCGCCGGCAACAAATACGCCGACCTGTCGGAAACGTGCCTCTACTACATCGGCGGCATCATCAAGCACGCCAAGGCGATCAACGCCTTCACCAACCCCTCCACCAACTCCTACAAGCGCCTGGTGCCGGGCTATGAAGCGCCGGTGCTGCTGGCCTATTCGGCGCGCAACCGCTCGGCCTCGTGCCGCATCCCCTACACCACCTCGCCCAAGGCCAAGCGCGTCGAGGTCCGCTTCCCCGATCCGATGGCCAACCCGTATCTCGCCTTCGCGGCGATGCTGATGGCCGGCCTCGACGGCATCAAGAACCGCATCGATCCGGGCCCGGCGATGGACAAGGACCTCTACGACCTGCCGCGCGAGGAACTGAAGCAGATCCCGACGGTGTGCGGCAGCTTGCGCGAGGCGCTGGAGAACCTCGACAAGGACCGCGCCTTCCTGAAGGCCGGCGGGGTGTTCGACGACGACTTCATCGACGCCTTCATCGAACTGAAGATGACCGAGGTCGAGCGCTTCGAGATGACCCCGCACCCGGTCGAGTTCGAGCTTTACTACTCGCTGTGATCCCGGCGCGTCGGTGACGCCGTTCGGATCAGCGGAGATAGTCGAGCAGGATGTCGCCCTCGACCAGGGTGAAATCGGCTCTCCAGTAAATTCCGTCGAGCATCTCCACGACGGGAAGCCGAAAGACCGGCGCCTGCATGTTGGGCCGCAGCTCAACCGTGCAGGGGCCGTCCCAGCACTCATGGACCGTTACATCGGTCAGGCGGCGCGCGGTGATCTGGCGGATCGCCGGGCGGCCATCAATGTGATTGACCGCCTTCAGGTTGATGTTGAGACGGAAGTTCAGGTAACGGCTGAGCGTTTCGACGGCGCAGCGGCGCTGCTTGTAGGCAAGCGTCGCCGTCACCACGTCGATGCCGTTGCGGCGGACGCGACCGACCCACAGATCGCCCTTCGCCTTGAGGCTGACCGTTCCGTCCTTCTTGGGCTGGCCATGGACCTCGCGCCCCTGCGAGACGCCAGCGGCGGAGGAGAGGAACAGCCAGGGCGAATAGCCTCCGCTCTGCTCCGCCGACAGCTGCGCGCCCACCATGACGTTGGCTTCCCCGTAGGGGCCGATCCAGTCGGTGTCGTTCAGTTTGTAGATGTGGATGAGCACAACGTCGCTGGTCGCCTCAAGGGGCTCGGGCAGAAGCCGCAGAATCGCATCCATCCGGGTGCGGTAAGCCACCGTCAGGATTTCCGCGTTCCGGTAGGAAAACGGAAAGGGCGGGATGAAGGGCGCATCGAGCGGCGTTGAAAACGTCCCCTTCAAGATATCGCTTCGCGGCACCAGCCCGACCGGACGCCCTGTAGGTTCCCGATTACTCATTCCTCAACGCCCCTTCACCAGCGGACATTCGCTCTGCTCGATCGGCCGCACCGTCTCAACGGCGGGTATGGTCGCAAGCACATCGTAGATATCGTATTTGTAGCGCGCATTCTTCGGGTCCTTGACGCGGAGCAGATAGTAGTCCCGCGCCACCAGTCCATCGGGCCGGACCCGGGCGTTCTTGGTGTAGAAGTCATTGACCGGCAGCTCGCGCATTTTCACCATCACCGCACCGGCCTCCTTGGTGCCGGCCGCCTTGATGGCCTTGAGATAGTGCAGCACCGCGCTGTAGGTGCCGGCGTGGACCATGCTCGGCAGCCGCCCGCCGCGCTCCTGAAACCGCTTGGTCCAGGCCCGGGTCTCGTCGTTGAGGTCCCAGTAGAACGATTCCACGCCAGTCATGCCCGCGGCGCTGCCGCCGAGCACGGAGATGTCGGTGACATGGGTGAGCATGTTGGCGATGGTCTGCTTCTTCCCGGAAATGCCGAACTCGGCGGACTGCTTGAGAATGTTCGAGGAGTCGCCCGGCCCGCTGCCGATGGCGATCACTTTCGCGCCTGACGCCTGTGCTTGCAGCAGGAAGGAGGAGAAGTCGGAAGTGTTCAGCGGATGATGAACGCTGCCGACGACGGAGCCGCCGCCTTCCTTGAGGATTTTTGCCGCGTCGCGCTCGAGCGCGTAGCCGAAGGTGTAGTCCACCGTGAGGAAGAACCAGGTATCGAGTCCCTGCTTGAGCAGGGCCCTGACGTTGCTGGCGGCCAGCGCATAAGTATCGAACGACCACTGGGTGGCGGTCGGGGTGCACGACTTGCCGTTGAGATCGGAGGAGCCCGAGCCGCTGTTCAGCACGATGCGGTTGGCGTTGCGGGCGTATTCCTGAACCGCCAGGGTCACCGCCGAGCCGGCGAGATCGGCGAAGGCGTCGACGCCTTCCCGGTCGACCCAGCGCCGGGCGATGTTGACGGCAACGTCGGGCTTGAGCTGATGATCGGCGGACAACAGCTCGATCTTCTTGCCGAGCACGCTGCCGCCGAAATCGTCGATGGCCATCTGCGCGGCGATCACCGAGCCTTCGCCCGTGGTGTCGGCGTAGGGACCGCTTCTGTCGTTGATCACGCCAATCTTGACCGGACCGGAAAGATCGTCGGCTGCATGAGCCGCGCCGGCGAGCGCGAGAACAGCCGCGGCAAACACTATAAATCTCAATTTCATGGTTTTTCCTCTACGCCTTATGTGGAACAAGCGACTCCCAGTGCAACGAATAGGCGCTCGCCATACGGCGAATGTGCCGCGAGACGATTTCGACCGCCGGCTCGACCTTGCCGTCGGCGATGTGCGCGATAATCTCGGCGTGATCCTGCGACGATACGCCGAACAGACTTGGATTCTGGTTCTGGAGATTGACGCGCAACGTATGAATGCGCGGACGAAAAACGTCGTAGGCGCTCAACAGCGTATCGTTGTTGCAATTCTTGAACAGCGCCAGATGAAATGCGTCATCCAGCATCTGATATTGCAACGCTGCGCGGGTGGTGCGGGCGCGGGTGTTTTTCAAGGCACGCTCGTGGATGGCGGACAGCGCCGAAACCAGTCCGGCGCGATCATGCTCCGCCGCGGCGCGCAACGCGCCCACTTCAAGAATCACCCGCACCTCGCAGAGTTCGCTGATCTGCTTGGCGGTCGGCTGAAAAACCAGCCACCCGCGCTGTGGCCTGGTGTCCACCAGGCCGAGAGACTGAAGCTGAACGAAGGCTTCGCGAACCGGCGTCTTGCTCGTCATCAGTTCGGCCGCGAGCACCTTTTCGCTGAGGAGCGTTCCGAACTGAAATCGGCCGGTCATGATAGCGTTGAGCAAATGGTCGAAGACCTGGCTCTGGAGCGACTGCGGGCGCTGGACGATGCAGGCTTCCATTACGACGTGTCTCTCCCTTTCTTAGAAAGATATCTGAGATATCAGTGAGAGGCAATCGTCCCGTCTCCCGCGCCCCGGGGAAAACGGTCCGCGTTGCCGGCAGGGGCGTGTCCCGCTTGATCTCGCGAAGCTGCCGGGCGAACAATGGCGCCGCCCCACCGCAACGAGCCGCTGATGACCCCGCCGAGCCCAATCGACCCCAATCGGACTGCCCTGCCCGACACCCACGGCTCCCTTGCCCGCGCCATCGCGCTTGGCGGCAGCGGCATCGTCGCCTTCGGCGCGTTCCTCGCGCTGGCCTGGTATTCCGCCACGACGCTGTTGCTGCTGTTCGCCGGCATCCTGTTCGGCGTGTTCCTCAGCGCCATGGCGGACATGCTGCGCCGCCTGATCGGCGGCAGTCATACGCTGCGGCTGGTGATCGTCTGCGTGCTGTTCACCGGGCTGTTGTCCGGCGTCGCGGTGCTGGGCGGCGCAACCATCGCCCAGCAGGCCACGGCGCTGAGTGCGACGATCCGCTCGCAACTCGGCAACGCCAAGGATTTTCTGGAGAAGCAGGGCATCGACACCAGCTTCTTCAACCTCGGCGGCGCCAAGGCGACGGCGACCGACGGCGGCACGACCGACGCCACCTCCCCCACGTCACCCACGGCGACGCCGCCTCCGCCGCAGCCCTCGCGCGGCCCCAAGCTGCCCGACGCCGGCACCATCGCCTCGGGCACCGGCGCGATCTTCACCCAGACCGTGCGGATCATCTCCGGCGTGTTCGAAGGCGTCGGCAATTTCTTCGTGGTGATCTTCCTCGGGCTGTTGCTGGCGGCGCAGCCCAAACTCTATCATGACGGCATCCTGCGCTTCGTGCCGCGCCGGCGCCTGCCGGAGGCCGAGCGGCTGATCGACGACATCGGCGAGACGCTGCGGCGCTGGCTGCTCGGCCAGATCGCGACCATGACCACCCTGTTCCTTCTGACCTGGATCGGGCTGACGGCGATCGGTATTCCCGGCGCGCTGGTGCTGGGCTTCATCACCGGGCTGTTGACCTTCATCCCCAACGTCGGCGCCATCCTCGCCGGTTTCCTGATCGTGCTGGCGAGCCTCGGCTCCGGCCTCACCGCCATCGTCAGCGCCTTCGGGCTCTATCTCGCGGTGCAGTTTCTCGAAGGCAACGTGCTGACGCCCCTGATCCAGCGCCACGCCATCAGCATTCCGCCGGCGACGCTGTTCGCCGCCCAGATCTTCCTCGGCGTGCTGTTCGGGCTGTGGGGGCTGGCGCTGGCGCTGCCGCTGATCGCCGTCATCAAGGTGGTGCTGAATCACCTGTGGCCGGATCAGACGGCGGCGGTCGCGTGATCCGTTGCGAGTGAACCGGAAGCGGTCACCTTTCAGGATGAACGTGCAACACGAAAACCGTCATGCTCCGCGAAGGCGGAGCATACGGACTAACCGCCCGTGGCGGTGAGCACTGTCTCGGTGTGCTCGACCTCAGGCGGTGAAGCGAAGAACGGGCCGACCAGCGCGCGCCATGCGGTGAACTGCTCGGAGCCGCGAAAATCAACGGTGTGGTTTTCCAGCGTCGCCCATTTCACCAACAGCCGGTAGCGCTGCGGCTTCTCGATCGAGCGGTGCAGTTCGAAACCGTGAAAGCCCTTCGTCTTGGCGAACTCGGCGCGCGCCTTGCCGACGGCGGCCTCGAAATCGGCTTCGGAGCCGGGCTTGACGTCGATCTGGGCGATTTCAGTAATCATGATGGTGGCCTTTTTGCTAAGGCCAACGCTCTATCGCAATATGACCGGAGATTGAAGCCGGATCGCTCAAAACATCCAGACGGCGCTGCCGGCGACGATCAGCGCGAGGCCGACAAACGCGGCGACCGGCCAGTTGCGGCGCGGGGGCGCGTAACGGCCCTGCGCCCGCCGCTCGCGGATCAGCGCGCTCTCATATTCGTCGGAGGACGAGAACATGCAGGCGAAGCCGCCGCGCGCGGTGGCCGCCGCCGCTTCCAGCGCGGCCAGCGCCGTATTCGAGATATCGTGGCGTGCCCGGATCATGCCGGCGATGATATCGCCGGTATGGTTAACGCAATGTTGACGGGCCGCCGCTCAGACGGCGACCGCAAACGCCGGCTCCGGCTCGGGTCTGGGTTCGGGCTCCGGCGGCGGCGCGGCGCGGCCCGCCGCGCCGAGGCGGCCGTGGTCGAGCGACACCGGCTCTTCCGTTGCGGACTGCACGCGATTGCGGCCGGCGCGCTTGGCCTGATAGAGCGCGGTGTCGGCGGCGGCGAGCAGAACGTCGAGTTCGGTGCCGGCCGGCCCGCCGGCGACGCCGATGCTGACGGTGGTGTCAATCGGCGTGTCGGCGACCACTATCCCGCTCGCCGCGAACGCCTCGCGCACCCGCTCGGCCGCCAAGAGCGCCTCGTCCATCGAACACGGCAGCAGCGCCGCGAATTCCTCGCCGCCGATGCGGCCGCACAAATCGGTGAGGCGCAGGTTGCCGACGACGATGCTGGCGAAGCGGCGCAGCACGTCGTCGCCGGCGGCATGGCCGAAGCGGTCGTTGATCGACTTGAAGTGATCGATATCGAAGATCATCGCCGCGACCGGCCGGCCGGCGTCGGCCTCGCGCGCGATCATGCGCGCGGTCGCCTCGGCGAAGCCGCGCCGGTTGAACATTCCGGTCAGCGGTCGAGCGCGGCCGCCGCCTTGTGGGCGCGCACCGAGCGCTCCGACACCAGCATGAAGATGATGAAGACGGTGCCGACCGCGTACAGCACCAGTTCGATGGTGAACGCCGCCGCCCAGATGCTGTCGGCGAAGGTCGCGTCGTCACGATGGAGGTAATCGCCCAGCAGGATCGGCAGCATCAGGACGAAACCGTGAAGCACCGGCACCGTCACCGAGGGCCAGCGCCGCTTCAGCGCCTTGCGCCGCTCGGCCGACAGTTCGCGCGCGGTGAGCGCGGCATAGACCGCGACGATGGCGGCCCCGACCGTCATCCGCAGCGACGGCGTGGCCGGCGTCAACAACGCCATCGCCGCGACCCACGCGACGCCGCCGGCCGCCATCGCGGGCCAGTTCGGCCGGCGGCCGTGAAAGACGCGCGCCGCGCCCCACACCATGCCGCAGGCGACGAAGCCCATCGCATTGATCGCCAGCAGCACCACGCCGCCGACGACGGCATGGGTCATCGCCCATGTCATCATCGATCCGGCGCCGAGGATGTAGGCCGCGCCCCACCACTTCAGCGCGGGAATGTTCTCCTGCCGGCCGAACACCAGAAGCATGACGCCAAGCAGCACGGCGACCAGCGTGGCCACGAGATAGAGCGTAGAGGTATCGAGCGTCATGGATGCGTTACCGGCAATTCGGCGCAAAGGACTTGAAATGAAAATTCTCAGCCGGTTTCCGAATCTAGACGAGACGAATTGGCAATCCGTTTGTGTGCAACCGCAAGTTTCATTCAAATGCCGCGGATTTCCGCAGGGCTATAGGCGCATGAGACGGGCGAATGTGCAGCACGATCACTGTCATGCTCCGCGAAGGCGGAGCATCCAGTATTCCGTATCGATTCAGATTCTCCCTGAACACCTGCATGGGAGTACTGGATCGTCCGCCTTCGCGGACGATGACGCCTCGTTTCGGTCTGGCTCCGAGGTACGACGCGCAGCAAAAAGGGCGCCCGAGGGCGCCCTTTCGTGTTGGAGACAATCGCAAGAGACGCGAGGCGCGATCAGCGCTTCGAGAACTGGAAGGAACGGCGGGCCTTGGCCTTGCCGTACTTCTTGCGCTCGACCACGCGCGAGTCGCGGGTCAGGAAGCCGCCCTTCTTGAGGACGCCGCGCAGTTCCGGCTCGAAGTGGGTCAGCGCCTTGGAGAGGCCATGGCGCACCGCGCCGGCCTGCCCGGACAGTCCGCCGCCGGCGACGGTGCAGACCACGTCGTACTGCCCGGCGCGCGCCGCCGCGACCAGCGGCTGCTGGATCAGCATCCGCAGCACCGGACGGGCGAAGTAGACTTCGACCTCGCGGGTGTTGACGATGATCTTGCCGGCGCCCGGCTTGATCCAGACGCGGGCGACCGCGTCCTTGCGCTTGCCGGTGGCGTAGGCGCGGCCCTGCTTGTCGACCTTCTTGACGTGCTGGGGCGCTTCGGGCGCGGCCGTCTTGAGCGCGGCCAACTGGTCGAGAGACTGCATGGTATCGGACATCTTACGCGGCCCTCTTGTTCTTGCGGTTCATCGCGCCGACGTCGATCGCTTCCGGCTGCTGCGCTTCGTGCGGATGCTCGGCGCCGGGATAGACCCGGAGGTTGCCCATCTGCTTGCGGCCGAGCGGGCCGCGCGGAATCATGCGCTCCACCGCCTTCTCGACCACGCGCTCGGGGAAACGGCCTTCGAGGATCGACTTGGCGCTGCGTTCCTTGATGCCGCCGATGAAGCCGGTGTGATGATAATAGACCTTCTGGTCGCGCTTGCGTCCCGTCAGCACCACCTTGGCGGCGTTGATGACGATGACATGGTCGCCGCAATCGACATGCGGGGTGTAGGTCGGCAGGTGCTTGCCGCGCAGCCGCATCGCCACCAGCGAGGCGAGCCGGCCGACCACCAGACCATTGGCGTCGATCACCACCCACTTCTTGGTGACTTCGGCGGGCTTGGCCGAAAACGTCTTCATGTGAGGCATTCCTGAAAGGGTGCGCCGTCCCGAAAACGGGAAAAGCGTTCCTGAAAAGGGCTTGCGCCCGCGCCGGGGTGCGGCGGGCAGCCGAGCTTTTAGACAACGGCGGCCCGCGCGTCAACGTCCGTGGGTGGAAAATAATCCATATGGATCAATGGTTTGAAAATATGGTATTTTAATACCTGAGAAATTAGCGCGTGGCTGGAATGGAATAGGTCGAGGTGACGTGGGCGATCGGATCCGGCGAGGAGCCCGACAGCAGGCTGACCTCCCCCACCGCCAGCCGCTTGCCGAGCTTGAGCAGCCGCGCCGCCGCCAACACGTCCTGCCCCGGCTGGCCCTTGCGCAGGAAATTGATGTTGAGGTTGGTGGTGACCGCCAGTGCGACCGGGCCGATCGCCGACAGCAGCACCACGTACATGGCGAAATCCGCCAGCGACATCAGCGTCGGGCCGGACACGGTGCCGCCGGGACGCAGCATCCGCTCGCTGTATTGCTGGCGCAGCAGGCAGGTGGCGCCGTCGGCGCTCTCGATGGTGATGTCCCCGCCGCTGAACGCCTGGGGAAACTCGGCGTGAAGGAACCTCTCCAGTTCGGCGACGCTCATTTTCGCAACGGCCATGCTTGCCCTCACCTGCTCTCGCGCTTGAAATGGTGGAATGTTGAATCGAACCGCGGGCCGCCCTCTGTTACAGTACGACGACGTTTCTCGCCAGCCGATGAATGAACCGATGACCGCTCAACCTCTCCGCGCGCCCGCGCCTGCGTCCGCCATCCTGCTCCGCGAGCAGGCGGGCGACGTCGCGGTGCTGACGCTCAACCGCCCCGAAGCCCGCAACTGCCTGTCGGAAGCGCTGATCGCCGATCTCCACGCCGCCATCGCGGCGCTGGGCGAGGACAGGAGCGTGCGCGCGGTAGTGATCGCCGCCGCAGGCAAGGCGTTCTCCTCCGGGCACGACCTGAAAGAACTTACCGCGCGCCGCACCGACGCCGACGGCGGCCGCGCCTTCTACGCACACATCATGAATGCGTGCAGCGCCATGATGCAGAGCATCGTGCGCCTGCCGAAGCCGGTGATCGCCGCCGTGCAGGGCATCGCCACCGCGGCCGGCTGCCAACTGGTGGCGAGCTGCGATCTGGCGGTCGCCTCCGAGCAGGCGCGCTTCGCCACGCCCGGCGTCGATATCGGCCTGTTCTGCTCGACGCCGATGGTGGCGCTGACGCGCAACGTGCCGCGCAAGCAGGCGATGGAGATGCTGCTCACCGGCGAGCCGATCGATGCGGCGCGCGCCCGCGAAATCGGGCTCGTCAACCGCGTCGTCGCGCACGGGACCGAGCGCGACGACGCAATCGCGCTGGCGCGGCAGATCGCGCGCAGGTCGGCGCACACCGTCAGGATCGGCAAGGAAGCGTTCTACCGCCAGGCCGAAATGAGCCTCGCGGACGCCTACCGCTTCGCCTCCGAGGTGATGACCGAGAACATGATGGCGCGCGACGCCGACGAAGGCATCCGCGCCTTCGTCGAGAAGCGCGACCCGACATGGCAGGACCGCTGACCCCGATGAACCACGACGCTTACGACGACGATTACATCCGCGCCATCCTCAACAGCGTGAAGACCATCGCCATGGTCGGCGCCTCGCCGGTCAACGTGCGGCCGAGTTACTTCGCCTTCAAGTATCTGGCGCAGCGCGGCTACGACATGATCCCCGTCAATCCCGGCCAGGTCGGCAAAAGCCTGATGGGCCGGCCGTTCGTGGCCTCGCTCAACGACATCGACCGGCCGGTGGACATGGTGGACATCTTCCGCAATTCGGAAGCCGCGCTGCCGCTGGTCGAGCAGGCGCTGGCCATGACGCCGCGACCAAAGGTGATCTGGATGCAGCTCGGCGTGCGCAACGACGACGCCTGCGCGCTGGCCGAGGCCGCCGGCCTCAAGGTGGTGATGAACCGCTGTCCCAAGATCGAATACGGCCGGCTGTCGTCGGAGATTTCGTGGATGGGCGTCAATTCGCGCACGCTCAGTTCAAAGCGCGCGCCGGCCCCGACGCAAGGGATGCGGCTGTCGCTGCACCGGGTCAGCCTCAGTGGCGGCGAGACCTCGGCCGCCGACCGCGCCGCGCGGCTCAAGGACGACAAGAACAATCGTCCCTGAGGCGGCGCGGCGCGCGCCATCCATGCCCCGAAAACGGCGGCGCGCAGCATAACCGCGCAGTTGCCGCGCCCCGGCTTGACGGCGAAAGACGAGTGTGATGGTTCAGGCGCTCGCGATCCACGCCGGCGCGCCCGACGCTTGCGACACAGGCCGGACCCTTAAGACAGACAGGAAGCCAGAATGACCGACCGCACCCCCGGATTTGCCACGCTCGCGATCCATGCCGGCGCGCAGCCGGACCCGACCACCGGCGCGCGCACCACGCCGATCTATCAGACCACCTCGTTCGTCTTCAACGACGCCGACCACGCCGCCTCGCTGTTCGGCCTGCAATCGTTCGGCAACATCTATACGCGGCTCGGCAACCCGACCACCGCGGTGCTGGAGGAACGGGTGGCGGCGCTCGAAGGCGGCACCGCCGCGGTCGCGACCGCGTCCGGCCACGCCGCGCAGGTGACGACGCTGCATCAACTGCTGACGCCCGGCGACGAATTCATCGCCGCGCGAAAACTCTACGGCGGCTCGATCAACCAGTTCACCCACGCCTTCAAGAGCTTCGGCTGGAACGTGGTGTGGGCCGACCCCGACGATATCGCGAGCTTCGAGCGCGCGGTGTCGCCGCGCACCAGGGCGATCTACATCGAGTCGATCGCCAACCCGAGCGGCTCGATCACCGACATCGCGGCGATCTCGGCGGTGGCGCGCAAGGCCGGCGTGCCGCTGATCGTCGATAACACGCTGGCGAGCCCCTACCTGATCCGTCCGATCGAGCACGGCGCCGACATCGTGCTGCACTCGCTGACCAAGTTCATCGGCGGCCACGGCAACTCGATCGGCGGCGTCATCGTCGATGCCGGCACCTTCGACTGGTCGCGCGACAACAAGTATCCGATCCTCAGCGAGCCGCGCCCGGAATATCACGGCATCAAGTTGCAGGAGACGTTCGGCAACTTCGCCTTCGCCATCGCCTGCCGCGTGCTCGGCCTGCGCGATCTCGGCGCGGCGCTGTCGCCGTTCAACGCCTTCCTGTTCCTGACCGGAGTCGAAACGCTGCCGCTGCGGATGCAGCGCCATTGCGACAACGCCAGGGCGGTGGCGGAATGGCTGGCCGCGCACCCGGCGGTCAACGAGGTGAACTATGCCGGCCTGCCCGGCAACCGCTACTACGACCTCGCGCGCAAATACGCGCCGAAGGGCGCGGGCGCGCTGTTCACCTTCACGCTCAAGGGCGGTTACGATGCCGGCGTCGCTCTGGTGTCGAACCTGAAGCTGTTCTCGCATCTCGCCAATATCGGCGACACCCGCTCGCTGGTGATCCATCCGGCGTCCACCACCCACAGCCAGCTCACCGACGAGCAGAAGATCCAGGCCGGCGCCGGCCCCGATCTGGTGCGGCTGTCGATCGGCCTGGAGGACAAGGAAGACCTCATCGCCGATCTCGATCAGGCGTTGCAGGGGTAAGGCGGCTCGGACAGAGGTTGTCATGGCCGGGCCCGCCCCGGCCATGACACGCAGTGGTAATCGAGCATAATCTCGAAGTCATCGAGACATCCGGAGCAGGTTGTCCGGTATTTCACATTGCGCGACGCGGCTACAGTCTAACCCCTACGCCACTTCCGCCGGGCGCACCCGCTTTGCGATCTCCGCGCCTTTCTCCCGCTCCACCACGCCGATGTCATACTGGCTTTGCAGATCGAGCCAGAACTGGGCGCTGTTGCCGAAGTAGCGACCGAGCCGCACGGCGGTATCGGCTGTAATCGAACGCCGGCCATTCAGGATGTCGGTGATGCGGCCGGACGGCACGCCGATATCCAGCGACAGCCGGTTGGCACTCAATTCCCGCGCGACAAGCTCGCGTTTCAGCAGCCGACCGGGATGAACGATGGGAGCCATGATAGTCAACCTTCCGGCATTCAGCCCTTGTGGTAATCGACGATTTCAACCTCGCAGGCGTCGCCCTTGCGAAATTCGAAGCAGATGCGCCAGCGCCCGTTCACTGTCATTGCCCATTGGCCCTTTCGGTCGCCCTTGAGTTTGTGCAGACCGATACTTTTCAATGGACTCAGATCGCCGAGCGACTTGGCGACGTTTAGTGCCAGCAAAAGATCGATCGCGATATCGAACGCGAGTCCGCGGAACTGGTTCGGTTTTTCGCCATCCCAAACCTTGCGGCTCGCCGCATTCCGCCATGACCTGATCATGGCGGAATCATACTACGAGAAACGGTGAGCGACAATCCCGGCGTCCGGCCCGGCCTCGCTCCCCCTCACCGCCCGAACAGCCTTCCCTGCTTCAGCATGTCATCGTCGCTGCGCTCCCAGTCCTGCCACAACTCAAGCGCGGCGAGCAGGATGACGAGGCCGCCGAGCGTCGAGTGCCAGAAGCGCAAGCTCCCGGCCTCGAAGTAGCCGAACACGTAGGGCGACAGCACCAGCCACAGCCCGAGCGCAACCTGCGCGGTTTCCTCCCAGCGCCGCAGCGCGACGTATTCGAGTTCGGCGATGAAGAACACCGCGACGCCGACCAGCGCCGCGTTCCAGACCGCGGGATGTGCGACCGCGTCGCCCGACGCCCACGGCGACAGCGCGATCGCAAGGCCGAGCGCCATGCCGAGCCAGTCTTCCCAACTGCGATGGATCATGAACAACCGCGACAACATGGTATCCTCCTGTGACAAGAGGCACACGTCCGCGGCGGGAGGCCGTTACGCTCCGATTGTCAAACGACCGTTCCAGCCGCATCGGCGCGCATGTCTGCCGATTCACTTAAACGCGCCGCGACGCGCCGCAAGCCCCGGCGCGATGAAATTCCGGCTTGCTGCGCGGCGTTTCCGGCGCTTGCCGCGCGCCGGCGGATCGCTACGATGACTTGCAGAGCAGAGCCGGCGCGACCGACCGCGTCCGAGCGCCCTTTCCCGGCCAACCCCAGGATTTGCCATGACCGAGCCGACCCGCCGCGTCCGCGACAACACCGCGATGAACCGCTACGAACTCGATGTCGATGGCGCGACCGCCTTCGCCAGCTACCGGCGCACCGCCACGGCGGACATCATCACCCACACCGAAACCCCGCCCGCGCTGCGCGGGCGCGGCCTCGCCTCGGAATTGATCCGGGGCGCGCTGGACTTGATCCGCGCCGACGGCCGCAAGGTGGTGGCCGGGTGCAGCTTCGTCGCGGACTATCTCGACAGGACGCCGGAGAACGCCGATCTGGTGGCGTAATGCGCGCGCGGCGATGCGCCCGCTACAAATGAAAAGGCCCGCATCGCTGCGGGCCTTTTGCTGTCGGATCGCTAGAGCATGATCCCGAAAAGTGGAGACCGGTTTGCGCTTCGCGGCCCTTCGGGTCGGACAAGATCATGCTCAAACAAAAAGATAAGCGAGGGGTCTGATCCAGCGAAGTTGGATCAGACCCCGAGAGCGATCAGTCCTTGAGGTCGTCCGGCACCTTGCCGCCGTTGGCGGCGAGTTTCGCCATCACCTGCTTGTGCAGCCAGATGTTCATCGAGGCGGAATCGCTGGTGTCGCCGGTGTAGCCGAGTTCCTTCGCCAGGTCCTTGCGGGCGGACAGGCTGGAATCGATATCGAGCGCCTTCATCAGATCGACGATCGAGCGGCGCCAGTCGAGCTTCTCGCCCTTGGCGGCGACCGCCTTGTCGAGGATCGGAGCAACATCCACCGTCGGCGCGGCGGCGGCACCGCCGGCCGAGGCCGGCGCGGCGCCCGACCCGGCGGGGGCGGCCGTTCCGGGCGTCGCGGCATCGGCCTTGGTGCCGAAAATCGCGCCCATGATCTTTCCGAAAATGCTCATCAGATTTGCTCCTGAATGAATGTCGTAGAAGGGAAACTGGCACAGGGAGGGTTCCGGAATGGAACCCGGATCGCCCGCGACCTTAGCGGGTCGATAGACAATTGCCAATGTCGGGACCTTGTTCCACAAGCCCGCGCCGCGACGGCGCACAGGGGTGGACAAAGCGCAGGAGTGGACAAACAGGTGGACGAAGGGGCGCGACATCGTTCCGCCGCAACGGCGGCGGCCGGCGCTTCCTTCGCGACCACTGCCCGCACGTCCACGCGCTTCAAGGCCGCCGCCCGTCTCGCATTTTTGAGTCATGCGGCTGGCGACAGAGCGGGCGAACGGCGTTAGAGTAATACAACCGGTCGCGGCAAGGCCAAATCCAGGTCGTCTCTTTTTGCTTTCGCGGGTCTGGCCGGGTCGTGATCCTAGCGCGGCGGCGCCTGCCGTTGTCCACGGCGGTCGGCGTCGTCTCCGCGACAAGGGAGATGACGACCATGGCAACATCCACCTTCCCCACCACCCCGCCTCGCGCCGGCAACGGCGCGGCCACGACGTCGTTGCCGGAGGTCAGGCGCATCGGCCTGTCCGACCTGCACGACGCGCTCCGTCTCGGCTGGGAGGATTTCAAGGCCGTCCCCAGCCACGCCGTCATGCTGTGCGCGATCTATCCGGTGCTGGGACTGGTGCTGGCGCGCGCGGTGCTGGGCTATTCGGTGCTGCCGCTGTTGTTTCCGCTGGCGGCGGGCTTCGCCCTGGTGGGGCCGTTCGCGGCGCTCGGCCTCTACGAACTGAGCCGCCGTCGCGAACTCGGCCAGACGCCGTCGGCATGGCAGGCGACGTCGGTGCTGCGCTCGCCCTCGTTCGGCTCGATGCTGGCGCTCGGCGTGCTGCTGCTGACCCTGTTCGTGGTCTGGGTGGCGAGCGCGCAGGCGATCTATGTCGCGGCCTTCGGCTACGAGCCGGCGGCGGATATTCCCGACTTCGCCACCCGCGTTCTGACCACGCCGGAAGGATGGTGGCTGATCGTGGTCGGCTGCGGGGTCGGCTTCCTGTTCGCGCTGGCCGCGCTGTGCCTCAGCGTGGTGTCGTTCCCGATGATGCTGGACCGCCACGCCGGCGTCGCCGACGCGATGCTGACCTCGATGCGGGTGATGGTGAAGAACCCGGTGACCATGGCCGCGTGGGGCATCATCGTCGCCGCCCTGCTGGTGCTGGGGTCGATCCCGTTCTTCCTCGGCCTCACGGTGGTGGTGCCGTTGCTCGGCCACGCCACCTGGCACCTCTATCGGAAGGTTCTCGAACCCAATCCCAATCCGCAATCGGAAGTGCTGCCGCCGCACCGCGAGCGCCGTCCGGCGGCGGACTTCCCCGCCGCCCTGTTCCCGTGGCGGCAGAAGAAGCGCTGAGTCGCGGTTCCGGGCCGGGGCGGCGGCGCGGGCGCGTCGCGTTCCGGCCCTCGGGCCCGAAAGGGCCGCTTCCCGGAGGCTCTCAGCCGAAACCGCAGGCCGCGCCAAAGGCGCGGCCGAGGGTTCCGCCATGGGCGGGAACCAGCCGGGCCGCCCCGATTCGCCACAATAATATGAATGCACGTTCATAGACATGCCATGCGCGTGTCACACATGCGTGAATTGCATGTAAGTCCGGCAGATTCTCAGAAAATCGCAAGCAATCCGTTGGTGCCATCGCACCAATGGATTGTCGGCACGATCTGCTCCAGAATATCAGCTTATAACTATAATAATCTGGGATTACTGTAATTCGCGGAAGAATTCAGCAAGCGCATCCTGACATGGCCGCGCGCCGCCAATCGCCACCCTCATGCGCGACATATTTAATGATTCGTTGATCGAGGTATGCGTTTATTGATTAGCTGCATCGCAACAATTCGTCTGTTGCATTGCAATCCAGGCTCTATATTGCGGGCAACGGTTCGCTGCTTCGCTAAAGAAGTGAACCGAAGATACAGGAGACTACCATGCTGCTTTCCATCATTCGGATGATCAACTCCTTCCGTGAGTACCACCGGAACCTGGCCGAGCTGTCGCAGCTCAGCGACCGCGAGCTGGCCGATATCGGCATCGACCGCGCCGACATTCCGCGCGTCGCCGCCGGTTCCTACAACGGATGACCCGCTCGCGCCGGTTGCCCAAAGGATAGCGCCCGCCTCGTGCGGGCGTTGTCATGTCGGACAGGCCGTTTCCGGATCGGCCCGCTCCGGATTCACTCCAAACCGGCCTCGAAACCGGTCTTGCCGATTTTCCTTTACGGCAAAACGCGCTACCTGTGCGCCATGACCGATCCGACCTCCTCAAGCCCCGTTCATGTCGTCGGCGGCGGCCTCGCCGGCTCGGAAGCCGCCTGGCAGATCGCCCAGGCCGGCGTGCCCGTCGTCCTGCACGAGATGCGGCCACTGCGCATGACCGAGGCGCACCACACCGATGGCCTCGCCGAACTGGTGTGCTCCAATTCCTTCCGCTCCGATGACGCTTCGACCAACGCGGTCGGGCTGCTGCACGCCGAGATGCGCCGGCTCGGCTCGCTCATCATGCGATCCGCCGATGCCAATCAGGTCCCCGCCGGCGGCGCGCTGGCGGTGGACCGCGACGGCTTCTCCGCCGCCGTCTCCGCCGCCATCGCCGGCCACCCGCTGATCCGCCTCGCGCGCGAGGAAGTGACCGCGATCCCGCCGGCCGCGTGGTCCAACGTCGTCATCGCCACCGGCCCCCTCACCTCGGCTCCGCTGGCGGAAGCGGTGCGCACGCTGACCGGGCAGGACTCGCTCGCCTTCTTCGACGCCATCGCGCCGATCGTCCATCGCGACTCCATCGACATGGAGACGGCGTGGTTTCAGTCGCGCTACGACAAGGGCGGCCCCGGCGGCAGCGGCGCCGACTACATCAACTGTCCGCTGACCCGCGAGCAGTACGACGCCTTCGTCGATGCCCTGATCAGTGGCGAGAAGGTCGATTTCAAGGACTGGGAAACCAACACCCCCTATTTCGACGGCTGCCTGCCGATCGAGGTGATGGCCGAGCGCGGCCGCGAGACGCTGCGCTTCGGGCCGATGAAGCCGGTCGGCCTCACCGACCCGCGCAACCCGACGGTGAAGCCTTACGCCATCGTCCAGCTTCGCCAGGATAACAAGCTCGGCACGCTCTACAATCTGGTCGGCTTCCAGACCAAGCTGAAGCACGGCGCGCAGCTTCGGATTTTCCGCACTATTCCGGGGCTGGAGCACGCCGAATTCGCCCGGCTCGGCGGCCTGCACCGCAACACCTTCCTCAACTCGCCGAAGCTGCTCGACGGCAGCCTGCGGCTGCGCGCCGATCCACGGCTGCGCTTCGCCGGCCAGATCACCGGCTGCGAGGGCTATGTCGAATCCGCCGGCGTCGGCCTCGTCGCCGGCCTGTGCGCCGCCGCCGACGCGCGCGGGCAAGAACTTGCGCCGCCGCCGCCGACCACCGCGCTCGGCAGCCTGATCAATCACATCACCGGCGGACACATCGAGACGGCCGATGCCGGGCCGCGCTCGTTCCAGCCGATGAACGTCAACTTCGGCCTGTTTCCGCCGCTCAGCCAGCCGCCGACCCGCAAGGCCGACGGCACCCGGCTGCGCGGTAACGAGAAAACCGTCGCCCGCAAGCAGGCGCTGAGCGCGCGCGCGCTCGCCGATCTCGACCGCTGGATTGCCGATCACCTGCACCTCGCCCGCGCCGCCTGACGACACGCCCAGCGGACCCCGCCCATGACCTTGCCGAAACAGGATTCCACCGTGCTGTCCGCCCGATGGCGCGAAGGCGTCCTGCTCAAGCGCGACGTGTTCTCCACCGTCGAGCGCGGCCGCTTCCGCACCGACGATCGCGGCGAGGTGGACGCGGTGCTGCGCCGGCTCGATCAGGTGCCGTGGTGGTCCTACGGGCTGGCGTATCACCTGTTCAGCCGCGAGCGGCGCGCCTTGCAGCGCATACGCGACCTCCGGATCGGCCCCGAGTTGTTGTGGGCCGGGCGCAAGGCGCTGGCGCGCGGCTTCATCGACGGCGTCGCGCTGCATCTGGCAAAGCCGACCGGCGACGCCGCCTATTTCCGCTCCGCGCGCGAAGCACTGCGCAAGCTGCATCGTCGCGGCGTGACGCATAACGATCTCGCCAAGGAGCAGAACTGGCTCTACGGCAGCGACGGCCGCGCTTATCTCACCGACTTCCAGCTTGCGGTGTGCTTCCGCCGGCGCGGCAAACTGTTCCGCATCGCCGCCTATGAAGACCTGCGTCATATGCTGAAACACAAGCGGACCTACGCGCCGGAGGCGCTGACCGCGAAAGAGCGCAAGATTCTGGCGCGCAAATCGGCGCCCGCGCGGCTGTGGCTCGCGACCGGAAAGAAGGTCTACAAGGCGATCACGCGCGGGGTGTTCAACTTCACCGACCGCGAGGGCGGCGGCCGCCGTCTCGTCAACGACGCGCCCGTGCTGCGCGACATCCTGCTGCGCGACACCGAGGTGCGCGAGGTCGCCATCGTCGCCTTCGCCGACCGCCGCAGCGGCGTCGGCCTCTATGCCTTCGCGGAAACCGCCCGCCCCGACATCGAGGGCCGGCTCAAGGCCGCGCTTGCCGCAGCCGACGGACCGAAGCCGCCGGAGCATTTGCAGACCGTCGCCGCCTTGCCGCGCGACGCCGCCGGCAAGGTCCGCACCGAAATCCTGCAACTGGTGGCGATGAACCAGGTGGACCTGATCCCGCCGCTGCTCTCCAGCGACGCCGACCGCGCGCTGATGCGCGACATCCTCGACGCCCGCAAGAACCTGCGCGACCGCTTCAGTTTCTAGACTCGTTTCAGTTGAATTGACGCAGCCCCCAACACTACCGTCATTCCGGGATGCGCGCACTTGCGCGCAGGCCCGGAATCCATACGCCCCGCGGTGGTTATGGATTCCGGGCTCGCTCGCGAGGGGCGAGCGCCCCGGAATGACCGGGCGTGGGTCGATTCAATCCAATACGAATACGCTCCCAACCCGCCGCGCCGCGATGCGGCGCGCTCAAATCTTCCGCCCCGCCTTCACCCAGTACGGATCGCGCAGGCGGCGTTTGAAGATCTTTCCGGAGTCCTCGCGCGGCAGCTCGGCATAAATCTCGATGTGCTTCGGCACCTTGTAGTCCGCCAGCACCTTCGCCAGTTCGGTGCGGATCACGCCCGCGTCGAGCGCCGCGCCGGCCGCCGGCTGCACCGCCGCCATCAGCGCCTCGCCGAACTCGTCGTCGGGAATCCCGAACACCGCGCAGTCATGCACGCCCGGCACCGCGAGCAGCGCCGCCTCGATCTCAGCGGGGTAGATGTTGACCCCGCCGGAAATCACCATGTCGCGCTTGCGGTCGCAGATGAAGACGTAGCCGTCGGCGTCGATGTAGCCGACATCGCCCGAGGTGATGAAGCCGTCGCGGTCGATCTCGGCGCGCTTGTCCGGCTTGTTGTGGTAGGTGAAATCCGGATTGGTCGCGATCCGCGAATAGATTTCGCCGATCTCGCCCTGCGGCAGTTCGCGGCCGTCGTCGCCGATGAAGCGGAGTTCCGCGCCCGGCACGATCCGGCCCACGGTGCCGGGCTTCTTCAGCGCGTCCTCGGACGTGGCAAAGGTCACCGCGCCGGACTCGGTGCTGCCGTAGAACTCGTGGATCACCGGCCCCCACCAGTCGATCATCGCGCGCTTGACGTCGGCCGGGCAAGGCGCCGCGGCGTGAATGACGTGGCGCAGCGACGACACGTCGTAGCGCTCGCGAACGCTCTGCGGCAGCCGCATCAGGCGGACGAACATGGTCGGCACCATGAAGACGGTGTCGATCCGCTCGCGCTCCACGAGCCCGAGAAACCGCTCGGGATCGAAGCGCGGCATCAGCATCAGCGCGCCGCCGAGCTTGCCGGCGCGCAGCCCGAAGGAATTGGGCGCGGAGTGATACAGCGGCCCCGGACACAGCGCCCGCGCGCCCGGCTTGAGGCCGTAGATCAGCGCCCGCATCCGCTCGACCGACGCCGCCTGCTCCGGCGTCGGCGCGGAACGCTTGACGCCCTTGGGGTGCCCGGTGGTGCCGGAGGTGTAGATCATGTTCTGCGGCTGCGGCAGCGCCGGCCCGTCATAGGGCGATTGCTCCGCCAGCCACGTCTCCAGATCCCGCGCGCCGGGCGGGGTGTCGAGCCGCGCGGGATCGACCGGATAGGCGTCGCGGATTTCCGGAGGCGTCGGCGCGCTCAGCACCGTCACGCCGGGCGGGACGTGCCCTTGCAGCGGATGCAAGAGATCGGCATGGCCGATCAGCACCCGCGTCGCGGTATCGCCGAGGATATAGGCCACCTCGTCCGGCTTGAAGTGCCAGTTGATCGGCACCGCATAGGCCCCCAGCGTCATCGCCGCATAGGCGGCCTCGATGAAGGCGATGTCGTTGCGCATCAGGATGCAGACGCAGTCGCCGGGTGCGACGCCGAGCCGCTGCATCCCGCCGGCGATCCGCGCGGCGCGGGCCGCGACGTCCGCATGAGCCCGCCGCCGCCCGCCGCTGACGATGCCGTGAAAGAGGGAGTCTTCTACAGTCATTCTTATTGGTCTTTGTCAGTGTTCTTGATTTTTCACCCTGGATCGGCGCGGGTCGCGCCGATCGGTAGCGCGCTATGGTCCCGCCGCACGCGCCGCGTGCGACCGGAGCGGCGCACGGCTATCGCACCGCTCAAGGATCGACGAAGTTCGGCGCGCGCTTCTCCAGGTTGGCGCGCACCGCCTCGGCCTGGTTGGGCGAGCCGATCAGCGCCTGCTGCTCGTAGGATTCCGCGAGCAGGGCGGCGGCGGGATCGGTCGCGAGGTTGTTAATCAGCCGCTTGGCGGCGCGGATCGCGGTCGGACTCTTGCCGGCGATCTCGCGCGCCGCCGCCAGCGCCTCCTTGCGCGGATCGTCGCAGACCCGCGTCGCGAGTCCGTAGTCGAGCGCCTCGCGGCCCGAGAAGACGCGGCCGGTATAGGTCAGATCGCGCAGGATGTCGTCGCGCACCAGTTGCGCCAGAATCGGCGTCCCCGCCATGTCCGGCACCAGCCCCCATTTGATTTCGAGAATGGACAGCTTGGTGTCGGGGGCGACGAAACGCATGTCGGCGCCGAGCATGAGCTGGAAGCCGCCGCCGAGCGCGACGCCATGCACGGCGGCGATCACCGGCACCGGCAGTTCGCGCCAGCCCCACACCGCATACTGCGGATCGTTGACCACGCCCCGCGTGCGCGGCACCAGGCTACCCAGCCGCCCGGACTTGCCCTCCTTCATCGTCTCGAAACGGGAGGTGTCGAGCCCGGCGCAAAACGCCCGCCCCTCGCCCGACAGCACCACCGCGCGCAGGCCCTTTTCGGTCCTGAGGCGGTCGCAGGTCGCCGCCAGCGCATCGAACATCGCGAAGTCGAGGGCGTTCATCTTGTCCGCCCGCACCAGACGGACATCGGCGACGCCGTCCGTGATCGATACCGAGACGCGATCGTTCATAAGCATTTCTCCAAAACTGGCCAATGGGTGGCTCGACCCGGCGTTTGCATCATTTCCGGCGCTTGCACCCCGTCCGGCAAGGTATCGCAGCAAATGGCGGAACCGTGCCACGAGGTCCCTTTACAGAAGGGCTTCCGCGCGCTTTAGTCAATCAGCTAATTAATGCGCACATTCATTCACGATCGGGTCGTGTCATGTTCAACGAGAAGCTGCTCGCCAATCGCCGCATCCTGATCACCGGCGGAGGCACCGGCCTCGGCAAGGCCATGGCCGGACGTTTCCTCAGCCTCGGCGCCGAGGTTCACATCTGCGGCCGGCGCAAGGGCGTCTGCGACGAGACCGCGACCGAACTTATGGATCAGCACGGCGGCAAGGTGATGACCCACGGCGTCGATATCCGCGACGCCGGCGCGGTCGATCACATGATCGAAACCATCTTCGCCGAAGGCCCCCTCACCGACCTCATCAACAACGCCGCCGGCAACTTCATCTCGCGTACCGAGGAACTGTCGCCGCGCGGCTTCGACGCCGTCGCCAACATCGTCATGCACGGCACGTTCTACGTCACCCACGCGGTCGGCCGGCGCTGGATCGCCGCCAAGCTGCCGGGCAACGTGGTGTCGATCACCACCACCTGGGTGCGCAACGGCAGCCCCTACGTGGTGCCCTCGGCCATGAGCAAGGCGGCGATCCACGCCATGACGATGTCGCTCGCCACCGAATGGGGCCGCTACGGCATCCGCCTCAACACCATCGCGCCGGGCGAAATCCCGACCGAGGGCATGAGCAAGCGGATCAAGCCCGGCGACGAGGCCGGCGCGCGCACCAAGGCGATGAACCCGATGGGCCGGGTCGGCCGCATGGACGAACTGGAAAACCTCGCGGTGTTCCTGATCTCCGGCGGCTGCGACTGGATCAACGGCGAAACCATCGCCATGGACGGCGGCCAGGCGCTGGCCATGGGCGGCAACTTCTACCAGCTTCGCGAATGGACGGACGCCGACTGGCAGCGGGCGCGGGACTCGATCAAGGCGCAGAACGAGAAGGACCGCGCCCGGCGCGGCTGACGGCCGCAGCGGCGGCAGGTCGCGCCTCGCGGCCGAAGCGTCGGCCTGCGATGCGTGACCGGAACACGAAAGTCCGTCATGCTCCGCGAAGGCGGAGCATTCAGTGCTCCGTGACGGGTCAAGCTTCCCAATACCGGATACTCCGCTTTCGCGGAGTATGACGGTTTTCGTGTTGCAAATCCCCGCACCAAACCAATTTCCACCCGGAGACCGAGGCGCGGGCCGCGCCGCAAGGTTCAGCCGGATACCACCAGCGCACGCTGCCGGGCTGGGCAATTCGCACCTTGTCACGACGATATTGCGCGGCGAAAACAACGGCGTCACTATCGCTGAAAAGAATAACCACACGAGGGATGGAAATGACCAGGCTTGAAGACGTCACCAATCTCGCCGACGCCGCGCGCCTTCACGGCAAGACCCGTGGCGACGCGCTGATCTTCGATTTCGAGAACCGGCTGACGACGTTCGCGCAGTTCGACGCCCACACCAATCAGGTCGCCAACGGCCTCGGCGCGCTCGGCGTCAAGCCCGGCGAGCGCATCGCCTATCTCGGCAAGAACAGCGACATCTATTTCGAACTGCTGATCGGCGCGATGAAGGCCGGCGTGGTGATGACGCCGGTGAACTGGCGCCTCGCCGGGCCCGAGGTCGCCTTCATCATCGAGGATTGCAAGGCCGCGATCTTCTTCGTCGGACCGGAGTTCATCGAGCAGGCGCGGGCCATCAAGGACCAGATCCCGAGCGTGCGCCACATCATGACCACCGAGGGCGGCGCGCCGGAATGGCAGGACGTGACGCCGTGGCGCGACGCGCAGAGCGCAACCGACCCGGGCCGGCCGATCGACGCCAGAGAGGTCGCGATCCAGCTTTACACCTCCGGCACCACCGGCAAGCCGAAAGGCGCGATGCTGTCGCATTCCAACCTGCTGTCGATGGTGCGCTCCGGCAACGGTCAGGTGCCGGACTGGAACAAGTGGGACGATCAGGACGTGTCGCTGGTGGCGATGCCGGTCTTCCATATCGGCGGCACCGGCTGGGGCGCGCTCGGGCTCTACTTCGGCGCCAAGGGCGTGGTGGCGCGCGACTTCGATCCGACCCGGGTTCTGGATTTCATCCAGAACGACAAGGTCAGCAAAATGTTCATGGTGCCGGCGGCGCTGCAATTCGTGGTGCGCCAGCCGCGCGCCAGGGAGACCGACTTCTCCCGCCTGCGTCACATCGCCTATGGCGCCTCGCCGATCCCGGCGGCGCTGCTTCAGGAGTGCATCGACGTCTTCAAGTGCGGCTTCGTGCAGATGTACGGCATGACCGAAACCACCGGCACCATCGTCGCGCTGCCGCCCGAGGATCACATTCCCGGCCACGAGCGGATGCGCTCGGCCGGCAAGGCGCTGCCCGGCGTGGAGCTTGCGATCCTCGATCCTGAGGGCAAGCCGCTGCCGCCGCGCCAGGTCGGCGAGATCGCGACCCGTTCGGGCGCCAACATGGTCGGCTACTGGAACCTGCCGGAGGCCACCGCCAAGACCGTCACCAAGGACGGCTGGCTGCTCACCGGCGACGCCGGCTATCTCGACGAAGACGGCTACCTCTACATTCAGGACCGCATCAAGGACATGATTATCTCCGGCGGCGAGAACGTCTATCCGGCGGAGGTGGAAAGCGCGGTCTGCGATCATCCCGATGTCGCCGAGGCCGCGGTGGTCGGCGTGCCCGACGACAAGTGGGGCGAAGCCGTCAAGGCCATCGTCGTGCTCAAGCCGGGCAAGACCGCGACCGCGTCCGACATCATCAATTTCACCCGGACCCGCATCGCCGGCTACAAGACGCCGAAGACCGTGGACTTCATCTCGGCGCTGCCGCGCAATCCGTCCGGCAAGATCCTGCGCCGCGAACTGCGCGCGCCGTTCTGGGAGGGCAAGGACCGTCAGATCAACTGACGCCCTCGTCCGCGCGTCTCGCGGCCTTTTACCGGCCGCGAGCGCTGACCGGCGGCGTCATTCCGAGGACCTGACCGAAACTCGCTTCTTGCACGACGGTGCAACACGAAAATCGTCATGCTCCGCCAACGGGTCCGGCTTCGCCGGCCCGATGACAGGCTCCGGCGGAGCATCCAGTACGCCGTGACCGGTCAAGTTTCCCACGCACGCACATCGATTACTGGATCGTCCGCATTCGCGGACGATGACCTCGCGTTTTCGGTAGACCTGTAGCGCGAACGGCTTCAGGCCGCACGCGCCCTCGCGTCTCAGTGCTTGTTCGCGCCCATGTAGCCGAACAGGAAGCCCGCGACCTTGCGCATCTGGATCTCCTCGCTGCCCTCGGTGATGCGATAGCGGCGATGGTGGCGGTAGATGTGCTCGAACGGCTTGTGGCGCGAATAGCCGATGCCGCCATGCACCTGAATGGCGCGGTCCGCCGCCTGCCCGCACAGCCGGTTCGCCCAGTAGTTGCACATCGAGACCTTGTCGGACAGCGTGTGCTCGACCTGTGCCTGCGTCAGCCGATCCATCTCCCACGCCGTCTTGCGGATCAGGAGCCGCAGCATTTCCGCCTGCGTCGCCAGCTCCACCAGCGGAAACTGGATCGCCTGATTGCGCGCCAGTTCCTCGCCGAACGGCTTGCGCTCGCGCGCGTATTTGACGCTCTCGTTGATGCAATAGACGGCCGCGCCGAGCGAACTCGCCGCCTGCCGGATGCGGTTCTCATGCACGAAGCACTGCGCCAGCGACAGCCCGCGCCCGATCTCGCCGAACAGCGCGTCGTCGGTCACGAACACGTCGGTGAAGGAGACGCGCGGATGATCGGTCGGCATGTTGAAGGTCCATAAGTATTCCTCGACCTTGACGCCCTTGGCGTCCGCCGGAACCAGGAAGCAGGTAATGCCGCGCGCGTCGCCGTCGTTGCCGGAGGTGCGGACGAACAGCGCGCAATGGGTGGCGACGTGCATCCCCGTCGTCCACATCTTCTCGCCGTTGATGATCCAGCCGGATTGGCCGTCGCGCGTGCCCTGCACCGCGCGCGTCTCCATGTGGGTCGCGTCGGAGCCGTGGTCGGGCTCCGTCAGACCGAAAGTGATGCGGTACTTGCCGGTGATCGAGCCTTCGATCATCGCCTTCTGGTCGTCGCGCCCGTAGAGGTCGAGCATCTTCACCAGCGGGAAATTGCCGACGATCGAATGCTCGTTCTGCAAATCGTTGTGCAGGCCGAGTCCCTTCGCGGCGAAGTGCTCGCGGATCACCGCCATCCACAGATTGGAGCCGTCGCGGCCGCCATACCGCTTCGGCACCGCGAAGCGCAGATGGCCGGCGGCGTCCGCCTTGTCCTTGGCCTTGCGCAGCAGGTCTTCCCATTCGTGGCGCGGCAGGCCGCCGTTCTCGAAATCGGTGCGCGCCCATTCGCGGCGGTGATCGAAGAACCGGATGTTGTCGTCCTCAAGCTCCATCGGCTTGATCGTCTCAGCGATGAAGCGGTCGAGTTCGGCGAGATAGGCGACAAGGTCCGCGGGCAGGGAAAAATCCAAGGTCTTTCTCCATCGACGACATCGGTTGCGGATGCCATGTGGGAGCCGCGCGCCGCGCAAGTCAAGCGGTGCAGGTCAAGCCGACGATTTCGGTTGCGAAGGCGGATGCGACATGCCTATCTGACGGGCGCGCGAGCGCCGCGCGCCTCACCCGGCAAGCCGCATTTTTCATCTGACGAAAAGACCCGCGAGGAAACCGCATGGATTTGAAGTTCTCCAAAGTGACCCGCAAGGGCCCGGTCACCATCGTCACGCTGTCGCGGCCGGAGGTCTACAATGCGCTGCACACCGACGCCCATTTCGAACTGAACCGCGTCTTCAACGATTTCGCGGCCGACCCCGATCAGTGGGTCGCCATCGTCACCGGCGCCGGCGACAAGGCGTTCTGCGCCGGCAACGACCTGAAATGGCAGGCCGCCGGCGGCAAGCGCGGCTGGGATACCGGCGGCTTCGCCGGCCTGACCTCGCGCTTCGATTGCGACAAGCCGATCATCGCCGCCGTCAACGGCGTGGCGATGGGCGGCGGCTTCGAGATCGCGCTGGCCTGCGACCTCATCATCGCCTCGGAGAACGCCAAGTTCGCCCTGCCCGAGCCGCATGTCGGGCTCGCGGCGCTGGCCGGCGGCCTGCACCGGCTGCCGCGCCAGATCGGCCTCAAGCGCGCCATGGGCATGATCCTCACCGCGCGCCACGTCTCGGCGCGCGAGGGCTTTGAGCTCGGTTTCGTCAACGAGGTGGTGCCGCAGGGCGAGGCGCTGGCGGCGGCGGAGCGCTGGGCCGAGACCATCTGCAAGAACAGCCCGATGTCGATCCGCGCCTCGAAGCAGACCATCGCGCGCGGGCTCGCGGTCTCGCTGGAACAGGCGATCGCCGAGCAGGTCAACTATCCCGCCGTGAAGGCGATGATCGCCTCGCAGGACTATATCGAGGGACCGAAGGCGTTTTCCGAAAAGCGCCCGCCGAAATGGGTCGGCAAGTAACCGACGGTGGCGGCCGTCGTCCTGAACGCGGGCTGTCAGTCTGAGGTATCCGTCCGGAAACTTTTGGACGGATCTGCAACACGAAAACCGTCATGCTCCGCGAAGGCGGAGCATCCAGTATTCCGTGTTGAATCGAATTTGCCTCGCGACCGCACGGATTACTGGATCGTCCGCCTTCGCGGACGATGACGCTTCGTTTCCTTCCGTACGTCACGACAACGCCGTCGCGCAAACTTCAACTCGTCATGCGCAAGGACGATGATTTCCGCGTCGCCCCGCCCGCGCGATCACCGCTCCCGCGCCGCGTCGGGATCGGTCCCGCCCGCGCTGTCGCGCGCCAGTTCGCGACGGTAGCTCGCGTATTTCGGCTGATCGACGGCGACCTTGTCCATCGTGGTTCGCCACAGATGATCGGCGAGCCCCGGCGTTTGCAGATCGAGCGCGCCGTCCGCGATGGCGTCCGCGAGCTTGCGGTTGAGGTCGAGCAGCGACCCGCTTTCGCCGAGCAGGCGGGCGAGCCGCTCCTGTTCGGCGGCCTCGCGCGGCCCGGCGAGCGCGAGTTGCCGCGCCACCACCTCGAGCGCGTTGACGCCGACCCGCAGCTTGAACGCCGAGGCGCCGGAAAGCTGCGGCGCAACCTCATGACGCAGGAAGTCGGCCACCGCGTTGAGCAGTTCGACAGGCGTGGGCTCGTCCTGCACGTTCAGCCTCCTCCGGTTCGCGGCGCGAGCAACCGCAAGAGATCGATCTCGGCTTCCGAGGCACGCCGCCCGATCATGGCGCGCTCCAGCGAATGATCCGGCCCCTCGCGAAAGCGCTGCATCATGCCGCAGCACATCACGCCCCAGCGCAGCGTCCCCATCACTTCCCAGAAGTGCGCGCGCGCCGGATCGACATGCCCGCCCTCATCCGCATAGCCGGCATACAGTTCCTCGCGGGTGCCGAAGCCGCCGACCGGCTTGTCGATCTCGCCGAAGCGCCAGGAGTTGACGCAGACCCAGCCGAGATCCTCCATCGGGTCGCCGACATGCGCCAGTTCCCAGTCGATCACCGCGCGCACGCCGTCGGGGCCGATGATCAGGTTGCCGTGGCGGAAATCGCCATGCACCAGCGTCTCCCGCGGCGACGGCCCGGGATCGTTGCGGGCGAGCCAGCGCAGCGCCAGATCGAACACCGGACGCGGCCAGCCGAAGCCGCGATATTCCTGCGTGAGTTCTTCAATCTCGGACGACGAACTGACGCGGCGCAGCGCCGGCAGTCGCGCGCGGTCGAGCGCGTGCAGCTTCGCGAGCACCGCGCCGACCTGCCGCGCCAGCTTCGGCCGGACGTCGGCGTAAAGCGCGTCACGCAGGATCTTGCGCGGAATGGTTTCGCCGCCGACGCGCGCCATCACGAAGCCGGTGCCGAGATCGTCCTCCGGCGTCAGCACATGGAGCACGCGGGGCGAGGGAATCCCGGCCTCGAAGGCGCGCTGCATCAGCACCGCTTCCGCATCCAGCCCCGCCGCGCGTCCGGGCGCCGCGCCGTAGCCCGCGGGCGCGCGCCGCAGGATCGCGCCGAGCGCGCCGTCGGGACGCACGATATCGAACGACCACGTCTCCTGGCTCGCGCCGCCCGACAGCCGGGCGGCGTTGGCGATGCCGGTCGCGCCCGCGCACCACGCGGTCACCGAGCGCGCCAGCGCGGCCTCGAAGCCCGCGCTCAACGCTTACCGGCCCTTGAAGGCGGCGGGCCGCTTTTCCAGGAAGGCCCTCACGCCCTCCCCGAAATCCTCGGTCGCGCCCGCCACGCGCTGCAACTGGTATTCGAGATCGAGCTGCTGCTCGTAGGAATTTTCCGGGCTGTCCCAGTACAGCCGGCGGATCATCGCCAGCGCCACCGTCGGGCCGCTGGCGAGCTCATGCGCGAGCTTCATCGCCTCCCCCTTCAGCGCGGCATCGTCATACACGCGATTGACGAGGCCCCATTCCAGCGCCTTCTCGGCGGGAAGTTTCTCGCCCATCAGCGACAGTTCGACCGCGCGCGCCTTGCCGACGAGGCGCGGCAACAGCCACGTCGAGCCGCAGTCCGGCACCAGCCCGATGCGGCGGAACGCTTGCAGGAAATAGGCCGAGCGCGCGCACAGGATCATGTCGCCCATCAGCGCGAAGCTCATGCCCGCGCCCGCCGCCGGGCCATTGACCGCGGTGACGATCGGGCAATGCAGGTTGCGCAAGCGCCGCAGGAACGGATGAAAGGCCGTCTCCAGCGTCGCGCCCGCGCCCCGGCGGTTGCCCGGCTTGGTCTCGCCGCGCCCTTGCAGATTGGCGCCGGTGCAGAAGGCGCGGCCGGCGCCGGTGATGACCAGGCAGCGCGCCTCGGCGCGGCGATCCTCGATGGCGTCGAGCGCCTCGCCCAGCCCGCCCAGCATGTCCACCGAAACGGCGTTCATCACCTCCTGATGATCAAGGGTGAGAACGGCCACCGGGCCGTCGAAATCGAGGGTCGCGTGTTTGAACTGCATGGAGTCCTCTCGGCTTTCGGCCGGCATCCGGCTGGTGCGCGGCCCGCGCGTGCGTCATTGGAGTGCGGCCGCCATATTTGATTTTTAATCCATGGTTGTCCATGGTCGCAATCGCAGGGTGCCGTGCGCCGCGCCGGCGCGCCGCAGCACGATAACGCAAGACAACGCAGGATTGACCCCAAGGATTGACCTCAAGGATTGACACCATGTCCCTTTTCGATCTCAGCGACCGCGTCGCGGTCATCACCGGCGGTAACGGCGGCATCGGGCTCGGCATCGCGCAGGCGCTGGCGGAGGCCGGCTGCAACGTCTCGATCTGGGGCCGCAACGCCGACAAGAACAAGGCCGCCGCCGCCAGCATGGCCGGCGCGAGCGGCGAGGTCGACAGCCAGATCTGCGACGTCACCAGCGCGGCGTCGGTCAAGGCCGCGATGGAGGCGACGCTCGCCAGGTTCGGCCGCGTCGATGGCTGCTTCGCCAATGCCGGCATCAGCGGCGGCGGACGCCAGTCCTTCGTCGATCGCACCGAGGCGCAATGGCGCACCATGTTCGCAACCAACCTCGACGGCGTGTTCCACACCTTCCAGGCCGCGGCCCGCCACATGAGCGAACGCGCCGCCGGCGGCGACCGCTTCGGCCGGCTGGTCGCCACCTCCAGCCTCGCCTCGCTGTTCGGCACAGCGCGCAACGAGCACTATGCCGCGACCAAGGCCGCGATCAACGCGCTGGTGCGCGCGCTCGCGGTCGAGCTGGCGCGCCACGGCGTCACCGCCAACGCCATCCTGCCCGGCTGGATCAAGAGCGACATGACCGCCGGCATTCTCGCCGACGAGAAGTTCGTCGGCGCCGTGATGCCGCGCATTCCGATGCGCCGCTTCGGCGAGCCGTCGGACTTCGGCGGCATCGCGGTCTATCTGATGAGCAAGGCGTCGTCGTATCACACCGCCGACTGCTTCGTGATCGACGGCGGCTACACGGCGTTCTAATATCGCGATGGCGAATCCACTTCACGCTTCGCAACCGTCCCGATGATCCTGACGTTGACAGCCGTGGCCGCCGCCGCCGTTCTCTGGAACGCCGAGCGTGCGACCGCGCACCTCGCGCTGGCGCTCGCCGCGTTCGGCTGCATCGCCGCCACGCTGCTGCTCGCGACCGGCGACCCGGAACGGGCCATGCTGCTGGCCGTGGTGATAACCGCCGCCATCCACGGCGCGTCGTGCCTGAAATACACCCACAGCGGATTGAAGCTGACGGTCACCGACCTGCCGCTGCTCGCGGCCGGAACGGTGCCGTTTTTCTTCGTGCAGTATCCACTTGCCGTCGCGGCGGCGATCACGGGATCGATCGGCCTCGCAGGCGTCGCGGCGGCGGCGGTGCTGTACCTGCCCGGCACTCCGCTCCCGCTCGTCGCGCGGCTCGTCCTGTTCGGCCTCGCCGCGCTCAGTCTCGGCCTCGCCTATCGGTTGAGCGGCGGCGCGGCGGCGTTGCAGGAGATCGTGGCGCAGCCGCGCTGCTTTTTTTCCACGTTCGTCGCCTCCGTGCTCGATCCCCGCTCGTGGCGGCGGTTCAGGGGCTTCGTGCTGGCCGACATCGCCGACGATCCGCTGCCGCTATTGCCCGCGACACCGGCGCGGCGCACCGCCTTTCCCGACATCATCGTCATCCAGCATGAATCGATCTTCGATCCCCGCCTCTACGGCCTGCCGGTCGGGCCGCTGGTCGACGGCTTCCTGTCGCCGCCGCACGGCCGCCACGGCCGCCTCAACGTCGATATCTTCGGCGGCGGATCGTGGCAGTCGGAGTTCAGCCTGCTGACCGGCCTGTCCAGCGCCAGCTTCGGCTCCAACGGCTATTTCCTGTTCGAGCGCGGCGCGGGCTGCTTCCATCACAGCCTGCCGGAGGCGCTCACAGCGCTCGGCTACGCCACCACGCTGACGTCGAGTTGCCGGCGCGATTTCCTCAACTACGAAAACTTCTACCGTTCGATCGGAATGGATCGGCGCATCTTCACCGACGACTTTCCGCCGCCTTTTAATGCCGACCGCTTCGAGGCCACACATTCCGACGCCGATTTTCTCACCATCGCGCTCGACCTTCACGCCGAAGCGCTTGAACGGGACGCGCGGCCGCGCTTTCTCTACCTGCTGACCAACTACAATCACGGTCCGCACAGCCGGCGTCTGGTGGCGGCGGGCCGCTTCGAGCGCGAGCGCGCTTTCGCCATGGCCAGCCTGCCGGACCCGGCCTATGCCGAATATTACGCGCGGCTGTCGGAAACCGCCGCTACCTGGCGCAAGCTGCGGACGGACATCCGCGCGCGCGCCGGCGGGCGTCCGACGCTGGTGGTGCATTACGGCGACCACCAGCCGGTGTTGACGCGGCGGATCGAGGCGAAACTGAAACTCGCAAGCGATCCGCGCCGTCAGTTCCGCACCTTCTACGCCATCGAGATGCTCAACGACGACGCGCTCGCGCCGGCCGCCGGGCGCGGACCCGATCTCGACATCGCCTTTCTCGGCACCGTCGCGCTTCAGCACGCCGGGCTGCCGCTCGATCCGATCTTCTCGACGCGCGCCAGCCTGATGGAGCAATGCGGCGACACCTATTTCGCCGCGCGCTCCGAACGCAAGCGTCGCTTCCATCGGACGCTGGTGGAGCTTGGCCTGATCGACCTTGCCCCCGCCGCCCGCCATTCGTGACACACGCAACCTGAGAGACAGTGATCTGATGACAACTAACAACGCCCCGCTTTCCCCGGACCGTATTCCCGTCATCGTCGGCGTCGGCGAAATCTCCGATCACCCGCCGGAACCGGCCGCGGGACGCGAGCCGATCGATCTGATGGCCGCGGCGTTGCGGCAGGCCGAGCAGGACAGCGGCGCGCCGCTGCTCGCCGAGGTGCAGTCGCTCGACATCATCAATTTCGTGAGCTGGCGCTATCACGACCCGGCGGCGCTGTTGTGCGCCCGGCTCGGCATCAAGCCCGCGCGCGCCGTCTACGGGCCGGTCGGCGGCGAGAGCCCGATCCGCTACCTGCACGAGGCCGCCAAGCGCATCGCGCGCGGCGAATGCCGCGTCGCCGCGGTGTGCGGCGGCGAGGCGCAGAGCACCGTCACCAAGGCCGAACGCGCCGGCGTCACCCTGCCGTGGACGCCGTTCGCGCATGACGTGCCGGCGCCGCTGCGCTCCGCCGACTATCAGAAGCCGATGGCGCGGACGCTGGGCGTCTTCAGACCGGTCACCGTCTATCCGCTCTATGAATCGGCCTCCGCCGCGCATTGGGGCCAGACCCCGCGCGAGGCGCTGGCGGAATCCGGCGAACTGTGGTCGCGCTATTCCGCGGCCGCCGCGCGAAATCCGAACGCATGGCTGAAGCGTCATGTGCCGGCCGCCGAGATCGTCACGCCGACGCCCGACAACCGCCTGATCGCCTGGCCCTACACCAAGCTGATGGTCGCCAACCCGTCGGTCAACCAGAGCGCGGCGATCCTTCTCACCAGCCTCAGCCACGCGCGCGAGGCCGGCATCGCCGAGGAGCGGCTGATCTACGTGTGGGGCGGCGCGTCGGCGGAAGAGCCGCGCGACTATCTGGAGCGCGACCAGTTTTATCAGAGCCATGCGCAGAACGCCGTGCTCGGCGCGGCGATGGATCTGGCCGGCGGCGACGGCAGCGCGTTCGACGCCATCGAACTCTATAGCTGCTTTCCCACCGTGCCGAAGATGGCGCGCCGCACGCTCAAGCTCGGCCCCGACGTGCGGCCGACCGTCGCCGGCGGCCTGACCTTCTTCGGCGCGCCGCTCAACGCCTACATGGCGCACGCCGCCTGCGCCATGGTGCGCCGCTTGCGCGATGGCGGCCGGCGCGGCCTGCTCTACGGCCAGGGCGGTTTCGTCACCAAGCACCACGCGCTGGTGCTGTCGCGGCAGGCGGCCGCGACTGCGCTGGCGCAGGACACCAGCGTTCAGGCCGAGGCCGACCGCAACCGGCGGCCCGCCCCGCCCTTCGTCACCGAAGCGAGCGGGCGCGGCCGGGTCGAGAGCTTCACCGTGCTTTACGGTCGCGGCAACGCGGTCGAGCACGGCGTCGTCATGCTGCGCACCGCCGAGGACGCCCGCGCGCTGGCGCGGGTGCCGGCCAGCGATACCCGCACGCTGGCCTATCTGACCGATCCCGACCGCAGCCCGGTCGGCAGCCTCGGCGACATCTCGACCGCCGCCGACGGCGTGCCGGAATGGCGGCCGGGCTGAGCGCGCCAATAAGTGCTGGCATTCCGGCACATGAGCGGCGATAACTTCGCCCTGTCTGTGCAGGAATGCGAGCATCGGCATGGATTGGGACAACATCCGCGTTTTCCTGAGCGTCGCCCGCGCCGGCCAGTTCCTTGCCGCCGCGCGCCAGCTCAGGATCGACCACGGCACCGTCAGCCGCCGCATCGGCGCGCTGGAGAAAGCGCTGGGGGTGCGGCTGTTCGACCGCCAGACCACCGGCTGCGTGCTGACCTCGGCCGGCGACCGCCTCTATGCCGCCGCCGAGGAGGTCGAGGCCCAGTTGCTGCGCGCCCAGGGCGACCTCTCGCAATCGGACGTCGAACTGTCGGGCACGGTGCGGGTCGCGGCGCCGGACGGCTTCACCGCCTTGTTCCTCTGCGCACGGCTCGGCAAGCTGAAACGCAAATATCCGTCGCTGACCATCCAGATGGTGCCGATGTCGCGCACCTTCTCGCTGTCGAAGCGCGAGGCGGATATCGCCATCACCATCGCGCGGCCGGAGGAAGGCCGCCTCACGGTGCGCAAGCTCACCGATTACTCGCTGCATTTCTACGCCGCCAAGAGCTACCTCGCCGAGCACGGCGCGCCGCGCACGGTCGCCGATCTCGAACGGCACTGTCTGGTGACCTACGTGCAGGATCTGGTGTTCGCCGACCAGTTGCACTTCATGCCGGAACTGTACGGGCCGAACTACAGCCGGCTGGAATGCTCGGGCGCGGTCGGGCAACTCGAAACCGTACGCGGCGGGGCTGGCATCGGCATCCTGCACGACTACGCCGCGCAGGCCGACCCGCAATTGCAGGTCGTGCTGCCGGAGACCGGCTTCGCCCGCAGCTACTGGATCATCACCCATCTCGACATGCGCCGGCTCAGCCGGGTGCGCGCGGTGTCGGATTTCATCTTCGCCGAGGTCGGCGCGCAGCGCTCGATCTTCCTGCTGTCGCCGTGAGCGGCGCGCGCGGTCACGATCCAAAAAAGCGGTCACGATCCAAAAAACAAGGCCCCGCGCTGCTGCACGGGGCCTTGCAAAACTCTGCGTCATATGAGGGCTTGCTTCACCCGGCCATATGACGGCCCCTGGTGGGGTCTTAGACGAGGATCGCTGACGCGAGAGCCTCACACGCGGCAAACATACACCTTATAAGTGTTTTGTCAAGATCGACATCCCTAACCCTTTGAGAACGCATGACTTTATCTGTTTCATCTGATCGGCGGACAAGGTGTCGAAACGATAAGTCCTTTTACCTTCGCGGTTTTTCCCGGTGCGAATCAGATCCAGCCGATGGAAACCGGTCGCATAGATCATGTCGCCCTTGACCCAGACCCCGTCGCTTTTCCAGCCCTCGGGAAGGCGCGGCCGGATATCGATTTGACAATGATACGGCATGACCCGCTCCGGCGGCGTCATGCTGAGGCAAACCACGGTGCAAAGCCCCGAACGCATGGCGATCTTGGGCGACAGCACCACGACGCATCGGGGTTTGACCATTTCCGGCTGCTTGAAGGTGCCGTCGAAATTGCAGACCAGTATCGTTCCCGGAATTGGGTGCTCTCGGATAGGCATAACGGAAAGTCCAGCGACTCGATCCGCCCATCCTATCGGCCAATCGCCCCGGGAATAAATACAAGGTCTATAGAGCCTGCCCGGGCGGATCGGGCGCTGCGGACGATCCTCAGCCCTTCTCGTCCCGCGGCCGTGACGCGCTCGCGGGCTTTTCGGCCTCCGAACCGCCGACCCTGGAAACGCCGGTCTTTGAGGTGTCGGTCCGGGACGTCTTGTCCCTGGATTCTTCGGCCTTCGGCTCGCCGCTCCTTGGCTCGGCGGCGACGCGCACCTTGTCGCCGTCGACGATGCCGTCCGGCGGCGCGATGACGATGCGGTCGGCGGCGGCAAGCCCCGACGCCAGTTCGATCTGGCGGCCGAGATCACGGGCGATGGCCACGGTCTTGAACACGATGCGGTCCTGCGCATCCACGGTCGCGACTTGCAGGCCGTCGCGGTTGAAGATCAGCGCGCTCGCCGGAATGTGCAGCGGCACGCTCAAACGGTCGAGCGTCATCCGCACGCTGGCATAGCTGCCCGGCATCAACCGGCCGTCGGCGTTGTCGAGCGCAAGCTGCATCCGCGTGGTGCCGGTCGCGGCATCGACCGACTGCGACGACGATTCCACCGTCGCCGGGAAGGTCCGCTCGCCATAGCCCGGCATCGAGATCGCCGCCTGCGCGCCGATCCGGATCATCGGCACGTAGCTCTGCGGCACATCGACATAGACGCGCAGCTTCTTGATGTCGGACACCACGAACATCGGCGGCCCGCTCGACGCGCCGGCATTGATGAGCGCGCCGACATCGGTGTTGCGCGCGGTCACCACGCCGTCGAACGGCGCCACGATCTTCTTGTAGCCGGTCAGCGCTTCGAGGCGATCGACATTGGCCTGCCCGGATTTCACCGCGGCGCGCTTGTTGGCGAGGTCGGCGGTGCGCTCGTCGATCTCCTGCTTGGACACGAAGTTGGACGACAACAGCGTCTTGCGCCGTTCCAGCGTCGCCGCCGAGAGTTCGGCGCTGGCTTGCTGGCTTGCGAGATCGGCGCGCGCCTGCACCAGTTGCTGGTCAAGGTCGGGCGCCTCGATATCGGCCAATAGCTGCCCGGCCTTCACCTGCGCGCCGATGTCGACGTACCAGCCTTTCACGTAGCCGTTGACGCGGGCGTAGATCGGGGCGCGGGAATAGGCTTCCAGCCGCCCCGGCAGTTCCAGCGTGGCGTTGAGCGCCGCCTTGCCGGGCGTCGTCACCGCGACGGTGGGGATCGCCTGCGCGTCGGTCCAACTCCGCAGGTCGGCCGAGCTTTTCTCGCGCGACATGATGCCGGTCGCGACGATCAGCGCGGCGGCGCACGCCACCGCCATGCCGACGATGCCGAGCTTGCGGGGCGCGACCCGGGCCTCGTGCTGGATCGCGTCGTGTTCAGTGGGCATACGCCATCTCCGATGCGCGCGCCGCCGCGGGCTGCCGCTTGTGAACCATGCTGAAGACCACCGGGACGAAGATCAGCGTCGCGAAGGTCGCGAAAATCAGACCGCCGATCACCGCGCGGCCGAGCGGCGCGTTCTGCTCGCCGCCCTCGCCCAGCCCCAGCGCCATCGGCGCCATGCCGATGATCATCGCCAGCGCCGTCATCAGCACCGGGCGGAAGCGGACGAAGCCGGCTTCCAGCGCCGCCTTCACCGGGTCGCCGGTCGCTTCATAGACCTCGCGGGCGAACGACACCACCAGCACGCTGTTGGCGGTCGCCACCCCCATGCACATGATCGCGCCGGTCAGCGCCGGCACCGACAGCGTGGTGTGGGTGGTGAACAGCATCCACACGATGCCCGCCAGCGCCGCCGGCAGCGCCATGATGATGACGAAGGGGTCGGACCACGACTGGAAGTTGACCACGATCAGGAGATAGATCAGCACGATCGCGCCCATCAGCCCGAACAGCAGGCCGGAAAACGCCTTGTTCATGGTGTCCACCTGCCCGAGCAGCACCACCGAACTGCCGCGCGGCACGTCCTTGGCGGTTTCCGCCAGCAGCTTGTCGATATCGGAGGCCACCGCGCCGAGATCGCGCCCCTGCGTGGTGGCGTAGATCTGCACCATCGACTGGATGTCGTATTGCGACACCACCGCGTTGGAGGTCGAGCGCTTGATGTCGGCGATGCCGCCGAGGATGCGCGGCGCGCCGGAGCCGGCGGCGGAGATCGGCAGCATCTCCAGCTTGTTGAGCGTATCGATCTGATACTGCGGCGTCTGCATCACGATCGAGTAGGACACCCCGTTCTCGGGGTTGAGGAAGAACGTCGGCGCGACCTGCGAACTGCCGGCGAGATTGACCACCAGACTGTTGGTGACGTCGCGCGCCGTCAGCCCGACATATTGCGCGCGGGTGCGGTCGATATCGACGTTGAAGCCGGGATTGTTGGGCGATTGCTGGATGCGCGCGTCGGCGACGCCGGGGATCAGGCGAACCCGCCGCAACAGCTCGTTGGCGTATTTGAAGTTGGCTTCCTCGTTGGCGCCGCGCACCTGAATGTCGATCGGCGCCGGCGCGCCGAAGTTGAGGATCTGGCTGACGATGTCGGCCGGCAGGAACGAGAAGGAGATTCCCGGAAACAGGCGCGGCAGTTTTTCGCGCAACTCGCGCACGTAGTCCTCGGTCGGGCGATGCCCCTCGCGCAGCTTGATCTGGATGTCGCCGTCCTGCGGGCCGATCACGCCGGTGTTGTTGTAGGTCATGTTGATGCCGCTCACCGGCATCCCGACATTGTCGGCCAGCGTGTCGAGTTCGTGCGGCGGGATGATCTGGCTGATGGCGCGCCGCACGTCGGCGAGCCGGGCGGCGGCCTCCTCGACGCGGGTGCCGATCTGCTGGCGGGTGTGGATCAGCATCTGCCCGGTATCGACCGAGGGGAAAAAGTTGCGGCCGAGGAACGGCACCAGCAGGAACGACACCGCGACGCAGCCGAGGAATCCGGCCACGAAGGTCCGGCGATGACCGAGCGCCAGCACCAGCGTCGCGCGATAGGTCGCCCGCAGCCGCGCGAAGGCGGCCTCGAACGCGCGCTGGAACCGCACCAGCGGATTGCGCGACACCGGCTTGGGGCCGTCGATATGGACGTGCGGCTTGAGCAGGTACTTCGCCATGGTCGGCACCAGCGTGCGCGACAGGATGAACGACCACGTCATCGCGAACATCACCGACAGCGCCATCGGCACGAACAGGAAGCGCGAGACGCCAGTCAGGAAGAACATCGGCACGAACACGATGCAGATGCACAGCAGCGAGACGAAGGCCGGCGTCACGATCTGCTGCGCGCCGTCGAGAATGGCGGGTTCGACCTCCTTGCCCTGCTCCAGATGCCAGTTGATGTTCTCGATGGTCACGGTGGCGTCATCGACCAGGATGCCGACGGCGAGCGCCAACCCGCCCAGCGTCATGATGTTAAGCGTCTCGCCCACCAGCGCCAGCATGACGATGGCGCCGAGCACCGACAACGGGATCGAGATCGCGATGATGACGGTGGAGCGCCAGCTTCCGAGAAACAACAGGATCATCAGGCTGGTGAGAACCGCGGCGATCAGGCCCTCGGTGGCGACGCCGGCGATCGCGCCGCGCACGAATACCGACTGGTCGCCGAGCAGGCTGATCCTGAGCTGCTCCGGCAGCGCGTCGCGGACCTCCGCGATCTTCCGCTTGATGCCGCTGATGATGTCGAGCGTCGAGACCGAGCCCGCCTTCAGCACCATCATCAGCACCGAGCGGCCGCCATCGACATGGACGATGTTGGTCTGCGGCGGGTTGCCGTCACGGACATTGGCGACGTCGCGGATGTAGACGGTGGCGCCGTCCACCACCTTGATCGGCAGGTTGCCGAGGTCCTCGATCTTCAGCGGCGAGTTGTTGAGCTGGATGTTGTATTCGAACTGGCCGATCTTCTGGGTGCCGACCGGGGTGATGAGGTTCTGCGCGGCCAGCGCGTTGGCGACGTCCTGCCCGGCGAGGCCCCGCGCCTGCAACGCCACCGGATCGAGGTCGATCTGGATCTGGCGCTGCTTGCCGCCGAACGGCCACGGGATCGCCGCGCCCGGCACGGTGACCAGCGGCGTGCGCAACTGGTTGGTGGCGATGTCGAACAGGTTCTGCTCGGTCAGCCCCTCCCCCGCCAGCGCAATCTGGAGGATCGGCACCGTCGAGGCGCTGTAGTTGAGGATCAAGGGCGGCGTCGCTCCCGGCGGCAACTGCTTGATCATGGTCTGCGCGATCGCCGTCACCTGGGCGTTGGCGGTGCGGATATCGACGTTCGGCTGGAAGAAGATCTTGATGATGCCGACGCCGTTGTAGGAATTGGCGACGATGTGCTCGATGTCGTTGACGGTGGTGGTCAGCGCGCGCTGGAACGGCGTGGTGATGCGCCCGGCCATCTGGTCCGGCGGCAGCCCGGTGTAGGACCACACCACTCCGATCACCGGGATGCGGATTTCCGGAAAGATGTCGGTCGGGGTCCGCAGCGCCGCCAGCGGGCCGACGATCAGCAGCAGCAGCGCCAGCACCACGAAGGTGTAGGGACGGCTCAGCGCGATCCGGACCAGCGAGACCATGAACAGGCGTTCCCTTAATCGTCGGTCGCTTGAAGCGCGGCCCCAAAACCGCCTCAAGAATCCCCGACGTCACATCCCCGGCAGCTTTTAACAGACGGCCGCCCCGCGCGCTTCCCGCGGCAGCGACGGCAGGCCATCACGAAGCGTTGAGAATCGCCCGCGCGCAGACGGACCGGCATCGGCCGCCCCCGCGAGTTGGGGCGCAACAAATACCGCCAATTTCGTCTTTCCGCCATAGCCATTTGAAATACTTAGCCTCTCGCTTTCCAGTTTTTCAGGGTTTTACAGTTCCGTTCTTGTTCTGGCCTTGCTTGAGCGCGAGCAGCACCGCCTGTCCGCCGGCCTTCCGATCCGCATGGCGGCAGTATCGCTCGACCATCGGCGGCGACATGCCGATCATGTCGCTGATCTGCGCGATCGAGTAGCCGGCCTGCCGGAGCCGGATGACCGCGTTGGCACGTAGGCCATGCCACACAGCGTCCTTCAGCCCGGTGTGATCCTCTCTCGCCTTGTTGAAGATCCTCCAGAGTTGGTTCGTGCTGAAGGCCCTGCCGTTGTCATGGATCAGGAACGGCCCTGGCCGTTTCTCCCAAGCGACCATCTCGGCTTCCAATTCGGGAAAAATCGGGCACCACGGCCGCACGCCGGTCTTCTTCTGGCGCAAGGTGAAGCCGCCATCGTCAATGTCGGTCCAGCCGAGCCGCACCACGTCGCTGATGCGTTGTCCGGTGAAACGTGCGAGCATGTAGGCGCAACGTAATGGGCCAGTGAATTTCTCATCAGCTATTTTGAGTTGTGCGGGAGTCCAAGGCTTATGCCCCTCCCCGCCCTCAAAGTGAGCCACCCCCAAGGTCGGATCGCGGGACAGCAACTCGCGAGGCCCCATCGCCCACCGGCACATCGCACGGAGCGCAATAAGCGTGTTGTTCGCTGCGCCCGGTTTGGCGGCGAGCCCATCCATCAGTGCCTGCACATGGGACGGACGAAGCGATTCCGCCCTCAGATCCCCCCATGCTTTACGAACGACCTTCAGCGACCTTCGGTACTGCTCTTTGGTTGAATCGCTTAGTTTGCGCGGCAGCGTCGGCCAAGCGGCCTCGTAGGCGTCGGCCAAAGCGTTGATCGTATCGGTTGCGACCGGGCCGACGAGCCCCTGCGCCTGTCGCACGGCCTGCCAGAACTCTGGCGAGTGAGGGTCTTTCGGCAACGGAATACGAGGACCAGCATGATTGGTGCCGCGACCGGACTGATAATAATAGTACTCGCGCGCGCGAGAGACGACGCGATGAACGCCGCTGGGTAAGCTAACCGCAGGTTGCTTATGACGCGGACGTGACATTTTGTACTCCGGCTAGAAAGGGATCGATGCCGCGATCATGTCCCCCGACCGACAGAGAGCCAAGAGCCGCTTGCACGTCAGCCCAGCACCAGCGAACGCAGCCGCCCGAGAGCCTGATCGGCTGTGGCAGAATGCCACGGTTCACCATTTCCCGTATTGTCGTTTCGGACATATCGAGTTCCCGCGCCAGGGAGGCACAGGACAGATAAGCCGGGGGTCGATGTCCCAGATCAAACGGTGGCTGGGTCATTCTGCTGCCTCCGAGAGATTGGCGGGTAGGGACACCTCCCGGTTCTTTGGTGCTGCGTCGGCCATGATCGCCTTGACCTCTGCCTTCATCATTCTGACGGAAACGGCGTTGCCGATCTGCTTGATCTGCTCGGTCTTGGTCCCGGCGAACTCATAGGATTGGTCGTC
>JBIQLW010000026.1:0-55852 GCA_044463945.1 Bradyrhizobiaceae bacterium | reverse complement strand
TCCATCGTCGCCCATATCGACCATGGCAAATCGACGCTGGCCGACCGCCTGATCCAGACCACCGGCGGCTTGCAGGACCGCGAGATGAAGGAACAGGTGCTCGATTCCATGGACATCGAGCGCGAACGAGGCATCACCATCAAGGCCCAGACCGTCCGCCTCCGCTACAAGGCGAAGGACGGCAAGGATTACATCTTCAACCTGATGGACACCCCCGGCCACGTCGATTTCGCCTATGAGGTGTCACGCTCGCTCGCCGCCTGCGAGGGCTCGCTGCTGGTGGTGGACGCCAGTCAGGGCGTCGAGGCGCAGACGCTCGCCAACGTCTATCAGGCGATCGACAACAATCACGAGATCGTGCCGGTCCTCAACAAGGTGGATCTGCCGGCCGCCGGGCCGGAGCAGGTCAAGCAGCAGATCGAGGACGTGATCGGCATCGACGCCTCCGACGCCATCATGGTGTCGGCCAAGACCGGGCTCGGCATCCCCGACGTGCTGGAAGCCATTGTCACCCGCCTGCCGCCGCCCCAGGGCGACCGCGACGCGCCGCTCAAGGCGCTGCTGGTCGATAGCTGGTACGACGTCTATCTCGGCGTCGTGGTGCTGGTGCGCATTGTCGATGGCGTAATGAAGAAGGGCCAGCGTATTCGCATGATGGGCACCAACGCGGCTTACGATGTCGAGCGCGTCGGCTTCTTCACCCCGAAGATGCAGCAGGTGGATGAACTCGGCCCCGGCGAGATCGGCTTCATCACCGCCGCCATCAAGGAGGTGGCCGACACCCGCGTCGGCGACACCATTACCGACGACAAGCACCCGGTGGCGGACATGCTGCCGGGCTTCAAGCCGGCGATCCCCGTGGTGTTCTGCGGCCTGTTCCCGGTCGATGCCGACGACTTCGAGACGTTGCGCGCGGCGATGGGCAAGCTGCGGCTCAACGACGCGAGCTTCTCGTTCGAAATGGAGACCTCCGCCGCACTCGGCTTCGGCTTCCGCTGCGGCTTCCTTGGCCTGCTGCATCTCGAAATCATTCAGGAGCGGCTCTCCCGCGAGTTCGACCTCAACCTGATCGCCACCGCGCCCAGCGTCATCTACAAGATGCACCTCACCGACGGGCAGGAGATCGAGATTCACAACCCGATCGACATGCCGGACGTGGTGAAAATCGCCGAAATCGAGGAGCCATGGATCGAGGCCACCATTCTCACGCCCGACGAGTATCTCGGCAGCGTGCTGAAGCTGTGTCAGGAGCGGCGCGGCGTGCAGAAGGAACTGACCTATGTCGGTACCCGCGCCATGGTCAAATACGAACTGCCGCTCAACGAGGTGGTGTTCGACTTCTACGACCGGCTGAAATCCGTTTCCAAGGGCTACGCCTCGTTCGACTATCACCTGACCGACTACCGCCCTGCCGATCTGGTCAAGATGCAGATTCTCGTCAACGGCGAGCCGGTGGACGCGCTGTCGATGCTGGTGCATCGCTCGCGCGCCGAGGGGCGCGGCCGCGCCATGGTCGAGAAGATGAAGGAGCTGATCCCGCCGCACATGTTCCAGATCCCGATCCAGGCAGCGATCGGCGGCAAGGTGATCGCGCGCGAAACCGTGCGCGCGCTGCGCAAGGACGTCACCGCGAAGTGCTACGGCGGCGACATCACCCGCAAGCGCAAGCTTCTGGAGAAGCAGAAGGAAGGCAAGAAGAAGATGCGGCAGTTCGGCAAGGTCGAAATTCCGCAGGAAGCCTTCATCGCCGCGCTGAAAGTCGATAGCTGATCCTTCGCCTCAACCTCTGACCGCACTTATGGGATTGGCTGACGCCTCGTCCCGTTCCCTCGGCGGCGGATGGCCGTCCCGGCCATAAGCGGCGATCCGCCGCGATAAAGCGCTTGTGCCCGGCTCACCGGCACATCATGCTGCGGCCTGTTCAACACAAACAATAATCAATCCGGAGGAACGAATGCTGGTAATTCACCGCGCCATTACGGCCACGGCTTTTGCTGCCGCCCTGCTGAGCGGCGGACCCGCCCCGGCGCAACAGTCCGACACGCCGCTGAAGATCGGGGTGATGACCGACTTCGGATCGGTCTATTCCGACATCGGCGGTGCCGGCAACGTCGAGGGCGTCAAGATGGCCATCGAGGAATTCGGCGGCACGATGTTCGGCAAGCCGATCGAGATGGTAACCGCCGACCCGCAGATGAAGGCCGATATCGCCGCCAATATCGCGCGCAAATGGTACGAGGCCGAGAACGTCGACATGATCATCGACCTGCCGACGTCAGCCACCGCACTGGCGGCGATGGAGATGTCGAAGCGCTTCGAAAAGATCATGATCATCACCGACGCGGCAAGTTCGGACATCACCGGCAAGTCGTGCTCGCCCTACACCACGCACTGGACCTACGACACCTATTCCAACGCCCACACCGTTGGCAGCGCCATCGTCAAGCAGGGCGGCGATAGCTGGTTCTTCATCACCGCCGACTACCTGTTCGGCCACTCCATCGAACGCGATGTCAGCGAGGTGGTGAAGACCGCCGGCGGCAAGGTCGTCGGCAGCGCGCGGCATCCGCTTAACACCTCCGATTTCTCGTCGTTCCTGCTGCAAGCGCAAGCTTCCAAAGCCAAGATCATCGGGCTGGCCAACGGCGGCGGCGACACCATCAACGCCATCAAGCAGGCGGCGGAGTTCGGCGTCGTCGCCGGCGGCCAGAAGCTGGCCGGCATGTGATGTTCATTTCCGACATCCACAGTCTCGGCCTCAAGATGGCTCAGGGGCTGATCATCACCGAAGCCTACTACTGGGACCAGAACGAGCGCACCCGCGCCTTCGGCAAGAAATTCTTCGAGCGGATGAAGCGAATGCCGACCATGAACCAGGCATCGACCTACAGCGCGACGCTGCACTACCTCAAGGCCGTGAAGGCCGCCGGCACCAAGGACACCAAGGCCGTGCTCGCCAAGATGCGCGAGATGCCGGTGCGTGATGCCTTCACCGACAACGGCTACCTGCGCGAGGACGGCCGCATGGTCCACAGCATGTTGCTGCTCGAGGTGAAGAAGCCGGACGAGTCGAAGTATCCATGGGACTACTACAAGGTGCTGGCCGAGGTCCCGGGCGATCAGGTATTCCGCCCGATGAAGGACGGCGGCTGTCCGCTCGTCAAATAAGCCGGCCGCGCTTTCGCACGATATCGCACCCGGTATCGGCGGCATCCTGGATGCCGCCGATACATCATCAATGCTATCGGCAAGTCATCGCCACGCCGTCCTCGCCGGCGATGACCGGATAGCGACGGCTCCATTATCTGTCTCAGCATACACAACCTGCCGTTGGCGCAAACTTGACATCGCAACAGCGTGCATCGACGGTGCAACGGTCGCGAATCAGTTCCGCCGCTTGCGTTCAATTCCGCCTGCAATCTGGAGACAATGATGGCCTACAAGTTCGAGATTTATCGGGACAAGAAAAACGAATTTCGCTTCCGCTTCGTTGCGCCGAACGGCGAGAAGATGTTCGCGTCGGAAGGCTACGCCAGCAAGGCGTCGGCCAAGAGCACTATCCGCTCGATCGTCAGGCATGTCGGCGCCGCCGAGGTTGACGACATCTCGAAGGCCAAGCCCGCCGCCGCGCCGAAAGCCAAGGCAACCAAGACCGCCAAGACCAGGAACGCCACCAAGGCCAGGAACACGACAAAGGCCAAACGCGCCAGGACCGCACGGCGCTGACACTGTCCGATCACCCATGCACGTCAGACGCGGATGCGACCTGCCCCTGACGCGCAATTTCGTTAAAGCGGAACGACCCGAACCGGCATCCGCGCCGTTCGGAGACACCATGACGGAAGGCGTCACAAAACGAAAAACCCGGCGCATGGCCGGGTTTTTGGTATTGCGCCCCACACGTGGGGATATTTCTCCGCCGCGCCGTGTATCAGGCGCGGCGTTTGTCTGCGGCCCGCGGACAGGCTCAGGCGGCGGCGTCAGTAACGGCGCTGTCGTCGTCCTCGGCGTCGATGTCCATATCGCCATCGGCCTCGCCGTCCGCTTCCGCCTTGGCGCCGCGACGCGGGCTCTTGGCGAGCTGACCTTCGATCTCCTTGATCGCCTCGGTCTCGGTGACGTGCTGGACCACCGCGATCTCGCGCGCCAGCCGGTCGAGCGCCGCCTCGTAAAGCTGGCGTTCGCTGTAGGACTGCTCCGGCTGCGATTCCGAACGGTAGAGGTCGCGCACCACCTCGGCGATGGCGACGATGTCGCCCGAATTGATCTTGGCTTCGTACTCCTGCGCCCGGCGCGACCACATGGTGCGCTTGACCCGCGCCCGCCCTTTCAGGGTTTCCAGCGCGCGCTTGACCAGCGCCGGCTCGGAGAGCTTGCGCATCCCGACATTGGCGACCTTGGCGGTCGGCACCCGCAGCGTCATCTTGTCCTTGATGAAGTTGATGACGAACAGTTCGAGCTTGGCGCCCGCGATCTCCTGCTCCTCGATCGCCAGAATCTGGCCAACACCGTGAGCGGGATAAACGACGAACTCGTTGGTCTTGAAGCCCTGACGCTGGGTCAGCGCCTTCTTCGGCTCCTCGGCGCGCACGGGCGCAACCGGAGCCTTCGCAACCGGAGCTTTCGACGCAGGCGCGGCCTTGCTCGCGGCCGGCTTGGCCGGAGCCTTGGTTGCAGGAGCCTTCGCAACCGGCGCCTTGACCGGAGCTTTGGCAACCGGGGTCCTGGCAGCCGGCCTTGCGGCAGTCCTGGGAGAGCTCTTGGGCGCAGCCGCCTTCGCAGCAGTCGTCTTGGAGACGACCGCCTTCTCGGCGGCCTTCGCAGTCTTGTTCAGCATTGCACTTCTTTTGTTCTTGGAGGACTTTGCCGCCTTTGCCTTGGTGGTCGAAGGCTTGGCGGATGACGGTCTGGCAGTTGACGGCTTGGCAGATGTTCGCCCAGTTGCGCCCGACCCACGGGCACGACCCTTGGTTGCTCTGCGGCTGGCCGCAGCCGTCTTGCCCATGCTTTTAGAGATACTCGTTTTACGCGTTTTTTGTGACACAGCCTGCGCGCGAAACAACCGCGCCCCTGTTCGAAAAAATTTCCACGAGAACCCATCAGGGCCTTAAACGGCGGCGCGAACAGGATCCGACGAGCTAAACAATCATTATATTAGCACATTTCCTGCAAAAATCAATGGCTTATGGCCGAATGCCGGCCCCATTGCCGCTTCCCGGCGGTCACGATTCATAACAAGGTTAAGTCAGCCACTTGAAAACCAGCCGCGCCCGCCACCGCCGACCGTGTTCTCTTAGTCGCCGGTTCCCGGTTCGGGCGAGAAGTACTTCTCGAATTTGCCGTCCATGCCGTCGAAATCCTCGGCGTCGGGCGGCGGATCCTTTTTCTGGGTGATGTTTGGCCAAGTCTTGGCGTGCGCGGCATTGACTTCAAGCCACTTCTCCAGCCCCGGCTCACTGTCAGGCTTGATCGCCTCCGCCGGGCATTCCGGCTCGCACACACCACAGTCGATACACTCGTCCGGATGGATCACCAGCATGTTCTCGCCCTCGTAGAAGCAATCGACGGGGCAGACCTCAACGCAGTCGGTATATTTGCACTTGATACAGTTTTCGGTGACGACGTAGGTCATCCAAGGCTCCGGAACGGACGAGTTTTAGAGCGCTTTCAGGCGAAGCGGCATCCGACCTTTGCCGGACATAGCCGGCTTCGGCCCGGCGACCGCCGGTTCGCGTGAAGAAAACGCGTCAAATCAAAAACCTATGGTCTTTCCCCGTCTCCGTGAAACGTGAAAAACCGTGGGCGCTGGCGTAGCGCAGTCGGCCCTCAGCCGCAAGGGACGACGATCATTTCCAAGTTCTGATTAATTATTTCAACGGCTTGTTTTCAAGCCGAGCTCCGTGCCAGGGTTCAGGCTCCATAGGCCGTCGGCCGGCGTCGCGGTGCCATCGAGCGACGCTTCAACAGGCTCAAGCACTTCGGGCGCTTCGCCACGCTACGGCGGAAGGGCCAGCCGCTTCCGCGCCTTCGCCCACCTCGCGTCCGGGACCCTGGAACAGATGGGACCCTATGGAGCAGATGATTGTCGGTCTGACCTAGAGTTCAAGTACGGCTATAGACGCGCCTTCGGTTACGGCCTCACCTTCAGCAACGGGGATCGCTACGACGACGCCATCCGCGTCGGCCACCACGGGAATTTCCATTTTCATCGATTCGATCACAACGAGGACGTCATCCTTGGACACGCGCTGTCCCGGCGCGACTTCGATTTTCCAGACCGAACCACTGACCTCCGACTTCACTTCTCGCTTGGCCATCTTGATTTATTCTCCATTATTCAGTGATCGTCATACGGAATGAGAGCGGGTATTTCACCGCCATGCCGGTGAAAATTTTGCGCGAAACGAAATAACGTCGGCCAGTCGAGAATGCCGGCTGTTGAAGGTCTGCCCGCATCGTCAAAACGGCTCAATCAACCGCTTGCGCAACGCACGCGGCTGAGGCGGCGGTAAAGTCTCGAGCGTGAGGCTGAGCATTTCGCGTGTGTCGGCCGGATCGATCACGTTGTCGTAGAGGAACTTCGCCGCGCTCTCAACCGCCGTATTCGAGCGTTTCAACTCGGCGGTATAGCTTGCATGGAGATCCGCGCGCTCCTCTGGCGTTTCGGCAGCGTCGAGTTCCTTCGCGTGGATAATATTAACTGCGCCTTCGAGTCCCATGCCGCCATACTCCGCCGTCGGCCAAGCCAGGAGTATCGCGGGATTGAGCGGCCGCGATCCCATGATGTAGTAACCAAGGCCGTAGGCTTTGCGCAGCACCACGGTCAATATCGGCACGGTCGCGTTGGCGAGAGCGGACAGAACGCGGGCGCTGTGCCGCATCAGGCCGGTCTTTTCGACTTCCGGCCCGACCATCAGTCCGGGCGTGTCGCACAGCACGACCACAGGAACGTCGAAAGCGTCGCAAATCTGGATAAAGCGCGCCATCTTCAGGCAGGCCGGCGTGTCCATCGCACCGGCGAGATACATCGGCTGATTAGCGACGATTCCGACTGTTCGCCCGGCGATGCGAGCGAGCGCGGTAACCGCGGCCTTGCCGTAACCAGCCTTCAGCTCCATGACACTGTCGCGGTCGCAAATGGTCTGGATCACCGTGCGCACGTTATAGGCGCGGCGCGGATTTTCCGGCACGACGTCACGCAGCGGCATCTGGTCGGGCGCTTCGCCCGGTGCCTGCCGCAAGTCGAAATATCCAAGATATTTCCTGGCCGCTTGGATCGCTTCCGCCTCGTCTTTGACAAGCACGTCGATGACGCCCGACGCCCAATGGACCGAGGCCGGGCCGATTTCCTCGGGCGTATACTTCTTGCCGAGCGCCGCCTCCACCAGCGGCGGTCCCGCCATTCCCATGGCGGAATCCTCGGTGGCGATCAGCAGGTCGCAGAGCCCAGCGAGATTCGCATGTCCAGCAAACGCACGACCGGGCGCTATGCCGACGGTCGGCACGAGCCCCGATAAACGGGCGAACACGACGAAGGTCGCGGTCGATTGGCGCGCCGAGACGTGCATGTCATGCGGCCGCGCGCCGCCGCCATCGAGCCAGCAGATCACCGGCAGACGGTGCTTTTCGGCGTGCTCGAACATGCGCGTGATTTTGACGTGGTTCATCGCGCTCTGCGTGCCGGCGTAGACGGTGTAATCGTAGAACACCAGATCGACCGGTTTGCCGTCGACTTTCGCCGTGCCCATGACCAGACCATCGGCGGCGCCGCTCATCCCGGCGATCGCGGGCCGCGTCAGGCCGCCATATTCGACGAAGCTGCCCGCATCGGTAACCGCCTCGATCGCCTGGCGCGTCGTCCAGCGGCCGCGTTTGCGCTGGCGCTCGACCGCGTCCGGGCGCGCCTGGTCGAGTCGCGCCGCCTGCGCCGCCATAACGAGCTTGAGATCGTCGCGGATCATAACGTCTTCGCTCATTCGCTGACCTTCAATGCGTGGGATGCGAGTTTTTCGCGTTTGAATCGAATGCCGGCGCTCTCGCGGTCCCAAGTATCCGGCGTCAGGCCCTCGCTACGCAGAACATGCTTCTCGACCTTTTGCGTCGGCGTTTTCGGCAGTTCGGGAAGAATGCGGATATACCGCGGCACCATGAAATGCGGCAGCCGCGGCGTGAGGAAGGAAATCAGTTCAATAGGATCGACCTCGGCGCCGGGAACCGGCGCGACGATCGCCATCACCTCATCCTCGCCGAACTCGGACGGCACGCCCACCACCGCGGATTCGCGCACTTTTGGATGCGCGCCGATCTCGGCTTCGACTTCGAAGGAGGAGATGTTCTCGCCGCGGCGGCGGATTGCGTCCTTCATGCGGTCGACGAAGAAGAAATCGCCGTCGGCGTCGCGCCGGAACGCGTCGCCGGTATGAAACCAGCCGTTACGCCAGGCGCGCGCCGTGGCTTCCGGATTGCCGTGATAGCCGTGGTTCATCGTCCACGGTTCAGTTGCGCGCACGATCAGTTCGCCGACCGTCCCGTGTGGAACCTCGATGTCGAACGCATCGACGACGCGCGCCTCGAAACCGGCGCGCGGGCGGCCGCAGGTCTTCGGCACGGTCGGGTTGCGCTCGGACACGATCGGGCAGCAGATCTCCGTCATGTTGAAAACGGTGTAGATGTCGACGCCGAAGCGCTCGGTGAAGACGGGCGCGTCTTCCGTCAGCGGCACCATCACGGCCTGCCGCAACGTGTGGTCGCGATCGCGCGGGCTTGGCGGCTCCTTCAGCAGGAACGGGATCATCGCGCCGAGCAGCGTCATGGTGGTCGATTCGGTCTTGCGGATCGTGTCCCAGAACGTCGCGGTGTCGAACGCCTCGACCATCGCGATCGAGGCGCCTTTGGTAAGCATGCGGTAGACCGCGTTGGTTCCCCCGACGTGGAACAGCGGCAGGTTGACTAGCGCGCGATCCGCTTCCGTGATGGTATCGATGCCTTCGGTCGTCGCGGCGATGTGCCTATAGGACGACAGCACGCCTTTCGACGGGCCGGTCGTACCTGAGGTGTAGATCACCGCATGGGTGTCCCACGGCATGATGGGACGGGCGGGCTCGGCCGGCTCACCGGCCGCGGCCGTCAGCATATCTTCCATCAGGCAGGTAACGCTGGCGAGTTTCGGCGGCGCGCCGGACGTGCAGACCAGCGTCTCGACGTCCGCCATGTCGACCTCAGCCAGCCTTTCGGCGAGCCGCGCGTCGGCCACCATCAGCCGCGCGCCAGAATTGCCGATGACATGCGCCAGCAGGCGGCCGCGATAGCTGATGTTAACGGGAACATAGACCGCGCCGATGTAATTGAGCGCAAACCACATGACGAGCGCGTGCTGTCCGTTCGGCAGCCAGGACAGCACGAAGTCGTCCTGCTTGACGCCGAGCGCCTGCAGGCTGGCCGCGACGCGGCGCACGCGCGCGCGCAATTGCGCATAAGTCCAGCTTTCGCCGGTCTGAAAGAGAGCGAACGGACGGTCGCCGCGCGCCGCCGCGTGGCGCTCGACCAGATTGCGAAGCACGTATTTGTCGGCGGATGTGCGCGCTGTGTCTTTTGCGCTCATTGTTGCGCTCCCGGATGTTTGGCGCATTGGCTGCGCTCGCGTTCGTCCAAATGCATCTCAGGCCCGTCGCACCGGCAGCTCCTGCGCATCTTTCTGGACCGCGGCGAGGCCCGCCTCGAACACAGCGTGGATCTGGCTTCTGCACGCGGCGAGATCGGTGACGCCGCCGTCGAGCAGCGATTGAATAATCATCCCGCGCAGCGCGCCGACCAGGATCGAGGCGACCTTCGCGGTGTCTATACCTTTCCGCAGTTCGCCCATTTTCTTGGCCTCGACAAGATGCGTGCGAAAACCGCGATGGAAGCTTTCGCTGAGCGCCTGGGTGCGGAGCCGCAACCCCGGCACCGCATACAGGGACGCCACGAAGCAGGAGTAAAGCGCCGCGGTGCCGATGCGGTCCGCGCACGCACCGTCGATATGCGCGTCGATGCGCGCGCGGACGGCGGCCAGACCCGTCTTGCCGGCGACCGCTTCCCGCACGCGCCGCTCGAACCAGTGCTCCATGAAATCCATCAGCGCGTTCAGAAGCGCGAGCTTGGTGCCGAAGCGCTCCGCCGGCAGGCCACGGCTGTAGCCGGCGGCGACGCCGATCTCGGCGAGGGTCGCGCTCGCCGCGCCTTTCTCCGCCACGATATGCATCGCTGCACGCAGCATCCGCGCGTCCGAAACCCGCCGGCGTTCGTCCTGGCGCGAGGCCGGCTTGATGGTAGCGATCGTTCCAACAAAATGTTGCATTTGACCCCCCTCATAGCACTTGCTGGTCAGCTAGCAAGAAATATAATGCGACCAAAGCGGCCAAGACACAATCAGGACACAACACGGCGCGCCGGACGGAGGAAGACAGGATGACCGGGAGGACCTCGATCCAATTTGGCCGCAACGGAGCAATCGACCGTCGCTCGCTGCTTGGCGCCGCTGCCTGGCTTGGCGCCGCGATGCTCGGCGGACCGGCGTTTGCGCAACAGCAGCCGTTCAAGATCGGGTGGATCAGACCGACTACCGGCCGTCTCGCCTCGTCCTTCGCGACGCTCTACCTCGGCGGCCTGATCGCGATCGAGGAAATCAACGCCGCGGGCGGCGTGCTCGGCCGTCCCATCGAGCGCGTCGAGGAGGACGACGAGGCCTCGCCCGCCAAGGAGCCGGGCATCGTCCGCAAATTGCGGGAACAGGGCATCGGCGTCGTCGTCGGACCGACCGGCAGTTCGCAGTCGCTCGCCTCGCTGGCGGCGACGACGCAGGCGAAGATCCTGCAATCGACCTACGCCGCGGCGGCGGAGGCGGGCGACGGAAAGAAATATCCATATCACTACCAGTTGCTATTCAATACCAACCAGCAGGCGGAAGTCTGCGCCGACTATATGGTCAAGACGCTCGGCCTGAAAAAGATCGGCGTGCTTCAGGAGAACACCGCCTTCGGCGAGCAGGCGACCGCCTCGACCACCGCCATTCTCAAGCAGAAATATGGCCTCGAACCGGCGAGCGTGCAGGTTTACCCGATAACGGCGACGGACCTGTCCGCCTATGTCGGCAATCTTCAGAAGGCCGGAGTCGACGGCGTCGTCGGCTGGATCGCCAACGTGCCGAACGCGGCGATGATCTTCAACTCGATGAAGACGCTGAAATGGTTTCCGCCGGTGACAGGACACAGCGGCCTGATGCTGCCGTCGCTGTTCGACCTCGTCTCGGCCGATGCGATCAAGAACGTGTTCGCGACCTACTACCGGCCCTTCACCTGGACCGATACCGAGCAGCCCGGCCCGCGCCAGACGGCTTTCGCCAAAAAGCTCGCGCAATTCCCGGAAAGCAAGGGCTACGAAGTCAATGTCGCGGCGAGCCCGTATTATGACTTCATCCATCTCATCAAGACCGTGATCGAGGCGGAGAAAACGTTTGACGTTCAAAGGCTGAAGGCAGCGCTCGATAATGTGAAAGGCTACAAGGGGCTGCTCGGCGAATTGTCGCTGACGCCGGATAACCATTGCGGCGTGTCGATCAAGGACGTCGTGCTGGTCTCGGTGGCGTCGGGGCAGGATCCGCGCGCGCTCGGATGTATGCGCGCCCGCGCGCCCGGCCAGTGAAAGCCTCACCGCATGGACGCCGATGTCATCGTGCGTGGATTGACCGCCGGCAGCCTGTATGCGCTCGTCGCGGTCAGCTTCAACATCCTGTATCGCCCCACCAATGTCTTCAATTTCGCGCAGGGCGAACTGGTGATGCTCGGAGCGATGCTGTTCGCCTCCGCGACGACGATCGCCGGCTGGCCGTGGCCGGTCGCGCTGATCATGACGCTGGTGGTGGGAGGCGTCATCGGCCTTGTGGAGGAGCGCATCGCGGTCGCGCCGATTCTCGCCAAATCGCCGACAGGCAATGGATGGGTGATCACGACGCTGGCGATTTCGCTGATCGTGTCCAATCTCGTCGGCCGCTTTTGGGGGCCTGACCCCATCCTCGTCAAGCCGCCGGCGCCGTTGTCTCTCGATACGTTTTCGGTCGGCGGCGCGCAGCTCAACTCCTATGTCGTGGCTCTGGCGGCCGCGACAATCGTCCTCGTTTTCCTGACCGAGGCGGCGTATCGGACCTTGCAGGGCAAGGCCGTCATGGCGGTCGCGGAGGATCGCGAGGCGGCGCTGCTGCGCGGCATCAATCCGTCACGTTTGAGCAGTTGGTCGTTCTTTCTCGGCGGCGCTTTCGCGGGTCTGGCCGGCGTTCTCGCGGCGCCGATCCTCTACGCCTCGACGTCGCTCGGTCCGACCTTGCTGTTGAAGGGATTCGCCGCCGCCGCCGTCGGGTCCATCGGCAATAATCGCGGCGCATTGCTGGCGGGCTATCTGATCGGCGTCACCGAGGCCGTCGGCGCGTCGCTGCTGTCGCCTGGCTATCAGGAGGCGGTGGTGTTCGTCGTGGTGCTGGCATTGCTTTTGATCCGCCCCCAGGGCCTGTTCGGCCGTGCGACGACGCGAACGGTCTGACATGACAAGGAACCGGATCGTTTCCATCGTCCCGCTCGTCGCGCAAGGCGCGTTCCTTGTGCTCGCGCTCGCGCTGCCGCTGTTCGTCGGCGCCAATTCCTACGCGCTCTACGTCGCCACGCAACTCGGCGTCTACATCATCGCCGCGATCGGCCTCAACCTGCTGGCGGGATATGCCGGGCAGGTGTCTCTCGGCCACGCGGCCTTCCTCGCCATCGGGGCGTATGCGACGGCGCTGCTGACCGTCGATCATCACTGGTCGTTCTGGACCGCGAGCCTCGTCGGCATGGCGCTTGCGGCGGGGCTTGGCGTACTGTCCGCGCTCCCAGCGTTCCGACTGTCGACCTGGTATTTCGCCTTCATCACGCTGGCCTTCGCGCTGGTCTTCGAAAAGATGATTGTCGAGTGGCGCTGGCTGACGAAAGGCTTCGCCGGCGTCGTCGGCGTGCCGCCGCCGCACATGTTCGGATACGAATTCGGACCCAAGGCGCTCTATCTGCTGGTGGTGGCCTGCGCCGTCGTCGCCTTCGTGCTCGTCCGCAACATCATCAAGTCGCGCTACGGCCGCGCCTTCGTGGCGGTGCGCGACGTGCCTGCCGCCGCGCTCTCCGTCGGCGCCTCGCCCCACGTCGTCAAGCTGCTCGCCTTCGTGATCGCGGCGGCGATGGCCGGCGCGTCCGGCGCGTTTTTCGCCACGCAGAAGACCGTGGTAACGCCGGACGATTTCACCGCGGACTTCTCGATCTTCTTCCTGCTGACGGTCGTGCTCGGCGGGCTCGGCACGCTCTGGGGCCCGGTCATCGGCGCGCTCGTGTTCTTCCTGATCCCCGAATTGCTGGCGGGTCTGCAAAGCTGGCGTATGCTGATCTACGGCTGCCTATTACTGGTGCTGATGCTGTTCGCGCCGCATGGCCTTGCCGGCGCGCTCGCGCAGGGCTGGAAGCGCGTCGTGCCGCCGCACAAGGTCCCCGCCACCCCCCGCGACGATGTCGAGATCGAGCGACCGCCAATCCAGGGCGTCGCATTGAACATTTCCGGGCTGCGCAAGAATTTCGGCGGCGTCGCCGCGCTCGACGGCGTCGACTTCGTCGCAACGGCCGGAGCCTGCACGGCGATCGTCGGGCCGAACGGCTCGGGCAAGACGACGCTTCTGAACGTATCGAGCGGCTATTATCCAGCGGACGCCGGCAGCGTGACCATCGACGGCCGCGAGACGCTCGGCATGTCCGCGCAGCGGATCGCCGGGCTCGGCGTCGGCCGCACTTTCCAGACGCCGCGTCTGCTCAACGAACTGACCGTGATCGAGAACGTCATGCTCGGCGCCTATCGCCGGGAGACTGCTAATTTCGCCAGCGTGGCGCTGCGCCTGCCGACGGCGCGCGCCGAGGCACGTCGCCTGCGCGAGGAGGCGCTCGATTATCTATCCTTCGTCGGCCTGGCGGATCGCGCCGAGGGGTCGGCCGGCGAGACGCCGCACGGCCAGCAACGCCTGATCGAGCTCGCACGCGCGATGATGGGCGGCGCGCGCCTGATCATGCTCGACGAACCCGCCGCCGGCCTGTCGATGACCGAACTCGACCGGCTCGACCAGTTGCTGGTGCGGATCCGCAAGCTCGGTGCGACGCTGGTGATCGTCGAGCATCACCTCGATCTCGTCGCCAGCATCGCCAGCAGCGTGATGGTACTCGATCGCGGCAAGGTGCTCGCCACCGGCTCGCCAGCCGAGGTGTTCAAGGATCAGCGGGTGCTGCACGCCTACATGGGCGACCGCGCGCTGAAGCAGGAGGCCGCGTCATGACGGGCGGATCCGAAACACGGCCGCCGACCCTCAGCGTCGAGTCCGTCACCGCGGGCTATGGCCATGTCGGCGTCCTGGAAGACGTGTCGCTCGATGTGTCGCCCGCTTCGATCGTCGCGCTGCTCGGCCGCAACGGCGCTGGCAAATCGACATTGCTGCGCGTCGTGTCGGGTCTGATCCCGCCGTCGTCGGGGCGCGTCGTGTTCGAGGGCCGCCACATTGGCGGCAAGCGGCCGGACGCCATCGTGGATGCGGGCCTGCTGCATGTCGCGGAAGGGCGACGCCTGTTTCGCAGCCAGACCGTCGCGGACAATCTCGAACTCGGGCGATACGGCTTGCGGATATCGCAGGACGAGTATCACCGGCGCCTCGAACCCGTCTACGAGATGTTTCCGATCCTGCACGAGCGGCGCGCCACCCTCGCCGGCGCACTGTCAGGCGGCCAGCAGCAGATGCTGGCGATCGCGCAAGCGGTCATTCGCCGCCCGAAGCTGCTGATGCTGGACGAACCGTCGCTCGGCCTCGCGCCGCTGCTGGTCGATCAGGTGCTGGATGCGATCGTCGCGCTTCGCAAATCGGGCGTCGCGATCCTGCTGGTGGAGCAGATGGTCGAGCGCGCGCTGGAAATTGCGGACAGGGCTTTCGTTTTGCAGAACGGCCGGATGATCGCGAGCGGCACGGCCGACGACATCGCGCGCGGCGAGGCGCTGCGCGCCGCCTATATGGGCGCGTAGCGCGACGTCGCTTGCGAAGAAAGGGAAAAGAAGTGACTCGAACCGATCCGTCGCTACGCGAATTGACGGCCGCGATCGACACCGAGCGTGCGACGATCTTCGACGCCGCGCGGCCCGACGCGATGCGCAAGCTGGAGGAGCGCGGCCGCCTGAGCGCACGCACGCGCATCGAGCGGCTGGTCGATCCCGGCACGTTCGAGGAAATCGGCGGCCTGGTCGTCGACGACCGCCTGGCGGGCACGCCATCGCCACGGCAAAAGGCGCCGGCGGACGGCGTCGTGATCGGAACCGCGCGCATCGATTCGCGTCCGGCGGTGATCGTGTCGCAGGATTTCAGCGTGTTCGGCGGTTCGATCGGCAAACTCGGCAGCGACAAGACGCACCGTGCCTTGCAGATCGCCATTCGCCGCGGCGTGCCGCTGGTCATGCTGCTCGACGGCGGCGGCCATCGCATTCAGGGCGGGCAGAACTCGCGACACTTCGCCAAGGCGAACACGATGTTCCACGATATGGCGCGTGCCAGCGGCTGGATACCGATGGTCGCGCTGATGCTGGGCGCGGGCTTCGCGGGCCCGACCAATTACGCCGGGCTCGCCGATTTCGTGGTGATGGTGCGCGACCTGTCCACGATGGGCATCGCCGGCCCCGCTTTGGTCAAGGCCGGGACCGGCGAGGACATCGACATCGAGGCGCTCGGCGGCGCGTCGGTGCAGGTCGACAAGCAGGGCCTTGCCGATCTCGGCGTCGCCAGCGAGGACGAAGCGTTCGCGGCGGCACGCCGTTTCCTGTCGTATCTGCCCGGCAATGCCCGCGCGCCGGCGCCGCGCGTCGCATGTCACGACGGGCGCGACCGCTGCGACGATGCACTGCTCGACCTTATTCCGGCCTCGACGCGGCGCGCCTATGACATGCGGAAGGTGATCGCGATGATCGCCGATCATGACAGCGTGTTCGAACTGAAGCCGACTTTCGCCGCCAACATCGTGACGGCGTTCGCGCGTCTCGACGGGCGCCCGGTTGGCATCATCGCCAATCAGCCCTTGCGCGCCGGCGGCATGATCGATTCCAACGCCTGCGATAAGGGCGCGCATTTCATCGCACTGTGCGACGCCTACGGATTGCCGCTGGTCTCGCTGATCGACGTGCCGGGATTTTTCATCGGTTCAAGCGCGGAGCGCACCTTGCTCGGGCGTCGCAGCGCCAAACTCATTTTCGAATGGGGTCACGCTTCGGTTCCGCGCGTCTCCATCGTGATCCGGAAAGGCTTCGGCCTTGGTTATTTCGCGATGGCGGGCGGCCGCGCCTTCGATGCCGACGCGAGCTTCGCCTGGCCATCCGCGCAAATCTGCGCCATGTCGATCGAGGGCGCGATCGACGTCGCCTTCCGCAAGGACTACATGGCGGCGCCCGATCCGCAGGCGCGACGGCAGCAGATGATCGACGAGACGCTGGCGCAGACCGGCTCGCTTCAGGCGGCCGAAGGCTTCGGCGTCGACGATGTGATCGATCCGCGCACCACGCGGCGCCGCCTCATCGACATCTTCGAGCAGACGCCCCCGCGGCGCCCCAACGACCACCCGCCGAAGCATCGATCGATAGCGCCGATTTGACCGATCTGAAAACAATGGAGACAGCCGCAATGCAGTTCAGAACCGAACCGGATCTCCTGCCGGCCTCCCGCATCAGCCGGCGCGACGCTCTCGCCGGCGCCGGCGCGCTTGCCATCGCGTTCGCAGGCCCGTCCCGTCTGTTCGCGGCCGACCCGTTCCGCATCGGCTGGGTGCGACCGACGACGGGCCGGCTCGTCAGTTCCTTTGCGCCGCTCTATGTCGCGGGACAGGTGGCGATCAAGGAGATCAATGCCGCCGGCGGAATTCTCGGCCGCCAGATCGTTCCGGTCGAGGAGGACGACGAAGGATCTCCCGCCAGGGAGCCGGCGGTCGTCAAGAAATTGCAGGACGCCGGCATCACCGTCATCTGCGGACCCACGGGCTCATCGCAGGTGCTTGCATCGCTCGCCAGTTCCACGCCCGCAAAGATCATTCAGGGCGGCATCGCCAACGGCGTCGAGAACTCGGACGGTGAGAAGTACCCCTACCACTATCAGTGCGGCTTCACGACGGTGCAGGAGGCGACGCGCTTCGTCGACTATCTCGTCAAGACGCTGGGCAAGACCAAGATCGGCATCCTGCAGGAGAACACGGGATTCGGCGAGCAGGGCGGACAGGCGACGCTCGAGTTGCTGAAAGCGCGCGGATTGACCCCAGCGAGCCATCAGGTCTATCCGATCGCCGCGCCCGACCTGAAGGCCTACATCACCAACATCAAGAACGCCGGGGCAGAGGCGGTCATCTTCTGGGTCGGCACCTTGCCGGCCGCCGGCATGGCCTTGCGCGCGATGGGCGAACTGAACTGGTCGCCGCCGATCGTCGGGCACAGCTACTTGCTCGCCGACGCGCTGTTCGATCTCGCGCCGATCGAATCCCTGCGCAACGTCTCCGCCGCCTATTATCGGCCGTTCACCTACACGGACACGGAAGCGCCGGCCGAGCGTCAGCGCGATTTCGCGAGCAAAATCAAGGAATATCCCGAAACGAAGCGGCTCGAGGCGATCGTTCCGCAGGCCACTCTCTACGACTTCCTGCATCTCGTGAAGATGGCCGCCGAGACCGAGAAAAGCCTCGACCCCGAGGCGATCAAACGCCGCCTCGACCAGACAACCGGATACAAAGGGTTGCTCGGGACGTTCAGCTTCACCCCGAAAAATCACGCGGGGCTGGCGACCGAGGACGTCGTGCTCGCGGCGGTCGCCTCCGGCCGCGACGCCAAGGCGCAAGGGTCGTTCCGCGAGCGTGCCAAAGGGATGTGACGCGGGAGAAACGCAAATGAGCGCTATCGACGTCAATCCGCCGGTCGTCATGCCGCCACTCGAAACACGCAATGTCGGCGCCGTGTTCGAGGACGCGCTGGCGAACCATCCGGACAAGCTCGCGGTGCGCGACGAAGTCCGCAGCCTCAGCTATCGCGAGCTTTACGACGCATCGCTGCGGCTGGCCTCCGGCTTCATCCAACTCGGCGTCGAGCGGCAGGAGCCAGTCCTGCTGATGCTCGACAACCATGTTGACTTCGTGCTCTCGTGGATCGGGCTCAGCCTGACCGCGCGCGTCGAAGTGCCGGTCAATACCGCCTATCGCGGCGCGATCTTCGCACATGTCGTCAACAATTGCGGCGCGCGCGTGATCGTGGTCGAGGACGTCTATTGCGATCGTCTCGCCGAGATCGCCGACCGGCTGACGGATCTGACGACCATCGTCGTACGCGGCGACCTTGCGCGCGCGACATTTCCGTCCCGCTTCAAGGTGCTCGGCTTCGACGAACTCCACGGCGCGCCGGCGACGCCGGAAAAGCTCGATCCGTGGGACCTTATCGGCATCATGTACACGTCCGGCACCACCGGATTGTCGAAGGGCGTGCGCGTCACCCATGCGCACGCCTACGGCTATTGCACGCCGGCCGTCTTCGGCGCGGCAACGCCGGACGACACCAATCTGGTGCTGCTGCCGCTGTTCCATGTCGGTGGGCAATGGGCCGGCCTCTACAACGCGCTGATCGGCCGCGCCTCGGCCGTCGTGCTGCCGCGCTTCAGCGCCACGCGGTTCTGGGATGAGGCGCGCCAGTACGGATGCACGAACACCATGCTGCTCGGCGCGATGGCGAGCTTCCTGTATCGCCAGCCGCCCTTGCCGAACGATGCCGACCAGCCTTTGAAGACCATCATGATGGTGCCGGTCATGCCGGAGCTCGACGACTTCATGCGACGCTTCGGCATCAAGGCGGTCGGCACCGGCTTCGGTTCAACGGAGGGCTCCTCGATCGCACGCGCGCGGCCGGGAACGGCGACGCCGGGCGGCGCCGGCTGGTTGCGCTCCGATTTCGAGGCCCGCATCGTCGACGAGAACGACATGGATGTGCCAGCCGGCACCGCCGGTGAAATCATCATCCGCGCACGCGATTCGTGGTCGATCATGGACGGCTATCACGCGATGCCGGAAGCGACCGTCGCGGCCTGGCGCAATCTCTGGTTCCACACCGGCGATATCGTGCGGCAGGAGCCGTCCGGCCAATACGTGTTCGTCGACCGGCTCAAGGATGCGATACGGCGGCGCGGCGAAAACGTCTCGAGCTTCGAGGTCGAACGCGAGATCCTCGAACATCCGGCAGTGCTCGAATGCGCGGTCGTCGCGGTGCCGAGCGACGCATCCGAGGACGAGATCAAGGCGTGCGTCGTGCTGAAGCCGGACCAGACGCTCGACGGCGCATCGCTGCTCGAATTTCTGCTGCCGCGACTGCCGGACTTCATGGTGCCGCGCTACGTCGAATTTCTGGCGGAGATGCCGAAGACGCCGACCGAGAAGATCCGCAAGACGGAGTTGCGCGCGGGCGGCGTCAATGACAAGACATGGGATCGCGAAAGCGTCGGGTTCAAAGTCCGTCGCTGAGGCGCGAACCGTCCTCCTGCGATCCGATACAGCACGACAAAGATCTTACGACCCCTAGGGCGCGCCGGGCGGAATTTGCAAATCGGTATAGAGCTGACGGCCAGCGTCGGCATTGCCCCGGCGCTCGGCAAAGCCTATCACCTTGAGCACCTTCACGCCATGGTCCAGCGCAATCGTGACAACGTCGCCGAGCTTGATCCCGTGTCCCGGAGCGCTCTGGCGGCTGCCGTTGACGCGAACCCGCCCGCGCTCGACCAGAGCCGCCGCGCTAGCGCGGGCCTTGACGATCCGCGCGTGCCACAACCACTTGTCGAGCCGCTGACGCTCCAAGCGCTCTCCTCAAGTCTCAAGTCTGCCGGGCGCGGCGCGAGGCCGTCCCGCCTAACCGGCATCCTTGCCGGTGTCCTTGCGGCCGGCCGAGAGTTGTTCCTTCAGCGCCGCCAGCTTGGCGAACGGCGAATTGGGATCGATCGGGCGATCCCGGTCGCGCTCGCGCGGCGCGCTGCTGGCGAACGGGCGATGCGACGGCCCCCCGCCCTCGGTGCGGCGGTCACGGCCGCCCTTGCCGTGAAACTTGCCCTTGTCCCGGCCCTTGCCGAAATCCTTGCCGGGGCCGCGCTCGCGCGGCGGACGTCCCTTGCCCTCACGTCCCTCCTGTCCTGCTGCCGCATTCGCAGAAGCGGCGTCAGGGTCACCTGCCTGGCGCTGAGGACGCTTGAAATCGAAGCTGCGGTCGCGACGACGGCCGTGCCGCTCCCGCTTGCCGGCATCCGCTCCTTCGCCCTCCGCACCGGCGGATTGCGCGCCCTGGTGCGGACGGTGGGACGGGCGATGACGATGCCGCTCGTGACGCGGGCGGCGATCATCGGAGCGGCCGCCGGGCCGCCACACCTCGACCATCGCCGGCGCCGCCGCCTCCGATGACTCTGGCGCGGCTTCGGCCGCAACCTCCGCCTCGCTTGCGACAGCGGCATCGGCCGGGGTTTCATCCTGAGACGACGTTGGTTCGGCGGTCGCTTCCGGCGTTGCCGCATCCGGCGGTGTTGCATTCGCGTCTGACGTTGCCACGACCTCCGAGGATGTCGCATCGGCGGCTATCTCATCGTCAGCGACAGCCGGTGCAGTCTCCGTCGCAACCGCTTCAGCGGGCGGCGTATCGTTTTGCTGATCGGTGGTTTCTGGCGGCTCGACCGATTGCGCCGTCATTGCCGGCTGCACATCCTCCACCGCCACAACAGCAGCGGCATCCGTTTGCGATGCCGGCTCCGCTGTCGCGGCATCCATGGCATCACTTGTCGCAGCGGGCGTGGCTTCAGCCGCCGGCTCCGGTGCGACTTCAGGCGCCGGCGGCAGCGGTGGCCGCAACTCCATGCGATAGCCGAGCGCGCGCAGGATCGCGGCAAAATCCTCGCCGGCCGAGCCGGTGAGTGAAGTCATCGCCTGCGTCACCACGAAGCCGCGGCCGTCGAACGCGCCGGGCGGCTTCGGCATCGGCGAGCCCTCGCGCCAGGCCAGCGCCGGGCGGATCAGGTCGGCCAGCCGCTCCAGGATATCGACGCGCACCGCGCGTTCACCGCACTGCCGATAACCCAGCACGCGATAGGCATCGCGCTCCAGCGCCGGATCGACCGGGAACGAGGTGCGGCCGCTGCCGGCAAGGTGCTGCGCGCCGAGCAGCGCGCCGAGATCGACGTTGTCCTGCCGGTGCGCCCACAGTTGCGACGCCAGCGCGCGCGCCGCGGGCTTGAGCAGCGCCGGCAGGTAGAGATGATAGGCGCCGAACCGCACGCCGTATTTCCGCAAGGTCGCCCGTGCCGCCTGATCGAGGTCCTTGACCTCGCCCGCGACCTTGGCGCGCTCCAGCACGCCGAGCGCCTCGCTCAACTGAAACGCGATGCCGCGCGCGATGCCGGTGATGTCCTCGGCCTTCACCAGTTCGAACAGCGGGCCGAGCAGCTTCTCGATATGGGTCTTGAGCCATAGATCGAGCCGGGCCTGCACCGCGTCGCGCGGCGCGCCGCTCAGGCGCTCGTCGGCCAGGATGCGGATGCGCGGATGCAGCGCGTCGTCGCCCGCCGTCACCTTGGCGACGGCGTCGCCGGTCCAGCGCAGCGTGCCGTCGGAGGCCAGCACAAACTGATCGTCAGGGGCCTGCGACAGTTTGCCGGCGCGCGCGTCGATTTCGCCGGCCAGCGCCTTCTGCGCGGTCGCCTGCAACGCCTTGGCTTCGGAGCCCGCTTCCGCCGCGTCCGGCGCAAACATGAATCCGTCGAGGCGGCCGATGACATGGCCTTCCACGATCACTTCGCCGGTCTTTCCGATTTCCGTATTCAGCATGGTGTTTTCCCGCAAGCGGCGCATCAATACACTGGTCCGGCGATCAACGAAACGCTGAGTTAGCCGTTCGTGGAGGGCGTCGGACAGTTTATTCTCAACTTCGTGCGAAATTCCCTGCCAATGGAGCGGATCGGCCAGCCAATCGGGACGATTTGCCACAAAGGTCCAGGTGCGAATCTGGGCGATACGGCCCGATAACGTATCGATGCCGCCATCGATCCGGTCGGCTTGCGCAATTTGCGCCGCGAACCAGGCATCCGGGATCCGGCCCCCGCGCATCAGGAACGCATAGAGCGTGGTCACCAGTTCGGCATGGGCCGCCGGCGACAGCTTGCGATAGTCCGGAACCTGGCAGGTCTCCCACAGCCGCTCCACCGCCCCGGCGTCACGCGCCATGCCGCGCACCTCGCCGTCGCGCGCGGCGTGATCGAGCACGCGCAGATCCTCGGCGACCGGCGCGCGGGTCAGCGCGTCGTGGTCGGGTGTCAACGCCAGCGACACCTGAAGCGCGTCGAGCGAACTGAAATCCAGCCGCGCGTTGCGCCATTGCAATGTCTTGACGCTGTCGAAGGCGTGGTTCTGCAACGCATCGACCAGTTCGGGCTCGAACGGCGCGCAGCGTCCCGTGGTCCCGAACGTGCCGTTGCGGGTGGCGCGGCCGGCGCGGCCGGCGATCTGCGCGAACTCGGCCGGCGTCAGGCGGCGAAACTGATAGCCGTCGAACTTGCGGTCGGAGGCGAAGGCGACGTGATCGACGTCGAGATTGAGACCCATGCCGATGGCGTCGGTGGCAACGAGATAATCGACGTCGCCGGATTCGAACATCGCCACCTGCGCGTTGCGCGTGCGCGGCGACAGCGATCCGAGCACCACCGCCGCGCCGCCGTGCTGGCGGCGGATCAGTTCGGCGATGGCATAGACCTCATCGGCGGAGAACGCGACGATCGCGGTGCGGCGCGGCTGCCGCGTGAGCTTGCGGTCGCCGGCGTAGTCGAGCTGCGACAGGCGCGGCCGCGTCAGCATGTTGGCGCCGGGCAGCAGTTTCTCGATCACCGGGCGCATCGTCGCAGCACCAAGCAGCAGCGTCTCGTCGCGCCCGCGACGATTGAGGATGCGATCGGTGAAGACGTGACCGCGTTCGAGATCGGCACTGATCTGGATTTCATCGACGGCGAGAAACGACACGTCGATATCGCGCGGCATCGCTTCCACGGTCGAAACCCAGAAGCGCGGACGCGGCGGCTTGATCTTCTCCTCGCCGGTGATCAGCGCCACCGCATCGACGCCGGCGCGCGCAGCAATCTTGTTGTAGACTTCGCGCGCCAATAGCCGCAGCGGCAACCCGATGAGGCCGGACGAATGCGCCAGCATCCGCTCGATCGCCAGATGAGTCTTTCCGGTGTTGGTGGGACCGAGGATCGCGGTGACACCGCTGCCGGGCGCGCGATCGAAGTCAGGCGTTGAGAACGGCGAACGAGACGAAACAACCATATTTTTCAGGGCTTCCAGCAAGGCATTCGGAACGCTGCGCGGTCGCGCGGAAACGCAGAACCTGTTTCACTATGCGACGCTCTCAAGGTCACGGCTTAAGTTTTGGAACGAGTCCGGAACGAATCGCGCCCGAATCGCTGACTCGCGCCCCTCGGGACAGGACGACCTCAACATCTCGCGTATCAACGCGATGTGAGCAACTACATCAAGAGCATTCCCGTCGGATGAGAGATAGGGACGCGGCGTCAACATGAACAGTCATGCGGGACAGGATTGCGCCAAGGAGTCAACGGGATTCTTGCGGCAAACCGGCGGCAGCCGCGACAAGGCCCTGGCTAGCGCGAGGCCGCGCGCGGCGCGGCGGCGGCGTTGAACTGGGTCGCGACCAGCACGCCATGGCCGAGCGGGGTCGGGATCGACACCTTGAACGGAACCAGGATGCGGGTGCCGGCGATCGGCGCGAGCCACACCTCCATCGCGCGCTGGGCGGCGAGATACTTGATCGCGGCCCGATCCGGCACGTAGCCGGAGACGGGCGTGAAGGCGATGGCGCAGACCACGGCGGGCCCCTGATAGCCCTTCTCGGCCTTGACGGTGTCCATCCGCTTGTAGGTCAGCTTGAGGTCGTAGCGCATCCGGCCGTCGAAAATCGCCGCCGCCGCGTTGCACGCCTCGGGGCTGACCGGATTGCCGTTGCCGCCGACCCGGATCATGCTGGCGGTCATCGGATCGGAGACACCGCGCCGCTGCGCCTCGGTGACCGGGATGCGCGCGGCATCCTTGGGCGGCTCCGGGGTGATGCTGGACTCGGTGATGTTGCCGGCGCTGAGCGCCATGCGGATGGTCTCGGCCTTTCGCGATGTCTCGGTGGTCGCGGTATAGGATGCCGGCGCGAGCCCGCCGTTGACGATCCGCCCCTGCGCCGCGCCCTCGCCCTTGCCGCCGGCCAGCGCCTTGAGCAGGCCCACGGTGGCCCCGTTGACCGACGCCTGATAGTGGTCGTCGGCGATCTCGATGGTCCAGCTTCCGCGCCCCACCGGAATCCCGGCCAGCGTCACCTCGTAGCGGGCGTCGAGCCGGCCTTGCGCCTCGGCCGGCGCGGCGGACGACGGCAGCGCCAGCATCGCGGCAAGCCCCGCGCCGACGACAGACGGCACGCGCCCGGCCCGCCGCCATAGCGGGATTCCTGCGGACCTGCTCACCAATTGGTATTCTGCCACCGGAGTGTTCCGCTTGAACGGTCAGGGAAGCGGGCATAACGGAAAACCCGCCGCTGCACCATGTCGGAACCGAATGCGTCGTTTATATGGTTGACGGTGAAGGCGAAATCGATGCCGGCCGGACCCGGCGGGCGGTTCCTGCGGGCGGCGTCAACAGCAGCGCCGCGCTTGACCTGACGCGGCGCTGCCCCTATAGGATGCGCCATCCTGAAATGGATGCGATTTTGACCCTCGCGGCTGCCTTGCGTGTGCCATGGCTGGCTCGGGGATGAGAGAGGAATTTTCCGATGTCCCGCCGCTGCGAACTGACCGCCAAGGGCCCCCAGGTCGGTCACCGGGTGAGCCACTCGAACATCAAGACCAAGCGGCGCTTCCTGCCCAACCTGGTCAACGTCACTTTCCTGTCGGATGCGCTCGGCCGCGCGGTGCGGCTGCGCGTCTCCACCAACGCGCTGAAAAGCGTCGATCACAACGGCGGGCTCGACGCCTTCCTGCTAAAGGCCGACATCAACGACCTGTCGCTGAAGGCCGCCGAACTGAAGCGCCAGATCGAGAAGAAGAAGGCCGAGGCCCCGAGCGCCGCGGCCTGATCGCCCGCCTCACAAGTTTATCGCTGCAAGACTTTATCGCTGCAAGACGAAAACGGCCGGGTCGCAGGACCCGGCTGTTTTTGTTTCGGTGCCGGCGTAACAGCCGCTTCGTCATCGCGCCGCAGATTGGTCAGCGGAGCGTGGCGCCCGGGGGAAACGGTGTTCCGGCGCCGGTGCGGAAATAGACATACGGATTGCCCGCGGCGTCGGTTCGGGTGCCGGTCCAGGGCTCATCATCATGCGGCGCCGCGCGATAGCGAGTTGCACGCGGGACTCTGACGACGCGCGCCTTCGATCGTTTGGCGTGCGCGCGCGCGGAACCGGCGTCGATCCGCTCGACATTGCGGACCCCGTCGCGGTTTTGTCCTGTGGCCGAGGCAGTTCCTGAACTGGCGCACGCCGCGATCGCCACACACGCCACAGCGAATACCTTGAACATCGCTCGCTCCTCCAGTGTGATCGTGCCCGGAGTGACGATGACGATAGCCAAATCGCATAGCGATTGCGTGGCGACGCCTCATGCGTCTTATCGCAACCGCCAACCTCGACTCATGACGGATCCAGATCATGATTTGCCGAGCCTGAAGCGGTCGTCGCCCCTTCGAGGCTCGGGCTTCGCCGGCCCGATGACGGGCTCCGGCGGACGATCCAGTCATCGCGGAGAGCGCGTGGGAAATCTGATCCGCTATGGAATACTGGATACTCCGCTTTCGCGGAGTATGACGGCTTTCGTGTTGCAGACTCACCTGGAAAACGAACTTCCGGTCAAACGTCCAGCGTAACGGCGCACGCTTCAATTCAAGGCGATCACGCTCTAGCGGAACAGCCGCGACAGCCAGTCGGCGGGGCCGGGCGGCGGCGGCAGCGGGCGCGGCGGCGGCTGTGCGTAGCGGCGCGGCGATGGCGGGGCGTCACCGATGCGGGCATCGCCGGCGCGGATGATGATCTGCTGCCGTTTCGGCTTTTCAGTGGTGCGCGCCGCGCCTCCGGCCGCCGGCGCGGCCGCGACCACAGGATCGCCGGCGCGCGCGTTGCCGACCTCGCGGCGCGGCCAGGCGACGTCGTCGGCGCGGCCGGGCGGCGGCGTCAGCGCGTCGCCCTTGACCAGCGTGCGCGCCACCAGCGGATCGACCGCCACCGGCCGGACGTTGGCTGCGCCCAGTAACTCGTCGGTGCCGACCGAGGCGGCGGCGAGCGGAATGATCGGCCCGGCAATCGGGCGCGGCGCCGGAACGCCGGGCTTGGTTTCAGCCTCCGGCGTGCCGGGTTCGGTGGGGATTTCGATCGTGGTCGAGCGGCCCGCCAGCACGCGGCTGATCTCGCGCTCGACGTAATGCGCGAGCTTGCGGGCGCCGGCCTTGGTGAAATACACGCCGTCGGGCGTGCGCAGACGGCGGATCTGGCCCTCGAAATCCGGTCCCTGCGCCAGATAGCGCCCGGACTCATCGACGAAGCCGTCCCACAGATCGACATAGGTGATGCCGGCGCGCTCGGCGGCGTCGCGATAGAGCGAGTTGAGATAGAGCGCGTCCGAGGTCGATTTGGTGCCGCGGATGGAAGGCAGCCCGACCCACAGGACGGGCACGCCCTTGGTCTTCAGCACCGCGATCATCTCGTCGATCTTCTTGCTGTAGAGTTCGCCCCAGCGCTCGTCGCGGAACTGAGCGATGCCGTGCGGGCCGCGCGCGCCCTTCTCGGGCGCGGCGATCTGCAGGTCGAGGTCGTCGTCGTCCGCGTCGCCCGGTTTGGCTTCGGAAGGTTTGGCTTCGGCCTTGCCGTCCGGCCTGGCGTCGGGTTTGGCGTCGTCGGCCTTCTTGTCGGCGGCGGGCTCGCGGATCGGGACGCGGTCGTTGAGGCCGAGCATGACCACGATGACCTCGGGCTTCTCGTCCGCCAGAATCTCCCTGGCCGCCGCCGCCCAGTCGGCCGGCTCGCCCTTGGGCTGGTAGCGGATCAGGCCGGAGACGGTCTTGTGCTTGCGGATCACCCCGAGTTCCGGGGTTTCGCTCAGGGCGTCCTCAAGGCCGTAGCCGAGCCAGTCGGCCATGGCGTCGCCCAGCACCAGCACGTTGCGTTCCGCCGGCGCCTCGCGCTTCTCCGGCGGCGGCGCGCGGGAAAAATCCTGCCGCTCGGCCGGGCGCTGCTGATGCTGCGGCGGGCGCTGCTCGAACGGGGCGAAGAACGGGTTGCTGAAGAAGCCGCCGCCACCGCCGCCGCCCCGATAGGGCCGCTGCTGCGGCTGCGGACCGCCGCCGAAGAACGGAAACAGTTGCGCCGTGGCGGGGGCGGCGATGCCGAACACCATCAGCCCGGCGACCGCCAGCGCGCCGAGCACGCGGCGTTCGCGGAACAGGCGTCGCAGGGGTTTCAGCTTCGACATGCGCTCGTTCGCCAAGGACTCGTTCGCCAAGGATATCAGATCAATCTAGCAGCCAATTCGGGCCGGAACCGGGCAGGCGCGCCGGTTCGGCGGACCATAAGGAGACGGCGCGGCGTACCGTCAAGGCCGCCGCGCCGCCACAACACGATAACCGTCATACTCCGCGAAGGCGGAGTATCCAGTAGCCTCAGGGAGATCGAATTTCTATCGCAATCGCCACGGATTACCGGATCGTCCGCCGGAGCCTGTCATCGGGCCGGCGACGCCGGAACCGTTGGCGGAGATGACGCCTCGTTTTCAGTTAGACACTCACGAATGCCGCCGTCGCGCAAACCTCAACCCGTCATATCCCGGCGAGCGCCACGTCGGACGCCATCCGCTGGTCGATCCTCCCCGCCAGTTCGTCGCTCACCGGCGTCATCGGCAGCCGCACCTGCGGGCTGTCGATCAGGCCCTGCCGCCACAGCCAATGCTTGATCGGCGCGGGGCTGGGCTCGGCGAACAACAGGCGCGGCAGATCGGCGATTCCGCTCCAGGCGGCGAGTGCGGCGGGCTGGTTGCCCGCGCGCACATGCCCCGCCACCTGCGCGAAGGCGGCGGTCTCGACGTGAGCCGAGGCGAGGATGCCGCCATCGGCGCCCTGGACCAGCGCGCTGTAGAACAGCGCGTCCTCGCCGGTCAGCACCGCGAAGCCGGCGGGGCGGCGGCACAACAGATCGACCGATTGCAGCGTGTCCGCCGAACAGTCCTTGAGGCCGACGATGTTGGGCCGCTCCGCGAGTCGCAGCAGCGTGTCGTTGCCGATGTTCACCGCCGTGCGGTACGGGATGTTGTAGAGCATGACCGGCCGCGCCGTGGCGTCGGCCAGCGCCGAGAAATGGCGATAGAGTCCGTCCTGCGACGGCCGCGTGTAGAACGGCGCGGATATCAGGTAGCCGTCGATCGGCCATGCCTCGGTGCGCGCGATCGTCTCGGCGACCTTGCGGGTGTCGCTGCCGGCGAGGCCGAGAAACAGCGGCATCCGCCGCCGCGCGGCGTCAAGTTCGGCGGCGCAGATCGAGGCGAGCCTTTCGGCCTCGAACGCATCGAGGGTCAGACCCTCGCCGGTGGTCGCGCCGAGGATCAGGCCGTCGACCGCGCTCACGGCGTAGTGGCGCACCAGCCGGCGCAGCGAGGCCGCGTCGAGGTCGCCGTCGCGAAACGGCGTCACCAGCGGCAGCCACAGCCCGGCCGGTGCTTGAGGAATGGCGGACATTGCAACGTCTCCTGTTCGAGCCGGGAACGGGAGACGCATGTTCATTGCCCCGTCCGAACCGGCGGGGTTGAGGGTGGTCTGAAGCGTGAAGGATCGATTACGCGCGCAGACGGCCCGCCCCGGAAAGGGCGGCAGGTTTGTCAGCGATGCGGATGGCGCGCGTCATGATTTGCTTTTCATGCGCCGCGCCCGCACCTCAAGTCAAGCGCGGGAATCAGCGGCCGCGCAGGCGGTCCAGCACGTCGGAGGAGGCGAAGCCGTCGGCCGGGGTGCCGATCGACGCCTGAAAACCGCGTAGCGCCGCGCGCGTCAGGCTGCCGATCTGGCCGTCCGGGGCGCCGCGATAGAAGCCGCGCCGCGCCAGCAACTGCTGCAATTCCAGCCGCTCGGCGCGCGACAGCACCCGCTCCTGACGCGGCCATGGCTGCACGAAGGGCGCGCCGCCGCGCAGCCGGTCGGCGAAGTGGCCGATGGCCAGCGCGTAAGCCTCCGCCGGGTTGTACTTCATGATGACGCGGAAGTTCTGCAACATCAGGAAGCTCGGCCCCTCCGCGCCGGCCGGCGCCAGCAGATACGCCTTGTCGGTGGGGTGCGGGAACGGCTTGCCGCCGGGCCGCGTCACGCCGAGGTGCTGCCATTGCGCAAGCGTCATCACGCGGCCGCGGTCCGCCAGCATGTAGTCGAAGCCGCGCGGCACCGCGACCTCGTAGCCCCATGTGCGGCCGCTCTGCCAGCCGTCCTTCTTCAGGTTGTTGGCGGTCGAGGCGATCAGGTCGGTGGGGTTGTCCACCACGTCGCGGCGGCCGTCGCCGTCGAAGTCCACGGCGTAGCGCTTGAACGAGGTCGGCATGAACTGCGTGCCGCCGAACGCGCCGGCCCACGAGCCGCGCAAATGCTCGGGCTGCACGTCGCCGCGATGCAGGATTTCAAGTGCCGCGAGAAACTCGTCCTTGAAGTAAGCCTGCCGGCGGCCGACGCAGGCCAGCGTCGCGGTGGAGTTCACCACGCTGCGGTCGCCGCCCTGGGTGCCGTAGTTCGATTCGATGCCCCAGATCGAGGCGACGATGTAGCGATCGACGCCGTAGGCGCGCTCCATGGCGTCGAACTGCGGCTTGTACTGCGCCAGAATCTCGCGGCCGCGCGCGATCCGGGTGTCGCTGACCAGAATGTCGAGATAGTCCCAGATCGCCTTGGTGAACTCGGGCTGCGAATCCATCAGGTCCATCAGCCGCAGGTCGGGCGAAAGGCCGCTGGTGTAGCGCACGAAGCTGTCGCGCGAGACGCCGCGCTTGGCTGCGTCCGGCCACATTCCGGCGACGCAGTTGGGGAAGTTCGCCGCCGCCTGACGGATCGCCGCCGCGGTCATCAGGGGATGGCCGGACGCGCCGTCCTCGCCGCTCCACGGCAGCGCCGCCGAACTGGAGGCGGGCGGCTGCGCGCGCTGCGCCGGCTGTGATGGCGCGGTCTGCGTGATCGAGCCGGTGAAGATGTTGTCGAAGATCGAGAACGGCCCGTTGCTGGCGGTCACACCCTGCGCCGCCGCTGCGCCCGGCATGGCCAGCGCCGCGAGCCATGCCCCCGCCACTCCGCCGATCAGCCGCTGTGCGCGGATCGCTGGTTCCGTCCTCTGCATCCCGTCATCCCTGTCGCAAGAATTCGTCCGTTTTCAGGAGGCCCGGATAGGGTTTCGATCAGCTTAACAGACGCCCGGTTTTTGCGCGAACCGCCGACGACCAAGGGTCGCAGCGCCTTCGCCCTCAAGACCTGACCGGAAACGAGGCGTCATCGTCCGCCAACGGGTCCGGCTTCGCCGGCCCGATGACAGGCTCCAGCGGACGATCCCGTCATCCGCAACGAGCGTAAGGGGAAACCGGCCGGCCACGGGGTACTGAGTACCCGCCCGCGCGGGTATGACGGTTTTCGTGTTGCACCTTCTTCCAAAAACACGAACGTCCGGTCAGACCTTCAGGACGAGGGGGACACACATCCGCCTTTGTTGTTGGCTGCAAACGGGCTACGATTCCGTTGCCGGTTCCGGCATCCCTCATCGCCGTTCGAACAAAGAAGCGCTCATGAAAATCCGCAAAGCCGTCTTTCCGGTTGCCGGTCTCGGCACCCGCGTCCTGCCCGCCACCAAGGCGATGCCGAAGGAAATGCTCACCATCGTCGATCGCCCGCTGATCCAGTACGTGGTGGACGAGGCGCGCGAAGCCGGCATCGAGCATTTCATCTTCGTCACCGGGCGCAACAAGGGCGTGATCGAGGATCACTTCGATCGGATGTTCGAACTCGACGCCACGCTGGCCGCGCGCGGCAAGACCGCCGAGCAGGACCTGCTGGCGCAATTCCAGCCGCCCGCGGGCGCGATGAGCTTCACCCGCCAGCAGGCGCCGCTGGGTCTCGGCCATGCGGTGTGGTGCGCGCGCGACATCGTCGGCGACGAGCCGTTTGCGGTTGTCTTGCCGGACGAACTGGTGCTCAACACGCCGGGCGTGCTGAAGCAGATGATCGTCGCCGCCGGCGCGCTCGGCGACAAGGCCAACCTGATCGCGGTGGAAGCCGTACCGGAGGACATGACGCACAATTACGGCGTGGTCGGCGTCGGCGAACGGCTCGGCAAGGTGTTCGCCGTCAACGGCATGGTCGAGAAGCCGCCGAGGGGCACCGCGCCGTCGAACCTCTCGATCACCGGCCGCTACATCCTGCAACCGGAGATCTTCAAGATTCTGGAGACGCAGGAGAAGGGCGCGGGCGGCGAGATCCAGTTGACCGACGGCATGAAGACGCTGGCCGAGACGCAGAAGTTCTACGGCCTGGAGTTCGAGGGCGAGCGCCACGACTGCGGCTCGCGCGCCGGCTTCCTGCGCGCCAACATCGCCTACGGCATGACGCGCCCCGACCTGCGCGACGGCCTGCTCGCGGAGATGAAGAAGCATCTGTGAGAGCGACGGCGGCCTGTCATCGGGCCGGCGAAGCCGGACCCGTTGGCGGGCATGACGGCTCACGGAAGGTTGCGTTCAACCGCAACGCTGCGCTGGACAGGCGCGCTGTCTTCCGCAACCATGCCGCCGGCATCAAACCACCAAGATCAGAACCGACCGAGGAAACCCCATGCCCCGCTTCATCGCTCTCGCCGGCGCCAGCCTGCTCGTGCTCGCAACCCTTGCGCCCCAGGCGCGCGCTGACGATCCGCCGAAGCTGCCGACCGCGGCGCAGAGCGATCCCGTCGCCAATAAAGTGATGCAGGGCTTCCCGCCGCCGCCCGACAAGATCGTGCGCTTCAACGACGGCACCAGCAGCCGCTTCCCCGGCACCCGCTGGGCGTTCAGCCATATCCGCGAACTGGTGCCGACCGCCAACGTCTGGCGCGGCGAGGGCGCGGTCGCGACCTTGCCACAAGCGCCGCGCGACATCGAGGGCATTGCCGTCACCACCATGGACGGCAAGGCGATCACCTTCGGCGACATGCCGGCCCTGACCTATGCCGACGGCCTTCTGGTGCTGCACAAGGGCAAGGTGATCTACGAGAAGTATTTTGGCGCGGGCGACGCGCATGTCCCGCATATCGCCTTCTCGGTGACCAAGTCGTTCGTCGGCACGCTGGCCGCCGTGCTTGTCGTACAGGGCAAGCTCGATCCCGCCGCGCAGGTGGTGAAATACGTGCCCGAACTGAAGGACTCGGCCTACGGCGACGCCACCGTGCGCGAGGTAATGGATATGACCATCGGCGTCAAATATTCGGAGAACTATTCCGATCCGAAGGCCGAGGTGTTCGACTACGCGCGCGCCGGCGGGATGATGCCGCAGCCGCCCGGCTACAGCGGGCCGAAGACGTTCTACGATTTCCTCGTCACGCTGACGAAGGAAGGCGAGCACGGCAAGGTGTTCGCCTACAAGACCTCCAACGCCGAAGTGCTGGCGTGGATCGTCAAGCGCGCCTCCGGCCAGTCGATGGCGGACCTGCTGTCGAAGGAAATCTGGCAGAAGCTCGGCGCGGAAAACGACGCTTATTTCATGGTCGATTCGATCGGCGTCGAATCCGGCGGCGGCGGGCTCAACACCACGCTGCGCGATCTCGCCCGCTTCGGCGAGATGATCCGCAACAAGGGCAAATTCAACGGCCAGCAGGTGATCCCGGAAGCCGCGATCACCGAAATCACCACGCCGGGCGACAAGGACAAGTTCGCGCCGGCCGGCTACAAGACGCTGCCGGGCTGGTCCTATCGCGACATGTGGTGGCAGAGCAACAACGCCAACGGCGCGTTCGCCGCGCGCGGCATCTACGGCCAGTCGATTTACATCGATCCCAAGGCGGAGATGGTGATCGTGCGCTACGCCTCGCACCCCTACGCCGCCAACGCCGCCAACGACCCGGTGACGCTGCCCGCCTACGCCGCGCTGGCGGCGGAACTGATGAAGTGACGGGCGGGATGGTGCGCGCCTCAGGGCTGACTCGAAATGAGGCGCGTAGGATCAAACAACGTCAGTGTCGTCCCCGCGCAGGCGGGGACCCATAACCCCTGGCCTTGATTGTGGTAGTGGGTGCGGGCAACGAACGTTTTCCGTATCACCACCGCTGCGGCGTATGGGTCCCCGCCTGCGCGGGGACGACGATTTTTGTGTTGCACATCCGTGCGAAACACGAGCTTCCGGTCGGGCTCTCAGAATGATGCCGTCACATCGGTATTTTCAATGGATGCGCGGGTCGCGTTCGCGTATGACGCTTGACCATGGCCAACGACTACACCCTGCTCCGCGACTACCTGAAGGCCGAGAGGCGCGCCGACTTCGTGCTGACCTTCGCCGAAATCGAGGCGATCATCGACGATGCGCTGCCGCGCGCGGCGCATCGCGCGACGTGGTGGGACGTGACCCGCGCGCCGGAGGAACGGATGCCGCAGCGCGAGGCGATCATCGCCGCCGGCTTCACCGCCACCCGCATGGCCGACGGTAACAGCGTCAAGTTCAGCAAGGTGCGCGTGAGGCGCTAGCGGAATGCGGGAAGCGCGCCGAGGGCCGTCGCCCTGAATGTCTGACCGGAAATTCGTTTTGCCCAGAAGCGCAACACGAAAGCCGTCATACTCCGCGAAGGCGGAGTATCCAGTACGCCATGCTGAATCAGCTTTCCCATGCGCCCGCACGGAATACTGGATCGTCCGCATTCGCGGACCATGACGCCTCGTTTCCAATCAGGCTCTGCGGTGGCGAAGCGCCACGGTGTGTCCCGGGCGCGGGGCGGCGTATAACGCCGCGCCGCAGGACCGGGACCGTATCAACGGCGGCGCCCGCGACGGTCCCGGATCAGCGAAGCGGCATGAAGAATGCCGCATCGCATCCGGGACATGGGAGCGCTTTTCACTCGGGTCGATCAGGCGAAGTGGCCGTCGCCGCCCAGCAGCCGGTTGCGGATGGTGTCCTCGACCTGGGCCAGGAGGCGGCGCGCGGTCCGCGCCTCGGCCTCGGCGGCCAGCGCCCGCACCTCCGCCGTCGCCGCCCGCGCCTCGGCGGCCTCGATCCGCGCCTGCGCCTCGGCGAGCGCCTGCGAGACGTCCCGCAGCCGGCGATCGACGCCGGCGATGACGTCGCGCCGCGCGGTCTCGGCGGCTTTGACGCGGCGCTCGGCGTCCATCAGCTTGTCCACCGCGCTCTGGCACATCGCCCGCGCGTTGGCCTCGATATGGTGGGCGCGGTGCTCGATCCCGGCGAACATCTCGGCCGCCTGATGGATCAGGTCGAGGGCGCCGGAGCCGCTGTCGCGCGGCGGGCCGGCCGGGAACCGCACCACGTTGCCGGCGTCAGTGCCGCCACGGGCGTCATGCCGCGCGAAACCGGCCATGCCGCCGGCATCGTCGTCATAACCCGGTTCGCTGAATTTCGAATAAAGCTGTGCCGAATAAGGCTGTGCCATGGGCGTCGGACCCTCCGCCATTGCGCCGTCAAGACTTTTCGCGCCGTATGGTAAAGGGACCGTTAAGGGATTTACCGATGCCGGACTTTCGGCCGCCCGCGGGCCGGGCGGGCGATGCTGGCGTCGATCAGCGCGGTGGCGACGGCGAGCGCCGATTGCGCCGGGCCGGCGGCGGATTGCTGGCCGGTGACGTAGACGCCCTCGATCAGCAGCATCAGTCCGTCGCCGAGCACGCGCGGGTCGCGCGCGCCCATCTCGGCGGCGAGTTCGCGTAAGCGCTGCCGCAGCGCCCGCTTGTGGGTCTCGGCGACGCGGCGCGCCGGATGGCTGTGGCCGGGATATTCGACGGCGGCGTTGGAGAGCCCGCAGCCGCGATAGCCGTCCTGCACCGCGCGGCGCGCCAGGTCCGCGATATAGGCCAGCACCTGCGCGCGCGCATCCGCATGGCGCTTGCCGCCGGGGTTTTCGAAGCGCGGCCAGAACTCGCGGTCGTAGTCCGAGAGATAGGCGGCGGCGAGGTCGTCCTTGGAGGGAAAGGCGCGGTACAGGCTCGGCTTGGTGACTCCGGCGCGGCTCACGATCTCATCGACGCCGACGGCGCGGATGCCCTCGCGGTAGAACAGCTCGCGCGCCGAGGCGCGGATGCGCTCCGCCGCGCGCGGGGCGGGCGTCGCGGGCGTGGTCTGCGTCTTGGTCGGGGCGGAACGGCTTGACAATGTTACTGACCGGTACGTATGGTGCGCGCTCTCGGAACGTACCGGTCAGTAACATGCAACAGGCCACCATTTCAAGGCGTCCGTTTTCGAAGCGCCCGTTCGGCCAGAACTACGCCTTCGTCGTCGTCGCGGTGATCTTCGTCGCGCTGCTCACCGCCGCCGGCCTGCGCGCCACGCCGGGCGTGCTGATCCTGCCGTTGCAGCAGGCGTTCGGCTGGAGCATCGACGTCATCTCGGTGTCGGCCGCCGTCGGCATCTTCCTCTATGGCCTTGCCGGTCCGTTCGCCGCGGCGGTGATGAACCGCTTCGGCATCCGCCGCACCGTAATGGGCGCGCTCGCGCTGATGTCGGCCGCGACCGCCGCCAGCTATTTCATGACCGAGCCGTGGCACCTGTTCGTGACCTGGGGCCTGCTCACCGGCGTCGGCTCCGGCGCGGTCGCCAACGTGCTCGGCGCGGTGATCGTCAACCGCTGGTTCGTGAAGAATCGCGGGCTGGTGATGGGCCTGCTCACCGCCTCCACCGCCACCGGCACGCTGGTCTTCATGCCGGGACTGGCGGCGATCGTCGAGCACGGCGGCGGCTGGCGGCCGGTGGTGCTGATCGTCGCGGCGTGCTGCGCGGCGCTGGTGCCGCTGATCTATCTGCTGGTGCCGGAGCGCCCGGCCTCGATCGGCCTGCGCGCCTACGGCAGCGATGTCGATGACGAACCCGCCCCGGCGAGCGGCCAGAACCCGTTCGCGGCGGCGATCTCGCATCTGGTCGAGGCGGCGCGGACGCGCACCTTCTGGTATCTGTTCGCGACCTTCTTCATCTGCGGCTTCACCACCAACGGCCTGGTCGGCACCCATCTCATCGCCTTCTGCGGCGATTACGGCATCGCCCAGGTGCAGGCCGCGAGCCTGCTCGCCCTGATGGGCATCTTCGATCTGGTCGGCACCACGCTGTCGGGCTGGCTCACCGACCGTTTCGATCCGCGCAAGCTGCTGTTCATGTATTACGGCCTGCGCGGGCTGTCGCTGATCTACCTGCCCTATTCCGGCTTCTCGCTGTGGAGCCTGACGGTGTTCGCGGTGTTCTACGGCCTCGACTGGATCGCCACCGTGCCGCCGACCATGCGGCTCGCCAACGAGGCGTTCGGCGACCGCAAGGCGCCGGTGGTCTTCGGCTGGATCGTCGCCGGGCATCAGTTGGGCGCGGCCTCGGCGGCGTTCTTCGCAGGCGCGATGCGCACCGCGCAGGGCGATTACCTCGGCGCGTTCGTGATCGCCGGCCTCACCGGCCTCGCCGCCGCCGTGCTGTCGCTGATGATCGGCCGCGGCCGCGGCGCCACGGCGCGCCTCGCGCCGGCGTGAGCCGGAACCGCTACAGGATCAGCCCGCCGTCCACCACCAGCGTATGGCCGGTGACGTAGGCGGCCAGCGGCGAGGCGAGGAACAGCGCCGCGCCGGCCATGTCCTGCGGGGTGCCGAGCCGTTGCAGCGGAATGCGCGCGACCGACGCCGCCAGCCGCTTGGGATGATCGGTGGTGACCTTGGTCATCTTGGTATCGACCAGTCCCGGCGCGATGCCGTTGACGCGGATGCCGTCCTCGGCCCATGCCTGCGCCAGCGTGCGCGTCAGTCCGTAAGCGCCGGTCTTCGACGCATTGTAGGCCGGGTTGCCCTTGGTGGCGTGAAACGCCGCCGTCGAACTGACGATGATCAGCGTGCCGCCGCTCGCCTTCAGCATCGCGTGGAATTTCGCGGCGCAAGCCATCAGGCTCATCAGGTTGACTTCCATCACCTTGCGAAAGCCGTCCATGGCGAACTCGCCGCGGCTGTAGATCACCGCACCCTGCGCCAGCACCACGACGTCGAGACCGTCGAAGTCCGGCTTGAAGGCGTCGACCGCGCGCGGGTCGCTGACGTCGAGCTGCGCGTAAGCGAGGCCGTCGAGATCGGAGCCCTCGACGCCCCGATAGTCCGCCGCGCTCGCCCTGGTGCCGCAGACCTGCACGCGCGCGCCGTGGGCGCGATAGGCCCGCGCGATGCCGTTGCCGATGCCGCTGGAGCCGCCGACCACCAGCACGCGCTTGCCGCTGAAATCGAGTTCGTTCATCGCTGTTGCCTTGCTCCGTTGCCGCGCGCGCAACGCGCGGGGGTTTGACCTTTGCCGGGAACGATGCAAGCCTGCCGCGCCGACGTTGTCAAACAGGACACAGGGATCAAGGATACCGGGATGACCGATTTCAAACAGCTCAGCCGCTCGGTTCGGGGCCTGACCGTCATCGTCACCGGCGCGGCGAGCGGCATGGGCCGCGCCACCGCGCGGGTGTTCGCCGCCGAGGGCGCGAACGTCGCGGTGACGGATTATGACGAGGCGGGCGCGAAGGCGGTGGCGGACGCGATTACGGCGAGCGGCGGCAGCGCCAGGGCGTGGCGGCTCGACGTCGCGGACGCGGAGGCGGTGCGCACCGTCGTCGCCGATATCGCGAAGCATTTCGGCGGGCTCGATATCGTCGTCAACAATGCCGGCATCTCGGCCGCGCTGCCGATCGACGACGACGGCTACGATGCGCTGTGGGACCGCGCCGTCGCGGTGCTGCTGACGGCGCAGCAGCGTATCATCCGCGCCGCGCTGCCTTACCTGCGCAAGTCGAAGTCGCCGCGCATCGTCAACATCGCCTCCACCGAAGCGCTCGGCGCGACCCGGCTGCACAGCCCCTATTCGGCGGCGAAGGCCGGCGTCACCGGGCTGACGCGCTCGCTCGCGGTCGAACTCGGCCGCGAGGGCATCACCGTGAACTGCATCTGTCCGGGGCCGATCACCACCGGCATGACCGACCGCATTCCCGACGAGCAGAAGGCGGTCTACGCCAAGCGCCGCACCGCGCTCAACCGCTACGGCGATCCCGAGGAGGTCGCGCACATGACGCTGAGCCTGTGCCTGCCGGCGGCCTCGTTCCTCACCGGCGCGGTGATCCCGGTGGACGGCGGGCTGATGGCAAGGAATGCGTGAGAGGCTGTTTGAAAGCCGTCAGGCACCTTCTCGGTCGTTCCCCGGACGCTGCGCAACGCCGAAAGCGCGTTTACGCGCGTCTTCGACACGCTATGGCGGTGCGCTGCTGATCCGGGGTCTTTACGATGTTTGCCGCAACGATCCCGGTTCTGCGCAGCGTCACTTCGTGCCGCAGCGCGCCCGGGAAACACCAGAGGCAGACTTTTCAAACAAACGCTCCGCGCCTTGGGCAGATCAAATGAAAACGCCCGGCATTTCGCCGGGCGTTTTGTGCTCGCAAAGAGTGGGGGGCCTCTAGCGCGGCAGTTTGGTCGATCCCATCAGGAAGGTGTCGATGGCGCGGGCGCACAGACGGCCCTCGCGGATCGCCCAGACGACGAGAGATTGCCCGCGCCGCATGTCGCCGGCGGCGAACACCTTCGGCAGCGAGGTCTGGTAGTCCACGGTGTTGGCGCGCACGTTGCCGCGCGGATCGAACGCGACGCCGAGCGTGTTCAACAGCCCCTCGTGGACCGGATGAACGAAGCCCATCGCCAGCAGCACCAGTCCGGCGTCGAGCGTGAATTCGGTGCCGGGGATCGGCTTGAACTTCTCGTCCACGCGCACGCAATGCAGCTTGGTGACCTTGCCGTCGCGCCCCTCGAACCTCAAAGTCAGCACCGCGAACTCGCGCGCCGCGCCTTCCGCCTGACTCGACGAGACGCGCATCTTCAGCGGCCAGTTGGGCCAGGTCAGCGCCTTGTTCTCGTGCTCGGGCGGCGCCGGCATGATCTCAAGCTGCGTCACCGACAGCGCGCCCTGACGGAGCGAGGTGCCGATGCAGTCGGACCCGGTGTCGCCGCCGCCGATCACCACGACGTGCTTGCCGCCGGCGAGGATCTCCTTCACCTCGCCCAGCGCCTCGTGACCGACGCGGCGGTTCTGTTGCGGCAGGAAATCCATCGCGAAGTGGATGCCGTCGAGTTCGCGGCCTTCGATCGGCAGATCGCGCGGCGCTTCCGCGCCGCCGGTCAGCGCCACCGCGTCGTAGTCCTTCAGCAACTGTTGCGGATCGAGCGCGCCCGGCGCGTCGCCGCCGACCGGCGCGCCGTAATGAAAGGTGACGCCCTCGGCCTGCATCTGCGCGATGCGGCGGTCGATGACGGTCTTCTCCATCTTGAAGTCGGGAATGCCGTAGCGCAAAAGCCCGCCGGCCTTGGCGTTCTTCTCATAGACGTGGACGTCATGGCCGACGCGGGCCAGTTGCTGGGCGCAGGCGAGCCCGGCGGGACCGGAGCCGACCACCGCGACGCGCCGGCCGGTCTTGTGCGTGGCGATCTCCGGCTTGAGCCAGCCGTTGTCCCATGCGCGCTCGACGATGGCGTGCTCGATGGTCTTGATGGTCACCGGCGTCTCGATGATGTTGAGCGTGCATGACGCTTCGCACGGCGCCGGGCAGATGCGGCCGGTGAAATCCGGGAAGTTGTTGGTCGAGTGCAGGTTGCGCGACGCTTCTTCCCAGTTGCCCTGATAGACCAGATCGTTCCAGTCCGGGATCTGGTTGTTGACCGGGCAGCCCGGCGTGCCCGGCTCGACCGAGCCGGTGCCGTGGCAGTAGGGCACGCCGCAGTTCATGCAGCGCGCGGCCTGATCGCGCAGTTCCTTTTCCTCCAGCGGAATGACGAACTCGCGATAGTTCTTCAGCCGCTCGGCGACCGGCGCGTACTTGCGGTCGTTGCGGTCGATTTCGAGAAAACCGGTGATCTTGCCCATCGTTCAAGCTCCCACCGCGATCTGCGGTTCGACGGCCGCGGCGGCCTCCAGGTCCTTCAGCGCGCGACGGTACTCGACCGGCATCACCTTGCGGAATTTCGGCAGCCACGCCGCCCAGTTCGCGAGGATTTCGGCTGCGCGGCTTGACCCGGTGAGCCGCGCATGGCGCGAGATCAGGACGTGCAGCCGCTCGATATCGGCGCCGAGCAGGTTGGCGAACACGTCGACCTGACCGTGCGCTTCGAGGTCGCCGGACTGATGATAGACCTCCTCGTTGACCGTCTCCTCGGAGATCAGCGGCTCAAGCTCGACCATCGCCAGATTGCACAGCTTCGGGAAGCTGCCGTCCTCGTCGAGCACATAGGCGATGCCGCCCGACATGCCAGCGGCGAAGTTGCGCCCGGTCTTGCCGAGCACGACGACGATGCCGCCGGTCATGTATTCGCAGCAGTGATCGCCCGCGCCCTCGACCACCGCGACCGCGCCGGAGTTGCGCACGGCGAAGCGTTCGCCGGCGACGCCGCGGAAGTAGCAGTCGCCCTCGATCGCGCCGTACATCACGGTGTTGCCGACGATGATCGACTGTTCCGGCACAATGCCGGAATCGGCCGGCGGCCTGACGATGATGCGGCCGCCGGACAGGCCCTTGCCGACATAGTCGTTGGCCTCGCCTTCGAGATCGAAGGTGATGCCGCGCGCCAGCCACGCGCCGAACGCCTGCCCGGCGGTGCCCTTGAGGCTGACATGGATGGTGTCGTCCGGCAGCCCGGCGTGGCCGTAATGCCGCGCCACCACGCCCGACAGCATCGCGCCGGCGCTGCGGTCGGTGTTGTGGATTTCGGTCGCGATCCGCACCTTGGCGCCGCGATCGATCGCGGCCTGCGCCTCGGCGATCAGCCTGCGGTCCAGCACCTTTTCAAGGTGATGGTCCTGCGCCTCGCACTGATAGATCTTCTGACCCGGCTGTTCCTTCTGCCGCACGAACAGCTTGGAGAAGTCGAGGCCCTTGGCCTTCCAGTGCGCGACGAGGCGCGTCTGGTCCAGCATCTGGGTCTGGCCCACCATTTCATTGAAGGTGCGGTAGCCGAGTTGCGCCATGATCTCCCGCACCTCGTCGGCGACGAAGAAGAAGAAGTTGATGACGTGCTCGGGCTGACCGGTGAAGCGCTTGCGCAGCACCGGGTCCTGCGTCGCCACCCCGACCGGGCAGGTGTTGAGATGGCACTTGCGCATCATGATGCAGCCGGCCGCGATCAGCGGCGCGGTGGCGAAGCCGAACTCGTCGGCTCCTAGCAGCGCGCCGATGACGACGTCGCGCCCGGTGCGGAAGCCGCCGTCCACCTGCACGGAGATGCGGGAGCGCAGCCGCTCGCGCACCAGCGTCTGGTGCGTCTCGGCAAGGCCGACCTCCCACGGGGAGCCGGCGTGCTTGATCGAGGTGAGCGGGCTCGCGCCGGTGCCGCCCTCGAAGCCGGAGATGGTGACGTGATCGGCGCGCGCCTTGGCGACGCCCGCCGCCACCGTGCCGACGCCGATTTCCGACACCAGCTTGACCGACACCAGCCCCTGCGGGTTGACGTTCTTCAGGTCGTAGATGAGCTGCGCCAGATCCTCGATGGAATAGATGTCGTGGTGCGGCGGCGGCGAGATCAAGCCGACGCCCGGCGTCGAGTGGCGCACCTTGGCGATGGTGGCGTCCACCTTGAAGCCGGGCAACTGGCCCCCCTCGCCGGGCTTGGCGCCCTGCGCCATCTTGATCTGCATCATGTCGGAGTTGACGAGATACTCCGTGGTGACGCCGAAGCGACCCGAGGCCACCTGCTTGATCGCCGAGCGCATCGAATCGCCGTTGGGCAGCGGCTGGTAGCGGTCGGCTTCCTCACCGCCCTCGCCGGTGTTGGACTTGCCGCCGATGCGGTTCATGGCGATGGCCAGCGTGGTGTGCGCCTCGCGGGAAATCGAGCCGAACGACATCGCGCCGGTGGCGAAGCGCTTGACGATCTCCTTGGCCGGTTCGACCTCGTCGAGCGGCACGGGCTTGCGGCCGTCGTCCTCGGCGGTCCTGAGCTTGAACAGGCCGCGCAGCGTCAACAGCCGCTCCGACTGCTCGTTGAGCATTTTTGCGAATGCGCGGTAGCGCTCCTGCGAGTTGCCACGCACCGCGTGCTGGAGCGCCGCCACCGATTCCGAGGTCCAGGCGTGGTCCTCGCCGCGGGCGCGGAAGGCGTATTCGCCGCCGACGTCGAGCGCGCTCTTGAGCGCCGGCTTGTCGCCGAAGGCGTCGGCATGGCGGCGCACCGCCTCCTCCGCGATCTCCTCAAGCCCGACGCCCTCGATGCGGGTGTGGGTGCCGGTGAAGTACTTGGCGACGAAATCGGCCTTCAGTCCGACGGCGTCGAAAATCTGCGCGCCGCAATAGGACTCGTAAGTGGAGATGCCCATCTTCGACATCACCTTGAGCAGGCCCTTGCCGATCGCCTTGATGTAGTGCTTGACCAGCACCCTGTCGTCGAGCTTGACCGGCAGGCGGCCCTTCATGGCGACGATGGTCTCGAACGCCAGATAGGGGTTGATGGCCTCGGCGCCGTAGCCGGCGAGGCAGGCGAAGTGATGCACCTCGCGCGGCTCGCCGGATTCGACCACGAGCCCCACCGAGGTCCGCAAGCCGACGCGGATCAGGTGATGATGCACGGCGGCGCAGGCGAGCAGCGAGGGGATCGGCACCCGGTCGCTGCCGGTCATGCGATCCGACAGGATGATGATGTTGACGCCCTCGCGCACCGCGGCCTCGGCCCGGCCGCACAACTCGTCGAGCACCTGCTCCATGCCGGCGGCCCCGAGACCGCTGTGGAAGGTGGTGTCGAGCGTGCGCGACTGGAAATGCGATTCCGCGATGTCGGAAATCGCGCGGATCTTTTCCAGATCGCTGTTGGTGAGGATCGGCTGGCGCACTTCCAGCCGCTTGGTGCGCGACAGCCCTTCGAGGTCGAACAGGTTGGGCCGCGGGCCGATGATCGATAAAAGGCTCATCACCAGTTCCTCGCGGATCGGGTCGATCGGCGGGTTGGTGACCTGCGCGAAGTTCTGCTTGAAGTAGGTGAACAACAGCTTCGAATGGTCGGACAGCGCCGAGATTGGCGTGTCGGTGCCCATCGAGCCCGCCGCCTCCTCGCCGACCGCCGCCATCGGCGCCAGCAGGATGTTGATGTCCTCCTGGGTGTAGCCGAACGCCTGTTGCCGATCGAGCAGCGACAGGTTGGAGCGCGGGCTGCCGTCCGGCGCGTCCGGCAATTCCTCCAGCACGATCTGGGTGCGGTCGAGCCAGGTGCGATAGGGATGGCTGCGCGCCAGTTGGGTCTTGATCTCGTCGTCGGGAATGAGGCGGCCCTGTTCGAGATCGACCAAGAGCATCTTGCCCGGTTGCAGCCGCCACTTGGTGACGATCTGGTCCTCCGGCACCTTGATGACGCCCATCTCCGACGCCATCACGATGCGGTCGTCCCTGGTGACGAAGTAGCGCGCCGGCCGCAGGCCGTTGCGGTCCAGCGTCGCGCCGATCTGGCGGCCGTCGGTGAAGGCGATGGCCGCGGGGCCGTCCCACGGCTCCATCAGCGCGGTGTGATATTCGTAGAAGGCGCGGCGCTCGTCATCCATCAGCGGATTGCCGGCCCACGCCTCCGGGATCATCATCATCACCGCGTGCGGCAGCGAGTAGCCGCCCTGCACCAGAAACTCCAGCGCGTTGTCGAAGCAGGCGGTGTCCGACTGGCCTTCGTAGGAGATCGGCCACAGCCGCGAGATGTCCTTGCCGAACTTGTCGGACGACACCGACGCCTGCCGCGCCGCCATCCAGTTGACGTTGCCGCGCAGCGTGTTGATCTCGCCGTTGTGGGCGATCATCCGGTAGGGATGCGCCAGCGACCAGGTCGGGAAGGTGTTGGTGGAGAAGCGCTGATGCACCAGCGCCAGCGCGCTCTCGAAGTCGTCCTCGTGCAGGTCGGGATAGTAGGTGCCGAGCTGGTCGGCGAGGAACATGCCCTTGTAGATCACGGTGCGGCACGACAGCGACACCGGGTAATAGCCGGCGAGGCCGCGGTCGCGGCGCTGGTAGATCGCGTTCGAGATCGACTTGCGCAGGATGTAGAGCGTGCGCTCGAAGCCGTCGTCGGTGGCCTGATCGCCCCGGCCGATGAACACCTGCATATGGCGCGGCTCGGTCGGCTTCACGGTTTCGCCGAGCGTGGAATTGTCGGTCGGCACCTCGCGCCAGCCGAGCAGCGTCAGCCCCTCGGCCTTGATCTGGTCGGCGAAGATGCCCTGAATGACGCCGCGCCAGGCGTCATCGCGCGGCATGAACAGGCTGCCGACGGCGTAGTGGCCCGGCCGCGGCAGCTTGAAGCCAAGCTCCTTCGCCTTGCGGGCGAAGAAGGCGTGCGGAATCTGCACCAGGATACCGGCACCGTCGCCGGCGCGCGGGTCGGCGCCAACCGCGCCGCGGTGTTCGAGATTGCAGAGGATCGAAAGGGCGTCCTCGACGATCTGGTGCGACTTCCGGCCCTTGATGTTGGCGATGAAGCCGACGCCGCAGGCGTCCTTTTCCATCCCCAGGTCGTAGAGGCCCTCGGCCGGCGGCCGCCAGGTATGTTCAGGTGCGTGTTCAGGCGCGGTGACGGCGGCGATCGGTTCGGTGTGGCTGTGTTTGTCCGTGGCGGGATTCGAAAAATGTGCGGAAGTCTCGCGTGCCGAAACGGTCGGTTCCGGAATCACCGCGAACGGTTGCTGCGCAAATCCTGCCCGGTTCGTGCTCACATTCTTATCCTCGATGGTATTTGCGAGCCTTCATTTCGATTTCGAAAATCGAAACCCCGGCCCTCTCTCCTTCTGGTGCGATCCCGCCCGGATGGGAGGGACCGGCGTCGCCTTCGCTTGAACGATTCACCGCGGCTTTCGAATTCCGCCCGCTGGCATCAGGGCTCACGGGGCCCTTGCAGGCACCCCTTCGGGCACCCAGCGGTCAAAAATCCACCAAACCTCGGTTTAGATCGTGCGGCCCGCCGCCATCCGACGGGCGGGCTGCCTTTTCCTTTCGCCCGGCCCGCAAGCCACCGTCCAATCAGGCGGCGGCGTGGCGGACGAAACTCCGTTCGAAATTAGGACAGCATTGCTGCCCTAGATTTCAGAGTGCCAAACTTTTTCCCAGCATACAAGCGTTCAGAACCGTTCCAACGCAATTTTTTGCGCGATCGTGGCGATCGTGCGACCGAATATTACCGAATGTTACACGCGCGCTCCGCCGACAGCAAAACGCCCCGGACAGCCGGGGCGTTCGCTTTTCCGTCAGCGGATGATGTCGGACCGGCCGGCCGCGCTTCAGGCGGCGGCCTTGTCCCCGTCCGCCTCGATCGCCGGTTGCGCCGGCGCCGGGACGCCGATCGGGATGGTGCGCGGCTTCTTGGCCTCGGGGATTTCGCGGACCAGATCGACGTGCAGCAGGCCGTTCTCCAGCGAGGCGTTCTTCACCTGCACGAAATCGGCAAGCTGGAACACGCGCTCGAAGGCCCGCGCCGCGATGCCGCGATACAGCACCTCGGGCTTGTTCTGCGCATTGTCGTTGGCGATTTTTTCGCCCTTGATCGTCAGGGTGTTCTCCTTGGCGACGATCGAAAGTTCGTCCTGCGCGAAGCCGGAGACGGCGACGCTGATCCGGTAGGCGTTCTCGCCGGTGCGCTCGATGTTGTAGGGCGGATAGCCGGGCGCGCTGTCGCCGGGCGCCTGATCGAGAAGCGAGAACAGACGGTCGAAGCCGACGGTGGAACGATAGAACGGGGTGAGATCGAATGTACGCATTTCAGTCCTCCATTGAGCGACATCTGCATCGGTCCGCCCGCCGATCGGGCCGGACCATAGCCTGCGTGCAGCCTGTAGAGCGGCCTGCACGAAGGTGATATGGGAGGGCTCCGACCGGCTTCAAGAGGTTCCGCGCCGGCTCTCCTTCGCCCCCGTTCGCCGCCCTCCATGCTGGCCGGTTCTTCATGTCCCTGGTTTCGATTCCCGCCAACCCGGTCCCCGACGGCGCTGTCAGCGGTTTCATCACCGCGCGCGACGGCGTGCGGTTGCGCTTCGCGCGCTTTTCCCCGCCGCCGGGCCGCAAGGGCACGGTGTGCGTGTTCACCGGACGCGGCGAGCAGATCGAGAAATATTTCGAGACGGTGGACGACCTGCGCGCGCGCGGCTTCGCGGTGGCGATGATCGACTGGCGCGGCCAGGGCGGCTCGGCGCGGGCTTTAGGCGATTCCCGCAAGGGCTATGTGCGCGACTTCGCCGACTTCGAGGCCGACGTCGAGGCGCTGTACCGGCAGGTGGTGCTGCCGGACTGCCCGCCGCCCTACTTCGCGCTGGCGCATTCGATGGGCGGGGCGGTGATGCTGCGTATCGCCCATGCCGGGCGGCGCTGGTTCGACCGCATCGTGCTGTCGGCGCCGATGATCGACCTGCCCGGCCGCACCACCTCGTGGCCGGTGCGCACGCTGCTGCGCGCGATGCGGCTCATCGGCATGGGCGGCAACTACGTGCCGGGCGGGACCGACGCGCTGGTCGGCGTTGAGCCGTTCGCCGGCAATCCGCTGACCAGCGATCCGGTGCGCTACGCCCGCAACGCCGCGATCCTCGCCGAGGACCCGAGCCTCGGCCTCGCCGCGCCGACCGTCGCCTGGGCCGACACCGCCTTCCGCACCATGCACGGCTTCCGCGCCACGCATTATCCCTCGCAAATCCGCCAGCCGATCCTGATGCTGGCGGCCGGCGCCGACAGCATCGTCTCGACGCCGGCGATCGAGGAGTTCGCCTATCACCTGCGCGGCGGCTCGCATCTGGTGATCCCCGGCGCCAAACACGAACTGCTACAGGAGCAGGACCGCTACCGCGCCCAGTTCTGGGCGGCGTTCGACGCCTTCGTGCCGGGCGGCGGTGGTGACTGACGGAATCAGCCGTGCTTGCTAAAGTCGCATCGATCGTCATGCCCCGCGCAGGCGGGGCATCCAGTAGCACGAGAGGGTGAGAATACCGGATCACCCGCCTTCGCGGGTGATGACACCCTCACAGGCAAATCATCACTGAACGAAGAGTATCCATGCTCGGCATTCACGATCTGTGGCTGTTCATCGTCTCGGGGCTGTTGCTCAACGTCACGCCGGGGCCGGACAACGCCTACATCACCGCGCGCAGCCTGCAACTCGGCTGGCGCGGCGGCGCGGTGGCGGCGATCGGCATCGGCTGCGGCTGTCTGGTGCATGTGGTCGCCACCGCGATCGGGCTGTCGGCGCTGCTGGCGGCCTCCGCCACCGCGTTCACGGCGGTGAAGCTGATCGGCGGCGCGTATCTCTGCTACATCGGCATCCGCATGATCCTCGCCCGCGACGGCGGCGTCGGCGGCGAACGGCCCGGCGCGAAACCGGCGACGCTGCGGCAGGTGTTCTGGCAGGGCGCGCTGACCAACATCCTCAATCCGAAAATCGCGCTGTTCTTCCTCGCCTTCCTGCCGCAGTTCGTCGACGCCGGCGCGCCGCACCCCTCGCTGGCGCTGCTGGCGCTCGGCGTCATCTTCGTGACGAACGGCATGATATGGTGCCTCGGCGTCGCCGCCTTCGCCGCCACCGCGGCGCGGCGGATGCGGCGTTCCGGCAACCTGATGCGCTGGCTCAATTGCGGCATCGGCGCGCTGTTCGTCACTCTCGGCATCCGCGTGGCGCTGCTCGACGCGCGCTGAGCGCCGCGCCGCCGGCCGCTACGTCGCGGCCGCAAGCCGCCGCACCGCCTCGATCGCGAGGTAAATCCCGAGCGCGATCATGCCGATCAGGAACCAGCGGCGGAACGCCGGCGGGTCCATCCGGGTGCGCACGATCTGGCCGATGAACATGCCGGCGAACCCCGCCGCCAGCGCCAACAGGCCCGGCACCGCCACCGAGACGTTGAGCAGCCCGGCATCCGCCAGCCCGAACGCCAGCGCCACCGTCGAGGTGGTGAAGAACACGCCGAGCGCCTGCACCAGTTCGTCCTTCTCCAGCCCGATCGCCTGCATAAACGGCGTCGCCGGAATCACCTGCACGCCGGTCGCGGCGGCCAGCACGCCGGTGACGACGCCGACGATGCCGCCGATCCAGCCTTCATGACGGCGGGCTACGGCGAACCGCACCTTGCCGAGGCCGATGACGCCGTACACCACCAGCAGCACGCCGAGCACCAGCGCACCGTAGCGCGCATAGGGTTCGACCATCAGTCCCGCGCCGCACCAGATGCCGGCGACGAGGCCGAGCAACATCGGCCACAGCCGGCGGACGATGTCGCGCAGGTAAGGACCGCCGAAGGTCTGCCAGATGTTGGTGAGGATCGCCGGCACGATGACGATGGCGAGTGCGTGCGCCGGAATCATCCGCGTCGCCAAAAGCCCCATCGCCACCGTCGGCAGCCCGAGGCCGATCACGCCCTTGACGAATCCGGCAAGCAGAAACACCGCGACGACGAAAACCAGGCTGGGCTCGGACATCGGCGCAGATTGACCGAACGGCCTTGCGGGCGCAATCTGGAGGTTCCGGAAACAGCCTTCGGTTTATCCGAAGCCTTGAACGCCATCTTGGACGCCATGCGGTTCGACTTCACCGACCTTCGCCTGTTCGTCGCCATCGCCGAGGCGCGCAGCATCACCCACGGCGCGGCGCGCGCCCATCTGGCGCTGGCTTCGGCGAGCGAACGCATCAGGACACTGGAAGCCGCGCTCGGTGTCGTGCTGCTGCGGCGGGGCCGCCACGGCGTGACGCTGACAGAGGCCGGCGAAAGCCTGCTCGGCCACGCCCGCGTGGTGCTCGCCGCCGCCGACGATCTGCGCGGCGACCTCGCCGGCTACGCCCGCGGATTGAAGACCAGCATCCATGTGCTGGCGAACACCTCCAGCCTGTCGGAACATCTGCCGCGCCTGCTGGCGAGCTTCTTGCGTGACCATCCGCAGGTCACCATCGACACCGAGGAGCGGGAAAGCGCCGGCATCGGCGAAGCCATCGCCGCCGGCCGCGCCGATATCGGCATCGCCGTCGAATCTGCGTTGCCCGGCGGCATCGAACGGTTTCCGTTTCGCGACGACCGGCTGGTGATCGCGGCGCCGGCGCATGATGTCCTCGCCCGCCGTCGCGCGATCGATTTCAGCGCGGTGGTGACGCGCGACTTCGTCGGGCTCGCCAGCGGCAGCGCCTTGCAAAAACATCTGGCGACGCAGGCCGCGCGGCTCGGCGCGCGGTTGCGGTTTCGCGCGCGGCTGCGCGATTTCGACGCGGTGTGCCGGCTGGTCGCCGCCGGCGTCGGTCTTGCAGTGGTGCCCGAGGCCGCCGCCAAACGCTGCGCGCGCGGCATGGCGATCCGGTCGATCCGGTTGCGCGACGACTGGGCGGCGACGCGCAAGCTCGCGATCTGCGTGCGCGATCTGAAAGCCCTGCCGCGCCCGGCGCAGCAACTGGTGGCGCATCTGCGCGGCGGCGGCTGACACCCGCCGCGCCCGCCGGCTGCGCCGCCTCGCCGTCCTGGAAAAGCCGCCGTCCCCGGTCGCAATCGCCACTCGCACGGCGGATCGCGGGCAAAACGAACCTTGCCGTTGCCGGCCGTTGCCGCAAGATGGCTCTCCGCTCAAGGAGACTGTCCATCCAGAAACAAGAAGCGACCGGGAGGATTTCATGAAACGACCTTCGTTCCGCCCTGCCCTGATGATGACCGCGACTCTCTCGCTGATGTCGGCGCTCGCCGTGTCCGGGCCGGCCCGCGCCGACGGCTACGAGGTGACGAAGCTGGTACCCGGCTCCGCCTTCCACGGCGTCCATGGCCTCGGCATCGACAAGGACGGCACGCTCTATGCCGGCAGCGTCGCTGGCGCGGCGCTCTACACGGTAGACACGGCGAAGGGAACGGCGGCGGTCGCCATTCCCTCGCCGGAAGGCATGGCCGACGACATCGCCTTCGCGCCGGACGGCACCATGGCCTGGACCGGCTTCCTGACCGGCGATCTCTATTCGCGCAAGGACGGCGGCCAGCCGAAGAAACTGGTTTCGGGACTGCCGGGCATCAATTCGCTGGCCTATCGCAAGGACGGCCGGCTCTATGCGACGCAGGTGTTCCTTGGCGACGCGCTCTACGAAATCGACAATGCGGGCGAGAAGCCGCCGCGCAAAATCATGGAGAAGATGGGCGGCCTCAACGGCTTCGAGTTCGGCCCCGACGACAAGTTGTACGGGCCCTTGTGGTTCAAGGGGCAGGTGGTGAAGGTGGACGTGGACAAGGCCGAACTCAGCGTCGTTGCCGACGGCTTCAAGGTGCCGGCCGCCGTCAACTTCGATTCCAAAGGCAATCTGTGGGTGCTGGATACCGCGCTCGGGCAGCTCGTGCGCGTCGATCCCAGGACCGGCGACAAGAAGGTCGTCGCGCAGTTGAAACCGTCGCTCGACAATCTGGCGATCGCCAGGGATGACCGCATCTTCGTCTCCAACATGGCCGACAACGGCATTCAGGAGGTCGATCCCGCGACCGGCAACGTCAAGCAGATCATCATCGGCAAGCTGGCGCTGCCCGGCGGCATCGCCGTGGTGTCGGAGGGCGGCAAGGACACGATCCACGTCGCCGACACCTTCGCCTATCGCACGGTCGACGGCGCGAGCGGCGAGGTGAGCGAGGTGGCGCGCGTGTTCAAGGACGGTCAGGTGCTGGAATATCCGCTCAGCGCCACGGCGGGCGGCGACCATGTGGTGCTGTCGAGCTTCTCCACCGGCACCGTGCAGGTGGTCGACCGCAAGAGCGGCAAGTCGCTGGAGATGATCCACGGCCTGAAAGCGCCGCACGACGCGATCCGGCTCAAGGACGGCAGTCTTCTGGTCAACGAACTCGGCACCAAGTCGCTGATCCGGTTGAGCGGCGAGCACGGCAAGGACCGCAAGACGGTCGCGACCGATCTCGCCGGCAACGTCGGGCTGGTGATGGCGGACGACAACTCGGTCTACGTGACCGAGGCTTATGCCGGGCAGGTGACGAAGATCAATCTCGCCGACGGTGCGAAAACCGTGGTCGCGAAGGATCTCAAGATGCCCGAGGGACTGGCGCTCGCACCGGACGGTAAGCTGGTGGTCGCCGAGGTCGGCGCGAAGCGGGTGGTCGAGGTCGATCCGAAGGATGGCAAGGTGACGGAAATCGCCGGCCAATTGCCGATCGGCATGACGCCGCCTCCGGGGATGCCGCCGAGCAATATTCCGACCGGCGTCGCGGTCGGCGCGAACGGCGCGATTTACGTATCGTCGGATATCGAGAACGCGATCTACAGGATCACCAAGAAGTAGCGGCGCGCGGCCGGGCCGGGCGCCGTCCCGGTCCGGCCTTTTCAACCGTTGAGCAGCTTGAGCGCCGCCTCGTGCACGCGCGGATCGCCGGCGGCGACGATGCGGCCGCCGTGCTGCGCCGGCTTGCCCTCCCAGGTGGTGACGACGCCGCCGGCGCCGGTGACGATCGGGATCAGCGCGGCGATGTCGTAGGGCTTGAGTTCGGTCTCGATCACCAGATCGACATGGCCCGCCGCCAACATGCAGTAGGAATAACAGTCGCCGCCGAAGCGGGCGAGCCTTGCTGTGTCCTGCACCCGCGTGAACGCCGCGCGGTCGGGCTCGTCCATCAACAGCGGACTGGTGGTGAACAGCGTGGCGTCGCTCAAAGCCGCGCAGCGCCGCACCGCCAGCTTGCGCGCGCCGCCGGCGCCGCGATAGGTGGCGGAAGCGTTGTCGCCGCTGAACCGCTCGCCCACATAGGGCTGGTGCATCATGCCGAATACCGGCAGGCCACGGTGCATCAGGGCGATCAGCGTGCCCCAGATCGGGAAGCCGGAGATGAAGGACTTGGTGCCGTCGATGGGATCGAGCACCCAGACGTAATCGGCATCCTCGCGCTCGTTGCCGAATTCCTCGCCGACGATGCCGTGCTGGGGGAAGCTCCCCTTGATCATCCGCCGCATCACCGCCTCGGCGCCGCGATCGGCCTCGGTGACCGGGTCGAAGCCCTGCTTGGAGTGCTTGTCCTCGACGCCTAACGAGGTGCGGAAGAACGGCAGGATGGTCTCGCCGGAGGCGGTCGCCAGGCGGTCAATGAAGGCGGTAAAATCGATGACCGTCACCGCGGCCCCTCCCCTGCTCGCGCCGGCCCGACGCGAGCGGCGCGCGTCCGCGATATCCCGCGATGGCGTCTCAAGGCAAGGTCTCAATCGACAGGCATTCCCGATAGACAGGCGCGCGTCACGGCGCGCGAGCCACGTCGAAACCGCATGGCACGGGGAGAGTTACGCCGGCGCGCGATTCGCCGCCATCACGGCCGGAGCCCGGAAACCCGCGAGTTTCAGGGGCTCAAAGGCGCGCCGGCGATAAGATTGAATCCATATTCACACTACAAACCCATCTTAGTTTTGCCATATACCGCTAACGCAATGAAAAATATTGCAAATTCAAAAACTGGAACACGCCGTCATAATATCAGGTATGCATATTTGCATGGGAAAATCTCGAAAAGACCTTGCGCTTTGTGCGTCGCAGCCGCATATTGATGCAGTGCGGTAGCGCCTCGCGTTACCGCTGCCCTCCTTGGGCGTTTCCTCCCTAGACTTGGGCCGCTTGCTCATCGCAAGCGGCCCTTTTTCTTTGGCCGCCGACTGGCGGCCGCTCCCTCACCGCAAGCGGCTCTTTTCCTTATCTGCTGATTGGCGGCTGGCTGCCCGCGCAGCGGAAACGCCGGACCCGTCACGCTCCGCGCAGCATCCTGCCTCCACGATCGAAGCGGCTTGCCGTCATGTCCGGATCTATCCTTGTCCTGTCCGGACCGGCGATCACTCGGCGGCGGCGGGAAACGACCCGAGGTCGCGGAACGGCAGCGTTGCCAGCGCCTCGGCGAGCCGGCCGAAGTCCTCCGCGACGGCGGCGAAATTCGGCTTCCGCTCGCGCCGGCGCTCGTCCATGTAGACGGCGCGGTTGAGTTCGATCTGGATGGCGTGCAGCCCGTTCGCCGGGTTGCCGTAATGCTCGGTGATGAACCCGCCGGCATAGGGCTTGTTGCAGCCGGTGGAATAGCCCAGCGCCGCGAAGGTCCGCTCCACCCGCTCGCGCAACAGCGCCGCGCAACTGGTGCCGTAGCGGTCGCCGATGACGATGTCCGGCCGCGCCGGCTCGTCGCGCGACACCCCGACTGACGGCATCGAGTGGCAATCCACCAGGATCGCAGTGCCGAAGGTAAGGTGCGCCTTGTTCACCAGACGGCGCAGCGCCCGGTGATAGGGCTTGTACAGGGCCTCGATGCGGGCCAGCGCCTCGTTGACGTCGAGGCGTTCGCGATAGATGTCCTGGCCGTCGCCGACCACGCGCGGAATGGTGCCGAGCCCGCCCGCCACCCGCATCGAGCGGGTGTTGGCGAAACTCGGCAGCCGGCCGTTGAACATCCGCGGATCGAGTTCGTAGGGCTCGCGGTTGACGTCCACGTAAGAGCGCGGGAAGTGAACGCTCACCACCGGGAAGCCGACGGCAGCGAGCCCGGCGATCAGTTCATCGACGAACGAATCCTCCGAGCGCCGCAGCGCCGCGACGTCGATCCGCGACGCCGCCAGGAAGGGCCGCGGATACACCGAGCCGGAATGCGGCGAATTGAAAATGATCGGCGCCCGCCATGCCGCCGGCTCGACGATGGTGAAGGGAGGCGACAGTTCGCCGTCACACTGGGTCATGGGCGCGCGCGGTCCTGAAAACAAAATCCCGGCGCGACGAGGCCGGGACGTCGTGGCTTCCCCGAACGCGCATTGTCCGGATTTGCAATCACCCTGCCAAGCAAAAAAGCGGCGCGTGTGCCATTTCCCCGGAAAGAATAGGTCCAGTCTTCCAGCCGGACGGCGTGGCCCTGCCGCGGCGGCCGCAGCCCTTGCCGTCGGCGGCCGCGAACCGACGCCGCGGTGGCGTTTCCTTCACCCGAAATTTACCAAACCTCTGGCTAAGTGAGGGCCTGGTGGTTCGATGCCGATATTGCATTCCGTCCCGGCGGGCGCCGTGCAAGGGGTTGGAATCGGCCGCCGGTCACGACAAGCTGCCGGCGGAGCCCGGGACTTGACGTTCGCCCCACCCGCCAGCCGGACGGCGAATGCCAGATCCGGCCTGCCCGGGTCCTCTCACCGGATTTACAATCGAGCGCCATGCACAAGATCCTTCTCGCCGAAGACGACAACGACATGCGCAGGTTCCTGGTCAAGGCGCTGGAAAATGCCGGCTATCAGGTGTCCTCGTACGACAACGGCCTCTCCGCCTATCAGAGGCTGCGCGAGGAGCCGTTCGAAATGCTGCTGACCGACATCGTGATGCCGGAGATGGACGGTATCGAACTGGCGCGCCGCGCCTCCGAACTCGACCCCGACATCAAGATCATGTTCATCACCGGCTTCGCCGCGGTGGCGCTGAACTCGGATTCGGCAGCGCCGAAAAGCGCCAAGGTGCTGTCCAAGCCGGTCCACCTGCGCGAGCTGGTGAGCGAAGTGAACAAGCTGCTGGTGGCCTGAGCCTCACAGCCGGATCAGCACCACCGCCAGCACCAGCAGGCCGCAGCCGATCAGCCGCGGCCCGTCGATCGCGTGCTGCGGCACGCCCATGATGCCGTAATGGTCGAGCACGACCGACATCACCATCTGCCCGGCGACGAACAGCGCCAATAGCGTGGTGGCCCCGAGCTTCGGCAACAGCAGGATCGCCGCCACCACGTAGACCGCGCCGAACAGTCCGCCGGTCCACGACAGCCACGAGGTTCTGGCGAGGTCGGCGGCCAGCGGCCACGACGAGCCGCTGACGGCGACGAACGCCGCCATCGCCAGCGCGCCGCCGGTATAGCTCACGAACGCCGCCCATGACGCCGAATCCAGCGCCTGGCGCAGATCGGCGTTGACCACCGCCTGAAAGACGATGGACGCGCCGCCCGCCACCGCGAACGCCGCCAGCGCCAGAAACTCGACCAGCCCCATCTCCGCGCCTCTCCTTCCGCGCCCCCTCGCTTTGCCGGATTCAAACCAGCTTCGCCGCCGCCCTGACAAGGCGACTTTCGGACATCTTGGCTTGCGCCGCCGGGGCCGAGCCGATATAGGAAGCCCACCGACCGGCGTGTTCCAGCACGCCGGAATTTGTTTCGGACCGCGCCGCAGGCGGCGCAATCCGAGCAGAGGCTGAAGCCTCGGCCGCGAGCGGACCGCACCATGCCGGGTCCGACCGGGCTGCCCGGTTCGCACCGGACCATGCCGGCTCCGACCGCCGGATGAAGGCTTGAGCGGGCGCGTAGCTCAGCGGGAGAGCACTACCTTGACATGGTAGGGGTCACAGGTTCGATCCCTGTCGCGCCCACCACCCGGTCCCGGCAAACCCCAGATCTTTGCGTATTGAGCAAACCGGCCGTTTTTCGCGGGCTTTCCGGGGCAGTCTTTCCGAGTGTCTGTCTCTGCTCGCGGATGGTGGCAAATTTCAACGGTGTCAATCGGCGTTGAACTTTGACCCCGTATCGGCGTCCAATTTTGACCCCTT
>JBIQLW010000025.1:0-56057 GCA_044463945.1 Bradyrhizobiaceae bacterium | reverse complement strand
AAGAGCAAAGAATCACCAAACCTCACTTCTGCAAAGCCCTCGCAAAGGCGGACGATCCAGTACTCCATGCGGGCGCAATGAAAATCTGATGCCATATGGAATACTGGATGCCCGCCTGCGCGGGCATGACGGCTTTCTATGACGCATCTACTCCAAAAAAAAGCAGCGTTGATGGGGTGACAGCGTCCGCAATCTACTCTCGACTCACCAGGCCTCTTACGTGCTGGTGCCCGCGTGCGGCGACACCGGCAACAGTTCGACGGCCGCGGCCGCGGCCGGATCGGGCGTGTTCTCCTTCCAGCGCACCGAGCCGAACGGCCGCTCCAGCATCCTGCGGATTTTCACCGGCTCCAGCCCGCGATGGAATTTCATCGCCCGCAGATGCAGCTTGCGTTCCGACTGCGTCGCGCGATTGCGCTGGCGCAGATAGTCGTACCAGGTCGGACAGTGATAGCGCTCGGTCCACAGTTCGGGATCGGCGATGTCGCGGGCAATCGACCAGCCGTAGGCGCCGTTGCGCTTGCGGCTGAGCTGGACCATCTGCATCAGCCGATAGAAGGTGCGGGCGCGGTTGGGATCGACGCGGTATTCGATCTCGACGATGATCGGCCCGCTGCGGCCGGTGAGCGGCATCCGGATCTCGGGATCGGCGAGCAGGTCGGCGGCCTCGTCGCGGCCCCCGATCGGCGGCATCCGCATCCACAGGCCCAATAGCGGCGACACGAACATCGCCACGCCGGAGGCGATGAGCGCGCCCTCGACCCCGATCTGATCGGCCAGATGGCCCCAGCCCCAGCTTCCGACGGCGATGCCGCCGGCGATCGACGCCTGAAACGCCGCCAGCGACCGTCCGGCGACCCAGCGCGGCGCCGACAGTTGCACGCCGATGTTGAACAGCGCCACCACCAGCATCCACACCGCGCCGGCCACCACCAGCGCGGCGGCGGTCAGCGCCGCCATCTTGCTGACGGCGACGGTCGCGATCGCCAGTCCCATCGCCAGCGCGCACAGCCGCACCGCGGCCTCGCCGTTCATCCGCTTGCGGACCTCGCCGATGTTCAGCGCGCCGATCACCGCGCCCACCCCGAACGCGCCGAGCATGATGCCGTAGGTCTGCGCGCCGCCGTGCAACAGGTCGCGCGCCACCAGCGGCATCAAGGCGGAGATCGAGCCGCCGGCGATGCCGGTCGCCAGCGTCCGCCCCAGCACGATGCGGATCGAGGGCGAGTTGGCGATATAGCGGAAGCCGGACACCATGGCGCGCGCCAGCCGCTCGCGCGGCAGCCGCGACGGCTCGCTCACCCGCCGCCACAGGAACAGCACGACCAGGAGCGGCAGGTAGCACAGCGCGTTGACCGCGAACGCCGCCACCGCACCCGCCGCCGCCACCACCAGGCCGCCGATGGCGGGTCCGAAACTGCGCGCGATGTTGAAGCTGATGCCGTTGAGCGCCACCGCCGACGGCAGCGTTTCCGCCGGCACCTGCTCGGCCACCGACGCCTGCCATGACGGGCCGAACAGCGCCATGCCGCTGCCGACGATGAAGCAGAACGCCAGCAGGATGGACGGAGTCAGCAGCCCGCTCCAGGTCAGCGCGGTGAGACCGCTCGCCCCCGTCAGCGCGATCGTCAGCGAAATCAGCGAGATCACCCGCCGGTCGTACATGTCGGCCACCGCCCCGGCCGGCATCGAGATCAGCATCACCGGCAGCATCAGCGCGGTCTGCACCAGCGCCACCTTGTCGGCGGAGGACGTCATCTGGGTCATCACCCACGCCGCGCCGACACCCTGGATCATCAGGCCGAGATTGGACAGCAGGCTGGCCAGCCAGATGCGCCGGAACACCTTGAGCCGGAGCGGCGCGGCAAGACCATCGGCGGCAGGCATCGGTCGTTTCAACGGCTCGGTCATGCGGCGCGGATGCCTGTCGAGATTTTTTCTGGTTGTCCCCTCGCGCCGGACTGCGGTGAATCGGCGCACCCCGACTGTAGAGGCCAATTCGGCCGCGACGCAAGCGATGCCGCGAGCGACACGGCGGCCGACGATCCCGATACCGTCCACCCCGGGTCCGGAACTCAAAACCGATTGCCAGCGTTGGATTTTCAGGCCATAGAGCGCCGCCCCGGGCCGCAACCGCTTCAGCAACGCCTTCAAGAAGGACGATCGATGCTGGATAGACTACGTCAGTTCATCGCCGAGATCGCGTCGCCCCTCACCGAGGACAGCCGGCCGTTCAGCGACACCGATTACCGCCTTGCCGCCACGGCCTTGCTGATTCACGTCGTCTCGCTGGACGGCCAGCCGACCGAGGCCGAGACGCGCAAGCTCCATGCGCTGCTGCAATCCCGCTTCCAGCTCGACGCCGCCGCCACCACGCGGCTGATCGCCGCGGCGACGCTGATGGAGGGCGAGGCGGTCGATCTCTACCATTTCACCAGCGTCATCATGCGCTCGGTGGACGAGGAGGGCCGCAAGCGCATCGTCGAGATGATGTGGGAACTGGTCTATGCCGACGGCAACGTCAGCGAGTTCGAGGACAACGTGGTGTGGCGCGCCGCCGATCTGCTGGGCGTGTCGTCGCGCGACCGCATCAACATCAAGCACCGCGTGGCGCGGGCCGACGGCGACCCGGTGACGGAATCGTGACCGTCGCGCCCACGGCCGCCATTCACGAGGCTGTCAGTTGAGCGACCGCGTCGCCCTGATCACCGGCGCATCGTCGGGCATCGGCGCCGACCTCGCGCGGGTGTTCGCCCGGCACGGCCACCGCGTCGCGCTGGTGGCGCGGCGCGCCGACCGGCTGAGCGCGCTGGCCGCAGAAATCGCCACCGCCGGCGGCCCGCCGCCGCTGGTCATCCCGTGCGACCTGACCCGCGCCGACGCCGCCGACAGCATTATCGCGGCCCTTCACGAAGCCGGCGTCGAGGTCGACATCCTCGTCAACAACGCCGGCTTCGGCCTGTTCGGCCGCGCCGTGGAGCTCGACCGCGACCTGCAACTGGAGATGATCGCGCTCAACATCCGCGCGCTCACCGACCTGTCGCTGCGCTTCGCCGACAGCCTGATCCGCCATCGCGGCGCGCTGCTCAACGTCGCCTCGGTCGCGGCGTACCTACCCGGCCCCGGCATGGCGGTCTACTACGCATCCAAAGCCTATGTGCTGTCGTTCAGCGAGGCGCTGCATGACGAACTTGGCCGCCACGGCGTCAAGGTGACGGCGCTGTGCCCGGGTCCGGTGCCGACCGAATTTCAGGCCCGCGCCGGGCTCACGTCCGGCATCGATTCCGCCGTGCTCGGCGTGGCGGCGGACAAGGTGGCGCTGGCCGGCTATCGCGGCCTGATGCGCGGCAGGCGAGTGGTGCTGCCCGGCCTCGGCGTGCGGGCGATCCCGCTGCTGCTGCGCTTCGTCCCGCGCGGCTTCGTGCTGGCGATGGTCGGCCGGCTCCAGCGCCGCCGTTGAGCGTGCGCCTCGATCCCGACGCTTAGCAAAAATTTACCCGGCCGGATCATGCTCAGGTGATGACTTCGTCGGCGCAATGCGCGATGCAAGAACACACGATGTCGATTCGCCGGGCCAGCTTCGAGACTGCCGCGATACCGGATGCCGCCCGGCGCAACGCCGACCGCCGCCCGGTGCTGATCGTGCTGCATCAGGAAACATCGACGCCGGGCCGGGTCGGCAACGCGCTGCGGGCGCTGGGGCTCGCGCTCGACATCCGAAGGCCGCGCTTCGGCGATCCGCTGCCGGCCTCGCTCGACGATCACGCCGGCGCCATCGTCTTCGGCGGCCCGATGAGCGCCAACGATCCCGACGCCTATATCCGCGCCGAGATCGACTGGATCGCGGTGCCGTTGCGCGAGCGGCGGCCCTATCTCGGCATCTGCCTCGGCGCGCAGATGCTCGCGAAGCATCTCGGCGCCACCGTCGCCCCGCATCCCGAGGGCCGCACCCAGATCGGCTACTATCCGATCCGCCCGACCGATGCCGGCCGCGCGCTGTGCGGGCCGTGGCCGGATCACGTCTATCACTGGCACGGCGAAGGCTTCACCCTGCCTCATGGCAGCGAGCTTCTGGCCGAGGGCAGCGATTTCCCGATCCAGGCGTTTCGCGACGACACCGCGTTTGCGCTGCAATTCCATCCCGACGTCACCAACGCGATGATGTATCGCTGGACCACCCATGGAGCCGAGCGGCTGACGCTGCCCGGCGCGCAGCCGCGCCGCGCGCATTTCGCCGCCCGCGCGGTCCACGACTTCGCTGAGCGGACCTGGCTCAATGCCTTCCTCACCGGCTGGCTGTGTTGCGGCGAGGGGCGCGCCGCCGGCTTCGTGCCGGCGCAGGCCGCCGAGTGATTTCCGCGACGCGGGATTGGTGAACAACTCCGCCCGGTATCGCTTCCCACGAAAGCCCGATAGGTTTCGGATCGCCGCCTCATCCATGGCGTTTTCAAGCGAAGTGGATACCGGTTCGCGTGAAGAAAACGCGTCAAACGTAAAAGGGAGCCGAACCGCATGACCGCCGACGACTTTGCCGCATTGCTGCGCGCCTTCACCCTTTCCGCCGAGTCCGGTGACGGCGCGCGCTTCGCCGCGCATTTCACCGAGGACGCGATCTATTACGACTACATCTACGGCCCGCATCGCGGCCGCGCCGAGATCGCGCACATGTTGCAGAACATGTTCCACCGCGACGCCGCCGATTATCGCTGGGAGATGTTCGATCCCGTCTTCGACGGCGCCATGGGCTACGCCTGGTCGCTGTCGAGCTTCACCTCGACGATCCCGCAGTTCAAGGGCCAACACGTGGTGATCGACGGCATGAGCCGTTTCATCGTGCGCGACGGCCTGATCGCGGAATACCGCGAATCGGTCAACGGCGGCGTCGCCATGGCGCAACTCGGCGTCGCTCCCGAACGCATGGCGAAGGTCTTCAACCGCTGGACCGGCTGGCTCAAGGAGCGGCCGGAAACCGTGGCGTATCTTGCGCGGCCGAAAGCGGGCGCGACTGACAGATAACGGGAGGGCACGATGGGCTATCAGGACATTCTCTACGGCGTCGAGGATCGCGTGGCGACCATCACCCTCAACCGGCCGGATCGCATGAATGCGTGGACGCCGACGATGGAGCGCGACGTCCGCGACGCCATGACCGCCGCGGCCGGCGACGACAACGTCCGCGTCATCGTGCTGACCGGAGCGGGCCGCGCCTTCTGCGCCGGCGCGGACATGGATGCGCTGAAGGGACTGGACCCCGACGACATCCGCAAGCGCGGCGGCGACATGCCCGCGTTCGACATGAACCGGCGCGCCGACTGGCAAACCCGCTACGGCTTCTATCCGGCGATCGGCAAGCCGATCATCGCCATGGTGAACGGCCCGGCCGCCGGCATCGGTCTGGTCCACGCGCTGCATTGCGACCTCCGCTTCGCCGCCGACAACACCGTGTTCACCACCTCGTTCGCGCGCCGCGGCCTGATCGCTGAGCACGGCATCAGTTGGATGCTGCCGCGCATCGTCGGCCACGCCAACGCGCTCGACCTGTTGTTGTCGGCGCGCCGGGTGTCCAGCGCGGAGGCGCTGCGGATCGGCCTCGTCAACCGGCTGTGCGCGCCAGACAAGCTGCGCGAGGAAACTTACGCCTATGCGCGGGATCTGGCGGACAACGTGTCGCCGTCGGCGATGGCGGTCATCAAGCGGCAACTCTATGATGTGCCGTTCCAGACGATGGCCGAGGCCACCATCGACGCCAACCGCGAAATGATCCGGGCGCTGGAGAGCGCGGACTTCCGCGAAGGCGTCGCCAGCTTCATGGAAAAGCGCCCGCCGCGTTTCACCGGGCGCTGAGGGCATAATTAACTGGAAGGCTTCAGCCCGTCGTCGCCCTGCGGGCTATGCCGGGCACGCTTCTCGTTCGGCAGCGTGGCCGCGCCATGCGTAGCCGAAGGCGAAGCGTGGTGGAGCCAGGCGGGATCGAACCGCCGACCTCGTCATTGCGAACGACGCGCTCTCCCAGCTGAGCTATGGCCCCGTTGCCGCGCGGGAACCGGATCGGCCCGCGGCAAGTGGGCGTCATTTACAATCCCCACCAATGCCAAGTCAAGGACGCCGCGCGTTCCCGCCGCACGCGGCAAAAAGAGCCGGAACTTCCCTTGTTTAGCGGGGGTTGAACCGATAGTTTCCGGCCCACCGACCGCCGCCCGCCCCCGCGACCAACCCCGCGAGCCCGTCCCGCCATGCGCGCCATTCTCGATATCGTCCTCATCATCCTCGATCTCTACGTCTGGCTGCTCATCGCCTCCGCCATCCTGTCGTGGCTGATCGCCTTCAACGTGGTCAACACCCGCAACCAGTTCGTGGCGTCGGTGGCCGAGTTCCTCTACCGCATCACCGAGCCGGTGCTGGCCCCGATCCGCAATTTCCTGCCCAGTTTCGGCGGCCTCGACATTTCGCCGATCATCGTCATCCTCATCATCATGTTCATCCAGCGCGTGATCACCTATTACGTCTATCCGGCGGTGTTCTGAGCCGCGCCGGGCGATGGCGACGGACTCTTGCGATAGAAACTCGTGATGGATCCTTGGCGCTATTCCACCCGGGGCATCAGCGTCGCGCTGCGGGTGACGCCGCGCGGCGGTCGCGACGCCATCGACGGCGTCGAGACGCTGGCCAACGGCCGGCGCGTGGTCAAGGTCCGGGTGCGGGCCATCGCCGAGGGCGGCGAGGCCAACCGCGCCGTGACCGATCTCATCGCGGGCGCGCTCAGGGTGCCGAAGCGCGACGTGCGGCTGACGGCGGGGGCAACCTCGCGGCTCAAGCAGGTCGCGATCGACGGCGATCCGCGCCAACTGGGCGAGATGCTGAAGGCTCTGGTGACTACCATTGAGAACCGCTGACGGAACTGCATAGAGGGACATCAATGACCGCGCGAATCATCGATGGGAAACTGATCGCCACTGAACTGCGCGCCCGCGTCGCCGACGAGGTGGCGCGCGTCCAGCGCGAGCACGACGTCACGCCGGGGCTGGCGGTGGTGCTGGTCGGCAACGATCCCGCCAGCGAGGTTTACGTCCGCAGCAAGCACAAGCAGACCCAGGCCGCCGGCATGGCCTCGTTCGAGCACGTGCTGCCCGCCGACGTGCCGCAGGACAAGCTGATCGGCCTGATCGGCCGTCTCAACCGCGACCCCGCCGTCCACGGCATCCTGGTGCAGTTGCCGCTGCCGCAAGGGCTCGACACCGAAGCGGTGATCGCCGCCATCGATCCGGCCAAGGATGTGGATGGACTTCACCCCAACAACGCCGGGCGGCTCGCCGGCGGGCTGCCGGCGCTGTCGCCCTGCACCCCGCTCGGCTGCATCATCCTGACCAAGAGCGTCCATGACTCGCTCGAAGGCATGGAGGCGCTGGTGATCGGCCGCTCCAATCTGGTCGGCCGCCCGCTGGTGCAGCTTCTGCTCAACGAGAACGCCACCGTGACCATCGCGCATTCGCGCTCGCGCGACCTGCCCGAATTGTGCCGCCGCGCCGATCTGGTCTACGCCGCGGTCGGCCGGCCCGAGATGGTGCGTGGCGACTGGATCAAGCCGGGCGCCACCGTGATCGACGTCGGCATCACCCGCCTGCCCGGCGGCGACGGCAAGACCCGGCTGGTCGGCGATGTCGCCTTCACCGAGGCGCTCGCCACCGCCGGCGCCATCACCCCGGTGCCGGGCGGCGTCGGCCAGATGACGGTGGCCTGCCTCCTCGTCAACACGCTGCGCGCCGCCTGCGCCATCCGCGGCCTGCCGCCGCCGGCGGTGTAAGTCTCGACCGATGTCATGCCCGGAGGTGATCCGGGCATCCATCTTTCTTCCCGAAAGAGGCCAGCGGCCGTCGGCGCGCGCCCTCCGGCGTTATCCCTTTTCCTTCGCGCGCGCGATGCCGTCGAGGATCAACTGCTGCGCCTCCGCGGCGTCGCCCCAGCGCCGCACCTTGACCCACTTGCCGGCCTCCAGATCCTTGTAGTGCTCGAAGAAGTGCTGGATCTGTTGCAGCGTGATATCCGGCAGATCGCTGTAGGTGCGGATCTTGTCGTAGCGCTGCGTCAGCTTGGAGATCGGCACCGCGACGATCTTCTCGTCGCCGCCGGCCTCGTCCTCCATCAGCAACACGCCGACCGGCCGCACCGCGATCACCGCGCCGGGGACGATGGCGCGGGTATTGGCCACCAGCACGTCGCACGGGTCGCCGTCGCTCGACAGCGTGTGCGGAATGAAGCCGTAATTTCCGGGATAGCGCATCGCGGTATAAAGAAACCGGTCCACCACCAGCGTGCCCGCCTCCTTGTTCATTTCGTACTTGATCGGCTCTCCGCCGACCGGCACCTCGATGATGGCGTTGACCTCGTGCGGCGGGTTCGGCCCGAGAGAGATGGCGTCGATGCGCATGGCAGGCTCCGTGGTTGCGATCGCCGCAGCTTAGAGCATGATCCCGAAAAGTGGGAACCGGTTTTCGGACAAGATCATGCTCCAATAAATAGCTGGCACGGCCACGCACGACAGGCCGGGAATATTTTTAGAACAGCGGCGGGATCTGGCCGACCCTGACCGGCCCGAGCATCACCGCGCCGTCAGCGAACCGCAACGGGAAGGCGCGCGCCGGCTTGCCCTCCAACTCCGCCGGACTGCCGAGCGCGTTGACCGCCGCCGCGAGGCCGGCGCCCGCGTTCTGGCGCACGACCTTGCCGAGGCCGGGGATCATCCGGTCGAGCGAGCCGAGCACGCCGTTGACGTCCCGCGCGTCCAGTCCCGGCGCGACGCGGTCGAGCGTCGCCTGCGGCACGCCCTCCTCCAGCATCTTCTCGATGCCGAGCAACGGGATCACCCGTTCGAGTCCGGCGACCGTCATCTGCAATTCGCCGTTGAGGTTGCCGTTGGCGTCGAGGCCGAGCGAGCCGGCCGCCACCGCGATCAGATCGCCCTGCTGGACGCGCGAGCGGACGATCTCGATCCGGCCGCCGGCGGCCTGAATCTCGCGAAAGCGCTGCGGCCACGGTTTCGCCTCAAGACCCCTCAGCCCGGTTACGCGCGCTCCGATCAGCGCGTCGAACGGCGCCGCCAGCACCGGATGGAGGTCGGCGGCGCTGGCCTTGTCCAACTCCACCGCGACGTCGATCACCGGATGATCCGGCGTGGTACTCGCGGCCAGTTCGGTATGCAGTTCGGCGTGCGCGGCGCGCGCGAGCGGCGTGGCAGCGTCACCATCAAGGCGATCGAGCGCCGGTGCGTCGAACACCAGCGCGACGCGCTGCGGAATGCCGGGCAAGCCGGCGATGCTGCTGCGCGCCACCTTCCAGTCCATCCGCATCGTCGGCAGCCCGCCGTGAACAGCGAGCGTCGCCGGCGCGGTGAACTCGGCGATCAGCAGGCCCGGCGTATAGACCTGTCCGACCACGAGGATGCGGCCGAGCTTGACGTTGACGGGAGCCGCCGCCGCGCCGTGCGCGGTCTGCGCCACCAGCGTCACGCCGGCATCCTCGCAGGTCACTTCCAGCCGGAACGGAAAGCCCGCCACCGAACGCTTCGGACAATCGAAAATCCGGCCGGCCGCAGCTTCGCGGGCGCGCCAGGCATCGATCGCCTGATCGACCTGCGAGGCAGCGTAGAACCAGAACAGGCTCCAGACAATGGCGGCGACCAGCACCAGAGCCGGCATGATGAACACCGGCCACAGCGGCCGCCGGCGCGGAAGTTGGGTCGAAGAATCGGACATCGGCGACCTTAACGGGATGAATCTGGCAAATCAGCGATGGGTGATTTGATTTCGAGACGCGGTTGCCTTCTGATAGGTGTGCGCATCATGTCAACGACGAATCACGTTTCAGCCGAACCGCCGGACGGTGACCTGTGGGTGTTCGGCTATGGCTCGCTGATGTGGCGGCCCGGCTTCGCCTTCGAGGAGCAGGTGCCGGCGCGGCTGATCGGCGCGCATCGTGCGCTCTGTGTCTATTCGTTCGACCATCGCGGCACCGCCGAGCGTCCCGGCCTGGTGCTCGGTCTCGACCGCGGCGGCGCCTGCCGCGGCATCGCCTTCCGCGTCGCGGCGGCGCGCCGCGACGACACCATCGCCTACCTGCGCGCACGCGAGCAGACCACCAACGTCTATCATGAAGTGATGCGTTCGGTGTGGCTGCACGGCGATCCGCGACGCCGGGTCGGCGCGCTGACCTACATCGTCGATCGCGGCCATGTGCAATATGCGGGCCGGCTGTCGCTGCAACAGCAGTTGCATTACGTGCGGCAGGGGCACGGCCGCTCCGGCGCCAACCGCGATTATGTGCTGTCCACCGTGAAGTCGATCGAGATGCAGGGCTTTCACGACGCCCCGTTGCATCAACTCGCGGCGATGCTGAGCGCCGGCACGGCTCCGGCGGACTAACAACCGGTGCCTACGCCTTGGCCGACGACGGCCCGGGAATGCCGCCGAACAACCGCGCCTGCTCGGCGCGCCCGGCCTCGACCAGGCGGCGGCTGGCCTGCTCGATCGCCGCGCTGACGCGCGCGTTGAGTTCGTCGCGCGGCAGCCCGGCCGGCAGCGGATCGAGAAACTCCACCACCAGCGTGCCGGGGTAACGCATGAAGTGGCGGCGCGGCCAGAACAGGCCGGAATTGAGCGCGACCGGAATGCACGGCGCGTCGCACCCGGTGTAGATCAGGCCGACGCCGTTCTTGTATTGCGGCGGCGCGTCGACGGCGGTGCGGGTGCCCTCCGGGAAAATGATGAGCTGACGGCCGCCGCGCACCGCCTCGCGGGCGCGGCGCGCCATGTCGAGGAACGCCTTGCCGCCGCCGGTGCGATTGATGCCGATCATCCCGGCCTTGCGCAGATACCAGCCAAAGAACGGAATCCGCAGCAGTTCGTGCTTGAGGATGTAGAGCGGCTGATCGAAGAACTGCGTCAGCGCGAACGTCTCCCACATCGATTGATGCTTGGAGGCGACGATGAGCGGGCCTTTCGGAATTTTCTCGACACCGCGATATTCGACCCTGGTGCCGCAGATCAGGCGCTGCAACCAGATGTTGGTGCGCGCCCACGCCTTGGCGATGGCGAGGATCGCCGGACGCGGCAGCGCGAAGGCGGGCAGCGCGGCGATGATCCACACCACCAGCAGGACATAGAACAACACGTTGAAGACCAGCGAGCGCAGAAAGATCGCGACCATCATCAATCCTGTCCATTGGCGGCGGCGCGCGCCGTCTTGCGCGACGACGGCGCGGCCTGCGACCGCTCGCCGGTGTCCGGCAACAGATCGACGCCGAGATCGGCCAGCCGCACGCGGATTTCGGCGGCGACGTATTTGACGTATTCGGACAGCAACAGCCGCATCGCCGCGCCATTGGTCCACCACGGCTCGTCGCGCCATTTCTCGCTCACCACCGCGAACGGAATCAGATCGATGTCGGGCATGGCGTGAGACATTTCGACAATGGCGCGCGGCATGTGATAGTTCGACGTCACCACGATCAGCGAGCGGAAGCCGCGCTCGTGAGCCCAGCGGCGCGTCTCGGCGGCGTTGCTGCGGGTATTGACCGCCGAGCGGTCGAGATCGGCGCAGCAATCAAGCAGCGCCTCGCTGTCGCGTACCGAACGCGAGATGTCGCTGACGCCGTTGGTCGGATGCACGCCGGAAATCAGGAGCCGCCTGCCGTAACCTCTGGCGAGCAGTTCGACCGCATCCGACACCCGCGACGAGCCGCCGGTGAGAACCACGATGCCGTCGGCGTTCTTGGACGGGCTCAATTCCGCGATCCGAAGCTGCGACAGGAAGCCGACGAAGCCGACCGCGGCGGCGATGAACGCGAACGCGAGTCCTGCGACGATCAGCGCGCGCGTGACGCGGCGCGAACGCGCCCGGGCGGCCGCGAAATCCGGCAGGGTCTGATCGACGCGCTGGTCCATGACGACGCTGGCTCTCTCCATTCCGCCGCGATCAAGGCATTTGTAGGTTCGCCGGATCACGCGCCCGGCAAATCTCCCGCCGACAAGTCTAGAGCCTTTCCGGCTTCGATGGAATCACCGCCGGAACAGGGTTTGCTTCGCGTCAACCGATATCATCGAGGGTCGCGAACAGCGTGCGGCGCGACGCCCAGCCGGTCACCGCCGCGATCAAGATCGCTTGAACCGCGAGGACGAGATAGCCGGACGGTTGCAGCGCGAAGGTCCCCAGCAGCGCGACAAACTGGTCGCCCGCCGGCGTGCCGGCGAACCAGCCGGCGATCGATTCCGAAAAGCCGAACAGCAGCATCGCCGCGCCGCCGCCGAGGATGCCGCCTTCCAGCCCGAGCCGCAGGAAGTGCCACAGGAAGCGGTTGGCGATGTAGCGGTCGCTGGCGCCGACGAAATGCAGCACCTCGACGATGGGACGGTTGGCCGCCATCGCGCCGCGGGTCGCGAACGACACCGAGATTACGGTGGCGATGATGACCAGCGCCAGAATGCCGATGCCGGCCAGCACGGTGGCGCCGCTCATGACACGCATTCGCTCGACCCAGGCGCGGTGATCGTCAACGCTGGCGGACGGCACGACCTGCTTCAGCCGGCCGGTGAGCCCCGCGATGTCGATCGCGGCGCCCGGCGTCACCCGTGCGACTACGACGCGCGGCACCGGCAGCTCGTCGAGCGACAGGCCGCTGCCGAGCCACGGCTCCAATAGCTTGTCGGATTCCTCGCGCGTGAACACGCGCACGTCCACCACGCCCGGCTCCGCCTTGAGAACGCCAGCGGCGGCGGCGACGTCGTGCTCCATGTCGCGACCGCTCACCGGGCGGATCTGGACGGTCATCTCGCTTGCGACATCCGACTGCCATTCGGCGGCGGAGGCGCGCACCAGCAGCACCGCGCCGGTGGTGAGGCAGGCCAGAAACGTCATGATGGCGACGACCGCCACCAGCGCGCGACCAGCGATCGAGCCGCGCGGCACGATCGGCGACACGTTGCGTGCCTTGGTCGGCACCCGCGGGCGCTCCTGACCGAGGTCCATCAAGGCATCGCGCCCGCGACCGCCGCTGCCGCCGCTCTTACTCATAGATGTGCAGCCGTCCCTGATGCAGCACCAGCCGCCGCGCCTCGTACTGGTCCATCAGGCCGATGTCATGGGTGGCGATGACGACGGCGGTGCCCGACTTGTTGAGTTCGATGAACAGCCGCAGTAGGCGGCGGCCGAGCGTCGGATCAACGTTGCCGGTCGGCTCGTCGGCCAACAGCAGGTTGGGCCGCGCGATCACCGCGCGCGCGATCGCCGCGCGCTGCTTCTCGCCGCCGGACAGGATCGGCGGCAGCGCGTCCATGCGCTCGCCAAGGCCGACCCATTTCAACAGATCGATCACCTCGCGCCGATAAGTGGATTCGGCGCGCCCCATCACGCGGAACGGCAGCGCCACGTTCTCGTAGGTGGTCATGTGGTCGAGCAGACGGAAATCCTGCAACACGATGCCGATACGCTTGCGCAGATCGGCGATCTCGGCCTTGCCGAGCAGCGACACGTCATTGCCGAACAGGTTGACCAGCCCGCGGGTCGGCCGCAGCGACAGGAACAACAGCCGTAACAGCGAGGTCTTGCCGGCGCCCGAGGGGCCGGTCAGGAACTGGAACGAGTGCGCCGGGATCTGGAAATTGAGGTCACGCAGGATCTCGGGGCCCAGTCCGTAACGCAATCCGACATTTTCGAACCGGACCACAGGCAGCTCCGTTCGAGAGACGACAGGGACCGGAACGGCGCGGTGGACCGGCCGCCCGCGCGAGCGCATCGGTCCGGGCCGCGACCCGGCGGAAACATCTTAAAGGTTTTGCGGCAATTATGGTTTCCGGTTCGTTAACGGACGGCGGCTAGGCTCGGGCATTTCCAGCCCGGCGATTCGCTTATGAACATCGTTTGTCCCCACTGCACCACCTTCTTCGCCATCGATCCCGCCAAGCTCGGCCCTTCCGGCCGCACGGTTCGATGCGCGCGCTGCAAGCAGGTGTGGCGGGCGCTGCCCGATCAGCCCGGCCGGCCGGACGATGGCGCCAACGGCGACGCCACGATGCCGGCGCTCGCTTCCGCCAGCGCCGCGGATCACATCGACCACGACGCGGTGGAGTGGCACGAGCCAGGCCCGGCCGACATCGCGGCCCCGGCTGAGCCGCCGATCATCGATAGCCCGTCGATTGCGGCGGGATTGCCGGGCGACGGTCACGCCATTGTCGCGAGCGAAGTGGGCGATCATCACGGTCCGCGCTTCGCCACGGGCGCTGCGCCGCGCAAATCGTGGTTGCGCTGGCCTTTCAACCGACGGCGCCCGGTCCGCACGCCGCGCCTGACACTGCCGATGGCCTGCGTGGTGATGGCGGCGCTGGCGGCCGCGCTCGTCATGTGGCGGGCCGAAATCGTGCGGCTGATGCCGCAGACTGCCAGCTTCTACAGACTGATCGGCCTTGAGGTGAACCTGCGCGGGCTCGCCATCCGCGATGTCAAGGTCAGCACCGAGACGGTGGACAACAAGCCGGTGCTGGTGATCGAGGGCGATATCGTCGGGCTCGCGCGCCGGGCGGTGGAACTGCCGCGGCTGCGCTTCGCCCTGCGCGACGCCAATGGACGCGAGATCTACGCCTGGAATACGGTGCTGGAGCAAGCCTCGCTGCGGCCCGGCGAGCGCGCTGCCTTCCGCTCCCGCCTCGCCGCGCCGCCGCCCGAGGGCCGCGCGGTCGAGGTGCGCTTCTTCAATCGCCACGACCTCGCCGCGGGCGGGATGTAGACGATTGAGATTGAAATTAGAGTATCCGCCATGCCGCGCGTTCTGATCGCCGACGATGAAGACTCGATGCGTATGCTGGTGGCGCGTGCCGTCGCCATGGACGGCCACGACATCGTGACCGCGCAGGACGGCGCCGAGGCGCTGGATATCCTGACGCGCGAAAACGGCGCGTTCGATCTGCTGCTCACCGATATCAAGATGCCGGTGATGGACGGCATCGCGCTGGCGCTGGCGGTGGCGCGCGACTTCCCCGATCTCACGGTGCTGCTGATGACCGGCTTCGCCGATCAGCGCGAGCGCGCCTCCAACCTCAGCGCCATCGTCCACGATGTCGTCACCAAACCGTTCTCGGTGGCCGATATCCGCACCGCCGTCGGCGCGGCGCTGGCCGCGCGCAAAGGCGCGGCATAGGCCAAGTCGTGGGAAAGCGCGCCGTCTTTCAGTAACCCTTGAGCAAGCGCTCGATGTAATCGAGTTCGATCTGCGGGCGCTGCGGATCGCCGAGCCGCCGGCGCAGTTCTTCCAGAATCCGTCGCGCGCGCTGCACGTCAATCTCGCCGGGGATCTTTACCGAGAAGTCGTCGCCGAGTTCGCGGCCGCGCAACGGACGGCCGAGCGGATCGGTGCGGTTGCCGCCGCTCTGCTGGCGGCCGACCCGGTTGCCCGGACCGTTATCCTGTCCCTCGCCGCCCTGCTGCATCGCCTGCGCCAGATCCTGCGCGCCCTTGCGCAGCGCATCGAGCGCCCGCCCCTGCGAGTCCACCGCGCCGTCGGCATTGCCGCCGCCAAGCTGACCCTCGGCCTCGCCCATGGCGGAATCGGCGGAGCCAAGGCCGTCCTCGCCCTCGCCGCCCTCGCCCGGCTGACCCGGCTGTTGCTGTCCCGGCCGCATCCCCTGCTGCGCCAACTGCTCCTGCAATTTGCGCAGCCGCTCGCGCAGCGCCTGCTGATCCTGCTGCAAGCCGTTCATGGTGTCGCGGTCGCCCTGCCGGCCAAGCTGACGGTTGCGCCGCGAGTCCTGGCCTTCCTTGAAGGTCTTGTCGCGCAACTGCTGCTGCTTGCGGATCATGTCGCCGAGTTCGTTGAGCGACTGCTGCATGTCGCCGTCGCCGCCCTCGCCCGGCCGCGCCATTTGCAGGTTTTCCAGCATCTGCGCCAGTTGATCGAGCAACTGCTTGGCGGCGTCCTTGTCGCCGGAGCGCGACAGCCGCTCCATACGCTCGATCATGTTGTCGAGGTCCTGCTGGCGCATCGTGCGGGTGTTGGGATCGAGCGGGCGCGCCAGTTGCTGCGGATTGTTGCGCAGCCGCTCGGCCAGTTGCTGCAAGAACTTGTCGAGCGCGGCGCGCAGATTTTCGGTGAGCTTCTTGATCTCCTCGTCGCTCGCCCCACGCTCAAGCGCCTCCTTGAGCGCGTCCTGCGCGGCCCGCAGCGCCTTATCGACGTCGGTGATGTCGCCATCCTCGATGGTGACGGCCAGCGCCCACAGGCTCGCGACCACCTCGCGCAGCGCGTCGTCGGTGCGCGCGCGTTCGAGTTGCCGCTCCACCGCGCGCAGGCCGAGGTAGTGGCCGGCTTCCGGCGTGAACGCCTCGGGCGCGATCAGCAGCGCGTTCAGCGCGACAGCGACCAGCGGCCGCCGGTTGGCGTCGAGCGCCAGATCGCGGCGCTGCTCGATCAGCGCGCGCGCTAAGGGCTTGGTGAACAGCCGTTCCGGCAGCCGCAACGCGGCCGGCTCGCTGCGGCCCTCGTTGCCAGCCTCGTCGCGGGCCGTCAGCATCATGGTGACCTCAGCGCCAGCGTAAGGGTCTTCGCTGAGATCCTTGACGGTCTGGCCGACACCCTTGCGGGTGCGCGCGTTAGGCAGCGCCAACGCGAGGTGAGGCGGATCGAACAGAGGTCGCACCGTGCCCGCGTCGCCTTGCGAGGTGGCGGCGTTGCCGCGCACCGCGAAATGCGCCTGCGCCTCGGTGACGCCGTAGTCGTCATCGACCTGATAGGTCAATTGCAGCGCGCCGTGCGCCTGCCGCTCGGGGTCCTTGGCGAGCGCGATGGTCGGCGGCCGGTCGGGGGTTGCGGCGAAGGTCCAGCGCGGCTGCCCTGACGGCGCGCGGACCTCGGCGGTGCCGTCGCCGGTGATGGTGAAACGGCGTTCGTTTGAGCCCTTCGGCGCATCGGCGGCGGGTTCGGCCTCGGTGACGCCGCCGCCGGTCACGACATCGAGACGGCCGCCGCTGGCGCGCACCACCAGCGTGCTGCCCGCCGGCACCGACAGCGGCGCGGCGGCGGTCGCGGCGTCCCTGTTGGCGGCCGACAGGATCACCGGCGGCTTGCCGGTATAGGGCGGCGGCGTCACCCAGGCGTCGACGCGGACATGGGCCGGGGTCAGCATCCCGTTCCAGTCGAACGCAGCGCCGAGCCGCGCCATGCGGTCGCCGCCGGCCGCAATGAAGGTAGCAACCACCAGCAGCACGACCAGCGCGCGCAGTGCCCATGGATCGTGGATCGCGAGCCGCGGCGACGGCAGGCCGGCGCGAATGCGTTTGAGCGAGGCCAGCGTGCGTTGCCGCTGCGTCTCCCACAGCGCCAGCGCTACCGGGTCCTGCGACGACACTGTGTCGGCCAGCGCGGTAACCGGACGATGGCGGACACCGCTGCCATGGTCGAGCCGCCGCAGGGCATCGGCACGGCGAGGCCAGCGGAACCGGAGCGCCGGCGCAAGCGCGGCTAGCCCCGCCAGCACGAACAGGCCGAGCCCGACGATGCGCGCGGCAAACGGCAGCGCCAGCCACAGCCCGGCCCAGGATACGGCGAGGAACAGGCCGGTCACGCTGAGCAACCGCGCCGCATGGGGCCAGGCGCGTTCCCACGCCAGCGCCCAGGTCGCGCGCCGCACCGCCCGGTCCAGCATACCCCGCGCAGCCGGCTGCGATCCCGCGCCAGCGGCACGAAGCGGATCGGACGGATCGGGTACGGCAGCGCTCAATCGGTTCTCCGGTTTTCCTGACCGCACCCTACCACAACGGCGGCATTGAGGCACGGTTCGCACCCGGCCCTGCGGCCGGCCCCGGATGACACGAAGACGTGACGGGACCGCCGCGACCCCTTAACGTCGCTGCGTCACCCCATACCCACACCAAGGAACGGCCATGGACAGGACGACGCACGACAAGGGACTGCAAATCCGCAAGGAGGTGCTTGGCGAAGCCTATGTCGCTAACGCACTGAAAAATTCCGACGACTTCAACAAGCCGTTTCAGGAACTGGTGACGGAATATTGCTGGGGCGCGATCTGGGGCCGCGAGGGGTTGCCGCGCAAGACCCGCAGTATGCTTAACCTCGCCATGATCTCGGTCCTCAACCGGCCGCATGAATTGCGCGCCCACATCAAGGGGGCGATCACCAACGGCGTGACACGGGACGAAATCCGCGAGGTGCTGATGCAGGTCGCCTGCTATGCCGGCATTCCCGCAGGCGTGGACAGCTTCCGCATCGCGCGCGAGGTGTTCGCCGAACTGGACAAGGCGTGAGGCTCGCGGCGATGGACATCGGATTCATCGGATTGGGGAAGATGGGCTTCCCAATGGCTCGCCGCCTGATCGAGGCCGGGCATCGGCTTGTGGTGTTCGACCAGCGCAAGGAGGCGGTGGAGAGGCTGGCGGCGCTCGGCGCGCAGGCGGCAATATCACCGAAAGACGTCGCCGACCAGGTTGAGACGGTGCTGGCGAGCCTGCCGTCGCTGCAAGCCTCGCTGGAGGTGGCGACCGGCGATGACGGCGTCAGTTCCGGCAAGCGCGTCAGGCGCTTCGTCGATCTTTCCACCATCGGCTCGCAGATGGCGGTGCGCATCCACGACGAGCTTGCAGAACACGACATTGTGCAGATCGACAGCCCGGTCAGCGGCGGCGTCGCCGGCGCCGAGAAAGGCACGCTGGCGGTGATGGTGTCCGGTCCGCGCGCCGAGTTCGACGCGCTGAAGCCGGTACTCGACGTAATCGGCCGGGTGTTCTTTATCGGCGAGAAGCCAGGTTCGGCGCAAACCATGAAGCTCGCCAACAATTTTCTCTCGGCCACCGCGATCGTCGCGACCTCCGAGGCCGTGGTGATGGGCGTCAAGGCCGGACTCGATCCCGCCGTGATGATCGACGTCATCAATGCCGGGTCCGGCATCAACAGCGCCAGCCGCGACAAGTTTCCGAAATCGGTGCTGCCGCGCACCTTCGATTTCGGCTTCGCCACCGGGCTGATGGTGAAGGACGTGCGGCTGTGCTTGGAAGAAGCGAGGTCTCTCGGACTGTCGCTCGATGTCGCCGAAGCGGTCGGCAAGCTGTGGGAAGTGGTGATTCGCGAGATGGGCGCGGAATCCGATTTCACCGCCGCGATCCGGCCAATCGAACAGCGCGCCGGCGTGGTGGTGGGGGCTGCGAAAAGCCAGCCATGAACCGCCTGAGTTGATGCGGTGGCGGCATCTTGAAGGTCCAACCGGAAATTCGCTTTTTGGGATGAGCGTACAACACGAAAGCCGTCATGCTCCGCGAAGGCGGAGCATCCAGTACTCTCCATTGGGTCAAGCTTCCCACGCGCTCAGGCGGATTACTGGATCGTCCGCGCGGACGATGACGCCCCATTCCTGTTAAACTCTCAGGGTAACGGTACGCTTCACAGCCACGGCGCGGGCGTATCCATCGCGATCAGTTGATCGACGTCGATGCGCGGACGGACTACGGCGTATTGCTCGCCTTTGACCAGCACCTCGGGCACCAGCGGCCGGGTATTGTAGGTGCCGGCCTGCACCGCGCCGTAGGCGCCCGCCGTCATGATCGCCAAGAGGTCGCCCGCCTTCGGCTCCGGCAGCGTGCGCCCGAGCGCGAGATAATCGCCGGTCTCGCACACCGGGCCGACCACATCGGCCACCAGAACCGGCGCGTCCGACGCAGCCGCGCGCACCGGCAGGATCTGGTGATAGGCTTCATACAGCGTCGGGCGGATCAGGTCGTTCATCGCCGCATCGATGATGACGAAGTTGCGCGCGTCGCCGCGCTTCACATAGATCACCCGCGTCACAAGGATGCCGGCATTGCCGACAATCATGCGCCCCGGCTCGAACATCAGCGTGCAGCCGAGGTTGTGGGTCACGCGCTTGACCATCGCGGCGTAGGCCACCGGCTCTGGCGGCGCGGCGCGGTCCTCGTAATAGGGCACGCCAAGGCCGCCGCCGAAATCGACGTGGCTGATGGCGTGGCCGTCGCCGCGCAGCACGGTGACGAAGTCCGCCATCAGCCGGAACGCGGCTTCCATCGGACCGAGATCGGTGATCTGGCTGCCGATGTGCATGTCGACGCCGCTGACCACGATGCCGGGCAGCGTCGCCGCGCGGCCGTAAACCTCGCGCGCGCGCGAAATCGGGATGCCGAACTTGTTTTCCGACTTGCCTGTGGAGATTTTCGCGTGGGTACCGGAATCGACGTCCGGATTGACGCGGATCGAGATGTGCGCGACGCGGCCCATGGCGGAGGCGATCCGCGACAGCAATTCAAGTTCGGGTTCGGATTCGACGTTGATGCAGCGGATGTCATGAGCAACGGCCAGCCGCAATTCGTCCGCGGTCTTGCCGACGCCGGAGAACAGGATCTTGTCCGCCGGAATCCCGGCCGCCAGCGCCCGCTTCAGTTCGCCGCCCGACACCACGTCCGCGCCCGCGCCGAGCCGCGCCAGCGTGCGCAGCACCGATTGATTCGAATTGGCCTTCATGGCGTAGCAGACCAGATGGTCGGTGCCGGCGAAGGCTTCGGTGAACACTCGGTAGTGGCGTTCCAGCGTTGCGGTCGAGTAGCAGTAGAACGGCGTGCCGACGGCCTCCGCGATCGCGGACAGGTCAGCGGATTCGGCGTGCAGGACGCCGTCGCGATAGTCGAAATGGCGCATCGGAATTCAGTCCAGCAGCGGGTCGAGCACGAACGGCCGCTTGCGGCCTTTCGTCGCCGCCGGATCGCGCTCCGTCTCGGCGTTGGGGTTGAAGACGCTGCCGGCAGGCGCGCCATCCTGCGTCACGCCCGGCTGCCCGGCTGCGCCGGGGGGCGGATCCAGCGGACCCTTGCGCCCGCAGCCGGCCAGCGCCAGCGTGGCGGCGGTCAACAGTATCACGGCCCATCGGGACGGGATCGGGCTTGATGTGCGGCTCACAGCAGGGTTCCCCAAAAATGCGGCGCCACCATACAAAGATTGCACGCCGCTGGCGAGCCCTGCGACGGCGGGAAATTTTGCCGGCTCGCTGTCATCGGCCCGATTTTTGCTCTTTTTCCAGACGCTTGAGCCAGGCTTTGGCCTGCGCGCGGACATTTTTCGGCGCGGTCCCGCCAAAACTCGTGCGGCTCCTGACCGAGGATTCCACCGACAGCACGTCCATGACGGCTTTGGTGATCTTGGGCTCCACCTCCTGCATCGCGGCGAGCGGCAGTTCATGCAGCGCCACGCCCTGCCTGGCGGCAAGGCCGACAATACGGCCGGTGACGTGGTGCGCCTCACGGAACGGCATCTTCAGCGTCCGCACCAGCCAGTCGGCGAGGTCGGTCGCGGTGGCGTAACCCTCGCCCGCAGCGAGCCGCATCCGCGTCTCGTCCGGGGTCAGATCGCGCACCATGCCGGCGATGGCGCGGATCGCCAGCGACACCGCGGCGAAAGCCTCCATCGCGCCTTCCTTGTCTTCCTGCATGTCCTTCTGATAGGCGAGCGGCAGGCCCTTCATCACGATCAAGAGGCCGTTGAGCGCCCCGATCACCCGGCCGGTCTTGGCCCGCACCAGTTCGGCGGCGTCGGGATTGCGCTTCTGCGGCATGATCGAGGAGCCGCTGGTGAATTTGTCCGACAGCCGCACCAGGCCGACCAGCGGCGAGGTCCAGATCACGATCTCCTCGGCGAGCCGCGACAGATGCACGGCCGTAATCGCCGACGCCGACAGCGCCTCCAGCACGAAATCGCGGTCTGACACCGCGTCGAGCGAATTGGCCATCGGGCGGTCGAAGCCGAGCGCCTTGGCGGTGGCGTGGCGGTCGATCGGAAACGAGGTGCCGGCCAGCGCCGCCGCTCCCAGCGGGCTTTCGTTGAGGCGCTTGCGCGCATCGGCAAAGCGGCCACGGTCGCGCCCCGCCATCTCGACATAGGCCAGCAGGTGATGGCCGAAGGTCACCGGCTGCGCGGTCTGCAAGTGAGTGAAGCCGGGCATCACGGTGTCGGCGTGCTCCAGCGCGCGAGTGACCAGCGCACCTTGCAGCGCCGCCAGCGCCGTGTCGATGGCGTCGATGGTGTCGCGGACAAACAGGCGGAAGTCGGTCGCGACCTGATCGTTGCGCGAGCGTGCGGTGTGCAGCCGCCCGGCCGCGGGGCCGATCAATTCGCTCAAGCGGCTCTCGACATTCATGTGAATGTCTTCCAGCGCGCGCTTGAAGGTGAATTTGCCCGCCGCGATCTCTGACAAAATCGTGTCTAGACCTTTGGCGATGTTTTTTGCATCACTGACGGAAATAATGCCCTGCGCGGCAAGCATGGTGGCGTGCGCCTTGGACGCGGCAATATCCTGTGCGTAAAGGTGGTGATCGACGTCGATCGAGACGTTGATCTCCTCCATGATCGCGTCGGGTCCGTCCTCGAACCGACCGCCCCACATCTTGTTGCTCATGTCTTGTCGCTCTTGCCGCTCGATCTGTCCGGCGCAGTCCCGCGGGTTTGTCTCGTCCGCGCCACCGGTGTCCCCTCAAAGCCCCTGCATAGCCGCATCTCCCCCCGGATGACAAACGATATGCCCGACAGTCCGCCCCCCAAAAGGCCCGCCAGCCCCGCCGCCCGCCGCCTGCCGCTGCTGCTCAGCGCGATCGTGGCCGGGGCGATCGTCGGCTACGGCATCGTCCATCAGTTGGGCGGAAGCAGCCCCTCGACCACCGCCGACCCGGCCTGCGCGGGCGCGGTCGCCGTGGCGCATAAGATCGCGCCGCTCGCCACCGGCGAGGTGGCGGCGCTGACTATGACGCAAAAACCGGTCCGGATGCCCGATCTCGCCTTCGACGATGGTCACGGCAACCCGAAAAAGCTCTCGGACTGGCGCGGCAAGACCGTGCTGCTCAACCTGTGGGCGACGTGGTGCGTGCCGTGCCGCAAGGAGATGCCGGCGCTGGAGCGGCTGGAAGCGAAACTCGGCGGCGACCGGTTCCAGGTGGTGGCGGTCAACATCGACACCCGGGATCTCGAAAAGCCGAAAGCGTTCCTCAAGGAGGCCAACCTGACCCGGCTCGGCAACTATAGCGACGCCACCGCGCGGGTGTTTCAGGACCTTAAGAGCATCGGGCTGGCGCTGGGGATGCCGACCTCGGTCTTGATCGACGGCAAGGGCTGCCAGATCGGCAACATGGCGGGCCCCGCCGAATGGGACAGCGAGGACGCCGTCAAGCTGATCGAGGCGGCGCTGGCGCAGTAGCGTCAGGCGTCCCGCCGGGCGCCAGCGGCGCAACCCGGAAGCCGCGACGGCGTTACCGTCAGCGAACCGATGAGGCCGTTCGCGATGTCGCTGCCGGCGGTGATGAAGCCTTTCGACGTCTTCGCCTGCGTCGGCCTCACCGCGCGCCAGAACCGCCCGCGGGGTGGCGCGCGACCCGAGACAGGAGAACGCCATGCAACAGCCTCACATCGTCTCGCAGCAGGAATGGCTCGCCGCGCGCAAGGCCCTTCTCGCCCGCGAGAAGGAACTGACGCATCTCCGCGACGCCATCAGCGCCGAACGCCGCGCGCTGCCCTGGGTGAAGGTCGAGAAGTCCTACGTGTTCGACACGCCCGCCGGCCCGAAGTCGCTTGCCGACCTGTTCGGCAGCAAGAGCCAGTTGATCGTCAACCATTTCATGCTGGGGCCGGGCTGGAAGGAAGGCTGTGTCGGCTGCTCGTTCGGGGCCGATGATGTCGAGGGCGCGCTTCCGCATCTGGCGCAGCGCGACGTCGCCTATGTCGCGGTATCACGCGCGCCGCTGGCCGAGATCGAGGCTTACAAGCGACGCATGGGCTGGCACTTCGAATGGGTGTCGTCGTTCGGCAACGATTTCAACTACGACTTCCATGTCTCCTTCACACCGGAGCAACTCGCCGCTCACAAGGCCGAATATAACTACGAGATTATCGACCCCGGCATCGAGGAGCTTCCCGGCTACAGCGTGTTCGCGAAGAGCGGGACGGGCGAGGTGTTCCACACCTACTCGGCGTTCGCGCGCGCCAGTGAGGCGTTGCTCGGCACCTATGCGCTGCTTGACATGACGCCGAAGGGACGCGAGGAGAACGCCAACGGCAATCTGTCCGACTGGGTCAAGCGCCACGACGAATACTGATGATGTCGTGAATTTGACACTCGCTACCGCCTGCCACGCCTGACGCCAAACGAAAGGGATACGCATGGAATACGTCGACGGGTTCATCGTTCCGGTGCCGAAGAAAAAGCTCAATGCCTACCGCGCGCTGGCGCGCAAGGCGGCCAAGGTCTGGCGTGACCACGGCGCGCTGGACTATCGCGAATGCATCGCCGACGACGTCGGCGTCGGCAAGTGGACCTCGTTTCCGCGCAGCGTGAAGCTGAAGCCGAATGAGACCGTGGTGTTCTCATGGATCACCTACAAGTCGCGCAAGCACCGCGACAGGGTTAACGCCAAGGTGATGAAGGACCCGCGGCTCGCCAGCATGGACCCGAAAACTATGCCGTTCGACGGCAAGCGCATGATCTATGGCGGGTTTGCCACGCTGGTGAAAGTGTAGTGCGTCGCCGCGGTTCGGCGGCGGAGCATCATCGGCTCGAATTGAAGCGCCTCGCCGCTATCGCGAGGTGCAATGTCTTACACGCTGATGTCGAGACGCTGACCGATCCCCGGCGTGTTGTTCGCGGCCGGCGCATTCCGGCCGGGCGACAGCAATTGCAGCACCTGCGCCTGGGCGTCGAGGTTCATCTTCAGAACGCGGGTCGCCACCTGCGACTGCGTAGTGGCCGCCATCAACGAGACGGCGGCGCCGATCAGACTCATATCCATGCACGCTGCTCCACCACCCGGTCATAGCGGATCGCGGTTAATGAAGTCTGGCGAGTGAGAAATCAGCGCGTCGGCACCGGCTTGTCGCCGCGATAGTCGTAGAAGCCACGCTGGGTCTTGCGGCCGAGCCAACCCGCCTCGACGTATTTCACCAGCAGCGGGCACGGCCGGTACTTCGAGTCCGACAGCCCGTCATGCAGCACCTGCATGATCGAGAGGCAGGTATCCAGCCCGATGAAGTCCGCCAGTTCGAGCGGTCCCATCGGATGATGGGCGCCGAGCTTCATCGCGGCGTCGATCGCCTCGACGTTGCCGACGCCCTCGTACAGCGTGTAGATCGCCTCGTTGATCATCGGCAGCAGGATGCGGTTGACGATGAACGCCGGGAAATCCTCCGATACCGCGATCTGCTTGCCGAGACTGGTGACGAAGTCGCGCGCGGCGTCGAAAGTGGTGTCGTCAGTGGCGATGCCGCGCACCAGTTCGACCAGTTCCATCACCGGCACCGGATTCATGAAGTGAATGCCGATGAAGCGCTCCGGCCGGTCGGTGGAGGCGGCGAGCCGGGTGATCGAGATCGACGAGGTGTTGGAGCCGATCACCGCCTCGGGCTTCAGGATCGCGCACAGATCATGGAAGATCTTGCGCTTGACGTCTTCCTTCTCGACCGCGGTTTCGATCACCAGGTCGCATTCGGCGAGATCGTCAAGGCTTTCGGTCGCGGTGATGCGGCCGAGCGCCTGCTTGTGCGCGTCCTCGGTGATCATCTTCTTGGCGGCCTGCCGGGTCAGGTTGCCGTTGATGGTCGCCATCGCCGACTTGAGGCGCTCCGGCGAGATGTCATGAAGCACCACGTCATACCCGGCCACCGCCGCCACATGGGCAATCCCGTTGCCCATCTGACCCGAGCCGATCACGCCGACCTTCTTGATCATCACCGCCATCTCGTCATTTCAAAGGAGCCAAAACGGGCGCATCCGCCCGCCGCCGTCCGGCTCCATCCCAGTTCAAACGCCGGCCGGAGTCCACCCCGGCCGGCTCATGCTTGGGCTCAGCGCCCGGCTTTGGCCAGTTCGTCGGTCAGTTCGGGCACCGCCTGGTAGAGATCAGCGACCAGCCCGTAATCGGCGACCTGAAAGATCGGCGCATCCTCGTCCTTGTTGATCGCGACGATCACCTTGGAGTCCTTCATGCCGGCGAGATGCTGGATCGCCCCGGAGATGCCGATGGCAATGTAAAGCTCCGGCGCCACCACCTTGCCGGTCTGTCCGACCTGCCAGTCGTTGGGCGCGTAGCCAGCGTCCACCGCGGCGCGCGAGGCGCCGACGCCGGCCCCGAGCTTGTCGGCCAGGGGCTCGATGTACTTGGCGAAGTTCTCGCGGCTCTGCATGGCGCGGCCGCCGGAGACGATGATCTTCGCCGAGGTCAGTTCGGGACGATCGCTCTTGGCGACCTCTTCACCGACGAAGCTCGACACGCCGGGATCGGCCGCCGCCGCGACGTTCTCCACCGCAGCGCTGCCGCCCTCGCCGGTCGCGGCAAAGGTCGAGGTGCGCACCGTGATGACCTTCTTGGCGTCCTTGGACTTCACCGTCTGGATGGCGTTGCCGGCGTAGATCGGCCGCTCGAACGTGTCTGGCGAAACCACTTTGACGATCTCCGACACCTGCATGACGTCGAGCAGCGCCGCGACGCGCGGCATCACGTTCTTGAAGCGCGAAGTCGCGGGCGCGACCAACGCATCATAGTTCGGAGCCAGCGAGACGATCAGCGCCGCCAAGGGCTCCGCCAGATCGTGCGCGTAGGCGGCGTTGTCGGCCAGCAGCACCTTGGTGACGCCGTTGAGCTTGGCGGCGGCATCGGCCGCACCCTTGGCGTTCTCGCCGGCAACCAGCACATGGACCTCGGCGCCCAGTTGGCTCGCCGCGGTCAGCGCCTTGTTGGTGGCGTCCTTCAGTCCTGCATTGTCGTGTTCAGCAATCAGTAGCGTGGCCATCAGATCACCCCGGCTTCGTTCTTGAGTTTCGACACCAGTTCGGCGACGTCCTTGACCTTGACGCCGGCCTTGCGCCCTTCGGGCTCGGCGGTCTTGACGATTTCGAGGCGGGGCGTGAGATCGACACCGAGGTCGGCGGCGCTCTTTTCGTCGATCGGCTTCTTCTTCGCCTTCATAATGTTGGGCAGCGAAGCGTAGCGCGGTTCGTTGAGCCGCAGGTCGGTGGTGACGATCGAGGGACCTTTCAGCTTCACCGTCTGCAAGCCACCGTCCACTTCGCGCGTCACCTTGAAGTCGGAGCCTTCGACTTCGAGCTTGGAGGCGAAGGTCGCCTGCGGCCAGCCCAGCAGCGCGGCCAGCATCTGGCCGGTCTGGTTCGAGTCGTCGTCGATCGCCTGCTTGCCGAGAATGACGAGGCCCGGCTTCTCCGCGTCCACCACCGCCTTGAGCAGCTTGGCCACCGCCAGCGGCTCGACGTTGCCATCGGCCTTGACCAGGATGCCGCGATCGGCGCCCATGGCGAGGCCGGTGCGGATGGTTTCCGATGCCTGCGCGGGGCCGATCGACACCACCACGACCTCGGTGGCCTTGCCGGCCTCTTTCAGACGCAGGGCTTCCTCGACCGCGATCTCATCGAACGGATTCATCGACATCTTGACGTTGGCGAGTTCGACGCCCGATCCGTCGCTCTTGACACGGACCTTGACGTTGTAATCAACCACACGCTTGACCGGTACTAGAACCTTCATCGATCCTCTTTCGTGCTGGGGTGCTGTTCGGCTTGTCTTAAGGCTTGTTGTCTCAAGGCTTGGCGCGGAACCTAAAGCGCCCTCTAATCGGGGTCAACCGGGCTGAAAAAACACCTGAATATCCGGGTTCGCCGGCTATGCCTGGCCCCGCTCAACGGTTCTGGCCGGGTACCCACAGCACGTCGCCGGCCCCGTTGCCGTTGACGGCGCGCGCCGCGACAAACAGGAAATCCGACAGCCGGTTCATGTAGCGGATCGCCGCCGGGTTAACCTTTTCATCCGGCCGGGCCGCGAGTTCCACGATCATCCGCTCCGCCCGGCGGCACACGGTGCGCGCCAGATGCAGGTAAGCGGCTGCCGCCACCCCGCCGGGCAGGATGAACGACTTCAGCGGCGCCAGGTTGGCATTGAGGGCGTCGATGTCGTGCTCCAGCCGCTCCACCTGACTTGCGACCACCCGTAGCCGCTCGGCCTTGCCCTCGCGCTCAGGCACCGCCAGATCGGCCCCGAGATCGAACAGGTCGTTCTGGATCCGGCCCAGCATGGCATCGAGTTCGGGCGCGTCACTCAGATGCAGCCGGACGATACCGATCACGGCGTTGGTCTCGTCGGCGGTGCCGTAGGCCGCGACGCGCAGATCATACTTGGCGCGGCGTTCGCCGGTGCCAAGCGCGGTGGAGCCGTCGTCGCCGGTGCGGGTATAGATGCGATTGAGCGTGACCATGATCGACCTCCGCGTGATGCGACGAGAGAACCGGGTTGGGTTAACGCCCCATGGCCCACACCGCCGCCATGGCGATGATGATGGCGACGAATTGCAGCAGCACCCGCATCCGCATCAGCTTCTGCGAGCGGTTGGGCGAGCCGCCGCGCATCATATTGAGCAGGCCCAGTAGCAGCACGACGGCGACTGCAATCACCGCCGCCGGCAGAAGGAAGGAAGCAAGGAGTGAGGACATCGCCGCTTCATACACCTACGGGAAGGGCGCGCCAATGGCGGATTTGCCCGGCTCCCGTGCAACAAAACGCTTTCCCGGCGGTTGTCTTACGCGCCGGGCTGCCGTGGCGCTGGCGCACCGCCGTCGAGGTTCGCTAAACTAGAGCATGATCTCGAAAAGTGGACGCCGGTTTCGGACGAGATCGTGCTCCACCAAAAGAGGCTGTCGAGATTGCCAACCGCGATGCGGACACCGGGGTGAGACGTGAAGCTGCTTCGCCGCCTGTTCACGGTCGGGCTGGACGCCTTTTACATGTTCCTGGCCGACGACGGCTGGGCCATCGCCAGCCACATCGCACTCTCGACCCTGATGGCGCTGTTTCCCTTCCTCATCGTGCTGACCTCGCTGGCTGGCTTCTTCGGCTCCAAGGACCTGGCCGACCAGGCTGCCGAACTGATGCTGCAAGTGGTGCCGATAGAGGTCGCGAGCACGCTGTCCGGCGAAATCCACAACGTGCTGACCACCACCCGCGGCGACGCGCTGACCATCGGCGCGCTGCTTGCGGTCTATTTTGCTTCAAACGGTGTCGAGAGCCTGCGGGTGGCGCTCAACCGCGCCTACGCCGTCACCGAACAACGGAGTTGGTACTGGTTGCGGCTGGAATCGATCGGCTACACGCTGGTCGCCGCCGCCACCGCGCTGGTGCTGGCGTTCCTGATCGTGCTCGGACCGCTGATCCTCGAAACCACGCGGCGCTACATCCCGCTGCTGGTCGAGTCCAACGCGCGACTGCTGACGTTCGCGCGCTACGGCATCGCGATTCCGGCGATGATCGTCGCGCTGTTCATCCTGCATGCCTGGCTGCCGGCGGGACGCCGCCGCTTCGCCGACATCCTGCCCGGCATCGTGTTCACCATGGTGGCCTCGCTGGTGTCGAGCATGGTGTTCGGCGAATACCTCGCGCGCTTCGCCGGCAACTACGTCACCATGTATGCGGGGCTTGCCTCCGTCATCATCGCGCTGGTGTTCCTGTATTTTCTGGCGGCCATCTTCGTCTATGGCGGCGAACTCAACGCCGCCATCATGAAGTCGCGCCAACCGCGCGGCGACGCGCCGCCACCAGCGCCGTCGCCAGCGCCCGGGGCGACACTGGCTTGAGCAGGAAGGCGTCGGCGCCGGCGCGCTTCGCCGGGGCCTGATCGGTGTCCTTGCCGGAAATGCCGATGATCGGAATCCGCCCCTCGCGGGAGCGCAGCGCGCGGATGCGGCGGATGGTCTCGACGCCGTCGATGCCGGGCAGCACCATGTCCATCAGGACCGCGTCGAAGCCGCCTTGCGCGACGCGGTCGAGGGCGGCCTCGCCGCGGCCGACGAACTCGGCATGGTGGCCAAGCTCGGTCAGGATCGCGTTGAGCACGACGCGGCCGAACGGATTATCCTCGACGCTCAGCACCTTGAGACCACCGCCGGCCGGCACGCCGGGCGCGGCCTGCGCATCGGCGGCAAGGGTGTCGGCCCGCGTCAGCGCCACTGTCAGCGTGAACACTGCGCCACCGCCGCGACGCGGCGCGACCACGATGTCACCGCCCATGGCGCGCGCCAGTTGCTTGACCGAGGACAGGCCGAGCCCGGCGCCGCCGAAGCGCGCGGCGACGCCGACATTGGCCTGGGAGAACGGCCGGAACAGCCGCCTGATCTCGGCCAGCGTCAGGCCGATGCCGCTGTCCGACACCGCGAACGCCGCGACGATCCCCTTGCCGCTGGCGCGCGCGACACCGACCTTGAGCACGACGTCGCCCTCGGTGGTGAACTTGACGGCGTTATCGACGAGATTCTCCAGCGCCGCGCGCAGCCGCACCGGGTCACCGATGACGAACGCTGGCAGCCGCTCGGAAATCCGCACCCGCGATTGCAGGCCCTTGGCCGCGGCGCGGCCGGTCAGCGAATCACCGACGCTGCGCACTACTGCGCGCAGGTCGAAGAAATCCTGACGCGGCTCCAGACCGCCGCCTCGGGCGCGGCTGCGCGCCGCATCCACGAACAGCGTCGCCAGCCCGGCGAGGTGCTCGGCGCTGGTCCGGATGGTTTCGACCCAGCGCCGCTCGCGCTCGCCGAGATCGGAAGTCGCCAGAAGATCGCTGACCGCGAGGATTCCGGTGAGCGGCGTGCGCACCTCATGGGCGAAGGTGGCGAGCACCGCCTCGACCGTCGCCGGCGGATTTGCGGCGAGGCGGCGGGCCGGCGGCGCGACCTTGGCGGACGCGTTCACCTTGCGCAGCACTTTTGCCCTGGCTGCCGCTTTCGGCTTGCCTGAGACCTTCGCCTTGCGGGCACGCACCCTCGACGGCCGCCGCTTCTGCGCGCCCTTGCCGTGCGGTGCTCGCGGTGTGAGCGCCATGACGTCCCCCAGCCCATTGCTTCCTACCATGGCGAAGCCCAGCAGGACGAGCGCGGCGGCGGGTTTTCAACCGGGCCTTGGCGGGCTCACAGACCGACGCGCCGCCGCACCTCGGCCGGCGACACCCCTTCGGCGCGCAACTGCCGCAATCCAGTGGCATGAGTCGATTTCGACAGCTTGGCCCCGGCCGCGTCCCGGATCAGGGGATGGTGCCGGTAGCGCGGCGCGGGGAGGTCGAGAAGGTGCTGCAACAGGCGATGGACGCCGGTCGCCCAAAAGAGATCCTGCCCGCGCACCACGTGGCTCACTTCCTGCAACGCGTCGTCCACCGTCACCGCGAGGTGATAGCTTGCCGGCGTATCCTTGCGGGCCAGCACCACGTCGCCCCAGACCTCGGGCCGCGCCGCGATCCGGCCGCTCTCGCCGCCCGGTCCCGCGCCCGCCTCGGTCCAGACGAGGTCGCCGGCGCGCGCCACCGCTGCCGCCATGTCGAGCCGCAGCGTGAAGGGCGCGCCTGACGCCATCAGCCGGTCGCGATCCCGCGACGACAGCGCCTTCGCCGTGCCGGGATAGAGCGGCGCACCGTCAGGATCGCGCGGCCACGGCCCGTCGGCTTCGCGCTGCGCCACCAGGCGCGCGATTTCGGCGCGGCTCTCGAAACTCGGATAGATCAGCCCCAGCGCGGCGAGGCGATCCAGCGCCGCACCATAGTCGGCGAAGTGTTCGGACTGCCGCCGCACCGGCGTTTCCCACGTAAGGCCGAGCCAGCGCAGGTCCTCCTCGATCGCGACCTCGTAGTCCGGCTTGCAGCGGGTCGCGTCGATGTCCTCGATCCGCAGCAGCAGCCGGCCCCCGCTCTCGCGCGCCAGATCGCCGTTGAGCAGCGCCGAATAGGCATGGCCGAGATGCAGATAGCCGTTCGGGCTCGGGGCGAAACGGAAAACGGGTGGCATCAATCCCAACCATTGGTCATTGCCGGACCTGATCCGGCAATCCATCCTGCAAAAGAACCTGTTACGATATAGATGGATGCCCGGGTCATAGGCGAGCGAAAGCGACGCCGTTCTTCGAACGGCTATGCCCGGGCATGACGCTCCCCGAACGAGTTTCTCATGACCATCCATCTCAACTCCCAAGCCGATCTCGACGACGCGCTGCGACTGCTGGTGCGGCAGGACCCGCGCCTCGCTCCGATCCTTGAGCAGACCGGGATGCCGGCGCTGCGCCGGCGCGAGCCCGGCTTCGGCGGCCTTGCCGCCATCGTCTGCGGCCAGCAGCTTTCGATCGCAAGCGCGGCGGCGATCTGGGGCCGCGTCAGCAAGGCTTACGACCCGTTCCACCATGACGCGATCCGCCGGGCGCGCGCCGATCGGCTGGGGCGGCTGGGGCTGTCGGCGGCGAAGATCAAGACGCTGAAGGCCATTGCGGCCGAACTCGCCAGCGAACGGTTCAACCTCGACGTGCTGGCCGAGGAGGACGCCGACGCCGCCCACCACACCCTGACGGGACTGCACGGCATCGGGCCGTGGACCGCCGACATCTATCTCCTGTTCTGCCTCGGCCATGGCGATGCCTGGCCGGCCGGCGACCTCGCAGTGCAGGAAGCGATCCGGATCGGACTCGGCCTCAATAAGCGGCCGACCGCCAGGGAGATGGGGCCGATCGCGGAGCCGTGGCGGCCGGCGCGCGGCGCGGCGGCGCATCTGTGGTGGGCCTATTACAAGGTGGTGAAGGCCCGCGAGGGCGTGCTGCCCAATCAGGCTCAGGCGCCAGAGCTCCGTGAGAAGAAGATGGTACGTGACAAGAGGACGGCGCGGGCAAAACCCTTCACAACGCCGTCACGGTGACTGTAGTATGCAGCGTTCACGCTGCGTCGCAGCCGACAAGGAGGCCGGGAGCGTTACTTGAACGCACATGTCTCACAAGGCGGTTGGCCGGTCCTGGTCCTTAACGCGGACTTCCGGCCACTGAGCTACTACCCTCTCTCGCTATGGTCGTGGCAGGACGCGATCAAGGCGGTGTTCCTCGACCGCGTCAACATCGTGGAACACTACGACCACGCGGTTCACAGCCCCTCGTTCGAGATGCAACTGCCGAGTGTGGTGTCGCTCAAGTCCTTCGTCAAGCCGACCACGCACCCCGCGTTCACGCGCTTCAACGTCTTCCTGCGCGACAGGTTTACCTGCCAGTACTGCTCCTCACACGAAGACCTGACGTTCGACCACATCGTGCCGCGTTCCAAGGGCGGGCAGACGACATGGGAAAATGTCGTGGCGGCGTGCTCGCCGTGCAACCTCAAGAAGGGCAACCTCACCACTGCGCAGGCCAACATGTATCCCCGGCAGGCGCCGTTCGCGCCCACTGTGCATCAGCTCCACCGCAACGGCCGCCTGTTCCCGCCGAACTACCTGCACGAGAGCTGGCTCGACTATCTCTATTGGGACACCGAACTCGATCCGTAGCCGCTACGGCTGTCCGCCGCGCACGTTCAGTTCGCGCGCCCATTGTTCCGCCCACGCCGAAACCGGTTCGAAAGCCCGGCGCAACCCCTGTCCAAGCGCAGTCAGCCGATATCCCTGGTCGGTGAGTTCGAGCAGCCGCGCCTCGCGAAGATCCTTGACGCGCTGGTTGAGAAGGGTCGGCGAGACATCGCCACATGCCTGCTGCAGCGGCCTGAACTTTAGCGGCCCATGGCGTAGTTCCCACACAATGCGAAGCAGGCCACGACGGGACATGAGATCGAGCAAGGCCATGATCGGCCGCCCGGTTTCCGAACCGCGCACCGGCTTGCCGGGGAGCGGCGTGCCCTTCGCAACAAGGCGTGCTTTTCGTGTCATGGCCGGCTTTCAGTCGCCCCGGTTCGCATCGACGTCGGGAAGCGGCGAGCACCCGGCTCAAGCGGCAGATCAAGTGAATTAGCGATGTAGGATACCGTACGATAGAAACCGCACAGCATCATAATCTCCAGAATCTGCGCATCGTCGTAATGCAAACGCAGGCGATCGAACTCGATTTGATCCAGCGTGGCCTTGTCATGCAAGGCATCCACCGCGGCGATCAATGCCTGCTCCGCCTCGCTCCAGCACGCGGCCGCCGCAGACCCGTTGCGCGTCGCTTCGATCTGCTCGTCGGTGAGACGGGCGCGCACGCCGTAGATTACGGCATGGACGCCCCATTCGTACTCGCAATTCGTGCGCGCCGCGGTGCGGTCAATGACGATCTCGCGCTCACGCAATGAAAGCGGCCCGCGATCCAGCAGCGAGCCATCCTTGAATTTCTTCCACGCCCGCGCGCTGGTGGCGATGGTCCAGAACAACAGCAGCGGCTCGCAGCCTTTCATGATCGCATCGAAGCTTCCCTGCACGTCCGGCGCGTAGGGCGGATCGAGTGGCGCAATGCGGGATACAGCAACTGGCATGGGACACCTCATCGGGACATTGCTACAATTAATGTAGCGATTGACACGCTACGGATTTTGTAGCGAAAGTCAAGAGTCCGCCAGCCAGAGGCTTGCGGGGTCTGCGCCGGGCAGCGCGGATTTTGCCCTCTCCGATCCGCTCTGCTAACCAAGACCCCATCAGGACAAAGACGCCGCCCGCGATAGTCGCGCGCGTGCGCGACAGGAGCAAAGGACAATCATGATCGAATCCGTTGGCATCATCGGCGCCGGCACCATGGGCAACGGCATCGCGCAGGTCTGCGCAGCCGCCGGACTGAGCGTCACCATGACGGACATCTCCGACGCCGCGGTCGCGCGCGGCACCTCGGTGATCGAAAAGAGCCTGGAGCGCCTCGTCAACAAGCAGAAGATGAGCGAGGCTGAGCGCGCGGCGGCGCTCAAGCGCATCACCGGCACCACAGACAAGGCCAAACTCACCGCCTGCGATCTGGTGATCGAGGCCGCGACCGAGAACGAAGACCTCAAAGTCAAGATCCTGAAGGACCTGTGCGCGACGCTGCAACCGCGCGCGCTGGTCGCCACCAACACCTCGTCGATCTCGATCACCAAGCTCGCGGCGGCGACCGACCGCCCCGACCGCTTCATCGGAATGCACTTCTTCAACCCGGTGCCGCTGATGGCGCTGCTGGAACTGATTCGCGGTTTGCAGACCTCCGACGACACTCACGCCAAGGCGGCGGAGTTCGCCCGGCGCATCGGCAAGGTGGCGATCACCGCCAAGAACAGCCCCGGCTTCGCCGTCAACCGCATCCTGTGCCCGATGATCAACGAGGCGATCTTCGCGTTGCAGGAAGGCATCGCCAGTGCCGAGGACATCGACGCCGGCATGAAGCTCGGCTGCAACCATCCGATCGGGCCGCTGGCACTGGCCGACATGATCGGCCTCGATACCATGCTGTCGGTGATGGAGGTGTTTTACGACGGCTTCAACGATCCGAAGTATCGCGCCGCGCCCCTGCTCAAGGAGATGGTCGCCGCCGGCCACCTCGGCCGCAAGAGCGGCAGAGGTTTTTACGACTACGGCAAGCAGGGCTGATCCGGCATTGCGACGCCTTGGCGCGGGAAGCCCCACGCCGGCCATTGATATCACCATCAAAAATGCCGGGCTCGATCGAGGATCGAACCCGGCATTTTGACGTCAGGCGATATCCCGCCGCCCTGGAGTCTTTCGACGTTTCATGGAAACGGTGAAGGACTCCAAGTTTTACTTTGACGCGTTTTCTTTACGCGAACCGGATTCCACTTCGCTTGAAAACGCTTTAGTGCCCCATCCCCGGCTCGACCACGCCATCGTAGATGTTAGGGTTGGGCTCGCCCTCCACCACCAGCATCCCGGCTAGGCCGCGCTCGGCTCGCGACAGCGCGTGATCGACCAGCGTGTAGCCACCCGGCACATCGAGCTTGAACTCGGTGACCACCGCGCCGCCCGGCGGCACCGTGACGGTCTGGATGTCCTTGAGCGGCTCGCTGGTGACCCCGCCGAGGTTGTAGACCTTGTCGAAGATCTCACCGATGACGTGGAACGACGAGGTGAAGTTCGGGCCGCCGACGCCGAAATACAGCCGCACCGTCTCGCCGACCTTGGCGTGCAGCGGATGCAGCTTGGTGATGGCCCCCACCGAGCCGTTGAACACGAAGTATTCCGGTTTCTCGGCAAGCAGCTTCTCGACGCTGAACTCCTGGCTGCCGTGCTGGCCGTAGGGCGCGTCGGTGTAGATCTCGCCCTGCATCACGTAGAATTCGTGATCGACCGGCGGCAGCCCTTCCTCCGGCTCAACCAGAATGAGGCCGTACATGCCGTTGGCGATGTGTTCGGCCACCATCGGCGTCGCGCAGTGATAGACGTAGAGCCCCGGCTTCAGCGCCTTGAAGCTCATCGACTTCTCCTTGCCGGGATCGACCTGCAAGGCCGCGGCGCCGCCGCCCGGACCGGTGGCGGCATGGAAATCGACCGAGTGGATCATGTTGCTGTCGGCCGCGTTCTTCAGATGCACCTCGACGGTGTCGCCGACCCGCACCCGCACGAACGGACCCGGCACCTTGCCGTTGAAGGTCCAATAGCCGAATGTCGTCCCTTCGGCGAGGCGGCCCTCCATTTCGACCGTGAGCAGATCGACCCGCACCGTTTTCGGATCGCGCTTGCCGATCGGCGGCGGCAGATCGGTCGGCTGCCGCGAGATATCGGCCTCCACCGTGACCTGCGCCGACGGCGTCGCCGTCACCAGGAACTGGCCTTCCATGCCGGCCAGACGATGGCCGGGCACATCGCAGTAATAGAGGAAATCGCCGGCCTTGCCGGCGCGGAACACGATGCTGGTGCTGGCGCCCTTGCTGACCACGCGAGGCGAGCGGGCATCCTGATCCGGGAAGACGATGTCGTGCTCGGTGCCCTCGCCATTGATAAGGGTCACCTGCACCACTTGCCCCTCGACGGCGGTGAGGATCGGATTGACCTTGCCGTCGATGGTGCCGCCGATGCCGATAAACACCATCCGCCCTTCGGCGATGCCGGAACGCAGCGTGTACTTGGCGTCCGACAGATAGGCGGTGACCGCACGAGCCGGCGCCTGTCCGGCGGGCGCAGCGGCGGCCGGCGCGGGAGCCGCGTCCGGTGCGGCAGCGGGCGCACCCGACGCGGCGGGAGCTGCTGCGGCCGCGGCCGGCGTCGCCGCCAGGAAGGCGATGACATCGGTGCGGTCGGAATCGGTCTTCAGGCCGGGGAACGGCATCTTGTTGCCCGGCACCACCTTCTGCGGATCCTGCAGATAGGCGTCCAGCTTCTCGGGCGTCCAGGTGATGCCGCTCTGCTTCATCGCCTGCGAGAAGCTGTAGTTGGGGACCTCGCCGGCCTTCATGCCGACGATTCCGGCAAGGCTCGGGCCAAGCATGTTCTTGCCCGCCTGCATCGAGTGGCAAGCCTGACACTTCTTGAACACCTGACGGCCGCGGGTGGCGTCGCCATCGACGGTTGTGGCCGCGACCTTGACGGCGTCGGCTCCGGCTGGGGCCTTTGCCGGAGCGGACGGCGCGGCCGGCGCCTGCGCCATGCTGTGCCCCATGTTGTGATTGTGCGCCGGCTGCTTGGCATCGGCCTTGCCGGCGTCAGCCTTGGCCGCGGGCGCGGCGGCGGATTTCGATTCAGCCGGAGCGGCCGCTTTCGGCGCGACAGCGGCAGCCTTCGTCTCGGCGGGCGCGGCCGCCTTGGGCGCGGCGGAAGCGGGCGACGCGGCTTTCGTTTCCGCAGGCGCAGCCTTGGTCTGCGCGGGCGCAGCTTTCGTTTCCGCCGGCGTGGCCTTGGCGACGGTTTGCGACGCGGGCTTGGCGGCCTCCGCAGCCGGTTGCTCGGATGAGGTCGCGGCCGCCGGCGCCTGCTCGCGCTGTCCTTGCGACAGGCCGGCGTAACCGGCGAGTCCGAACAGCACCACCACCCCGAGGGTGCCAGGCAGCCAGTTCCTCAATTTCGAGCGATCGGATGAAGAAGCCATCTGCACACCTCCCTGTCATCACCACGTCAGCGCAACGCCGTTCCTTCCGACAAAGGCCCGGCATTGCCGTCGGCGCGTCACGCCGCTGCTTACGATAGAGACTATCTAAATTTCCGAAGCACGATTTGCGCTGAAACAATATCATTCCGGCCGCAAGCCTCGGGCAAAATGACGCGCTTCGTGTCGGAAAGGTACCGGCTTGCCGCTTGCGGCAAGTCCCCTATGCTTGCGGCGTGGCCGGGCCGTCCGGTCGCCGCGGGCGCGACCTTATAAGGAGAGCCGCCATGCCTTCGCTGACCGAATGGAAAGTCCCGCTCGCCGCGCAACCCCGACCGCAGGACTACGGCTTCGACTTGGAACGCACCCTGAGCGCCGTGGTCGGCCTGCATGCGATCATTCCGGCCGACGCCTTCACCGCCGGCACGCTGGGCACCGAGCGCGCCGGCAACGGCGTCGCGATCGACGACGGGCTGGTGCTCACTATCGGCTACCTCATCACCGAGGCGGAATCGGTGTGGCTGCATCCCGGCGACGGCCGCATTGTCGAGGGCCACGCGCTCGGCTTCGATTCGGAAAGCGGCTTCGGGCTGGTTCAGGCGCTCGGCCACCTCGATGTCGCGCCACTAGCACTCGGCGCATCCGATGCCGCGCAGGTCGGCGATCCGGTGATCATCGGCGGCGCCGGCGGCCGTACCCGCTCGGTCGCGGGCCGCATCGAGGCGAGGCAGCCGTTCGCGGGTTACTGGGAATATCTGCTCGACGACGCCATCTTCACCGCGCCGTCGCACCCCAACTGGGGCGGCACGGCGTTGATATCGGCGAGCGGCGACCTGATCGGCATCGGTTCGCTGCAACTCGAACGCGGGCACAAGGACCAGTATTTCAACATGATGGTGCCGACCGACCTGCTCAAGCCGATCCTCGGCGATCTGCGCGCATTCGGCCGCGTCAACCGGCCGGCGCGGCCGTGGCTCGGCCTGTACGCCAGCGACTTCGACGACAAGGTGGTGGTGATGGGGGTCGCTGACAAAGGCCCGGCGGGGCGCTCCGGTCTGCAATCCGGCGACGTCATCCTGGCGGTGAACGGCGAGGCCGTCTCCAGCCTCGCCACGTTCTACCGCAAGGTCTGGGCGCTCGGCACCGCCGGCGTCGACGTGCCGCTGACGGTGTCGCACGAAGGCGTCACCTTCGACGTCGTGCTGGCTTCGACCGATCGCACCAGACTGCTGAAAGCGCCCCGGCTGCACTGAGATTTCAGGGAATGCCCTGACGTTCAGCGAATAGGCGTTGCGCGGCCATCGCCGTGATGGCAGCAAGACGCCGTGGATCCCGCGACCCTTCTCACCCTGAGCATCGCCGCCGTCGCCACGCTCGGCGTGATCGCGAGGCCATGGGCGATTCCGGAATATGTCTGGGCCGGCCTCGGCGCGTTGCTGCTGCTGGTATCCGGTCTCTTGCCGTGGCGCGACGCGCTCGCCGCCACCGCCAAGGGCACCGACGTCTATCTGTTCCTGGTCGGCATGATGCTGCTTGCCGAAGCGGCGCGGCGCGAGGGCCTGTTCGACTGGCTCGCCGCGCACGCGGTGCGCGCTGCGCGCGGCTCGGCGCGGCGGTTGTTTCTGATCGTCTATGCGGTCGGCACGCTGACCACCATCTTTCTGTCGAACGACGCCACCGCCGTGGTGCTGACGCCGGCGGTCCACGCCGCGGCCACCGCCGCGCGAGTGGCGCCGCTGCCCTATCTTCTGGTCTGCGCCTTCGTCGCCAACGCGGCGAGCTTCGTGCTGCCGATCTCCAACCCGGCCAATCTGGTGATCTTCGGCGCAAAAATGCCGCCGCTGATCCAGTGGCTGTCGCTGTTCACACTGCCGTCGATCGCCGCGATCGTCGTCACCTTCCTGATGCTGTGCCTCACCCAGCGGCGCGCGCTGAGGCAGACCGTCCATCACGACATCGCCGTGCCGGCGCTGCCGCTGGCCGGCCATTGCGTCGGCGTCGCCATCGCCGCCACCGGCGTCGTGCTGCTCGCCGCCTCGGCTTTCGACCGGCCACTCGGCCTGCCGACGTTCCTGTGCGGCCTGGGCGCGACGCTCGCCGTATTGGCGATCGGCCGCCGTGCACCGTGGCCCATGCTGCGCGAGGTCGCCTGGGGCGTGCTGCCGCTGGTCGCCGGGCTGTTCATCCTGGTCGAGGCGGTGGAGCGCACCGGCGCCCTTCACACCATGGTCGCGCTACTGCGCGAAAGCGCGGCCACCGCGCCGCGCCAAACCGCGCTGGCCGCCGGCGCGGCGGTGGCGTTGCTCTCCAACCTGATGAACAACCTGCCGGCCGGTCTGCTCGCCGCCACCATCATCGGCCACGGCGCCGACCTGCCGCTCCAAGTCATCGCCGGTCTTGCGATCGGAGTCGATCTCGGTCCCAACCTGTCGATCACCGGATCACTCGCCACCATCCTGTGGCTGATCGCACTGCGACGGGAGGGCGAAACCATCTCGGCGTGGCGGTTTATCAAAATCGGCATCGTGGTAATGCCGCCGGCGCTGATAGCGGCGCTGCTGATGCTGTCGATCCGTTAAGGCGTGGAATCAGAGGAGCGCAGCGCGGCTCACGCCGCGAGATCGTAGGCGTCCTGAATGTCGGCGACGATCTCCGACGCTTCCCAGATCGCCTCAGGACTGACCGATTGCAGGCTGACCGTCCAGTTGCCGCCGTTGGTCCGGCGCGGCGTGCCGACGATATCGAAGCGCACCTCGCGGCACAGCGGATGCCGCTCCAGCGCATGAGACACACGCACCCTGATCTGATCGAGCGTGGCCGGCGTTCGCGACAACAGCCGTTCGAGAGCCGCAATGTCCATGTCGCACCCCTTGGCTGTGCCGGGGACGAATCTGCGCCGCCCGCGCGGAACAGGTGGCGGCATTGTTGAAATGGAACTGGTTAACGCGAAGTTAATCGCCGCGCCCAGCTTACGATGGCGGCGGCTCCGTTCAGCGCCGGGCAATCACAAGGCTCTGGATCGCGCGGCCGAAATAACCACGGGCGTCACCGAGCCGGGCAGTGGCGAGGCCGGCACCGTCGGGGCCGACCCAGGATTCGCCGTCGAGCAGGATCCATTCGCCGACCGGCGTCCGCGACAGCGAAATGGTGAGGTCGGCGTTGAGGAAGGTCCAGTGACGGAAATCCAGCGCCATCGAGGTGGCGTTGCAGAAATCCGACGCCACCGCGGCGCGCATCACCTGCGAGATCGGCGCGCCCTCGATCAAAGGCCGGTCCACCCGATACCAGATCGCGCCCGCGCCCGTCCCCGGCACACCGAAGCGGCCGCGCGCCGAGCGGACGGACAAGCCCTTGACGAACGGGTTGCGCCATCGGTCGGTCGGCTCGGCGACGGACTGGTCCGGCGAGGTAACTTCGACCGGCCGCTCGGCCGTCTCCGGCGGCAGATCGCCCATCGCCTCGGTTCTGATCTTCAGCACTGTCCCTTGCACGACGAGGACATCATCCGCCTTGAGACGGACCTCGCAAAGCTGGATCTTGCGGCCCTGCCGCAGCACCTTGGTTTCGATGTCGAGCGGAGCCAGCGGCACCGGCCGCATCAGGTCAATGGTAACGCGCGCGATCTGCATCGGCACCGGCGCAGGCATCGCTTCCGCCGCGAAGGTCACCAGCGCGGTCGGCGCGGAGCCGTGCTGCATGTCCGGCGACCACGGCCCGGCCGCGTTCGGACTGGCTATCGCGCGGTTGCCCTCGATGCGGAAGACCGCCTCCTTCGGCGGCATGTCGGTCATCATGGTCACAGCGGCGGATCGACGGCTTCATCGTATTCGCGCTTGAACCGCGCGATCAGTTCAGCGGCGGGCACCACCTTGTCGATGGTGCCGATACCCTGCCCGCTGCCCCAGATCTCTTTCCACGCCTTGGGCTTGGCGCGCTCGCCGCTGGCGTCGGTGCCGAAATTCATCTTGCTGGGATCGGAGGTCGGCAGATTGTCGGGGTCCATGCCGGCGGCGACGATCGAGGGCTTCAGGTAGTTGCCGTGAACTCCGGTAAACAGATTCGAATAGACGATGTCGCCGGCGGCGGAGCTTGCGATCATCTCCTTGTACTTCTCGACGGCGTTGGCTTCTTCGGTGGCGATGAAGGCCGAGCCGATATAGGCGAAATCGGCGCCGAGCAGCCGCGCCGCACGGATAGCGCGTCCGGTGGCGATAGCCCCTGACAACGCAATCGGCCCGTCGAACCAGCGCCGCGTCTCGGCGACGAAAGCGAACGGCGAAATCTGCCCGGCATGGCCGCCGGCCCCGGCCGACACCAGGATCAGACCGTCGGCGCCCTTCTCGATGGCCTTATGCGCAAACGGCTGATTGATGACGTCGTGAAAGGTGATGCAGCCCCAGTTGTGCGCGGCCTGGTTCAGTTCCTCGCGGGCGCCGAGCGAGGTGATCATCATCGGCACCTTGTGCTTTTCGCACATCGCGAGGTCGTGATCGAGGCGGTTGTTCGACTTGTGGACGATCTGGTTGACCGCGAACGGCGCCGACGGTCGCTCAGGATGCGCCTTGTCGTAGGCCGCCAGCTCTTCCTTGATACGCGCCAACCACTCGTCGAGCAGCGACGCCGGCCGCGCGTTAAGCGCCGGGAACGAACCGACGACACCCGCCTTGCACTGGGCGATCACCAGATCCGGCACCGAGACAATGAACAGCGGCGACCCGATCACGGGTATCGACAGTCGGCCTTTGAACAAGGCAGGCATGGACATACAGTAGATCCTCTTTCGTGTTGGCCGCTCGGTCGCGGGTGGCGAACGTTGCCAGATATCGGGCTGGGAAGGCAATCGGGACCACGCCGCGCCGGTTGTCTTGTGCCCAGACGCTACGATCCGGGCGCTGCGGCTTCTGGTGTGACGGGATACGGGTAGCGGCTACTGGCACCACGCCCCGGTGACGAAATATTCCGTGCGACAGGCGCCAGGCTGCGACTTGCGACCGGACAGCAATAGCGCCTCGGCGGAGCATTTCTCGGTGGCATCGGTATCGGTGCTTTTACCCTGATTATAGCCATGCGCGCGGCACAGGGTGTCGGCGGCGGCCTTGCAATCGGCGGCACCATTGCTCGTCACCGGACACTTCTCGCGACCCTTCTGCATCGACGGCACTTTCAGGCCGAGACTGGGCGGACTCTGAAGACCGCCGGCGGGCGCATTGCCGACAACTGGCGGCACGGGAGCCGATGGCGCAACCGCCGGCAGCGCGGGGGCCGGCTGCATGGGGACCGGTTGCGAAGCGGCGGGCGGCTCGGAATCCGGCTGCGCCGGAATGAGCGCGGGAAACAGCGGTGTACGCCCTTCCAGCAGCTTGCCGATTTCATTGATGAGACCAGGATTTTCCCGGCGCGGGGGCGGTTGCTCCGGCGCTTCCGGCGGCGTCTGCGGGGAGGCAGCCGGGGGCGGCGTGCCGGGCGCCGGTTGCGCGGCGGCAGGCGTCAGGACAGGCGCGGCGAGCATCAGCGCCAATCCCGTCAACGCCAGGATCGCCGTCGCCGAGGCGCGGGCGGCCATGCGTGACGGTTGCATCGCGCTGGACATGGCCCCGACCTTACCGGCGGCCGGCAAAAGGGCAAGCCCGTGCATCGGTGCAGACCGGCTACACTAGTTTGAAGGCGATGACGAAGCCGAGCACTAGGACGATGGCCCCGACCGCGACCCAGAAGCCCAGCCGTTTCTCGATCTCGGCGCGGATCACGTCGCCGTAACGGTTGAGCAGGATCGCGACGATGAAGAAGCGGCCGCCGCGCGCGATCAGCGAGCACAGAATGAACAGCCACAGGTTGTAGCCGGCGAAACCCGAAGTGATCGTCACCAGCTTGTAAGGGATCGGGGTCAATCCCTTGCCGATAATGATCCAAGCCCCCCATTCGGCATAGGAAGCACGGAACGCCTCGACCTGGTCGCTGAGGCCGTAAAGCTGCATCAGCCATTGGCCGACGGAATCGTAGAGCCCGGCGCCGATGGCGTAGCCGACCACGCCGCCAGCGACCGAGGTCAGCGTGCAGACCATCGCATAAAGCCAAGCGCGGCGCGGCCGCGCCAGCGACATCGGCACCAGCATGACATCCGGCGGCACCGGGAAGAACGAGCTTTCGGCGAAGGATACCGCGCCCATAATCCACAGGGCGGAAGGCTTGTCGGCGGCGGCGATGAACCAGTCGTAGAGGCGTCTCAGCATGGCGCGATCAAGCACTCCCCGCCGCATTTGTCCATGGACATGCTGACGCGACAGGGGCTTGCCGTGGCATCGCGAAATGGCCGGTCATGATGGGTTCGAAAGCCTCAGCGCCGTTCGCGGCGACGTGTACCGTCGAACGCGACCACCGGCCGACGCTCCGGCCGCAACGCCGCGACCTTGGCCTTGTCCGAGGATTTCGGCAGTTTCTCGGCAATGCCGAGCATCCGCTCGCGGCGGCCCATCTCGCGCCAGACGTCGTCGGGACTGATGCCGACACCGGCCCACAGCACTGCGAGATTGTAAAGCAGATCGGCGCTCTCGCGGATCACCGCATCCGGCTTGCCGTTGACCGCGTCGATCGCTACCTCGATGGCTTCCTCGGTCAGCTTCTTGGCCATCTTGGCCGGCCCCTGACGGAGCAGGCGCGCGGTGCGCGACGCCTCCGGGTCGAGGTCCCGCGCCGCGAGTACCGCAGTATAAAGGCGGTCGAGCGAATCACTCATGCCCGACAGCTTAGGCGCAACCTGTGGCGAGGACGTTAACGCCCTCGCCCGGCGCTGTGGCGGCCATTTCAGCGGTAGTGGCGGTGAAAGTGTCCGCCGTGATAGGAAGGCCGGAAATGCCGGTGATGATGGTACGACGGCCGGTAATGATAATAGCGCGGCGAGGAGCGGTAGTAATAAGGGCCGCCACCGTAGTAGCCGTAGGGCGCGTCGTAATAATAGGCGTCGCGGCGCGCCTGCTCCGCGGCGATCGCGCCGATGATGCCGACCATTCCGGCGAAAGCGGCGGCCGCCGCTGCGCCACCGCCGCGATGCCGGCGGACATGACGGTGACGCCGGGCGGCGCTGAAATCGGTGGCGGAAGCTCCCTGCGCCGCGAGAGGGCTCGCTGCCATGGTCCCGGCAGCGGCGCCATCGGCGGCGGATGCGGGGGACAGCGCGAAAGCCAGCATCATCACAGCAGCCGCCAGCACCGTCCGTCCCGTCGTCGCAGGCAATCCCATGCGCGTCATCATGTCGCTCTCCCTCGTGTTAAACCCTTGCTGCCCGAACGTGGGCATGAGGGTTCCTGTTCTACCGCCCGACGCAACCGTCCGATCATCACCTGACTTGCCGCGTCAGTCACCTGTCGTTCAGATAACGCAGGCCATAGTCCGATATCGATCGCTGCCGCGCCATCCGATATGCTGAAGTCGAGACCGATATCCTTTTCAACATGGTTGTCCGCGCTGGTCTGCGCAACGGTCCTTGCCGGCGCCACACCCGCCCCCGCGCACGATCTCGCGCCCGAACCCGCCGCTGCGACGCCGCTACGACTGACGTTCGACCGCCCGGTCGACGGCGCGACCGCGCCTTTCGCTCTCGCTTTGGCCAAGGGACTGTTCCGGGCCGAGGGGCTCAACGTCTCCACCAACGTTGCCAAGGGCCCCGACGACGCCATCGCCCGCGTCGCCAGCGGCGCAAGCGCCGTGGCGCTGACCGACATCAACGCGCTGATCCGCTTCCGCGACACGCCTGACGCGCCGCCGGTCAAGGCGGTGTTCGTGGTCTTCAACGCCGCGCCCTACGCCATTATCGCACGCAAGAGCCGCGGCATCACCACGCTGGCCGATCTTCCCGGCAAGACCCTGGGCGTCGCCGCCGATGATCTGTCGATACGGCTGTGGCCGGCGCTCGCCGAGAGCAACGGCCTCTCGCCGGACGCTGTCAAGCGGCAGGCGATCGGTGCCGCGGTGCGCGAGCCGATGCTGGTGGCCGGACAGGTCGATGCGGTGACGGGCTCGTCCGACCACTCGGCGGTGGACCTGCGCGATCACGGCATCCCGGCCGACGACCTCACCGTGCTGCGCTTTGCCGAATACGGCAGCCCGGCCTACGGCGCGGCGCTGATCGTCAATCCGGCCTTCGCAGCCGACAAACCCGAAGCCGTGACCGCCTTGCTGCGCGCCGTGGTCAAGGGATTGCGGCAGAGCATTCAGGACCCCGGCGCGGCGATCGACGCGGTTATGGCGCAGATGAACGGCGGGACGCGCGCCCTCGAACTGGAGCGGCTGCGTACCGTGCTGCGCGACAACATCGTCACCGCCGAGGTGCGCGAGAACGGCTTCGGCGCCATCGACGCGGCACGGTTTGCACGGGCGATCGACGCGTTGGCACGCGACCAAAAATTCCGTGACAAGCCCGCGCCCGCCGATATCTTCGATCCGTCCTTCCTACCTCCGGCCGCAGAGAGGGCGTTCCAGCAGCCGGCGAAGTGAGCGGCCAAATAATCGGCTATATCGAACTGCGATTCCCGCCTGGAATGTTTCACGTTCTGGCGGAAGCACTTTGTGCGTCATTGCCGGGCTTGACCCGATCTGCGGGGCCGAAGCCCCTTCGGCGCGGCGAAGGCCCGGCAATCCATCCTTTCTTCAAACAGATGGAATGGGCGGATCAAGTCCGCGCATGACGATGGTGATTTCGTCAAGAACAGAAAAATCCTAAGATAGCGGCGGATTCGTCTCCACCCGGCAACCATCGCCGCCCGCCCCTGCCGTTGCGAGCCCCGCCCGATGTCCCTGCTCCGCCTCTATGCCCGCGTGCTCGACCTGCTCGGCAGGGAGGCACGGCTCGGCTGGATCCTTGCGCTCGCCAACCTGCTGCTCGCCGCCGCGCAGTTCGCCGAGCCGGTGCTGTTCGGCCGCATCGTCGATGTCATGTCCGGCAACCCGTCGAACGGTCCTCTGGCCTGGACCACGACCTCGCCGTGGCCGCTGTTGATCGCCTGGGTGGCGTTCGGCCTGTTCACCATCCTGTGCGGCGTGGTGGTGGCGCTCCACGCCGACCGGCTGTCGCACCGCCAGCGCCAGGCGGTGCTGACCAGCTATTTCGAGCACATCCTGCAATTGCCGCTGACCTTCCATACCGGCACCCATTCCGGCCGCCTGATGAAGGTGATGCTGCAAGGCACCGACGCCTTGTGGCGGCTGTGGCTCGGCTTCTTCCGCGAGCACTTCGCCGCGATCATGTCGCTGGTCGTGCTGCTGCCGTTATCGCTCTACCTTAACTGGCGGCTCGCGCTCCTCTTGTTCGCACTGTGCGTCGTCTTCACCATTCTGACCACGGTGGTGGTGCGCAAAACCTTCGAGATGCAGAACGAGGTCGAGGAGCAATACAGCAACCTCTCGGCGCGCGCCTCCGACGCGCTCGGCAACGTTGCGCTGGTGCAGAGTTTCGTACGCATTGATGCAGAAGTCGCGGGCCTGCGTGGCATCGCCGACAAGCTGCTCGCGGCGCAGATGCCGGTTCTGTCGTGGTGGGCGCTGGTCACGGTGATGACGCGCGCCTCCACCACCATCACCGTGCTGGCGATCTTCACAGTGGGTATTGTCCTGCATCAGCAGGGACTGACCAGCGTCGGCGAGATCGTGATGTTCGTGTCCTTCGCCACCATGCTGATTCAAAGGCTGGAGCAGGTCGTCGCCTTCATCAACAACGTATTCATGGAAGCGCCACGGTTACAGGAGTTCTTCAACGTGCTCGACGCGGTGCCGGCGGTGCGCGACCGGCCCGGCGCCATCGACCCCGGCCGCCTGCAAGGACTGGTCGAGTTCAACAACGTCTCGTTCTCCTATGACGGCAAGCGGCCGGCGGTGGAGGACGTCACCTTCACCGCGCTGCCGGGCCAGACCATCGCGCTGGTGGGGCCGACCGGCGCCGGCAAGTCCACTGCCATCGCGCTTTTGCATCGCGCCTTCGATCCGCAGTCCGGCGTCGTCAAGATCGACGGCATGGACGTACGCGGCATGACGTTGTCGGCGCTGCGCCGGAATATCGGCGTGGTGTTCCAGGAGGCGCTGTTGTTCAACCGCTCGATCGCCGACAACCTGCGGGTCGGCAAGCCCGACGCCACGCTGGAGGAAATGCGCACCGCCGCCGCCCGTGCCCAGGCGCTCGACTTCATCGAGCGCGGCGAACAGCAGTTCGATACCAATGCCGGCGAGCGCGGCCGCATGTTGTCCGGCGGCGAGCGCCAGCGGCTGTCGATCGCTCGCGCACTGCTCAAGGACCCGCCGATCCTGATCCTCGACGAGGCGACCTCCGCCCTCGACGCGGTGACCGAGGCCAAGGTCAACGCTGCCCTCGACGAGGTGATGAAGGGCCGCACCACCTTCGTGATCGCGCACCGGCTCTCCACCATCCGCAACGCCACGCGGATTCTGGTGTTCGAGCATGGCCGCGTCATCGAAAGTGGAACATTCGGTGAACTGGTGGCGAAAGGCGGCCATTTCGCCGATCTCGCCAAGGCACAGTTCATGGTGCAGGAGGAGACATCCTCCGCCGTGGCGAAGTCGGCGACACCGACACCATAGGCCGAATTGTCCCCACCTCGTCGAAATTCAGCCCCTTTCATCCCCGAATGAACGTCCTCGCCCCTGTTCTGACGCAGACGGCGGGTATAGGCTCGCCCTAATCCCGTGAAAGTTCCGGCGCGCCAATCCGCGCCCCAATGTCCGACAGTGCGAAGACCGGCCGGCCGCCAATGCCCGATCTTCGTCGATGGACCGCAAAGGACCGGATATCGGATCGTGCCTCGTCCTCATGCTGCTCTTGTCAAGTTTCTCGGCTGTTTCATCCTGATCGCGGGACTGGCGATGGCGTCGGCCACGCCAGCCGCCGCGCACGCCGAGGCCTCGCTGTTAATCGAGGCCGACAGCGGCAAGGTGATCGAAGCGGACAACGCGACCTTCCCCTGGCATCCTGCGTCTCTCACCAAGCTGATGACCGCCTACGTCACGCTCAGCGCGGTGAAGTCGGGTCGCGTCACCCTCGATACGCTCTATACGGTATCGCCGACCGCCGCCGCGCAGAGCCCCTCGAAGATGGGCTTCCGTCCGGGTATCCAGGTCACGGTCGATAACGCGTTGAAGATGATGATGGTGAAATCGGCCAACGACATGGCCGTGGTGCTGGCTGAGGGCGTCGGCGGCTCGATCGACGGCTTTTCCGCCATGATGAACAGCACCGCGCAGCGGCTCGGCATGACGCAGAGCAACTTCGTCAACCCCAACGGCCTGCCCGACGACCGCCAGATCACCTCGGCGCGCGACATGGCGATCCTGGCCCGCGCCTTCATCCGCGACCTGCCGGAATATGAGTATTTCGTCCACATCCCTTCGATCCGCTTCGGCCGCCACGTCATGCAGAACTACAACAAGCTGATCGGCCGCTTTCCCGGCGCCGACGGCATGAAGACCGGCTTCATCTGCGCCTCCGGTTTCAACCTGGTGGCCTCCGCCACCCAGAACGGACGCCGGCTGATCGCCGTGGTGCTGGGGGCATCGTCGTCGCAGATGCGCTCGATCAAGGCGATCAAGCTGCTGGAGCGCGGCTTCTCCGGCGGCAACCTCGCCTGGCTGCGGCCGGCGATGGGCTCCGTCGAGAACCTTGCGCCGATCGCGGCGACCCCGCCGGACCTGCGCGCGGATGTATGCGGCCCGCGCCGCAAGCGTCCCGCCAGCGACAATCCCGACGACGACACCATCGCCAGCGTCGTCACCAACAACCCGGCGCTCTCCTTCTTTGCCGACGGGATGAAGCCGCCGACGCTGCGCCCCGAGGACATGCTGGCGGCCGCGCCCGCGCCGTCCGATCCCGTGATCGTCTATACCGGACCGACCAAAACCGGCGCCGATCTGATCGCTGCGGCCGAAGCCGATGCCGCCGCGCAGGAGGCCGCCGCCGCCAACGCCCGCAAGGTCCGCGCAGCAAAAGCGGCCAAACGACGCGGCGAAAAGGCCCACACTGTCGCCGACGGCAAAGGCAACAAGCGTGTCACCGTCACTGTCGAAACGAAGAAGCCGGCGGGTGGCGGGAAAACGACCGAGGCCGGCGACGCCAAGGGAAAATCCGCCACGAAGCCCGTTGCGCACGGCGCGGCCGCGTCCTCAGCCAAACCTTCCGCCAGCAAGCTTTCGGCCAAGCCGGCAGCGGCGGCCAAACCGGCGGGCGCAGCCCATCCTGCCGCCAAAGGCAAGCCGAAGCACGCCGCGACCGACGCCAAGCCTAAACATTAAAGCCCACACATCGGGCCAGCTATCGATTTCACCGCCCGAGGCGCGTTGTATGATCCACGCCGCGCTGATCTGGGCACGCGATGCGTCGTTAGCGCGCAGGCCGCTTGCCAACGCCTCAAGCTTTGCCCGATACTTGCGGCAAAACGGCCGCGCGCCGCGAGCACAATCACGCGCCGGCCTCAGCAAGAGAGAGCGCCATGGAACGGATCTGGCTCAAGCACTACCCGGCGGGAGTGCCTGCGGATATCGACGTCACGCAGTACGGCTCGCTGGTCGAACTGCTTGAGGAGAGCTTCGCCAAGTTCCGCGACCGCAAAGCCTTCATCTGCATGGACAAGGCGATCACCTATCGCGACCTTGACGAGATGTCGCAGGCGCTCGCCGCCTATCTGCAAAGCAAGGGTCTGCCCAAGGGCGCCCGCGTCGCGTTGATGATGCCCAACGTGCTGCAATATCCGGTTTCGACCGCCGCGGTGCTGCGCGCGGGCTACGTCGTGGTCAACGTCAACCCGCTCTACACGCCGCGCGAACTGGAGCACCAGCTCAAGGATTCCGGGGCCGAGGCCATCATCGTGCTGGAGAACTTCGCCTCTACCGTCGAGAAGGTGATCGCCAGGACCAGCGTCAAGCACGTCATCGTCGGCACCATGGGCGACCTGCTCGGCTTCAAGGGCGTGATCGTCAATCTGGTGGTGCGCCGGGTGAAGAAGATGGTGCCGGCCTATTCGCTGCCGGGCGCGATCGCCTTCAACGACGCCGTCGCCGCCGGGCGCGGCATGAGCCTGACCAAGCCCGCCCTGACCCGTGAGGACGTCGCCTTCCTGCAATATACCGGCGGCACCACTGGCGTCTCCAAGGGCGCGACGCTGCTCCACGGCAACATCGTCGCCAACATGCTGCAAAACGACGCCTGGCTGCAACCAGCGCTGAAGAAGCCGCCGGTGGTCGATCAGCTGTTCATCGTCTGCGCGCTGCCGCTCTATCACATCTTCGCGCTGACCGCGTGCTTCCTGCTCGGCTTGCGCACCGGCGGGGTCAATCTGCTGATCCCCAATCCGCGCGACATCCCTGGCTTCATCAAGGAATTGCAGAAGTATCAGGTCAACAGCTTCCCGGCGGTCAACACGCTCTACAACGCGCTGGTCAACCATCCCGACTTCAGCAAAATCGACTTCTCGAAGCTCAAGGCTTCATTCGGCGGCGGCATGGCAACGCAGAAGTCGGTTGCCGAAGCCTGGCTGAAGGCCACCGGCTGCCCGCTCTCCGAAGGCTACGGCCTGTCGGAAACTTCGCCGGTGCTGACCTGCAATCCCGCCGACACTGACAAGTTCTCCGGCACCATCGGCCTGCCGGTGCCTTCGACCTGGCTGTCGATCCGCGACGACGACGGCAACGAGGTGCCGCTCGGCGAAGCCGGCGAAATCTGCGCCAAGGGGCCGCAGGTGATGGCCGGCTACTGGAACCGGCCGGACGAAACCGCCAAGGTGATGACGCCCGACGGCTACTTCCGCACCGGCGACATCGGCGTGATGGACGAGCGCGGCTACACCCGGATCGTCGATCGCAAGAAGGATATGATCCTGGTGTCGGGCTTCAACGTCTACCCGAACGAGATCGAGGAAGTGATCGCCAGTCATCCCGGCGTGCTGGAATGCGCGGTGATCGGCGTGCCCGATCCGAAATCGACCGAGGCGGTGAAGGCGTTCGTGGTGAAGAAGGATCCGGACCTCACCGCCGAGGACGTCATCAAGTTCTGCGCTACCCAGCTCACCGCCTATAAAGTGCCCAAGCACGTCGAGTTCCGCACCGAACTGCCGAAGACCAACGTCGGCAAGATCCTGCGCCGCGAGTTGCGCGATGAGGGCAAGAAGGCGGCGGCGTGAGTGATCTTTCTGATTTCCACGAAACGCCCGCCGCAAACACGCCCTACACTCGGCGTCATACGCGGGCTTGACCCGCGTATCCACCACCCTTCGAAAGACGATGGATCACCGGGCCTTCGCCGCGCCGCCGGGGCTTCGGCCCCGCAGGCGGGTCAAGCCCGGTGATGACGCTTTCGTCGCTCCGGACAGATATCGCCGCAACCATCTCATCAGGGACGACCGCCGATGAACCACGACGACGTCACCCCCGCCGACATCATCGCGTTCTGGCGCGAGGCGGGTTATGAGCGCTGGTACAAGAAGGACGAAGCGTTCGACGCTGACATCCGCCGGCGGTTTCTCGCGACATGGGAAGCCGCGCTCGCCGGCACGCTGGACGACTGGCAGACCAGCGACGACGGCGCGCTGGCGCTGCTCATCGTGCTCGATCAATTCTCGCGCAACATGTTTCGCGGCGATCCGCGCGCCTTCGCCGCCGACGCCAAGGCGCGCGCGGTGGCCGAGCGCGCCATCGCCGAGGGTCGCGATCAGCGCATCGACCGCGTGATGCGTCAATTCGTCTATCTGCCGTTCGAGCATTCGGAGACGCTGGCGGACCAGGAGCGCAGCGTCGCGTTATTCACCGCGCTGGGCGACCCCGAGAACCTGCGCTACGCCGAAATCCACGCCGATATCATCCGCCGCTTCGGTCGCTTCCCCCATCGCAATCAGGTGCTTGGACGGCAGACAACGGAAGCCGAAGCAGCGTTTCTCGCCGACGGCGGATTTGCCGGCTGAGCGAACAACCGGAAAGTCGCCGTTTCCGGCGAACGGGCAACACGCCTACCGTCATGCTCCGCGAAGGCGGAGCATCCAGTATTCTATATCGGGCCAAATTTTCCCTTGGGCTCGCAGGTATTACTGGATCGTCCGCCGGAGCCTGTCATCGGACCGGCGAAGCCGGACCCCGTTGGCGGACGATGACGTCTCATTTCCAGTCAAGCTCTGAGGTGCGCGGCATTCATACCAAGCCTTGAAGGATGGAGGCCAGCGCGACGTCAGACCGCCCAGGCGAACGCCACCTTGTCGAGCGTCTTGGGCCCGAACTGCTCCGAGGAGCGCGCCACCATGCGGCCGCCGAGCGCACGATAGAACTCAGTGGCCGGCTCGTTGTCCGACAGCGCCCAGATCACCAGGCTCTTGAGTCCGCTGTGCATCAGGTCGCGCCGCGCCGCCGAGAACAGGCGGCGGCCGAAGCCGAGCCCCTGAAATTCCGGCCGCAGGTAAAGCTCGTAGATCTCGCCCTCGAAGTGCAGGCTGCGGGCGCGGTTGCGGCCGTAATTGGCGTAGCCCGCCACCGTGTCGCCGAACACCAGCACGCTGACGCGGCTGCCCTTGCGGATCGCGCTCTCCCACCAGTGCGGACCGCGACGGTTGATGAGCTTGTCGAGTTCGGTACCGGGGATGATGCCCTGGTAGGCCGCCCGCCAGGATTCGTCGTGCGCGGATGCCACTGCGACGGCATCCGCAGTTCTGGCTGGCCGGACTTCGATCAGGGTTGTGCTCATGACCCAATCAAAGCAAGACATCGGCCCGCCTTCAAGGTCCTTCGTTAATATTCGGTTAACTTGTGGATTTTCTGCATCAGTCGGCCGCCGCGCTGTGCCAAAATCAAACACGCGCCCGCTGCGGCGTTCCGCACCGCAAAACGCAACGGCAGCCACCACAGCTAACCGCTGCGCAGGAGTTCACGCGCCGCCCGCTCGCCGCTGTCGCGCGCGCCGTGAGCGGTGGAGAAGAAGTTCAGCGAGGTCGCTTCACCGGCGAAGAACAGCCGGTTATCCACCGGCGCCGCCAGCACCGCGCGGCAATCGGCGCAGCCGGGCATGGCGTGGGAATAGGAGCCGCGCGCGAACGGATCGTGCGCCCAGCGCGAGGCGACAAGCGGCGTAAGCCTGCAGCGGAAATCCGAGCCGAGAATAGCTGCGATCTCGTCGATGCTCTGCGCCGCCAGCGCGCCCTCGCCGGCATCTTCCAGTTCGCGCGCGAAGCGCCCGCCGAAGAAACCCTCGATGCACGGCTGCCCGAACGGACGGGTGTGATAGGTCCCCATCCCGCAACGCATGGTCGCGGCGCGCAGGCTGCCATCCACCGGCAGCGCCTCGGGTTCGTCGAGCCGCAGCATCACCTTGTCGGCCAGTCCCAGCGGCAGTCCGCGCGCAGCGCCGACCTTGGCCGGCAGCGCCGGATGGAAGCGGATCGCCTCGTCGGCGATCAGGTTGCTCGGCACCGTAACGATGACTTTCGCGGCCGTCAGCGTGCCGCGCGACGTCTCGATCCGCACCCGCGCGCCCGAATGATCGATCAGGATGACGACGGTATTCAACGCGACCGGACACGGCGCGCCGTAGACGGCGATCAGCGCGCCATAGCCGCGCCGCACCCGCCAGTTGATCTCGGTGTCCTCGTAGGCGTCCATGTCGTAGACCGACACCTGATCGAGCTCGCAGCCGTTGATGTAGGTCGAGATCGCATCGATCATCGGATTCCAGCGATTGCCCGGCTCCAGCCAGGCGCTGGCGACGCTGTCCTGCGGCGCGTCGGAGGCATCCTCGGCGCGCTCGTAGAACGCATCAAGCGCGGCAAGGAACTCGGCGCGCTGCTCCGGCGGAAACGCCGGATGCGCCGCCTGCTCCCGCCACGGTGGACGGTTTTTATCGATCTCGAAATGCAGCCGCTCGGCGATGGCGACGAATGAATTTCTGTCGGCGGAGTGCAGCCAGCCGCAGCCGACATCGAACACCACATCCGGCGCCGGCAGAACAGTGTGGGCGCGGCCGCCGAGACGCCCGCGCGCCTCCAGCACCAGTACCGACAGACCAGCCTCCATCAGCGCGTGCGCCGCGCCGAGTCCGGCCGCGCCGCCGCCGATGATCGCAACGTCGATGTCGGACGGGAGAGACATGGGTACACAGCGGATCGTGAGCAGTAAGTAGCGAATAGAAGATAGTGGTCGTTTCTCTATTCGCTACTCCATATTCGCCACTCTCTCTCAAGCCACCATGTCCTTGGCCCGCTCGGCGCGCTTGCGCTCGTTGGGGTCGAGGTGCTTCTTGCGCAGCCGGATCGACTTCGGAGTGATCTCGACCAATTCGTCGTCCTCGATATAGGCCAGCGCCTTTTCCAGCGTCATCCGGATCGGCGGCGTCAGCCGCACCGCCTCGTCCTTGGCGGTGGTACGGATGTTGGTCAACTGCTTGCCCTTGAGCACGTTGATCTCCAGGTCGTTGTCTCGGGTGTGCTCGCCGACGATCATGCCGCGATAGACCTTCCAGCCCGGCTCGATCATCATCGGGCCGCGATCTTCCAGCTTGAACATCGCATAAGCCACCGCCTCGCCCTGATCGTTGGAAATCAGCACGCCGTTGCGGCGGCCGGTGATATCACCCTTGTACGGCGCGTAGCCGTGGAACAGGCGGTTCATGATCGCGGTGCCCTTGGTGTCGGTCAGGAGTTCGCCCTGATAGCCGATCAGCCCGCGAGTCGGCGCGTAGAACACCAGCCGGAGACGGTTGCCGCCGGAGGGGCGCATCTCGATCATCTCGGCCTTGCGCTCGCTCATCTTCTGCACGACGACGCCGGAATGCTCCTCGTCGACGTCGATGACGACTTCCTCGATCGGCTCCAGCAACTGACCGCTGTCGTCCTTGGTCAGCACTACGCGCGGGCGCGACACCGACAGTTCGAACCCTTCACGGCGCATGGTTTCGATCAGAATCGCAAGCTGCAACTCGCCGCGTCCCGACACTTCCATGGAGTCCTTGTCAGCGGCTTCCACCACGCGCAGCGCGACGTTGCCTTCCGCCTCGCGCAGCAGGCGGTCGCGGATCATGCGGCTGGTCACCTTGTCGCCTTCGGTGCCGGCGAGCGGCGAGTTGTTGACGATGAACGACATCGATACCGTCGGCGGATCGATGGCCTGCGCCGTCAGCGGCGTCTCCACCGACGGGTCGCAGAAGGTGTCGGCGACGGTGCCCTTCGACAGCCCGGCGATGGCGACGA
>JBIQLW010000024.1:0-58744 GCA_044463945.1 Bradyrhizobiaceae bacterium | reverse complement strand
TTATAGGGTTGTAAAGCCCTATCGAGGGTTCGAATCCCTCTGTCTCCGCCACCCTTCGCCTTCGGCTTCGGGTGGTAGGCCACCTGAAGCCGAAGGCGAAGGGTGATCTCCCGAAGCTGCGAAGCAGCGCAGGGAGACCAGTGACGCTCCATGTGGGGACATCGGTGATATTTGCACCTGCGGGTGGCAGGCCACCTGAAGCCGAAGGCGAAGGGTGATCTCCCGAAGCTGCGAAGCAGCGCAGGGAGACCAGTGACGCTCCATGTGGTATGTTTATTTTCTTCAGTTGAACAACGGCGATATTTATATCGGCTCGACCAACGATCTGAGACGACGATTTGCTTCGCACCAAGCCGGCCAGGTCCTGTCGACGAAGACATATCTACCGGTGATGCTGAAGTCCTATGTCGCTGTGAGGACGGAAGACCATGCGAGAGAGCTTGAAACCTATTTCAAATCCGGTTCGGGAAAGGCAGTTGCCCTCAAACGCCTAATTCGGAGAAGCAAGCCTGCTCAATAACTTGAGAGGGCTATAGCGCAGACTTGGCCCTCATCTTCATTTGCCAGTGCCCCGCCATCCTGCTTGTCACGCCTTCGCCAACAAGCGTCTCTGGTAAACTATGGCGGCGGAACCGCGTCCGCCGCCCTGCCGGGCGTTGCGGTCAGTGTGCGGTCAGTGGGTCGCGATCCAGGCGCGGGCGTCGCGCTGCGCCATCGCGATCTCGACGTCGGACATCATCTCGGCGACCTCGCGGCGCAACTGCCCCGCATCGCTATGGCCCTTGAACGCCGCCAGGTTGAACCACTTGTGCGCCGCGACCAGGTCGACCAGGCCGCCCCGCCCGCTGGCCCAGTACAGCCCGCGCTCGAACAGCGTGTCGGGAATCGCGGTTTCCGCCACCGGCATCGCCGCATCGAAATCGATCGTTCCGTGAAACATGATCCTTGCCCTTTTCTTGTTGTCGCCGCCCCATTCCGAGCGCGGCGTCCTGTCCAATCGTGTCGTCTGACTTTTCCCCACCGCCGTTGTCCGGCGCGTTGAGGCGACTATGACCGATCAAATTTGAAGGGCAGTTTAAGCATCGCGATGAATCGAATCTGAACGCCGCGCTCCGGCGCGATCCGCCGAAATCGCGGAAATGCCCGCCGTTCGCGGGTTTCCTGCATTGGTGAAACGCCGGTTTACCGTGACGCTTGGCGAAGCGATAACCATCGCTCGAGGCAGGCCCGGAGCGGGATTGAGGAATCGAGGGCCGTCCCCCTGAGGGGCGAGGCGCTCTTGAGGACGATGCGATCCTTCGAGGCTCGCGACCAAAGCCGCTCGCACCTGACCGGAAATGAAACGTCATCGTCCCGCCCACGGGTCCGGCTTCGCCGGCCCGATGACAGGCTCCGGCGGACGATCCAGTCATCCGGAGCGGGCGCAAGGGAAACTAATTCCATATGGGATCCTGGGTCCCCGCCTGCGCGGGGACGATCTTCGTGTTGCACATCTGTGCAACACACGCGTTTCCGGTCAGGCTCTCAAGACAACGTCGTCGTCGCGCGATTGCGGCGGCCGCGATTTCGGGGGACGGATTTGAACGGGGAGACGGGCCGGCGCGGGTGCCGGTGGAGCGGCGACAGGGCGCGGGCAAAAAACGAGGGCGTCGGCGAACACGTCAGCGTCGAGTTCATCGCGGCGGGGCCGCCCATGAACGTGGAGACGGCGTCCCCACACCGTGCGAAGAATGCTCCGTTGCCGAACCATTCTTCCGCCGGATCGCTCAAGGAGCTCAAGGCATCCCGTTGCGCGACCTGACCGGCTGACCTGATGTCTCGCCGACACCCTCTTTCGTCCACCGGAGCTTCCAACCGGACCGCATCATCAGCGCGGGCGAACTGGCGGCTCGTGTGACGTCGCCGGCGACGAGCGCCGGCAATTCTTCCGGAAGCGAACTTACTTCTTCTTGGCGGTCTTCTTCTTGGCGACCTTGCGGGTCTTCTTCGCGGTCTTCTTCGCGGCGGTCTTGGTCGCCTTCTTGACCTTCTTCACAGTCTTCTTGGCTTTCGCCTTCTTCGCCTTCTTGGCCATGTTGCCCTCCTAATGAGATGGCTTGATCGCTGCGTGCATTCGGGAATCGAAATGCACTTCATCCCGCATACACCAACAGATGCGAAAAAACAGCGTCCTGCTTAAGGAAGTGTTGATGAAGCGGTGGCAGCGCGCGCCGTGCGCCGGCAACTTCAACAGCGCCGACGATCGTGCGCGCGATGTCAGAAGTGCGCGCGGAATCGACGTCGGCAAAAGTCAAGATCGCAGGAAACGCTTGTGCCGCAGATGGATTCGCGATTCCTGCTGAAAAAATTTTCAGCGTCGCATCGGTTCGCGCGACTCACGCCCGCCAAGCAACGCGCGTCGCGCACATACTGAGTCGCGAATTTTGGCAAACAAAAAATTTTTGGTGCTGTGGACGTTCCGGCGCATCGCGGTTTCTCAAACGCGAAATTTTTTGCCAGTCCGCCGCACTGATTCGCAGGCACCGATTATCCGATTCATCGCCGCGACGACGGCAATGAGCGACGCGCGACGCGTCGCGCGCTCACACGCCGAGGCGGGTCTTGAGCAGATCGTTGACCGACTGCGGGTTGGCCTTGCCGCCGGACGCCTTCATCACCTGCCCGACGAACCAGCCGATCATCGCCGGCTTCGCTTTCGCCTGCGCCACCTTGTCGGGATTGGCGGCGACGATCTCGTCGACGATCTTCTCGATCGCACCGAGGTCGGTCACCTGCTTCATGCCGCGCGCGTCGACGATGGCGCGCGGATCGCCGCCCTCGTTCCAGACGATCTCGAACAGGTCCTTGGCGATCTTGCCGGAGATGGCGCCCTCGCCGATCAGATCGACGATTGTCCCGAGCTGCGCCGACGACACCGGCGAGGCGGCGACGTCCTTGCCTTCCTTGTTGAGACGGCCGAACAGTTCGTTGATGACCCAGTTGGCGGCGAGCTTGCCGTCGCGCGCCCGCTCAGTCAGCGCCGCCAGCACGGCTTCATAGAAATCGGCGCTCTCGCGCTCGGCCACCAGCACCGCGGCGTCGTAGGGCGTCAGTGCGAAGTCGCGGATGAAGCGCGCCTTCTTCTGGTCGGGCAGTTCCGGCAGCGCGGCCGCCAGTTCATCGACGAAGCCTTGCGAGAATTCCAGCGGCAGCAGGTCGGGATCGGGAAAATAACGGTAGTCGTGCGCCTCCTCCTTGGAGCGCATCGAGCGCGTCTCGCCCTTGCCCGGATCGAACAGCCGGGTTTCCTGCTCGATCACGCCGCCGTCCTCGATGACGCCGATCTGGCGGCGCGCCTCGTAGTCGATGGCCTGGCCGATGAAGCGGATCGAGTTGACGTTCTTGATCTCGCAGCGGGTGCCGAACGGCTCGCCCGGCCGGCGCACCGAGACGTTGACATCGGCGCGCAACGATCCCTTCTCCATGTCGCCGTCGCAGGTGCCGAGGTAGCGCAGGATGGCGCGCAGCTTGGCGACATAGGCTTTCGCCTGCTCCGCCGAGCGGATGTCCGGTTTGGAGACGATCTCCATCAGCGCGACGCCCGAGCGGTTGAGATCGACATAGGTCATGGTCGGATGCTGGTCGTGCAGCAACTTGCCGGCGTCCTGCTCCAGATGCAGCCGCTCAATGCCGACGGTGACGCTGGCGCCGTCGTCGAGATCGACCTGCACCTCGCCCTCGCCGACGATGGGCGACTTGTACTGGCTGATCTGATAGCCCTGCGGCAGGTCGGGATAGAAATAGTTCTTGCGGTCGAACACCGAGCGCAGGTTGATCTTGGCCTTGAGCCCGAGGCCGGTGCGCACCGCCTGCTTCACCGCTTCCGCGTTGATGACCGGCAGCATCCCCGGCATCGCCGCGTCCACCAGCGAGACGTGACTGTTGGGGTCGCCGCCGAACCGGGTGGAGGCGCCGGAGAACAGTTTGGCGTTGGTGGTGACCTGGGCGTGGACTTCGAGCCCGATCACCATCTCCCAGTCGCCGGTGGCGCCCTTGACGAGCTTCGCGGATTTGACAGGTGCGTTCATGGGGCGAGTTCTACAATGGAGCGCGGGGCGAGAAAACCCCGGCTGCGTCTGACCGGAAATGAGGCGTCATCCTGCGTCTGGAGAGCCGGCTTTTTTGGACGAACGTGCAACATGAAGACCCGTCATACTCCGCGAAAGCGGAGTATCCAGTACTCCATATAATACAGGTCAAATTTCCCACGCACTCACACGGATTACTGGATCGTCCGCCGGAGCCTGTCATCGGGCCGGCGAAGCCGGACCCGTTGGCGGACGATGACGTCTCATTTCCGGTCGGGCTCCGAAGCGCAAGCGACGTCTGTCGCGAGCCGCAAAGGATGACGGCTCACTACATGCTCCTGAGGAAATCCCGCAGCGTCGGGCTGATGCGCAGCGCGTCGCGCCCGGCGTCGATCACCGCGTCCACCTGCTGCTGCGGCAGGTGGAAGCGGGTCGGCACGCTGCCGAGTTCGGCGGCGCGCGCCGGATCGAGCTGATCGAAGCCGACGCGGCCGACGAAGAAGCGGACATCGCGGCAGTTCCAGCCCGGCCGCGCGCCGTATCGGGCGCGCTCGGCCGCCGACAGCCCGCAGCGCCACCGCACAAGTGCGTTCTGCCAGTCGGTCATGGTGCGCTCGAACGCGGTGAAGCTGGCGCCGACGCTGGCGTCGATGGTGGTGTCGATCGCGGCTTTCACCAGATCGACGCCGCTCGGGCCATCGACGGTGCGCACCCAGTCGCCCGACAGGCCGGCCTTGGCATCGACCACCAGGAACATCGCCCGGCGCAGCCGCACCGCCTGCTCCGGCTTCAGCGGGCCGTAGGCGGTGTCCGAGGATTCGCGCGAGATGGTGAAGCCGGACAGCCCGTAGTTATCGACCAGCCCGCCGTCGAGCAGCTTGATGTACGGCACCTTGCCCTCGCGATAGCGCAGGATGGCGCTGGCGAAAGAGCGCAGCATCGGCGAGGCGTTGCGGTCGGCGGCCGAGCGCGTGATCCATGACGGCAGCGGGTCGGTGCAGGTGCCGGGATAGGCTTTGACCACGATCGGCGCGAACGCCACCGGCACCGCGGCCGACGCCGCCACCGCGTTGGACAGCGGAAACTTGGTGAGGTCGCTGCAAATCGCGGTGAAGGCGGTGGCGCCGAACACGAACGGCACGCGGTTATAGATGTCGGAAGCGTTGATCCAGACCCGCGGCGGGCCGACCGCGCGAAACTCGCCGTAGGTCGCGCCGTGAAACAGGTTGCGGTCGAGCCATCGGGTGAAACCCTGCTGGTCGTTGATGCCGCCGCCGAGCGCGCGGCCCATGGTCGCCAGCGACAGCGTGGTGTTGAGTCCCTCCTCGGCGTTCTGCAACAGGAAGCGCTCGCGGAAATCGGCGAGCGCCGCCTTCTTCTTCAGCCCGTAATAGGCGGCGGTGACCGAACCGCCCGACACGCCGGAAATGAAATCGAGCCGGTCGAGCAGCTTGTCGCTGCCGTGCGGCACCGGGATGCGGTCCATCTCCGACAGCACGCCGAAGGAGAACGCCGCGGCGCGGGTGCCGCCGCCGGAGAACGCGAGCCCGAGCAGCAGGTCGTCCTGGTCGGCGACGTCCTTGAAGCCGAGATGGAGTTGATCGACCACGCTGCCGTGCGCCGGCTCGTTGACCGGCGTGTTGTGGACAGAAGCGCAGCCGGCAAGCCACAGGCTCACCGCCGCCGCGCCGAAAAATCCCGCCCACCGCATCATCCGCCGCCTTTCCGTCATGGCGGTTGTCGCCCGAAGGCGGTTAACCGAGGCACAAGATGGCGGCACCGTGTCAAAGGCAAGGCGGACATGGTTAATCCCGCGCCGGCGGCCTCGCCCTACGTCCACCAGCGCGGCGGGGTGAAGCGGCCCGCCGCCTGCTCGATCACCTCGCCGAGCGAGAACAGCGTGTCCTCGTCGAACGGACGGCCGATCAGTTGCAGGCCGAGCGGCAACCCCTGCGTATCGCGGCCGGCGGGCACCGCGATGCCGGGCAGGCCCGCCATGTTCACGGTGACGGTGAAAATGTCGTTGAGGTACATCTCGATCGGGTCGGCGCCGGTCTTCTCGCCGATGCCGAACGCCGCCGACGGCGTCGCCGGCGTCAGGATGGCGTGGACGCCCTGCGCGAAGCAGTCCTCGAAATCCTTCTTGATGAGCGTGCGCACCTTCTGCGCCCGCAGGTAATAGGCGTCGTAATAGCCTGCGGACAACACGTAGGTGCCGATCATCACCCGCCGCTTGACCTCGGGCCCGAAGCCGGTGGCGCGGGTGTTCTCGTACATTTCCACGATATTGTTGCCGCTCGTCCGCGCGCCGTAGCGCACGCCGTCGTAGCGCGCGAGGTTGGACGAGGCTTCGGCGGGCGCGACGATGTAATAGGCCGGCAGCGCGTATTTGGTGTGCGGCAGCGACACCTCGACCAGCTCGGCGCCCGCCGCTTTCAGCCACTCCGCGCCCTGCGACCAGAGGCGGTCGATCTCGGACGACATGCCATCAAGGCGGTATTCCTTCGGGATGCCGATGCGCAGTCCCTTCACCGACTTGCCGACCGCGGCCTCATAGTCCGGCACCGCGCGGTTCACCGATGTGGTGTCCTTGGGATCGTGACCGGCCATCGCGCGCAGCAGGATCGCGGCATCGCGCACGGTGCGCGCGAATGGCCCGGCCTGATCGAGCGAGGAGGCGAAGGCGACAATGCCCCAGCGCGAGCAGCGGCCATAGGTCGGCTTGACGCCGACGATGCCGGTGAAGGCCGCCGGCTGGCGGATCGAGCCGCCGGTGTCGGTGCCGGTGGCGCCGAGGCACAGATGCGCCGCGACCGCCGCCGCCGAGCCGCCCGATGAGCCGCCGGGCACGAGCTTCGCGTCGGAGCCGTTGCGCCGCCACGGATTGATCACCGGGCCGAAGCACGAGGTCTCGTTGGACGAGCCCATGGCGAACTCGTCGTTGTTGAGCTTGCCGAGCAGCACCGCGCCGTCGCGCCACAGTTGCGAGGTGACGGTGGACTCATAAGGCGGCGTGAAGCCGTCGAGGATTTTCGAGCACGCGGTGGTGCGGATGCCCTGGGTGGCGAACAGGTCCTTGATGCCGAGCGGAATGCCACTGAGCGGTCCGCCCTCGCCCCTGGCGATCTTCTCGTCGGCCGCGCGCGCCATGGCGCGGGCGTGGTCCGGCGTCTCCAGCACATAGGCGTTGAGCGTGCGCGCGCGTTCCATCGCTTTGAGATGGGCGTCGGTGAGCTCAAGCGAGGTGAACGCCTTGCGCGCGAGGCCGTCGCGCGCCTCGGTCAGCGTCAGCGAAGTCAGGTCCGTCATTTATCAACCGGGCTGCAAAAGAAAGGAGAGAGCGTCTTGTCGTTGGCCGGGTCTTGGGCCGGATCTTGGGCCGGGCCGTCGCGGCGCGGCTGCCGGTCGGCGGCCTCGATGGCGTCGAGCACCGCGTCCATCGCCTTGTCGGGGTCGGGGTCCTGGCCATGCCGGCGCATCGCGTCGAGATAGGTCATGTAAAGCCGATAGGCTTTCTCGTCGTCGCACAACAGACACATCGGATCCGCCTCCGGGCCGGATGTTACGCAGCCACCTTATTCGACCACCTTGGGCACGACGAAGAAGTGATCCTCGCGCGCCGGCGCGTTGGCGACCACCGCATCGGCGATGTCGCCGTCGTCAACCACGTCGGCGCGCATCTTCATCGCCATCGGCGTCACCGAGGTCATCGGTTCCACGCCTTCGACGTCCACTTCCGCAAGCTGCTCGACGAACGCCAGAATGGCGTTCAGCTCGCCTTGCAGATGCGGGACCTCGGCATCGGTGACCGCGATCCGCGCCAGATGCGCGATGCGGCGGACGGTGGCGGCGTCAACGGACATGAACGAGGGCCTTGGCTTGCGATATGGAGACGGCTGGCGGCGTATGCAAACAGTACCGCCCTATAGCAGACCGCCCTTTCGCACCGCAACCACGCCCGCTCAGGCCGACAAAGCGCGCAACCGCCGCAAGGCGTCCTCGGCCAGCGCGCGGGTCAGGTCCTCCGCTGGCGTCTCGCGGCCGAGCGCCACCGCCTGCCCGGCCCACAGATTGGTGAAATCGGCGCGGCCCTCTTTCTCGGCCGCCGCCTTCAGCGGGCCGAACGCCGCCGATGCGTGCGGAAAGCCCGGCCCGTCCGCCGTCACCGGCCCCAGTTCGCGCATGGCGCGGTTGACGATGCCGCGCGCGGCGCGCCCGGTCATGACGTTGGTGATGGCGGTCGCGCCGTCATCGCCCTTCGCGAGATTCTCTCGGATGATGGCGCTGACCTTCGATTCCGGCGTGCGCAGATAGGCGGTGCCGATCTGCACGCCGGCAGCCCCCAGCGCGAAGGCGGCGGCGATGCCGCGCCCGTCGGCGATGCCGCCGGCGGCGATCACCGGCACGCGCACCGCGTCCGCCATCTGCGGCACCAGCGCGAAAATGCCGGGCTGGGTGGCGATGTCGGAGGTTAAGAACATGCTGCGATGGCCGCCCGCCTCCGCCCCCTGCGCGATGACCGCATCGACGCCGCGCTCGGCGAGCCAGACTGCTTCCCTGACGATGGTGGCCGAGGCGATGACGACGCAGCCGGCATCCTTGACCCGCCGCAGCAGCCCCGCCTCCGGCAGGCCGAAATGGAAGCTCACCACTTCCGGCTTCACGTCTTCCACCACCTCGCACATGGCGGCGTCGAACGGCGCGCGCGCCGCCTGCGGCAGCGGCATCGCCGGATCGAGTTGCAACTCTTTATAATAAGGCGCGAGGCGTTCGCGCCACGCCGCCACCCGCCCCGCGTCGGGCACTGTCGGCGTATGGGCGAAGAAGTTCATCGATACCGGCGCGGATACCTGCTGGCGGAAGATGTTGACCTGCTCGCGCGCCTTGTCCGGCGACAGCATGGCGCAGGGCAGCGCGCCGAGCGCGCCCGCTTTTGCCGCGGCGATGGCGAGCGCGGTGTCGATCGCGCCGGCCATCGGCGCCTGAATGATGGGCAGATCGACCTTGAACAGGTCGAGCAGTCGGCGGTCGGGCCACATGGCATGATCCTCAAATGATGCCGTTGGTATTCCACTTTGCGTCGCCGATGTCACGGGCCCCGCCATGCGACCTTCGATAAGCAAAGGGTGGTGTCCCGCGCCCGCCGCCATGATATGCGAGAGCCATGACCGCGCCCGTCCTGCCCCTGATCGAAGCCGCCCTGCACTGGCCCGCGCGAGGCGCGCTGATCGGGCTCGATCTCGGCACCAGGACCATCGGCGTCGCGGTGTCCGATCCCGACCGCAGGCTCGCGACCGGGGTCGAAACCGTGAAACGCACCGCCTTCACCGCCGACGCCGCGCGGCTGTGCGAACTGGCGCGGACGCGCCACGCGGTCGGCTTCGTGCTCGGCCTGCCGGTCAACATGGACGGCACCTCGGGCCCGCGCGCGCAATCGACCCGCGCCTTCGCCCGCAATTTCTCCCGCCTGACCGATCTGCCGATCGGGCTGTGGGACGAGCGGCTGTCCACCGCGGCGGTGGAACGCGAACTGATCGCCGCCGACGCCAGCCGCGCCCGCCGCGCGAAAGTCATCGACGAGCACGCCGCGATTTTCATCCTGCAAGGCGCGCTCGACCGCCTCGCCGTTCTCAACCGCTGAGGGGCCCCGCGCCGATGCTGACGGTGATCGCGTCGCTGATCCCGGTGTTCCTGCTGATGGCGCTCGGCTACGGCCTGCGCCGGACCCTGCTCACAAGGGACGATCACTGGATCGGGCTGGAGCAACTGGTCTACTACGTGCTGTTTCCGGCGCTGCTGATCGAGACGCTGGCGCGCGCCGACCTGTCGGCGGTGCCGGTCGCCGGCGTCGGCGGCGCGCTGCTGTTGTCGGTCATCATTTTGGCGGCGCTGTGCCTCGCGCTGCGGCCGCTGCTTGCGCGCGCGCTCGGGCTGAACGGGGCGGCCTTCACCTCGGTGTTTCAGGGCGCGGTGCGCTGGCAGACTTTCGTGGCGCTGTCGGTGGTCGGCAACATGCTGGGCAGTCCGGGGCTGGCGATGGCGGCGGTCGCCATGGTGGCGATGACCCCGCTGCTCAACGTCATGAGCGTGTCGGTGCTGGCGCACTTCGCCGCGCCCGGACGGACCTCGTTGCGCGCCACGCTGCTCGCGATCGCGCGCAATCCGTTCATCTGGGGATGTTTGATCGGCATCGCCGTCAACCTCTCCGGCGTCACGGTGCCGGAGCCGCTCTACGCCTTCGCCGGCTCGCTCGGGCACTCGTCGCTGGCGATCGGCCTTTTGGTGGTCGGCGCCGGATTGCGGCTCGACGGCCTGCGGCGGCCGGGCGGCGCGGCGCTGGTCGCCGTGGTGCTCAAGCTGATCGTGATGCCGGCCATCGCCATCGCGCTCGGCATCGCCTTCGGGCTGTCGGGCGCGAGCCTCGTCGTCGTGGCCTGCTGCGCCGCGGTGCCCTCCGCCTCCAACGCCTACGTGCTGGCGCGGCAGATGGGCGGCGACGCGCCGCTGCTGGCGCAGATCCTGGTGCTTCAGACGGTGCTGGCGGCGCTCACCATGCCGCTGTTCATCGCGCTGGCGGAGTGAGGCGCGCTCACGACGACGACGCCAGCCACATGGTCTGAACCGTGGCGGCGAGGTTGTTCAGCGCGTGCAGCACCACGGTCAGCCAGGTCGAACCGGTGCGATGACGCAGGTAGCCGAACAACAGCCCGATGCTCATGATCTCGAAGAAGAAGAACCAGTCGTATTGCAGGTGCATCGCGGTCCACACCAGCGCCGACAGCACGATCGCGCCCGCCGGCCGCACGAACGAATCCGCCCAGCCGCGATAGAGGAAGCCGCGCGCGAAAAACTCCTCGCTGACCGGAGCGGCGACGCAGAAGGCGATCAGCAGGAGCCACAGCGAGTTGTCGGCCTCGGCCGACTTCAGCACCTCGATCATGAAAGTGGCGGTGACCTCGCGCCCGATCGCCTTGGCGAGCAGGTCCCACGCGCCGACCAGCACGATCAGGGCGAGAAGACCGAAGAAGAACTCGCGCCATGTCGGCCAGCGCAGCCCGAGGTATTCGGAAAACCGCGCGCCTGCGATCCGCGTCGCGATCCAGATCGCCAGCAGCACCGCCGGCAGTCCGGTAATGACCGACAGCGACAACGTAACGCCGCTGCCGGAAATGCTGCGGATCAGTGCGCTGTCGAGCCCGCCGCCATGCCGCCACACCAGATAGCCGATCACGGCCATCTGCCCGAGGAACATGGCAACAAAAATGAACAGGCCCCACAGGCTGGTGCTGACGAACCGCCACACCGGGCGCGGCCGCACGGCGGGCGGCAACGGCGGCGGCGCGATATCGGCATCAACAGGGCTCATCGCGCCACTGTGGTCGGGATTGGTTACCAAACTGCGAGTATCCGGCGGATGCCCGGTAAATGACCATCATCCGCGAGGTGTCAGACCGGAAGATCATTTGTACAGAAGGACAGCACGATAACTGTCATGCTCCGCGAAAGCGGAGTATCCAGTACTCTCTGATGGATCAGTTTCCCCAGCGCTCGCACCGGCTACTGGATCGTCCGCCTTCGCGGACGATGACGCCTCGTTTTTGGTTGGGCTCTGAACACAACGCCATCCCTTAACCCAGCGCGCGGTCCAGCAGGCGGCGGCTGGCGTCGGGGCTGAGTTCGGCGGCGCCGTAGAGGTTGCCGCGGTCGCCTTCGAGCCGGGTCGCTGCGAACAGGCCGGCGCTCGGCTGCGACACCTCGTGAAGCGCCGCCGCCGCCGCGACCAGCGCCAGCCGCTCCACCGCGACGCGCGCCATGCGCTCGACATCGGGGCGGCGGAACGCCCCGGCGACAAAGGCAATCGCCTCCTTCGCGCCCGGCAGTCCGTCGGTCTGCGCGGCGAGATGGGTCATCACCGCCTCCGCGCCCTCGGCCTCGCGCGACAGCGCGCGCAGCACGTCGAGGCACATCACGTTGCCGGAGCCTTCCCAGATGGCGTTGACCGGCGCCTCGCGGTAGAGCCGCGCCAGAGCGCCCTCCTCGATGTAGCCGTTGCCGCCGAGGCACTCCATCGCCTCGTAGAGGAAGCCCGGCGCGCTCTTGCAGGTCCAGTATTTCACCACCGGGGTCAGGAGCCGCATATAGGCCGCCTCGCCTGGATCGTACGGCGCGCGGTCGAAGGCGCGGCACAGCCGCATCACCAGCGCGGTGGACGCCTCGACATGCAGCGCCATGTCGGCGAGCACGCTCTGCATCAGCGGCTGATCGGCAAGGTGCTTCTGGAATACGCTGCGATGGCGGGTGTGGTTGATGGCGTGCGCCAGCCCCGAGCGCATCAAGCCCACCGACGACAGCGCGCAGTCCTGCCGCGTCAGCGACACCATTTCGATGATGGTGCGCACGCCGCGTCCCTCCTCGCCGAGCCGCAGCGCGTAGGCGTTGTCGAACTCGACTTCCGACGACGCATTGGAGCGGTTGCCGAGCTTGTCCTTGAGGCGCTGGAAGCGGATGCCGTTGACTGCGCCGTCCGGCGTGAAGCGCGGCATGAAGAAGCAGGTCAGGCCGCCTTCGGCCTGCGCCAGCACCAGGAAGGCGTCGCACATCGGCGCCGACATGAACCACTTGTGGCCGGTGATGCGATAGGCGTCGCCGTCGCGCACCGCGCGGCTGATGTTGGCGCGCACGTCGGTGCCGCCCTGCCGCTCGGTCATGCCCATGCCGATGGTCATGCCGCGCTTGGTCCACCACGGCGCGAACGTCGGATCGTAGCTGCGGGTGCCGAGCACCGGCATCACCGCGTCGCGCAACGCGGGATCGACCGTCAGCGCGCCGACCGCCGCGCGCGTCATGGTGATCGGGCACAGGTGCCCGGCCTCGACCTGCGCGGCGATATAGAGCCGCGCGCCGCGCACCACCTCGGAGGCGCCGCCGGCCGGTTCGCCTTTCGCGGTCCATGTCGAGTTGTGGATGCCGGCGTGGGCGCTGTGCGCCATCAGCTCATGATAGGCCGGGTGAAACTCGACCTGATCGCGACGGAAGCCGCGCGCGTCGAAGGTCTTGAGCTTCGGCGTGTTCTCGTTGGCGAGCCGGCCGCGCTCGATCATAGCCGCCGAGCCCCAGTGCTTGCCGAATTCGGTCAACGCGCTGATCGCGTCCGCGCCGCCGTTGGCCGCGACCGCTTCCTTGAGCGGCCGGTCCTGCGCGAACAGGTTGACGTCCTCGAACGGCGGCGACTGGTTGAACACCTCGGTTCTGGCGGATGCGGCGGACAGCATGGCAAACTCCCGGATTCCGTGCGGTACGGACAATCAGACATCCGCCGAATTGGCTGGCGGCGCAAGGGGCGGAAAAACGCCGCGGCACAACTTTTCGCGGAACCAGCCATCAGATGCCGGTGTTGTCCCGGTCAGTAACCAGCGATCGAACCGGAGCAATTGATGCCGATCAAGTCCATTCTTGCCGTGGCGAGCGCCGCGCTGATCCTGAGCGCCAGCACCGCGCTGGCGCAGCAGGACCGCAATCAACCCGCCGCCGGCAACCAGCCCGCCGCCAAGCAATCCGCGCCGGCCGAGTCGCCGCAGGCCTCCGGGCACGACGCGCAATCGGGCCAACCGGAAACCGGTCCCAACGCCAGACAAACCAAAGGCAAGGCCAGCGACGGCTACAAGGACGCGCACGACAAGCACAAGAAATAAGCCGGCGTCAGCGCCCGGTGATCGGGAAATCGTAAACCTCGCGGCCGATCCCCGGCAACGAGAAGTGCCACCATTCGAGACGATAGTTGACGAAGCCATGGCGCGCCATCGCGGCCACCAGGATGTCGCGCCAGCGGCGTTGCTGCGGCGTGATCGCGGACGACGCGGTGTGCGCGCGCTCATCGGAGCAATCGTAGCCCGTACCCATGTCAACGCTGGTGTCCGGCGCGCGGCGTGACGCATCCGCCGTGCAGTCGCCGTAATCGGCGCGCGGATCGAACGGCGATACGCGCCTGAGCGGCAGTTGCACCAGCGTCAGGTCCACCGCGTTGCCGGTCGAGTGTCCGCTACGCCGCGCGATGTAACCGCGCCGAAACAGATCAGCCTTCCGCATCTTCGGATTGTAGCGCCGCTGCGCGACGGTCTCCCTGCCGTCCTGCGCCCAAGCATACATGTCATCCACCGCGCGCTGCGGGCGATAGCAGTCGTAGACTTTCAGCGACAAGCCCCGCGGTTTCAAATCCCGCTGCACCTGCTTCAACGCAAGGCCGACCTTGCGCGTGACGACACACGCGCCCGCTTCATAGCCGTTGAGCACGCGGCCGACGAAGTTGTTGGCGGTGGCGTAACGCATGTCCTGAACGATGCTCGGATCGAGATCGCGCAGATAGACGAAACCGCCCGGCAGCCCCTGCGCCATGGCCACGCCGCCCGCAAGCCCGGTCAGCCCCGCGGCGGTCAGGATCATCAGCCACAGCACAGGCCGAAACGTCATGCCGATCCACTCTCCTTGAACAGGGGTTCCGGCCAATCTATCCGGTTCGCGACATCGCGAAAACGCGCCGGATGCACCCGACGCGCACGGTTCCGGGGGATAACCCGGCTGATACGAAAACGGCCTTGCCCCTCCATGCCGCAACGCCTATAGCTCTTGCCCGAATGATCCCCGGCGCAAAATCCAGTTTCGTCCTCCGCCACCGCCATCTGCTGGGCATCGAGGGCCTTTCGGCGGCCGACATCACCGGCCTGCTCGACCTCGCCGAGGAATACGTCGAACTCAATCGCCAGATCGACAAGAAGCGCACCAGCCTGCGCGGCCGCACCCAGGTCAACCTGTTCTTCGAAGCCTCCACCCGCACGCAATCGTCGTTCGAGATCGCCGGCAAACGGTTAGGGGCCGACGTCCTCAACATGTCGGTGGCGTCGTCGTCGATGCGCAAGGGCGAGACGCTGCTCGACACCGCCGTCACCCTCAACGCCATGCACCCCGATATCCTGGTGGTGCGCCATCACGCCTCCGGCGCGGTCGAATTGCTGGCGCGCAAGGTGGACGGCTCGGTGGTCAACGCCGGCGACGGCACCCACGAGCATCCGACGCAGGCGCTGCTCGACGCGCTGACCATCCGCCGCAACAAGGGCCGGCTCGACGGACTGTTGATCGCCATCTGCGGCGACGTCATGCACTCGCGCGTGGCGCGCTCCAACATCATCCTGCTCAACACCATGGGCGCGCGGGTGCGCGTGGTCGCGCCATCGACGCTGTTGCCGGTCGGCATCGAGCGCATGGGCGTCGAGGTCGCGCGCACCATGGAGGACGGCCTGCGCGACGCGGACATTGTCATGATGCTGCGGCTGCAACGCGAGCGCATGAACGGATCGTTCGTGCCCTCCAGCGGCGAATACTTCCGCTTCTTCGGGCTCGACCAGAAGAAGCTCGCCTATGCCAAGGCGGACGCGCTGGTAATGCACCCGGGACCGATGAACCGCGGCGTCGAAATCGACTCGCTGGTGGCCGACGGCGCGCAATCCCTGATCCGCGAACAGGTCGAGATGGGGGTGGCGGTGCGCATGGCGGTGCTCGAAGCGCTGGCGCGCAACCTGCCCAATGCGTGACGCCATGCCCCACAGCCAAATCCCCGCTCGCCCGCTGCTGCTCGCCAACGCCCGCCTGATCGATCCGTCACGCGGTCTCGACGCGCGCGGCGACCTTTTGATCGCCGACGGCGTGATCCGCGACAGCGGCCCCGGCCTGGCCGCCGCCGGCGCGCCGGACGGCGCCGAGATCGTCGATTGCGCCGGCCGCATCGTCGCGCCCGGCCTGATCGACATGCGCGCCTTCGTCGGCGAGCCCGGCGCGAGCTACCGCGAAACCTTCGCGTCGGCGAGCGAGGCGGCCGCCGCCGGCGGCATCACCACCATTGTCTGCCAGCCCGATACCTCGCCGGCGATCGACAACTCCGCGACCGTGGATTTCGTGCTGCGCCGCGCCCGCGACACCGCGATCGTCAACATCCAGCCGATGGCGGCGCTGACCAAGGGCATGGCCGGCCAAGTGATGACCGAGTTCGGCCTCCTGAAAGCCGCCGGCGCGGTGGCCTTCACCGACGGCGCGAAAAGCGTCACCAACGCCCAGGTGATGCGCCGCGCGCTGACCTACGCGCGCGATTTCGACGCCTTGATCGTGCATCACACCGAGGATCCCAATCTGGTCGGCGAAGGCGTCATGAACGAGGGCGAACTCGCCACCCGCCTCGGGCTGATCGGGGTGCCGACCGCCGCCGAGGCGGTGATGCTGGAGCGCGACATCCGCCTCGTCGCGCTGACCGGCGGGCGCTACCACGCCGCCTCCCTCACCTGCCGCGACTCGCTCGATGTCCTCGCGCGCGCCAAAGACGCGGGGCTTCGCGTCAGCGCCTCGGCCTCGATCAATCACCTGACGCTCAACGAGAACGATATCGGCCCCTATCGCACGTTCCTGAAAACCTCGCCGCCGTTGCGCACCGAGGACGACCGCACGGCGCTCGCCGCCGCGCTGGCGTCGGGGCTGATCGACGTGGTGATGTCGGACCACAATCCGCAGGACGTCGAAACCAAGCGGCTGCCGTTCGCCGAAGCCGCGGTCGGCGCCATCGGGCTCGAAACCATGCTGGCGGCGGGGCTGCGCCTCGTTCACGCCGGCGAACTCGACATCACGACGCTGATCCGCACGATGTCCACACGCCCCGCCGAACTTTTGAACCTGCCCGGCGGCCGCTTGCGCGCCGGCAGCCCGGCCGACGTCATCGTCATCGATCCCGACGAGCCGTGGGTGCTTGATCCGGCCGATCTCAGGTCGCAATGCAAGAACACGCCGTTCGACGAGGCCCGCTTCACCGGGCGGGTGATGCGCACCATCGTCGCCGGGCGCACGGTGCATCAACTGGCGTGACGTGCCGGGAGGAATGTGCCGAGACCATGAACGCCGCCCCGTCGTCATGCCCGCGAAGGCGGGCATCCAGTATCCATAACGTCTGAAATAGAGTACTGGCGTCAGTGTATACTGGATCGTCCGGTCAAGCCGGACGATGACGACGTGGCTGGATTAATGACCAAACCATTCGACACCGGACTGGAGAGCCGATGCTGACATCTCCCTACGTCATGGCCCCTCTCGCCCTCGTGGTGGGTTACCTGTTCGGTTCGATCCCCTTCGGCATGATCCTGACCCGCCTCACCGGCGCCGGCGATCTGCGCGCGATCGGCTCCGGCAACATCGGCGCCACCAACGTGCTGCGCACCGGACGCAAGGGCCTCGCCGCTCTCACCCTGCTCGGCGACATGCTGAAAGGCACCGTCGCCGTCATCCTCGCCGGCCGCCTCAGTGGCCCCGACGCCGCGATGGTGGCGGGGCTCGGCGCGTTCCTCGGCCACCTCTTTCCGGTGTGGCTCGGCTTCAAGGGCGGCAAGGGGGTCGCGACCTATATCGGGGTGCTGCTGGGGCTGTTCTGGCCGGCGGCGCTGGCGTTCTGCGGCGTCTGGCTGGTGGTCGCCTGGCTCACCCGCTATTCGTCCGCCGCCGCCCTCGTCGCCAGCGTCCTGACGCCGCCGGCCCTCTGGCTCGACGGCCATACCGCGCTGGCGCTGTTGTTCGCGGTGCTCTCGGTCCTGTTGTGGATCATGCACCGCGCCAACATCCGCCGGCTGATCGACCGCACCGAGGGCAAGATCGGGCAGAAGGCACCGCACGCCGGTGAAAACGCGATGGCCGGCCACAACGGCGGACCGCCGCTCGGCAGCTCCTGAAACTACATCTCATAGTTGTGAGACTTCGCGAGTTGCGCGATGCTGTCCGCGGGAACGCGGGCAGCTTGGGCATGGCTTCACCATCGAACGACGGGATGCGGCTGAGCGAGCGTCAGCGCATCGACTGGCTGCGTCTGATCCGCAGCGACAATGTCGGGCCGCGCACCTTCCGCTCGCTGGTCAACCACTTCGGCAGCGCCGAGGCCGCCCTCACCCGCCTGCCCGACCTCGCCCGCCGCGGCGGCGCGAGCCGGACCGGACGTATTTGTACGGTGGCGGAGGCCGAGCGCGAACTGGAGCGCGGGCGAGCCATCGGCGTGACCATGGTCGCGCCCGGCGAGGCCGGCTATCCGCCGCGCCTCGCGCTGATCGAGGACGCGCCGCCGCTGCTCGGCGTGCGCGGCGCGATCGCGGTGATGGATCGGCCGATGATCGCCATCGTCGGCTCGCGCAACGCCTCCGGCGCCGGCCTCAAGCTGACCGAGGTACTGGCGCGCGACCTCGGCGACGCCGGGTTCATCGTCGTGTCGGGGCTGGCGCGCGGCATCGACCGCGCCGCCCATCGCGCCAGCTTAAGCAGCGGCACCGTGGCGGTGCTGGCCGGCGGCCACGACCGCATCTATCCGCCGGAGCACGAGGGCCTGCTTGACGACATCCTGCGGTCAGGCGCGGCGATTTCCGAGATGCCGCTCGGCCACGCGCCCCGCGCCCGCGATTTCCCGCGCCGCAACCGGCTGATTTCCGGCCTGGCGCTCGGGGTCGTGGTGGTCGAGGCGGCGCACCGTTCGGGATCGCTGATTACCGCCCGGATCGCGGTCGAACAGAACCGCGAGGTGTTCGCGGTGCCGGGCTCGCCGCTCGATCCGCGCGCGGCCGGCACCAACAACCTCATCAAGCAGGGCGCGGCGCTGGTCACCGGCGCCGCCGATGTCATCGCCGCCGTTCGCCCGATCATGGGGCGGCACATCGATCTGCCGATCGAGGAAGCCGATCCCGAGCCCATGCCCGAGCACGAGCCCGATGCCGGCGAGCGGGCCCGGATTACCGGCCTGCTCGGCCCCAGCCCGATCGGCCTCGACGACCTGATCCGGCTGTCCGGCACATCGTCAGCGGTTGTCCGCATGGTCCTGCTGGAACTGGAATTGGCGGGACGGCTGGAGCGTCACGGCGGCGGGCTGGTGTCGCTGATCTGATCGGGCCACCCGCCTTCTGCCCGTCAGGCGTCAGGGCGGCGCTCGCGCGAGCGCCCCTTGCCCAGCGTCAGGGCCCTCGCCAGTTCCGCCGCCTCCATCTGGGCCATGTCGAGCAGGAAGGCCAGCGTATCGAACCGGTGTCGCCGCGCCAAGAGCGAAAGTTCGCGGACCGAGTCCGCCACGAAACTGGCCGCCTCGCCGGGCCCGCCGTCGCCGACCGGCTCTCGCTCCTCCTCAAACGCGCTGTGCCGTTCTCGCACCATTGCTCTCCGCTGCGGGAAAGATTTCGGAATCACATCACTACCAGCTCCGACACTATACAATCGTAGGTAGATTTATGAAGTTGATACATCCAATATGACAGGGCTATCGGCTTACCGAAAGGGTGTCATGATTTGACAGGCGCGGGGTCTGGACCCATGTTCCGGGCGAATCGGGCCGCCGCGAGCTTCGCGAAGCTCGCAGCTTTTTCCCTTAAGTATCTGGAAAAACATGAATATCGTCATTGTCGAGTCGCCTGCCAAGGCCAAGACGATCAATAAGTATCTGGGCGGCGGCTACGAAGTGGTGGCCTCCTTCGGCCATATCCGCGACCTTCCCGCCAAGAACGGCTCGGTCGATCCCGACGCCAATTTCAAGATGATCTGGGAGGTGGACCCCAAGGCGGCGGGGCGGATGAACGACATCGCCCGCTCGGTCAAGGGCGCCAACAAGCTCATTCTCGCAACCGACCCCGATCGCGAGGGCGAGGCGATTTCCTGGCACGTCCTGGAGGTGCTGAAGCAGAAGCGCGCGCTCAAGGACCAGCCGATCGAGCGGGTGGTGTTCAACGCCATCACCAAGCAGGCGGTGACCGACGCCATGAAGCACCCGCGCCAGATCGACGGCGCGCTGGTGGACGCCTACATGGCGCGCCGCGCGCTCGACTATCTGGTCGGCTTCACGCTGTCGCCGGTGTTGTGGCGAAAGCTGCCGGGCGCGCGCTCGGCCGGGCGCGTGCAGTCGGTGGCGCTGCGGCTGGTCTGCGACCGCGAGCAGGAGATCGAGAGCTTCGTGCCGCGCGAATACTGGTCGCTGGTGGCGACGCTGGCGACGCCGCGCGGCGACACCTTCGAGGCGCGGCTGGTCGGCGCCGACGGCCGCAAGCTGGCGCGGCTCGACATCGGCAGCGGCGCGGAGGCCGAGGACTTCAAGCGCGCCATCGAGGCGGCGAACTTCACCGTTGGCAGCGTCGAGGCCAAGCCGGCGCGGCGCAATCCCTACGCGCCGTTCACCACCTCGACCTTGCAGCAGGAAGCCAGCCGCAAGCTCGGCTTCGCGCCCGCCCACACCATGCGCATCGCGCAGCGCCTGTATGAAGGCGTCAACATCGGCGGCGAGACCACCGGCCTCATCACCTATATGCGAACCGACGGCGTGCAGATCGACGGCTCCGCGATCGCGCAGGCGCGCAAGGTGATCGGCGAGGATTACGGCAAGGACTACGTGCCGGACGCGCCGCGCCAGTACCAGACCAAGGCCAAGAACGCGCAGGAAGCGCACGAGGCGATCCGCCCGACCGACATCGCGCGCCGCCCCGCCGACCTGCGCCGTAGCCTCGATGCCGATCAGGCCCGGCTCTACGAACTGATCTGGATCCGCACTGTCGCGAGCCAGATGGAATCCGCCGAGCTTGAGCGCACTACCGTCGATATCGTCGCCAGGGCGGGCGCGCGCACGCTCGACCTGCGCGCCAGCGGCCAGGTCATCAAGTTCGACGGCTTCCTGAAGCTCTATCAGGAAGGCCGCGACGACGACCCGGAGGACGAGGACGGCAACCGCCTCCCCGCCATGAGCGAGGGCGAAGCACTCAAGCGCGAGGCGCTCAGCGTGACCCAGCACTTCACCGAGCCGCCGCCGCGCTTCTCGGAAGCCTCGCTGGTCAAGCGCATGGAAGAACTCGGCATCGGCCGGCCCTCGACCTACGCATCGATCCTGCAAGTGCTGCGCGACCGCGGCTATGTGCGGCTCGACAAGAAGCGGCTGCACGGCGAGGACAAGGGCCGCGTCGTCGTCGCCTTCCTGAAGAAGTATTTCGCGCGTTACGTCGAATACGACTTCACCGCCGAGTTGGAAGAAGACCTCGATCGCATCTCCAACAATGAAGTGTCGTGGCAGGACGTGCTGAAGGCGTTCTGGGCCGGCTTCACCGGCGCGGTGGACGACATCAAGGACCTGCGCGTCGCTGAAGTGCTCGACGCGCTCGACGAGATGCTCGGGCCGCATATCTATCCGCCGCGCGAGGACGGCGGCGACCCGCGCCAGTGCCCGAGCTGCGGCACCGGCCGGCTCAACCTCAAGGCCGGCAAGTTCGGCGCGTTCGTCGGTTGCAGCAACTATCCCGACTGCCGCTACACCCGCCCGCTCGCCGCCGACGGCGACATCGGCGGCGACCGCGTTCTCGGCAAGGACCCGGACAGCGGCCTGGAGGTGGCGGTCAAGTCCGGCCGCTTCGGGCCGTACATTCAGTTGGGCGAGCAGAAGGACTATGAGGAAGGCGAGAAACCGCGGCGCGCCGGCATCCCCAAGGGCATGTCGCCCGGCGACGTCGAACTCGATCTCGCGGTGAAGCTGTTGTCGCTGCCGCGCGAAGTCGGCCGGCATCCGGAAGACGGCGAGCCGATCAAGGCCGGCATCGGCCGCTTCGGCCCCTATGTGCAGCACCACAAGACCTATGCCAGCCTGGAGGCCGGCGACGACGTGTTCACCATCGGCCTCAACCGCGCGGTGACGCTGATCGCCGAGAAGATCGCCAAGGGTCCGGGGCGACGACGCTTCGGCTCCGATCCCGGCAAGCCGCTCGGCGAGCATCCCACCCTCGGCGCGGTCGCGCTCAAGAGCGGCCGCTACGGCGCTTACGTCACCGCCGGCGGCGTCAACGCCACCATCCCGAGCGAGCGGACGGCAGACGACATCACGCTCGCGGACGCGATCGCGCTGATCGACGAACGCGCGGCCAAGGGCGGCGGCAAGACCAAGCGGCCCGCGGCCAAAAAGCCGGCGGCGAAAAAGGCGGCAGTCAAGAAACCGGCGGCGAAAAAGGCCGCCGCGAAAAAGCCCGCCGCCAAGAAGGCGGCGAGCAAGGCGCGCGCGCCGGTGAAGGCGACGGCGACCACCTCGCCGGCCAAGACCACCGCGACCAAGGCCGCCGCGAGCAAGAGCAAAGCCAGCGGGTCCTCTTGAGCAAAACGCGCGACAGCCAGTTTCCCGACCGCGACGCGCTGATCGCGTTCATTCGCGCGGCGAAAAGCGAGGTCGGCACCCGCGAGATCGCGCGCGCCTTCGGATTGAAGAACGCCGACCGCGCGGAACTGAAACGGCTGCTGCGCGAACTTGCTGACGACGGCGTCATCGCCAGGCGCGGCCGCACGCTGCACGAGGCCGCCACCCTGCCGCCCACGGTGCTGGCCGACGTCACCGCGCGCGACCGCGACGGCGAGATGCTGGCGCAGCCTTCGGAATGGGACGAGGAGACGCAAGGCACAGCCCCGAAAATCCGCATCCGCCTGCCGCGTTATCCGAAGCCGGGCACGGCGGTCGGCATCGGCGACCGCGCGCTGCTGTGCGTCGAGGCCGACCGCGACGGCGACGAGGCCGCCTATGTCGGCCGCGTCATCAAGGTGATCGGCCACGCCCGCTCGCGCATTCTCGGCATCTTCCGCCGCCTGCCCGCCGGCGGCGGGCGGCTGGTGCCGATCGACAAGAAGCAGGCGGGCCGCGAACTCAACATCGCCGCGGCCGACGCCGCCGGCGCCGAAGACGGCGACCTCGTCAGCGTCGACCTGATCCGCACGCGCGGCTTCGGCCTTGCCTCGGGCCGGGTCAAGGAACGGCTCGGCTCGCTCGCGACCGAAAAGGCCATCAGCCTGATCGCGATCCACGCCCACGGCATTCCGCAGGACTTTTCGCCGGCCGCGCTGAAGGAAGCCGAGGCGGCGGAGCCCGCCGCCCTCAAGGGGCGCGAGGACTGGCGCGCCGTCCCGCTCGTCACCATCGATCCGCCCGACGCCAAGGATCACGACGACGCGGTTCACGCCGAGCCCGACAGCGATCCCGCCAACGCCGGCGGCTTCATCGTTCACGTCGCCATCGCCGACGTCGCCTATTATGTGCGCTCGGGCTCGGCGCTCGACCGCGACGCGCTCACGCGCGGCAACTCGGTGTATTTCCCCGACCGCGTGGTGCCGATGCTGCCGGAGCGCATCTCCAACGACCTGTGCTCGCTGCGGCCGGGGGAAGCGCGCGGCGCGCTCGCGGTGCGGCTGGTAATCGGGCCGGACGGCCGCAAGCGCTCGCACTCGTTCCATCGCGTGCTGATGCGCTCGGCGGCGAAGCTCCATTACGCTCAGGTGCAGGCCGCCATCGACGGCGGTCCCGACGATACGACATCGCCGCTGGCGGAGCCGATCCTCAAGCCGCTTTACGCGGCCTATGCGCTGGTGAAGCGGGCGCGCGACGCCCGCGAGCCGCTCGACCTCGATCTGCCGGAACGCAAGATCATCCTTAAATCCGACGGCACGGTGGATCGCGTCACGATCCCCGAGCGGCTCGCCGCGCACAAGCTGATCGAGGAGTTCATGATCCTCGCCAACGTCGCCGCCGCCGAGACGCTGGAGAAGAAAGGGCTGCCGTTCATCTACCGCGTCCACGACGAGCCGACGGTGGAAAAGGTGCATAACCTCCAGGAGTTTTTGAAGACGCTCGACATGCCGTTCGCGAAAGCGGGCGCGCTGCGGCCGGCGGTGTTCAACCGCGTGCTGGCGAAGATCAAGGGCCACGACGCCGAGCATCTGGTCAACGAGGTGGTGCTGCGCGCGCAGGCGCAGGCCGAATACGCCACCGAGAACTACGGCCACTTCGGCCTCAACCTGCGCCGCTACGCGCATTTCACCTCGCCGATCCGCCGCTACGCCGACCTCGTCGTGCATCGCGCCCTGATCCGCGCGCTGGGATTGGGCGCCGGCGCCCTGCCCGATACCGCGACGCCCGAGGCGCTGGCGGAGGTCGCGGCGCAGATTTCCCTGACCGAGCGGCGCGCCATGAAGGCGGAGCGCGAGACCGTGGACCGCCTGATCGCCCACCATCTCGCCGACCGCATCGGCGCGACGTTCCAGGGCCGCATCTCCGGCGTCACCCGCGCCGGCCTGTTCGTCAAGCTCGACGACACCGGCGCCGACGGCCTGATCCCGATCCGCACGCTGGGAACCGAATACTTCCAGTACGACGAGGCGCGCCACGCGCTGGTCGGCACACGCAGCGGTGCCATGCACCGGCTGGGTGACGTGATCCACGTTCGTCTGGTAGAAGCAGCCCCGGTCGCCGGCGCGCTGCGCTTCGAATTGCTGTCAGCGGGGGAGAGCGCGCCGCGCGACGGCCGACGGTTGCGCGACGGCGGCAAATCGGGGAGCCTGCGCAAGGGGCGCGAGCGCACCCGCAACTCGCGCGAGACAACACCGCCGGCCCGCAAGCCCGCGAAAGCGAAGGGCAAGCGGACGCCGACAAAGGGCAAATCGGGCAAGAGCAAACCCGGCAAGGCAAAAGGCAGGAGCAAGGGCCGATCGTGACGACACCCGCCATCTCGACCTGGACACACAAGGCCGCGCCGCAGGAGCGCCGCGACGTCTGGCTTGCCATGAAACGGGGCCTGCGCGGCCGCTGCCCGCATTGCGGCGAAGGCCGGCTGTTCCGCGCTTTCCTCAAGGTGAACGAATCCTGCCCGGCCTGCGGCGAGCACCTGTTTCACCACCGCGCCGACGACCTGCCGGCTTATCTGGTGATCGTCGTGGTCGGTCATATCGTGGTGCCGATCGCGCTCGCCGTCGAGACCGCCTTCGCGCCGCCGATCGCGCTGCAACTGGCGATCTATCTGCCGCTGACGCTGATCGCCTCGCTGCTGCTGCTCCAGCCGGTCAAGGGCGCGGTGGTGGGCTTGCAGTGGGCGCTGCGGATGCACGGCTTCGACGACACCCACCCCACCGACGCTCCGATCCGCGACCGCGCCGGCGGCGTCATCATTCCGGACTCCCGATGACCGATACCGATATTGCGAAGGACGAAAAAGAAGCCGATCACCATCCCTATCGGCGGCCGCGCGACGCCGCGACGCTGATCCTGATCGACCGCAGCCATGCGCGGCCGCGCGTGCTGGTCGGCCGGCGGCACGACAACGTGGTGTTCATGCCGGGGAAATACGTGTTTCCCGGCGGCAGCGTCGACAAGACCGACAACCGCGTGCCGGTGGCCGCGCCGATTCCGAAGGAACTCGAAGCCAACCTGTTGAAGGGCAGCCCCCGCACCGAGCCGTCACGCGCGCGCTCGCTGGCGATCGCGGCGATCCGCGAGGCGTGCGAGGAAACCGGCCTGTGCCTCGGCTGCAAGTGCGACAGTCCCGACACGCGGAAGCTCAACGGCGTGTGGCAGCCGTTCGCCGACGCCGGGCTGCTGCCGGACCCCTCCGGCCTGTTCCTGATCGCCCGCGCCATCACCCCGCCCGGCCGCGTCCGCCGCTTCGATACCCGCTTCTTCACCGCCGACGCCTCCGCCATCGCCCATCGGGTCGAGGGCGTGGTCCATGCCGAGGCGGAACTGGTCGAACTGGTATGGGTCGAGATCGGCTCGGAGCCGCTGGCCGACGCCCATGCGATGACCAAGCAGGTGCTGCATCAACTGGACCGGCGGCTCGCCACCGGCCCGCTCCGCCACGATACGCCGGTGCCGTTCTTCCACTTCTACGGCGGCCGGATGCAGATGGACCTGCTGGCGGACTGACGCCCCATCCGGGCGGTTCCATCGACGATCCGCCCCCGATACCCCGGATATTCGACGGCCCGAACCTTGACTTTGGGCCGTCGCCGGGTAGTTTGCCGGCCAAACGCGGATTGGCGCTCGCTGATCGGCTGCCGATTCCTGACATTTCGAGGTTGAACCATGGCCAAAGCGGTCACCATCAAGGTCAAGCTGGTTTCCAGCGCCGACACCGGCTTCTATTACGTGGCCAAGAAGAACTCGCGCACCATGACCGACAAGATGGTCAAGAAGAAGTACGACCCGGTCGCGCGCAAGCACGTCGAGTTTCGCGAAGCCAAGATCAAGTAATCTTCTTAGGTATTTGCGCGAAGTTTTGAACGGGGCCCACGCGGCCCCGTTTGTCGTTTCAAGACCTTCGATTCGTTATTCTGAATGCCTGACGCTTTCTGGACAGGGTGCAACACGACAGCCGTCATGCTCCGCGAAGGCGGAGCAGCCAGTACGCTCTGATGGATCGAATTTCTGTCGCGACCGCCACGGAATACTGGATCGTCCGCCTTCGCAGGCGATGACGGCGCGTTTTCCGATCGGCCCCTACGCCGCCGCGGCGACCACGCGATTGCGGCCGTCGCTCTTGGCGCGGTAGAGCGCGAGATCGGCGCGCTTGAGAACGTCGGCCACCGGCTCGCCCTTGCGCTCCAGCGCCGCGAGGCCGACCGAGATGGTCACCTGAATCTGCCGCGCGCCCTTGTCGATGACGAACGGCTCCGCCGCCACCGCGCGCCGCAGCCGCTCCGCGACCATGCCGGCGACGTGCAGATCGGTTTCCGGCATCACGATCACGAATTCCTCGCCGCCGTAGCGGCAGGCCAGATCGATGCCGCGGATCGACTTGCGGATCCGCACCGCGAACTCGCGCAGCACGTCGTCGCCGGCGTCGTGGCCGTAGGTGTCGTTGACCGACTTGAAGAAGTCGATGTCGAGCATCATCAGCGCCAGCGACTTGCCGCGCGCCGACGCCTGCTCCGCCAGCGTCCCGACGTGGGTTTCCATGTAGCGGCGGTTGTGCAGCCCGGTCAGCCCATCGGTGATCGCCATCTCGATCGAGTTCTGCACGTTGTCGCGCAGATGATCGGTATAGCGCCGCTTGCGGATCTGGGTGCGCGCGCGCGCCAGCAGTTCGTTCTTGTCCACCGGCCGCAGCAGGTAGTCGTTGACGCCGATTTCGAGGCCGCGCAGCAGCCGCGTGTTGTTGTCGGCGTCGGCGATGGCGAGGATCGGCACGTGCCGGGTGCGCTCCAGCGAGCGCGCCTGGCTGCACAGCCGCAACCCATCGAAATTCTCAAGGCTCAGCGACACGATCAGCAGATCGTAGTTGCCCTCGGCGGCATGAAACAGCGCCTCGGCGGGATTGGACTCGACATCGACGGAATGTTCAGTGGCGAGAACCGGCGCCAGCCGCTCGTAGGACGAGGGCCGGTCGTCCACCAGAAGGACGCGGCCGCCCTTCCCGGCATCGGCGACGGCGTTGCGCTCCGGCGCCTGCACCCCGATCTCCATCGAGGTCAGCGCCCGCATCCGCAATTCGTCGGTCATCATCTTGAGGCGGGTCAGCGAGCGCACCCGCGCGATCAGCACCACGTCCGACACCGGCTTGGTGAGGAAGTCGTCGGCCCCCGCTTCAAGGCCGCGGACGCGATCCGCCGGGCTGTCGAGCGCGGTGACCATCACCACCGGGATGAAATGCGTCGCCGGGTTGGACTTCAGCCGGCGGCACACCTCGAAGCCGTCCATGTCCGGCATCATGACGTCGAGCAGGATGATGTCGCAGTCCGCGCGCGCGCTCATCTCCAGCGCCTGCTTGCCGTTGCAGGCGGTGATGACGTCGAAATATTCGGCCGACAGCCGCGCTTCCAGAAGCTTGACGTTGGCAGGGACGTCATCGACGACCAGAACACGGGCGGACATCGCAATCTCCTGGAGCCTGGTTCAACTGCGTTGAGCCAGGCTCGTCGTTAGTTATTGTTTGAGCATGATCTCGTCCGAAAACCGGCTTCCACTTTTCGGGATCATGCCCTAACCGATAAACCGGCGAACGGTTTCGATGAATTTTCCGACCGAGATCGGCTTGGACAGATACGCCTCGCAGCCGCCCTCGCGGATGCGCTCCTCGTCGCCCTTCATCGCGAAGGCGGTGACGGCAACCACGGGAATCGCCCGCAACTCGGGATCGTCCTTGATCCAGCGCGTGACTTCGAGGCCGGACACCTGCGGAAGCTGAATGTCCATGAGGATCAGGTCGGGACGAAACTTGCGGACCAGCTCGATCGCCTCATAGCCGTTGCCGGTGCCCGACGTCTGATAGCCGTGGGCCTCCAGCAGGTCGCGAAAGAGCTTCATGTTCAGTTCGTTGTCCTCGACGATCAGGACGGTTTTCGCCATCCCGCCCCTCCCATCCTGCAACGACCCGCCACCATCGTCGCCCGCACCTCACACCGTGCGACGCCGGACGACGGCAGCCTGTCTCCAAATTCACCGGAATGCGCCCGCGCCACCCGCGAATGTCGAATCCCAAACGCCGCCAAGAGCCTGTAATTTACCCATCGTTCCTTGATTCCGTCATTCGCGTAAACACCTGCTGGAATGGGGCGCGAACGACGACGAGCGAACGCCGGGAGACTCGGGCATCTCCCCGCCCAAAATAGAGCCCATAAGTTACGGAAAGGCAAACAGGATCGATGACAAAGGGTGCCCGAAACCCGCGCGAAGTCGCTGAAATCGTAGCGATTCAGGCGCTTTCCTTCATCGCCGGCGAGCCTGAGCGGCTGGGGCGGTTTCTGGCCGAGAGCGGGATCGGTCCGGAGACGTTGCGGTCCGCGGCTACCGATCCGCAGTTTCTCGTCGGCGTGCTCGATTTCGTGCTGCGCGACGACGCGCTGGTGAAGGCGTTCGCCGATTCGGTGGAGCTGGACCCCACCAACGTCGCGGCGGCGCGGCAGGTGCTGGGCGATCCGCAATGGGAGCGCGACACCCCGTGACCGCGCCCGCGCCGGAAGCAGGTTCGTCCCGCTGCTTCTGCCGCGACTGCCTGCGCGACCTCGACTTCGCAACCAGGCGCTGCACCGCCTGCGGCTCGCCGCGCCTGGTGCGCCACCGCGCGCTGTCGCAACTCGCCATCGCCCATATCGATTGCGATGCGTTCTACGCCACCGTCGAGAAGCGCGACGACCCGAGCCTCGCCGACAAGCCGGTGATCGTCGGCGGCGGCAAGCGCGGCGTAGTGTCGGCCGCCTGCTACATCGCGCGGACCTTCGGGGTGCGTTCCGCCATGCCGATGTTCAAGGCCTTGGCGCTGTGCCCCGACGCCACCGTGATCCGCCCCGACATGGCGAAATACGTCCGCGTCGGGCGCGAGGTGCGCCAGGCCATGCTGGCGCTGACGCCGCAGGTCGAGCCGCTGTCGATTGACGAGGCGTTCCTCGATCTGTCCGGCACCGCGCGCCTGCACGGCATGATCCCGGCCAAGGTGCTGGCGCGCTTCGCAACCAATGTCGAGCGCGACATCGGCATCACCGTCTCGATCGGGCTGTCGTGCAACAAGTTCCTCGCCAAGATCGCCTCCGACCTCGACAAGCCGCGCGGCTACGCCCCGCTCGATCAGGACGACGGCCGCGCGCTGCTCGCCGACAAGCCGGTCGGCTTCATCTTCGGCGTCGGCCCGGCGACGCAGGAGCGGCTGGCGCAGCGCGGTTTTCACACCGTCGGCGACCTGCAACGCGCCGACGAGATCGCCCTGATGCGGCAGTTTCCCTCGGAGGGCCGCCGGCTGTGGCGGCTGGCGCGCGGCATCGACGACCGCAAGGTGGTGGCCGACCGCGGCGCCAAGACCATCTCCGCCGAAACCACGTTCGAGACCGACATCCGTGACGGCGCGGCGCTGGAAAAAATCCTGTGGCGGCTGTGCGAGAAGGTGTCGGCGCGGCTCAAGGCCGGCGAGCTTTCGGGATCGACCATCACGCTGAAGCTGAAGACCGCCGATTTTCGCCAGCGCACCCGCTCGCAATCGATCAATGAGCCGACGCAGCTTGCCAACCGCATCTTCGCTGTCGTGCGCGAGATGCTGCACAAGGAGATCGACGGCACCGCGTTCCGCCTGATGGGCGCCGGCGTCAGCGCGCTGCGCGCAGGCTCGGCCGCCGGCGACACCGACATGCTCGACCGCCGCTCGGCTCATGCCGAGCGCGCCATGGACGACCTGCGCAAGAAATTCGGCGACGCCGCGGTCATCCGCGGTATCGCCTATGACGGGCCGGAGCGGCGGCGGTAGGGGCGCGAAGGCGTCATTGCCGGGCTTGACCCGGCAATCCATCCTTCCTTGGAAGATGGACACGCGGGTCAAGCCCGCGTGTGACGGCAAGTGGTTTCATCAAGCCGGTTACTTACTTCCCGCCCGGCGCGCAGGGCTTCGCCGGTTTGACCTCGAACTTCTCCAGCGTCCCCGCGATCACGAAATCGTTGTAGTCGAGCTTCAGCGCGCGCGACACGCCGTTCTCGTAAAGCTCGAACGACATCGCATAGACCGGGGTCTGCTCGCCGCTGTCGGCCTTGGCGTCGCGGTCGTAATAACTCACGGTCACCGGCCAGCGCGTCAGCGCCTTCATCGCGTCGTTGGCGGTGGACGGATCGGGCGCGGCCGGCGCGCTGTCGCCACTGATCGGCTTTCCGATCACCGTCAGGGTGTTGTAGACCTTCTCGCCGGTGTCGGATCCGTCATAGACCGTGAGTTCGAGCAGCGACTTGCCCTCGCGCGCGGCGGCGATGATGCGGCGGACCTGCTCGGTCGGAAACACCGTGCTGCCGTCGAGCGTGAACGTCTTCGCCGCCGGATGGGTCAGCTTCACGGTGACGCGATCGCCGGTGCGCTCGGCGACGCCATCGACGTCGGAGGCGTCGCCGTCGTTCATCCGCGTATCGATCTTGAAGCGGTAGCTCTTGCCTTCGGCATCTTCCCAGCTCGTCGAACGCAGATCGCTCAGCATGGTCTTGCCTTCGCTGCCGTTCAATTCCGACACCTGGCGAAACTCCGAGGTGTAGCCCTCGCAGGCGCTGCCGGTGAAATTGTAGAGGATGCGGCCGCGCGCGCTGTCCACGGCGGCGGCGCCGTTGCGCGATTTGAGCAGGCTCAGATTGTACAGCGCCTGATGCGGCAGGAACGGAACGTTGGCCGCCTGCGCCGGCACGGCGGCCAGCAAGACCAGAGCCGCCCCCGCGACCGCCACGCGCGGAACCTGCGATACCGCTTCCGCGAATCGATCCAACCATCGATCTGAACGACGCATATAGCCTCCTTGAGCCACACCGGACGGCATCCTATTGAGCCCACGATTGCGCCGCAACCGGGGCGCTCGCGCGATTGTGTCAGGCAAGCGCGGGGCGCGGTTCGCGCCCGGTGCCCCGCGCCGACGTCGCCTCACGACCGCCGCGCGCTTGCATGTCGCCATCCGATAGGCGAAATAGACGCTCGCGCCCGCGCCAGCGGCCATAGCGCGTTCGATACCGCAGCAATCATTTGGGGACGACAATGGCAGGAACAGTCGAGCAGAAACTTGCGGAGCAAGGAATTGTGTTGCACGAGCCCGCGAGCCCGGTGGCGAACTATGTCGGCTTCGTGCGCACCGGCAACCTGCTGTTCGTGTCGGGTCAGGTCTGCGTCAACGCCGAGGGCAAGCTGATCGCCAAGGGCAAGCTCGGCTCCGGCGTCACCATCGAGCAGGGCGCGGCCGCGGCGCGCGGCTGCGCCATCAATCTGCTGGCGCAGATCAAGGCCGCGCTCGGCGATCTCGACAAGGTGGCGCGCGTGGTGCGCCTCGGCGGCTTCGTCAATTCGACGCCGGACTTCACCGACGGGCCGAAGGTGCTCAACGGCGCCTCCGACCTGATGGTCGCCGCCTTCGGCGACAAGGGACGCCACTCCCGCTCCACCGTCGGCGTCGCCTCGCTGCCCGGCGATGCCGCGGTCGAGGTCGAAGGCATCTTCGAAGTCGGCTGACGGATTCGCGCGATGCGGGGACCCGACTGGCTCGCGGTGCGTCCGGTCGCCCATCGCGGCCTGCACGACCGCGCCAGCGGCATCGTCGAGAACATGCCGGGCGCGTTCGTCGCGGCGATCGAGGGCCACTACGCCATCGAGCTGGACCTTCAGCTCACCGCCGACGGCGAGGCGATGGTCCATCACGACGACCGTCTCGGCCGCCTCACCGAGGGCGACGCGGCATTGCGCGACATGACCGCCGCGCAACTGCGCCAGGTCGCGTTCAAGGACACCACTGAGCGGATGATCTCGCTCAGCGAGGTGCTGGCGATGGTTGCCGGCCACGTGCCGCTGTTCATCGAGATCAAGAGCCGGTTCGACGGCGACCGCAAGCTGGTCGCGCGCACGGCCGAGCTTCTCGCCACCTACAGCGGTCCGGCGGCGGTGATGTCGTTCGATCCCGACCAGGTGCTGGCGCTGTGCGAGGCCATTCCGGCGCGGCCGCGCGGCATCATCGCGCAACGCAGCTATGACGACGGCTACTGGAGCTGGCTGACGCAGGAGCAGCGCGACGGCATGTTGCATCTTCGCCATGCCTTCCGCACGCAGCCGCATTTCATCAACTATCAGGGCGCGCAACTCCCCGCCCCCGCGCCGTGGATCGCCCGCAACATTTTCGGCTGCCCGCTGCTGGCCTGGACCATCCGCACCCCGGCGCAGCGCGCCCATGCCGCACGCTACGCCGACCAGATCGTGTTCGAAGGGTTCCGGCCCTGACCTTTCGGCGACCTTGACGGAGCGACTTGCAGATCCAATCTGTAAGTTTGTCACCCAAGCCGCCGCTGGCTCTCCTGCGTGACCGGTTCGATTGTTGATGGAATCATCCGACATCGCCCTGGAAGCCGTACCGTCCGCCCGCCAGATCGGCGCGGCGGAATGGGACGCCTGCGCCAACCCGGCGGCGGCGCAAGCCTGCGGCGGCCGGGCCTACAATCCGTTCGTCTCGCACGCGTTTTTCGACGCCGTCGAGCAATCCGGCTCGGCCTGCGCGCGCACCGGCTGGGGGCCGCGCCATCTGGTGGCGCGCCGTAACAGTGCGGTCGTCGGACTGGTGCCGTGCTATCTCAAATCGCATTCGCTGGGCGAATACGTGTTCGATCGCGGCTGGGCCGACGCCTATGAGCACGCCGGCGGCCGCTATTATCCGAAGCTGCTGGCCGGGGTGCCGTTCACGCCGGCCACCGGGCCGCGCCTCTTGGTGCGCGCCGGCCTCGACGATCCCGACCGCATCCGCGTGGCGCTGGCCGACGGGCTGACGGCGCTGTGCGGCATGAGCGACGCCTCGTCGGTCCATGTCACCTTCGCACCGGAGAATGAGTGGAGTTTTCTCGCCGCGCGCGGTTTCCTGCAACGCACCGACCAGCAATTCCACTGGCGCAACGCCGGCTATGGCTCTTTCGAGGATTTTCTCGCCACACTGTCGTCGCGCCATCGCAAGGCGATCCGGCGCGAACGGCGCGAGGCGCTGGCAAACGGCATCACCATCCATGTGCTCAGCGGCAGCGACCTGACCGAGGAGGTGTGGGACGCCTTCTTCACCTTCTACATGGAGACGGGATCGCGCAAATGGGGACGGCCCTATCTCACGCGCGATTTCTACAGCCGGATCGGCGCCACCATGGCCGAGCGCATCGCGCTGGTGATGGCGAAACGAGGCGGCCGCTGGATCGCCGGCGCCATCAACTTCATCGGCGGCGACACGCTGTTCGGCCGGCACTGGGGCGCGATCGAGCACCACCCGTTCCTGCATTTCGAGGTGTGCTACTATCAGGCGATCGACTTCGCCATCCGCCACGGCCTTGCCACCGTCGAAGCCGGGGCCCAGGGCGAGCACAAGCTGGCGCGCGGCTATCTGCCGCAAACCACCTATTCGGCGCATTACATCGCCGACCCGGCGCTGCGCCGTGCGGTGCGCGATTATCTCGCGCGCGAGCGGCTCTACGTCGCCGAGGCCGGACGGCAGCTTGCCGAGGCCGCGCCGTTCCGCAAGGGCCCACCCGGCGACGCGCCATCTTGACCGCGCCGCACCGGGCGGTGAAAGTGGCGCGCGATTTCAAATCCACTCCACCAGGCGCGACCATGGCCAGCTACGACAACAACAACATCTTCGCGAAAATCCTGCGCGGGGAAATCCCCTGCTACAAGGTTTACGAGGACGCGCACACGCTGGCGTTCCTCGACATCATGCCGCGCTCGCCGGGCCATACCCTGGTGATTCCGAAGGCGCCGGCGCGCAACCTCCTCGACATCACCGAGGACGATTTCCTCCACGTCGCCCGCGCCACCCGCCTGCTCGCGCGCGCGGCGATGCGCGCCTTCAAGGCCGACGGCATGATGATCGTGCAGTTCAGCGAACCGGCCAGCGGCCAGGAGGTCTATCATCTGCACATGCACGTACTGCCGCGCTTCGAGGGCGTCGCGCTGCTGCCGCCCGCCACCACCAAGGCGGAGGCGGCGGCGCTCGAAGCCAACGCCGCGCTGCTGATCGAGGCGCTGAAGCAGGAATAGGCCGCGCTGCGGGCGAGGGTCGGACCTGCTGCAAGTATGCCTGCGCTGGGCGCGCGGATCACAGCCCGCATGGCGGCCGGGGCTTCCCTCAGACTCGTGTCAGGTTGAATTGACGCGCATAACCCCACCACCGTCATTCCGGGATGCGCGCACTTGGCGCAGGCCCGGAATCCATAACCACGACCGGGCGTATGGATTCCGGGTTCGCGCGTGAAGAACGCGCGCCCCGGAATGACCGGGCATGGGGCGATTCAACCCAATGCGAAAACGTTCTAAATCCCGACCTCGAAATCGCCCGGTTGCGGAGGTGCGAGCGGGGTGAAGTCGCAGCGGTTCGGCTTGAGGTCGATCAGCGGCGTGCCGTCGAGGCAATCGAGCCCGCGCACCAGCACGTTCGCGCCCTCGACGCCGACCAGCCGGACCATCGACGTGCCGATCGGGTTGGGCCGCACCGGCGAGCGCAGCGAGAACGTGCCGCGCACCGCGCCGTCGTTCTTCGGGCTTTGCAGGACGATGTCGCGCCGCGACAGGTGCAGCCAATAAAGCACTTCGAGGCGCTCATACTGCTCGATGCCACGCAGCGCCGGCGCCCACGGTTCGAAGATCTCGATCCGGCACACCGGACCATCGACGCGCCCCTGTCGCGGCGTCTTCAGGCGCGAGGTCCACGGGGTATGGATGCGGCCGATGAAGACAAGGCCGGCATCGTTCGGCGGCGGTGCGTCGATCACAACTTCACCGGCCCGAATCTCGCTTTCCCGTACCATGTCGCGACTCCCGTCCCGGCGATATATCCGATGGAATAGGCCGCCGAAACGCCTCACCGTCAAGGCAAGAATGCCGGCGCCGTCACCCTTTGAAACGCATGTTGCGCAACACCAGGCACGCCTGCCCCGCGCGGCGAATGCGCTGGCACAGATCGTTCGCCTCGGCGCGCGTCGCCGCGCCGATCCGCACCTGATAGAACGTGCGCGTGCCGCGGCTGCGCCAGATCGAGCCCAGCAGCATCGGATCGTGTTCGCCGATCGCCGGTGTCAGCCGCTTCATCGCCCGCGCATAGGACGCGAGCGCCCGGTCGCGCGAGAAGCCGGCGGCGAGCTGCACGCCCCACGGCCGGTCGGCGCCGACTTTCACGCGCTGCGTCAGGCCCTCGACGAACGGATTAGGCGCGCGCTGAAGCAGCGCCATGAGATCGCGGCAACTGGTGACCGCGGCCTGTTGCGGCTGCGGCGGCTTCGCCGCATTGGCATCCTTCCAATCATCGACCGGGACGCCGGTGATCGCGAGGACATAGTTGCGCGTCTCGGCGGGCATCGGCCCCGTGCCCTCGATCCATTCGCGCACGCGGCGCGGCCCGGCATTGTAGGCCGCCGCCGCAAGGCCGAGATTGCCGAACTGATCGCGCAACTCACGCAAGAACTCCGCCGACTTCGGCAACGCCTGCACCGGATCGAACGGATCCAGCAGCCGCCGTTCGCTCGCCGTCCCCGGCATGAACTGCGCGATGCCCTGCGCGCGATCGCCGTTGCGCGTCACCGGCCCGACCGCGTCCGGCTGGAAGCGGCTCTCCTGCCAGATCACGCGGGAGAAAAAATCCAGCGGCAGGCCCGCCTCCCTGGCGGCGGATTCGATCATCAGGCAGATCGCCTCGCGGGTGTCCTTGCCGGCGGTTGCATCGGTTGTCGCAGGCGGCGGCGCCGATGGTGCGTCCTCGGCGGCGGACGGCACGATCGACACGACCATCATGCCGACAAGCACACAGATCGCTTTCGCCCTCAGCACTGACATTGCTGCCTTCCGTTGGCTGCATGGCGTTGCTTGACAGCCGCGGTCAAGCAGCTAGCTAATTCATCGAGCAGATAGCCCCGAATTGGGGCGCAAGCGTGGGATCGCGAGATGGCCGGGACACTGCACGATCACAACGGTTTCGCGCCCGACGACGACCGGCCGATTCCCTACATGGCGCGCACCCGCGCCTATTACGCGGCGATCGGCTACACCACGCCGTACCGCTGGGCGCATTACACGTCCGCGCCGTTCCACCCGCTGAAGAAACCGCTGGCGCAGGCGCGCGTGACCATCGTCACCACCGCCGCGCCGTTCGATCCGGACAAGGGCGATCAGGGACCCGGCGCGCCCTACAACGGCGGCGCGAAATTCTTTTCCGTCTATGACGGCGACACCGCGAAGCCGCACGACCTGCGCATCTCCCACATCGCCTACGACCGTATCCATACCAGCGCCAAGGACAGCGGCACCTGGTTTCCGCTGCCGCAACTGATCAAGGCGTCGGCGCGCGGGCGCATCGGCGAAGTGGCGCCGCGCTTCTTCGGCGCGCCGACCAACCGCAGCCACCGCGTCACCATTGAGACCGACGCGCCGGAGATTCTCGCGCGGTGCCGCGCCGACGGCGTCGATGCCGCCGTGCTGGTGCCGAACTGCCCGGTGTGTCACCAGACCGTCAGCCTGGTGGCCCGCCAACTCGAAGCCGGCGGCGTTTCGACCGTGGTGATGGGCTGCGCCAAGGACATCGTCGAGCACGCCGCCGTGCCGCGCTTCCTGTTCAGCGACTTCCCGCTCGGCAACTCCGCCGGCCGGCCGCACGACACGGCGTCGCAGGAACTGACGCTCGAACTGGCGCTGCGGCTGCTGGAAGCCGCGCCGGGGGCGCAGACCACGATGCAGTCGCCGCTGCGCTGGAGCAGCGATGCGTCGTGGAAGCGCGACTACAACAACATCGAGGCGATGAGCGACGAGGAACTGGCGCGCCGCCGCCGCGACTTCGACGCGCAGAAGGAGGCCGCGCGTCAGGTGCGGGACGGCACGGCATAACGTCTGACCGGAAACGAGGCGTCATCGTCCGCCAACGGGTCCGGCTTCGATGACAGGCTCCGGCGGACGATCCAGTAATCGGGAACGAGCGCCACAGAAATTTGATCCAGGGGTACTGGATACTCCGCCTTCGCGGAGTATGACGGCTTTCGTGTTGCGCATTCCCCCCAAGAGGCAATTTTCCGATCAGACTCTCGGGTGACGCCATCGCAGCTCTCAGATCGAAAATCCAAAACTGCGGCGAAAACCCTCCCGGCCTGTCGGCGTGATCTGCAAAGCGCGCGGGTCGCGCTCGCGGCGGACCCAGCCGACGGTTTCGAGCAATATTACGGCCCACAGTTCGACATTTCCCCCTGCGGCACCCGCATTTGCTTTGCCTGTCAGCGTGGCTTGCAGGAGGCGCCGTTCTTCGGCGTGCCCTTCATGGCCGGGACCGAGCGGGGGCAGCTTTATATCTGGTCCGTCGATATCGCGGAGCCCATCCATGTCCCGGAGCCACCGGGCATGGGTCTGTTTTCGCCGGTGTGGTCGCCGGACGGCCAGCGGATCGCGGCGGGCCTTGCGGAACGTGACGGCGTCCATCCCGTCGTCATCGACGCGGACAGCGGTGCGATCTCCAGGCTCTCCACGCTCAACCTGAGCATGAGATTCCGTCGTCGCCCTGTCCTTTGGATCAACGAAACCAGTATTTGTTGCGAGCTTCTTGCGGACGGGCATCTGCCCTTCGCCCTCACGTCGGAGCGACACGCGGCCGAGACGCTGACGCGGGAATGGCGGACCGCCTGGAGCGGTGCGGATGCCACGGCAAAGATTTTTTCGACAGCGGACAAGCGATCGGACTGGGATTGGGGCATCACCACCGTCCTGAATATCGAAACCGGCGACGCCACGCCCTATGGCGAGGGTATGGCGCGCCCCGATCCGGTGCGCGCCTTCGAGTCGCGCGAGGAATGCGCCTATCCGGTCCCCTCCATTCCCCTGCCTGAGGATCGTGGCGGCGTCCGGCTGAACGGTCTCGACCTGCCGGATCGAGGCCATCGCGTCACCGTCGAAAGCGACAATTCGGGCACGACGATCCTGTGGTCGCGGCAGGGAGAAGACGTCCTTCTGCCCTTCGATGCGAACCCGTATCTACGCGACGTGTCGGCCGCGCGGATCCGCAAACTGACATTCTCAATTCCGGGACAGGACGAGGCCGTGGCGCATGTGCTCCTGCCGCCGGACAGTCCTCCGGGGCGGCCGCTGCCTTGCGTGGTCTGGGTTTATCCCGAAACGAACGTTCGGCGTGAAGCCGTTTCCCAGGACATCCTGAACTCGCCCTGCCCGTTCAACACGCAATTGCTGGCGGCCATGGGTTATGCGGTCCTGCGCCCGGACATTCCGCTGCCGAAGGTGTTAAACGAGACCTCTGTCACGGAAGCGCTCACGGTCGCGGTTCAGGCCGCCGTTGCCGCCGCCGTGGAGAGCGGGCTGATCGACGCGGGAAATTGCCATGTCGCGGGGCACAGTCGCGGCGGATGGGCGGCAATGACCTTGCTGGCCACCACGCGGATGTTTCGATCCGGTATCGCGATCGCGGGGCCTACAACATGCTCTCGCTCTTTGGTCAGCTTGATCCGCGCAGTTGCATGGATTCGGTCCCGCGCGGATCGGAAGAACTCTGCATCCAGAGTTGGAGGCTCCCTCAACCGCCGTGGCGGCAGCCGGAACGCTACATCCGGGAAAGCCCGCTTTTCGCGGTCGAGGCGGTGGAAGCTCCGGCGCTTCTCATCCATGGCGATCAGGATTTCATTCCGCTGGAACAGGCCGAAGAAATGTTCTCGGCCCTGCGCTATCTCGGCAGGCCCGCGGAGCTGCTGCGTTTCTCCGGCGAAGGCCATATCATCTCGTCACCGAAGAATGTGCGGGCAATGTACGAGAAAATCTTCGCATGGCTTGAGCAGCATCGCTTCTGAACTGGCAGAAGGGACGAGGTTGCGTTCACCGATCCAACCGGTTTGCTTTCCGGTTCGTCGCAAACAAAAAGGGCAGCGGATCGAACCGCTGCCCTTTTCAATCTCAGATGGCTTCTCGCTTCAGATGACGCCGCTCACACCTTGACCAGCGGTCCCTTCGAGGACGAGCCCTTGGGGCCGCCGCCCGGCCCGCCGGGGCGCGGCTTGCGCGAGGGCGTGCGCTTGCGCGCGCCCGGCAGCTTCTCCGGCTTCGGCGTGATCGGGCCGTCGAGATATTCGAAGCCGATCTTGTCGGCGCCCGCCTCGTCCTTCTCCAGCACCACGCGGACGTGGCCGCCGCCCTTCAGCGCGCCGAACAACACCTGATCGGCCAGCGGCTTCTTGATGTGCTCCTGGATCATGCGGCCCATCGGGCGCGCGCCCATCTGCTCGTCGTAGCCGTGCTCGATCAGCCACGCCTTGGCCGGCTCCGACAGTTCGATGGTGACGTCGCGGTCGGCGAGCTGCGCCTCGAGTTGCAGCACGAACTTCTCCACCACCATGCCGATCACCTCGGTGTTGAGGTGGGCGAAGGAGACGATGGCATCGAGCCGGTTGCGGAACTCGGGCGCGAACTGCCGGTTGATCGCTTCCTGATCGTCGCCCTCGCGCTTGTTGCGGGTGAAGCCGAACGCCTGCCGCGCCAGATCGGCGGCGCCGGCGTTCGTCGTCATGATAAGGATGACGTTGCGGAAGTTGACCTGCTTGCCGTTATGGTCGGTCAGCTTGCCATGATCCATGATCTGCAACAGCACGTTGTAGAGATCGGGATGCGCCTTCTCGATTTCGTCGAGCAGCACCACGCAATGCGGATGCTGATCGACGCCGTCGGTCAACAGGCCGCCCTGATCGAAGCCGACGTAGCCCGGAGGCGCGCCGATCAGCCGCGACACTGTGTGACGCTCCATGTATTCCGACATGTCGAAGCGCAGCAGTTCGACGCCGAGCGTCGCCGCGAGTTGCTTGGCGACCTCGGTCTTGCCGACGCCGGTGGGGCCGGAGAACAGGTAGGAGCCGATCGGCTTCTCCGGTTCGCGCAGGCCCGCGCGCGCCAGCTTGATCGACGCCGCCAGCGCCTCGATCGCCTTGTCCTGACCGAACACCACGCGCTTCAAGGTCTGTTCGAGATGCTTCAGCACCTCGGCGTCGTCCTTCGACACGCTCTTGGGCGGAATCCGCGCCATGGTGGCGATGGTCGATTCGATTTCCTTGATGCCGATGGTCTTCTTGCGCCGGCTCTCGGCTACCAGCATCTGCGCCGCGCCGGATTCGTCGATCACATCGATCGCCTTGTCCGGCAGCTTGCGGTCGTGGATGTAGCGCGACGACAGTTGCACCGCCGCCTCGATGGCGTCGTTGGTGTATTTCAGCTTGTGATAGTCCTCGAAATACGGTTTCAGCCCCTTGAGGATGGCGATCGCGTCTTCCACCGTCGGCTCGTTGACGTCGATCTTCTGGAACCGGCGAACCAATGCGCGGTCCTTCTCGAAGTGCTGGCGATATTCCTTGTAGGTGGTCGAGCCCATGCAGCGGATGGTGCCGGACGCCAATGCTGGCTTCAGCAGATTCGACGCATCCATCGCGCCGCCGGAGGTTGCGCCGGCGCCGATCACGGTATGGATCTCGTCGATGAACAGGATGGCGTTGGGGTGCGCCTCCAGTTCCTTGAGCACCTGCTTCAGCCGTTCCTCGAAGTCGCCGCGATAGCGCGTGCCGGCGAGCAGCGTTCCCATGTCGAGCGAGAACACGGTGGCGGCGGACAGCACTTCCGGCACCTCGCTGTCGACGATGCGCTTGGCCAGTCCTTCCGCGATCGCGGTCTTGCCGACGCCGGCTTCGCCGACGAACAGCGGGTTGTTCTTCTGGCGGCGGCACAGCACCTGAATGGCGCGGTTGATCTCGGCGTTGCGGCCGATCACCGGGTCGATCTTACCCTCGCGCGCCTTCTTGTTGAGGTTGATGCAATAGGTTTCCAGCGCCTCGCCCTTCTTCTTGGGATCGTCGCTGATCTTGGACTCGGCGTCCTCGTCCACGCCGCGCACCGGCCGCGCCTCGGAGACGCCGGGCCGCTTGGCGATGCCGTGGCTGATGTAGTTCACCGCGTCGTAGCGCGTCATGTCCTGCTCCTGCAGGAAATAGGCGGCATGGCTTTCGCGCTCGGCGAAGATCGCGATCAGCACGTTGGCGCCGGTCACCTCCTCGCGCCCGGAGGACTGGACGTGAATCACCGCGCGCTGGATCACGCGCTGGAAGCCCGCGGTCGGCTTGGCGTCGTCCGAGCCGTCGGTCACCAGATTCTCGAACTCGGTTTCGAGATAGTTGACGAGACTGGTGCGCAGCTTGTCGAGATCGACGCTGCACGCGCGCATCACGGCGGCGGCGTCGGAGTCATCCACCAGCGACAGCAGGAGATGCTCCAGCGTCGCATATTGATGGTGCCGCTCGTTGGCGATCGCGAGAGCCCGATGCAGCGACTGTTCAAGGCTTTGAGAAAAAGTTGGCATTCGCGTCCTCTATGGCCCCCGGTCATCATGATCGTGGATGCCCGATCAGGCAACAACAACCTTTTGGAATATATAAGCGGGCCCGCGGCGAGCGGAAGGCCGGTTCCCCGGTGCGGCGGGAACGGGCTTGGCTTGCGCCCACGCGCAGGCAAGCAAAACGCGATGTCACACGAGACGCGACGCGACGGCGACACGATCTAAGGCGCGGCACGACGACGCGCGACAATACGGCGACACGCGACCATCAAGGCGCGACGAGGTCGCGCGCGAAGCGCCGGTCCGGTAGTCCGGGATGCCGTCCGGCCCTACTTCTTTTCCATCACGCACTGCAACGGGTGCTGGTGCTTGCGGGCGAAATCCATCACCTGCGTCACCTTGGTTTCGGCGATCTCGTAGGTGAAGACGCCGCACTCGCCGATGCCGTGATGATGAACGTGCAGCATGATCTTGGTGGCGGCCTCGGCGTCCTTCTGGAAGAACCGTTCCAGCACATGCACGACGAATTCCATCGGCGTGTAGTCGTCGTTGAGGATGAGGACGCGATAAAGGTTCGGCCGTCTGGTCTTGGGCTTGACCTTGGTGATGACCGATGTGGTCGGTCCGGTGGTGCGGCCCTGATCGCCGCTCATGCGGGGCTGCGCGGCCCTCCCGCCGCCCCGACCGGCAGACCCTTCAGCATGACAGTTCGACTTCGACATGATCCGTTATTCGCCATCTCACGCGGAGCCCGGCGCGCCACGCCCGGGACCCGCCGTCCCGCGCCGTCGCCGCCCGTCTCCCGCCGTTGCGGACCCGGCACGGTCCGGCCGTGCCAATATGGGTCGAGCCGGGCGCAGCCGCAAGCGGCCCTCGCCCGCGCCGGCCGGCGGCGTCCCGGAGCGCGCCGGCCGCCCAAGGTTAACCCATCGTGTCCGATTCGTCAGGATCGGCGCGCATCCCGTTCATCGGCCGTTGACCGTGAAAGCCGGCGCCGCGGCGGCGCGGCGGATTTATCCGGCAATTTACCTGTTTTCTCGGCACGGCTTTACCACCTGTTTAGCCGCCCGCGCGGAAATGACGGCACATTTCATCTCACGGTGACCGCCATGTCCGGGAAATCGTTGCTGACATCGCTCAAGCTCGCCGCCGCCGACCTGATCCGCTCCGAGCGCGGCAACGTCGCGGCGATTTTCGCCATCTCCCTCGTTCCCATGCTGGGGATCGTGGGCGCGGCGGTCGATTACAGCCGTGCCGTCGCGGCGCGCTCGGCGATGCAGGCCGCGCTCGATACAGCGGCGCTGATGGTGTCCAAGGACGCCCAGAACGACCCGACGATGACATCCGAGCAGGCCACCCAGGCCGCGCAGAAATACTTTGAATCACTCTACAAGGAAGGCGGCGTCAGCGGAATCACGATCGAGGCCACCTACACGCCCAACACCGGCAAGGGGTCGTCGATCCAGGTGAAGGGCAAGGCGTCGGTGGCCACCGATTTCATGCGCTACGCCGGTTTCACCGATATGGATATCGTCACCAGTTCGACGACCAAGTGGGGCAGCGCCCGGATGCGCATCGCGATGGCGCTCGACGTCACGGGATCGATGGGCCGCTACCAAAAGCTGGACAAGATGAAGATCGCCGCCAAGAAGCTGGTGGATACGCTCAAAGCCGCCGCGAATGAGCCGGACGACATCTATCTCTCGATCATTCCCTTCAACGTCATGGTCAATGTCGGCACCGCCAACAAGAACGCTGCGTGGCTGAACTGGGACACGAGTTACGGAAGCTGCAGCAAATCGACCTACAAGACAAAGAGCGACTGCATCAGGAACGGCAAAACCTGGACGGCAAAAAACCTCAACTCCTGGCAGGGTTGCGTGACCGACCGCGATCAGAGCTACGATACGACCAACGATGCGCCGACGACGGCTGTGCCGGGTACGCTCTATCTGGCCAAAAACTACAGTTCCTGCCCGGCACCGCTCCTTCCCATGACTTCGGTCTTCAATGCGACGGAAAGCGACTCGTCGAAAGACACCAACACGCTCAAGGGCAAGATCAACAGCCTGACGGCGGTCGGCAACACCAACCAAGCGATCGGAATGCAGGTCGCATGGATGATGCTGCAGGCAGACAGCCTGTTCCCGGCACCCGCCAAGGATGCGAACTATCAGTATAACGACGTGATCATCCTGCTGTCGGACGGAGAGAATACGGAGAATCGCTGGTATTCGCGAGCATCGCAGATCGACGCCCGGCAAGAGCTGCTTTGCGACAACATCAATCCGGAGAAGAAGAACGCGACAGGGGGCGACTCAACGCGCGTCTTCACCATTCAGGTCGACACCGACGGGGCCGGAGAATCGGCAGTCCTGAAATACTGTGCCGATAACGGCCGATTCTATCCGACGACGACGACCGATGGCATGGCGGCCGCTTTCAGCTCGATCGGAAATGCGCTGGTCAAGTTGCAGATCGCCGAATAGACGGGGCCCGCCCCGGTCAACAAAAAAAGCCCGGCCGCACGCGGCCGGGCTTTTTTCATGCGGAAAGACGCAACGCTTACTGAACCGAAACCGGCGCGAACTTGCCGATCACGCCTTCGAACGGCTTGAAGGTCTGCTTGGCCAGCTCGACATAAAGGCCGTTGATCTTCTGCGACTCGGCGATGAAGGTCTCGAAGCTGGTCTTGATGTACTCGCTCTGCACTTCGAGCGCCTTGTCGAACGACTTCGACGCCACGAGCTTCTCGAAGTAGGCGTTGCCGTCCTCGAACGACTTCTTGGAGTAGTCGCCGAACGCGGTGACGATCGCCTGGAGGGTCTGCTGGACGCCGTTGGCGGCCGAAACCGCCGCCTCGAACTGGTCCTTGCCGTACTGTTGCAGGTCTTCAACCTTGGCCATGGGAGATATCCTTCGTGGGTTACGGGGGGTGAACTCGGAACGCTGCCGGCGGACCGGCTGAGGTCTTGATAGGCGTTAATATATCGCACCGCACAAAAATGTCAACCGGAATGACGCAATGCACAATGCGCCGGGTCGCGCGAATCCAACGCGATCCGGCAAGGGTTACTTAACCTTTTCGAAACTTGGGCCCCTTACCCTGTCCCGGTCATCGTTGCAGCCGGCGCAAGGCTCGAAAGCCGCGCAAATGCAGGCTCTTAGCCAGTTCCAGGAAAGACCCGGAGCGGCTCGGGGCCAGCGGCGCGTCGGCCCGTCGAGCAGGTCCTGCCGCCTGGCGCCTGACATCATTCGGCCTCACGGGTCGGTGATAGGATCGAAATCTGACGGGGACGTCCATGCTACGCACAACCTCAGCCTCCTCTCGCGCCCTGCGGATTTGCGTCCTTGGACTGGCCACCGTCACCGCCGCCGTCATCTTCACCACCGACACCGCCGACGCCCGCCGCCGTCACCGCAGCCATCGTCACCACGCGGTGCAGCAGAGCTACAATCCGGCGTTCGCCTCGATCATCGTGGACGCCAATTCGGGCGCGACGCTCACCGCCACCAATGCCGACGGGCTGCGCTTTCCGGCGTCGCTGACCAAGATCATGACGCTCTATCTGCTGTTCGAGCGGCTCGACGCCGGCCGGATCAGCCTCAACACCGAACTGCCGGTGTCGGCGCACGCCGCCTCGCAGGCGCCGACCAAGCTGGGCCTGCGGCCGGGCCAGACCATCCGCGTCGAGGACGCCATCAAGGGTCTGGTGACCCGCTCCGCCAACGACGCCGCGGTGGTGATCGCCGAGGCGTTGGGCGGCGACGAGGACGACTTCGCCCGGATGATGACGCGCAAGGCGCGCGCGCTCGGCATGACCCGCACGGTGTATCGCAACGCCTCCGGCCTGCCCAACAGCGATCAGGTCACCACGGCGCGCGACCAGGCTACGCTCGGGCGTGCGATTCAGGAGCGTTTCCCGCGCTACTACCGCTATTTCGCCACCTCGTCGTTCAACTTCCGCGGCCGCAACATCCGCAACCACAATCATCTGCTCGGCAGCGTCGATGGCGTTGACGGCATCAAGACCGGCTACACCCGCGCCTCGGGCTTCAACCTCGTGACCAACCTGCGCCGCGGCAACCGCCATCTCGTCGGCGTGGTGATGGGCGGGCGCAGCAGCGGCTCGCGTGACGCCACCATGCGCAACCTGCTCGCCGAGAATCTCAACAAGGCCGCGAGCCGCCGCACCGTCGCGGCCATCGTCGAGCGCAGCCCGTCGGAAGCCAACGCCGCCGTCGCCGAGGATGCGGCGCGGTCGCGGCCCGCCGCGCCGGTTCAGGTGCAGGGCGCGATCCAGGTCGCCGCCGAGCCGGTCCCGACCCCGACCGCGCGCCCGGCGATCGCCGCCGCAGTGCTGCCGCCGCCGCGTCCCGTGGTCGAGAAGGCGCCGCAGGAGCCCGCGCCGCTCACCAACGGCGTGATTGAGAGCAAGACGCCGGCCGCCATCCCCGGCTCGACCGAGCCGATGAAGCCGGTGCGGGTCAAGACCGTGCAGGTGCGCTCCGGCGCGGTGCGGGTCGCCTCAGCCGGCCCGATGCCGCTGGTCGCCGCGCCCACCGAGAGCACCGAGGTTTCCGGTTCGATCAACGCCCGCAGCCTGCCGCCGCAGCCGGCGAACCACGGCACCGGCCAGGGCATCCTCGGCGTGCTGCCCGCCTCCGCGCTTGCCGCGCCCGCCGACAGGCCGGTCCAGCAGGCCGCGGTCGAAAGTCCCCGTCCCGCGGCCGCCGCCGCGATCCAGAATCAGGGCGCGATCAAGCCGGCGGCAATTCACAGCGGATGGATCGTGCAGGTCGGCGCGCTGGAAAGCGAGAGCCAGGCGCGCCAGCGTCTCGAAGCCGCCCGCGACCGTGCGCGGGAGGTGCTGGGCAAGGCCGATCCGTTCACCGAAACGGTGACGACGCGCGGCGACAAGACGCTCTATCGCGCGCGCTTCGCCGGCCTCGAACGCGATCAGGCGGAAGCGGCGTGCAAGCGGCTCAAGCGCTCGGACATCCCCTGCATCACCATCCGCAACTGACGGCTCCTGAACTCATACTGCCGCCGTCGCTCTGCGAGGCGAGCCTGACCGGCGGATGATCCAGTCATCCGGGCGGCCGCAATGAATCCCTGATGCCACACGGAATACTGGATACCCGCCTGCGCGGGCATGACGGCTGCCGTGACGCCTTCAAAACACGCGGCCTGCATCCATCGGTCGAACCGGCGCCGTGACAACCTCCCGTCAAGGATTGGCCGGTATGCTTACCATCCAGTTAGGCCGACACCGCCGGGCAACGGCGGGCGGCGACGGGGCATCGAACGGACGACAGCGGGACTCTCGGCGCGTGGCGTTGAGTTGATTTGCGTTGCCGGAGTTAGTTGCGATGCGTGCGAAGCAGAGTGTCCTTGGCCTCGTTAACCCGGGCCGCCAGATACGTCGACCCCCCCTGATCGGGATGCAGTTTCTTCATCAGGGCGCGGTGAGCACGCCCGATCTCGTCGCGGCTCGCCCCCGGCTCCAGGCCAAGGATCTGATAGGCCTCCTCGTCCGTCATTTTGCCGCTCGACGTCGCGCGGCGCTGCCCCGCTGCCGCGTCGCCCTGCGCGTGCTGACGCCAGGCGGGAAACCGGCGGTCAAGATAACCTTCAAGTAGCGCGCAGCTCTCGGCGTCGAACTGCGCCATCATCGCGGCCAGCGCCGGCAGGTCGAAATCGTCGAGCGCGCGTCCGGCGTTCGGGCCGCTGACAATGGTGCCGCTCAAGCGGCCGCTGTCGTGATCCAGCACCATGTCGAGGAAGCGCGAGCGCACCTGCGAGCGCTGGCCGCCGCTGGGTTTTCCCGTGCCGCCGAACACGCCGCCGAAATTCGGAAAGCCTGAGCCGAACGGCGACCATCCCAAGAGCCCCGCGCCGAACACGCCGAGCGGGATCGCCACCGCCAGTTCGCCCCTGATCCCGATAAAGACCGCCACCGCCAGCGCCGCGATGCCGCCGGCGATCTTGATCGCGCGCGCCAGCACCGCCGGATTGGCCGAGCGGAACATCTGCAACAGCGTGTAGAGCACGAAGACGGCGACCGCGCCGGCGATCAGAGTGGCCATTCGCGTTCTTTCCGCCGGATCCGTCTCATTGCATCTGCTCCAGCAGGCGCGCCGCGCCCGCGGTGCTGCGCGACAACCGCGCCAGCGCCTCGCGGCCGCCCGTCGCATAGGCCGCCGCCGCCCGCAGCAGCGTGCGCAACTGCGCCGCAGCGCCCGGATCGAAGCGGCACCACGCGCCGCCGGTCAGCCGCGCGATCTCGCGGAACGCCTGCCCGGCGATGGGATCGTCGCCTTCCTGAAACACGAACACCGGCACCTTGAGCAGGCCGAGTTCGCCGGCCTTGCGGCAGAGGTCGTCGATTCCCTCCTCCATGGCGTCGCCGACGAACACCACGGCGCGCACGCCCGAGGCGACCGCCTGCGCGCGTACGTCGCCGAGCACTCTCCCGATCTGAGTGTGGCCGCCCCGGCAATCGATCGTGCGCATCAGGGCCGCGAGCTTGCCGGGGTCGGAGATCCAGCCGCTGGCGCGGCATTCGGAAGCGCCGCGATAGTACACCAGCCGGATGTCGAGATTGCCGATCCGCGCCGCCTCGCTGAACATGTCGGCTTGCAGGTCGCACGCCATGTCCCATGTCGGCTGCCGGCTCATGGTGGCGTCGAGCGCGAACACCAACCGCGCCCGCGCGCCCGGCGCGAGCGGTGAGGCCGCGCGCGCCTTCGCGAGAAAATCCGAAACCTCCGCCGAGGTCGCCACGCCGCGCCCCGCCGACGCTTCGCGCGCGGCGATGTCGCCAGTAGCTTTCGATCTGGAATGCTCGTCCGTCATCGCGTCCTGCAACCTGTCGCAGGACTATGTAAACGCCATCCGGGACAGGTCAATGCGCCGAAGCCGGAGCCGGCGTCGCCATGACCATCGACGCCGCGGCCTCGGCGGGCGGCGGCGCGTATTGCGCCAGCGGGCCGGGATTGGCGATCTTCGGCTTTCTGGTATCGACCGGCGACAGCACGCTGTCGCCGTCGAGATACTTGTCGAGCATCCCCTCGATCTTGCGCTTGACGGCGTCGGGGCCGCGGTCGCTCATGTCGGTGTGCTGCGCGCCGGTGTTGACGACGGTGATGCCGGCCTCGTTGCACGTCGCGTCGTCCGGCACCACGCCGGGATCCGGCTTGAACACCGCGTCGTGCGAGCGGAACGACAGGATCTTGAACCTGCCGTCGGTCATGAACGGCACCCGCAGATTGTCGAGGGTGACGATCTTGCGCACCTCGTCCGGGTGGGTCTTGGCGAAATACAGCGCGATATCGCCGCCGTTGGAATGGCCGACCATGGTGAGGTGATCGTAGTCCGCGTTCGGATACATCTTCCGCAGCTTGCCGATCGCGAACAGAATGTTCTCGACGCCGCGCTCATAGACCGGCAGGCGGCCGACATAGGGCTCGCCGACCTTGGTCACCAGCGGCGGGTCGCTCTCGAGATCGTGCTGGATGCTCACGACCATGTAGCCGCGCGCCGCGAAGGCGTTGGCGAGGAAGGAATACTCGGTGTACTTCACGGTGTTGCCGTGATTGAGGATGGCGACCGGCAACTTGAGAACGCCGGAGCGCGCCTGCATATCCTTGTCGCGCCGCACCGCGATATCGACCGCGACCGGGCGATTGCGCGCCTGATCGAGGAATGACACTGTCTCGTGCCGGATCAGCCACTTGCTGCCGCTGAGATAAGCGGCAACCGCCAACACGGCCAGCGATACGATGATGGTGACTGCGCGTTTCATAACCTTCCCTGCGAACGCCAAACGCCCGATCGTTTCAGTCCAGCGTTCTCATTGCGCTGGTATCAATAATATATGTCACAACCTTGCGACGAAAAGGTCAAATTGTCCGCCGCGGATGCGGCAAATGATTAAAAACAGGACATCCTTTCCGCGGAACCCACCTCCAGCGCATTGATCTCACTGGGCAAATCGTCTTCATGCGGAACCGATGGCCCCGTTCCCGCAAAGGCCGGGCAGCGGCCATGCCGCGCCGATGGACAGGATCGCCGTCTTGGTGATAAACGCGCCGCAACAGCGACCGAGGTTCCATGCCCAGCGATCCCATTGTTGCCCGCAGCCTGCCCGCCTTGCGCCACAGCCTGGAGGACCTTCGCGCCGGCGGCGCGACGGTGGCTCTGGTTCCGACCATGGGCGCCCTGCATGACGGACACCTGGCGCTGGTGCGCGACGCCAGACGCCGCTGCAAGCGGGTGGCGGTGTCGGTCTTCGTCAATCCGACCCAGTTCGCGCCGCACGAGGACTTCGACGCCTATCCGCGCACCTGGGACAGCGACCTCGCCAAGCTCGCGGCCGAAGGCGTCGATCTGATCTGGAACCCGGACGTCAAGACGATGTATCCGGACGGCTTCGCCTCGCGCATCGTCACCGAGGGCCCGGCCGTCGTCGATCTCGAAGACCGCTTCCGTCCGCACTTCTTCGGCGGCGTCACCACTGTTGTCGGAAAGCTGTTCATCCAGTGCCGGCCCGACGTCGCGGTGTTCGGCGAGAAGGACTATCAGCAGCTTCGCGTCGTCACCCGGATGGCGCGCGACCTCGATCTCGGCGTCGAGGTGATCGGGCTCGCCACCGTGCGCGAGCAGGACGGGCTGGCGATGTCGTCGCGCAACGTCTATCTGTCGCGCGAGGAACGCGCGACCGCGCCGGTGCTTCATCGCACGATGCAGGACGCCGCGTCACGGCTGCGCGCCGGAGAGGACCTGAACGCCGCGCTCGCCGCCGGTGCTGCGCGCATCGCCGAAGCGGGTTTCGCACTCGATTATTTCGAGGCCCGCCACGCCGAGACGCTGCAACCCGTAACCTCGATGGCCGACGGTCCGCTGCGCCTTCTGGTCGCCGCCAAGATCGGCACCACGCGCCTCATCGACAACATCGGCGTGTAGCGCCGGCGCGACCCGCGCATCGCGACGGCGAAGAAACTGTTTCAACTACGTTGAATCAGACTCTTCGCCCTTCTTCTGGATTGAGCACGATCCTGTCCGACCCGAAGGGCCGCGCAGCGCAAACCGGCTTCCACTTTTCGGGATCGTGCTCTACAGCAGGCCGAGTTCGCGAAGCTCGCGCCGCAGCGCTTCCGGCATCTCGACCAGTCCGGTGCCGGCGCGGGCGAGATCGGGCGGTGCGTCGGCGGCGGTCAGATAGCGCCAGCCCTGGAACGCGCGCATCGGCCGCGGCACCACCGCGATCACCTTGGGCTGCAAAATCAGGCGGCAGCGTCCGATGCCGTTGCGGTCGCGATACGGCTCGATCGCCATCAGCTTCTCGCGCGCGGCGATCTCGCCGCGGATCACCCAGTACAGCGATCCGCCGTCGAGCAGTTCGGCGTCGCGCTTGGGCGTCATGCGGGTGGTGTGAATATGGCGCGCGGGCTTTCCCTCGGCCCGCGCCTGGCGCGCGCGCTCGGCCACAAAACCCTTGAGGTCTTTGACGGAGTCACAGCCAACGGCAAGTTTGAGCAGGTGAAGCGGCATGATGTCCGAAGATTTTCCGCGCGACGACGGCCGTGTCTTATCGCGTTTTCGCGCGCGAGGGAAACCGCCTCTCCAACGACAAAAGACTCAATCGCCCGGCTGCTCGGCGACGCGGCGGATCTTCACGATCTCGCGAATGGTGAGGTGCTGATCGCGGGTGGATAGCCAGCCGGCCTTTTCCCACGGCGTCAGGATGCGGCTCGCCGAATGCAGCGTGGTGCCGCAGATGTCGGCGATGTCCTTGCGGCGCAGCGGCAGGTCGATCTCGGTGCCGTCGGCGGTCGACCGCCCGGCGCGCCGCGACAGCCGCAACAGCGCGTGCGCAATGCGCTGCTCGACGCGCTGGGTGGCGAGTTCGCGGATCCGCTCCTGCGCTTCCTGCAACCGCTTGCCGACGACGCGGATCATGTTGATGGCGATCTGCGGATGGCGCTCCATCAAGGCGGCGAGCGCCGACTCGCTCCAGCTCACCTCAACGCTGTCCACCAGCGTCTCCGCATCCGCCGGATACTTGTGGTTGGTGAACAGCGCGACCGCGCCGAACATCTCGCCGCGGGTGATGAAGCGCACCACCACCTGCGCCCCATCGCTGCCCGACTGGGAAATGCGGACGCTGCCGTCCAGCAACGCGTGGGCGCGCACATCCGCGTCGCCCTGATTGAAAACGCGGGTGTTGCGCGGAATGCGGCGAAACCGCGCTTCCGCGCGGGCGGCCTCCAGCGCATCGGGGGCAAGACCGCGAAACAGATCGAGGTTTGCCAGATCGTTCAGGGGATCGACGCTAACGACATTCATGGCACGATCCTACTCGCTTCGACGACATAACCCGAGTGCTTTGTGCTGGCGCAACCGCTGCCGCGCCGCTGCGACGTAACGTCGCCAAGGTGGGGCGCGATCGGCGGAAGCCAACCGCCGCGCCCGCCGCCGACTGCACAAGCCATGAATGAACCGCCATGAACGACGTCATCCTCGCCCGCGCCCTCCATGTTCTCGGCGTCGTGATCTGGATCGGCGGCGTCGCCATGGCGACCATGGTGGTGCTGCCGGCGGTGCGGCGTGGCGAACTGGGCTCCGACCGCCTGCGCGGTTTCCAGGCCGTCGAGCACCGCTTCGTGTGGATCGCGCGAAGCGCCGTCGTCGTGGTCGGATTGACCGGGCTGTACATGATAATCCGCCTCGACGTGTGGGAGCGCTTTCTCGCCGTTGCCTTCTGGTGGATGCACGCCATGGTGATCGTCTGGCTGCTGTTCGCCTTCGTGCTGTTCATCGGCGAACCCCTGATCCTGCGCCGGCTGTTTCCGCGATGGGCGCGTGCGCGGCCCGACGCCGCCTTCGCCACCCTGCACGCCGTGCATTGGGTTCTGCTGCTGCTCGCCCTCGTCACCGTCCTCGGGGCGGTGGCGGGCGTCCACGGCTGGACCCCGTTCTGACCCTCCGGTCAGCGGCTGCCCGCCGGGGGCGGCGCGATCTGCACCGGCGGAGGCGGCGGCGCGGTGTTGGTCCGTCGCTTGGCGCTGGAAGCGGCAGCCTTGGGGGCCGCCTTCGGCGTTGCCTTGGGCGCGGCGGCCGGTCGCGGCTGGGGTGAGGCAGCGGCGGGCGCGGTCGCCGGGGATGTCGATGCCGTCGGCGGCTCCGGCGTCATGATGCTGACCGGCGGAATCGAGGCCGCCGATGGAAACTCGGCATTGGTCGGCCTGCCGGTCGGCGCCGCCGCCGGCTCGCCGGGGACCGACGCCAGTCCGGCATCGACAGCGGCGGCGGGAACGACCGTCCCCGCGCCGCCGATGTTTGAAGCGGTGTTCCATGACGGCGCGTAGCGCGCGACGTGGCCCTCGTAGACCCGGCCCTCGATGTTGGCGGCGATCTGGCGGCGGTCGGTCAGCGATTGATAGGCGGCGCAGACCGCCGCGGTGCAGCCGTCGCGGGCGACGAGGACATGAGCGACAAGGCCGTAGCGATCGCGCTCGATGGCGCGGCGCAGCGCCTGCGCCTCCGGCGTCATGACCTTGCTGGCGGCGGCGGCGTCACCGAGCGCGGTCAGCCGGCCGAGACGCGCTGCGGCATAGGACACCGCGGCGGCGACATGATCAGGCGATCCGAACAGGATTCTTTCGCAGGCGCTCTCGACGCTGTCGCCGGCGAGATCGTCGATGCACGCCAGCGCCGGCAACGCCGCAGTGGCGCCGGCCCCCCGCGCGGACGCCGCCTCCTCGGCAGGGCTCAGGCCGCGCATGGTCGCCGCGGCGGCCACCGCAACCGCGACCAGCGTCATCACCGTCAGCGCCCCGTTCGCCACCGAGCGGTCGGCGCGCAGCACGATGATGAGAAAGACCAGCGCGAAAAAGGCGGCTGCGGCCAGCGTCAGCCACATCGGCACCATGGGCGAGCGCCAAAGCTGATCGAGCGAATTGGTCCAGGCCAGATCCATGCGTCCCAGATCCGTGTGTCCGAGGTCAACGCGCGTCCGAGGTCAGTACGTCCGAGGTTCAGCCTCTTTCAGCGACAGTCTTGAGCAAGCGACAGTCTTGAGCAATCGTCGTCCGGCAGCGCTCCCTGCGGGTGCCAGCTTCGCCGCGCGACGCTATCGCGAACGGACGAGGTCAGGAAACCGCGAGCTGGCTCTCCTTGGCCACGCGCTCGAACGCCTCGGTCGAACTCTTGATGCGGTACTGACAGTCGTCGCCGTCGGTGGGCAACAGGCGGATCACTTCGTAGGTTCCGCTGGCGGCCGGACGCGCCACATTGCTCGCCGTAAAATACACTGTCTCTCCAACGGCATACTTGTGCTTCAACGCCATCTCCATCACGCATGAGAATATCGGCCGGCGCCACCGTCCCCGGATTCACGGCCGATCACAGGATGGTGTCTTATAGCACGCAGAGGCCGCTTTTGACCAGCCGGAAAGCAGCCTGAAAAAGAGCTAATTATCCAAGCATTTTCAATCGGATATAGCGAAATTTCGGAAGCCGGCGGGGATCGTTCGCGGGAACTCTCGATTCGTTCGCGTACCAGCGACCTGCGCCCGCGCCGCCCGGCCGCTCAATCGGCTTCGAAACGGTCGATGACGATGGTTTCGGCCAAGCCCGCCGCCGTCCATTCCGCGAACGCGGGCTGCGCCATCATCGCCGTCATGTAGTCCCTCACCACCGGCGAGACATCGATGGCGTAGATGCGGAAGCGATGCACCACCGGCGCATACATCGCATCGGCCGCGCTGAACGCGCCGAACAGAAACGGTCCCTCCGCCGCATGGCGCGTCCGGCAGTCGGTCCAGATCTCCTGCACACGGGCGATATCGGCCCGCGCCGCTTCCGACAGCGGTTTCGCCCGCACCGGCCGATGCAGATTCATGCCGCACTCGTTGCGCAGCGCGGTGAATCCGGAGTGCATCTCGGCCGAGATCGACCGGGCATAGGCGCGCGCGGCGATCCCCTCGGGCCAGAGCCGCGCCTCGGGAAAGCGTTCCGCCGCGTATTCGATGATCGCCAGCGAATCCCACACCGTCAGATCGCCGTCGATCAGCGCCGGGACCTTGCCGGATTTGCTGACGTCGAGGATGCGTTGCTTGTCCGCGGGACCGGTGTAAAGCGGGATGAATATCTCCTCGAACGCGATCCCGGCGGCTCTCAGCGCCACCCATGGCCGCATCGACCACGACGAGTAGTTCTTGTTGCCGATCACCAGCTTGAGCGTCATTGCCGTGAATCTCCTTTAATCGCGTCGCAGCGCCCCCGCGTCCCGGTTAGCACGGCTTGCGCCACCGCCGCCAATGCGCAATGCAGAGCGCATGACCCTGGCCGATTCGACCTCACCCACGCCGACGCTTGAAGACGCCCTGCTCCAGGTGCTGGCGCACGCCGGCGGCAAGACCCTGAGCGCGCCGGAGATCGCCCACGCGATCGCCACCGGCGACGACTGGCACACGCTGCTGGCGCCGATCCGGCGCGCGGCCGTCAGCCTGGCGCAAGCCGGCCGGCTCGTCATCTATCGCAAGGGCAAAATCGCCGACCCGACCGATTTTCGCGGCGTCTACCGGCTCGGTCTGCCGCGTCAGGACTGAGCGCCGGTGCGCTCAATCAACGCGGCCGCCGAGAGCGGCGAAGGCGGTTTCCGGCGCGTGGGCGATCACCGTCAGCAGCGCACGGGCGGGACCGCGCGGCAGGCGCTTGCCCTGTTCCCAGTTGCGGATGGTATCGACGGGCACGCCCAGCCGCGCGGCAAATTCGGTCTGCGTCAGTTGCGCGCGGCGGCGCAGGTCGCGCACCTCCGGCACGGCGGCCGCCGGAGCGGCGGCGGGATGAGCAGCCTCCGCCATCGGCGCCAGCGGGATTTCGCGGCCGTCGCGCAGTTCGACAATCCGTCCGTCCGCCTTCAGCCGCAGCCGCCGCATCTTCATCCTCGTCACCTGGATCGCCGCCATCGTCGCTGAGTCGCGTTAAGGCCCGATGAATGATGCAAATCCGCCGCGCCCGCGATTTTTTCGCAGGCGGCTCTATCGGGCGCGCGCGCCAGCCGGTATTGACCCCGCGACGCCTCGCGCGGCGAAACCGGCATCGCCATGGCGCGTCGAGTAGCCGGCGCTTCGAGTAGCCCGAGATGATCGCATACCGTCGCCCGCCATTCCGGTCCGCCACGACATCGGCGCTCACGGCTGTCGGAGCCTTTTTCGCCGTGCTCCTTGCGTGCGGCAGCACGTATGCGGCGGACTGCCCGCGCCCCGGCACGCTCGGCACCGCGCGCATTCTCGCCGTCGATCCCGCGCAATATCCGCACGTCGGCACCAAAAGCTTTCCGCAAACGCTGCCGCTCCATGACAAGGAGATCGTGCTGACCTTCGACGACGGGCCGGCGGCGACCACGCCCGCCGTGCTGAAAGCGCTGCGCGACGAATGCGTCCACGCCACGTTCTTCCTGGTCGGCAAGGGCGCGCAGGCGATGCCGGCGATGGTCAGGCGGATCGCCGCCGAGGGGCACACGCTCGGCCATCATAGCTGGTCGCACCGCTATCTGGCGCGGATCGGCTTCGCCGCCGCCAGGGAGGAGATCGATCGCGGCATCAGCGCCGACAACGCGGCGCTCGCCGGCGGCCCGCGACAGGCGGCGACCGCGCCGTTCTTCCGCTTCCCCTATTTCGAATCGACGCCCGAACTGCTCGACTACCTGCGGTCGAAACACTATGCGGTGTTCGGCGCCGATTTCTGGGCCAGCGACTGGGAGCCGATGACGCCCGAGGTACAGTTGCAGCTCCTGATCGGGCGGCTGGAAGCGATCCGCAAGGGCATCCTGCTGCTGCACGACCCGCGCGCCCAGACCGCCGCAATGTTGCCCGCGTTCCTGCGCTATCTGCGCGAGCACGGTTATCGCGTGGTTCACGTCGTGCCGGCCGGGGTCCCGCCCGCCGGCAAGGCCGCGGCGCTGGCGATTAAGCCACCGTTCATCGGCCAGAACTAACATCAGCGCCCGAGAGCGATCCGGATGATCCCCTTTCCCATGGCCGCGAGGTCCGCCCTGTCCGAGCCCCGCGCGCGACGCGCGGCGGCGCTCGCGCTCGGCCTCGCGGCGGGCGCGGGACTGGGACTGGTGCCCGCGCAGGCAGCCGCTACGGTCTGCGCCAATCCGAACGCGCTCGGCACCTCGCGCACGCTGGTGGTCGATCCGATGGAGCATCCGCGCATCGGCACCATGCAGTATCGGGAGACGCTGCCGCTCAAGGACCACGAGGTGGTGCTGACCTTCGACGACGGGCCGCTGCCGCCGCACAGCAATCAGGTGTTGCAGATCCTCGCCTCCGAATGCGTCAAGGCGACGTTCTTCATCATCGGGCGGATGGCGCATCAGTTTCCCGAAGGCGTGCGCCGGGTCCGCGCCGCCGGACACACCATCGGCACCCACAGCGAGGACCATCCACTGCACTTCAACAAGATGCCGCCGGAGCGCATCAGGCAGCAGATCGACGACGGCATCAGGCACACCGCCGAGGCGCTGGGCGATGCGTCGGCGGTTGCGCCGTTCTTCCGGGTGCCGGGCCTGCGGCGCGGCGACGTGATGGAGGACTATCTGGTGTCGAAAGGCATCCAGTCGTGGAGCGCGGATTTTCCCGCCGACGACTGGCGGCCGATCTCCGCCGATCAGGTCTACAACTACGCAATCTCGCGGATCGAGGCGAAAGGGCGCGGCATCCTGCTGCTGCACGACATCCAGGCGCGCACCGTCGCGGCGCTGCCGCGCATCCTGCAAACGCTGAAGGCGCGCGGCTATCGCATCGTCCATGTGGTGCCGGCAACGCCTGACCGCCCGAGAACGCCGACCGAGCCGCGCGAATGGTATCTGCACCCGCCCGCCGCCACCGTCGCCATGGCGCACTGGCCGCGGGTGCCGAAATTCCTGTTCGTCAGCACCGGCACGCTGCCCGGCCCGGCGCTGTCGGAGTCCGACCTCCACGGCGGCAAACTGCTGGAGTTCGACCGCAGCGCAGAGGCGATGCCGCTGCAAACCGCCGCGCCGTTTCATGCCGCGCTTCACGCCGCCAACAACACGCTGGCGCTGCCGGTCCCGGCGCAAAGCATCTTTGCGATGCCGGAGCAAGCGGGCGCGCTCGACTACGGCGTCGCGCCGCTGGCGCGCCCCGCCTCCGGTCTGCGCGCGCCGCAGGCGATCCATCGTCATCGCGCCGCCGCCGCGCATGGCGGCCCTGCGGGCGTCGCCGGCCATCGCCCGATCCCCGGCAGCCAGCCGATCGCGCGTCCCGGCCTGACGCCGCCGGCGCTCTCGCAACGCTGAAGCATGATCCCGAAAAGTGGGAACCGGTTTGCGCTGCGCGGCCCCCTCCGGGTCGGACAAGATCATGCTCCAATAAAAGAAATAGCCAGAGTCCGATTAACTGGGTTGAATCAGACTCCAAGGTTTTTCCGTCACGCGATTGCCGGGGAATGGCCCGGAAATGGCCTCCGGAACCACCGGAACGTCCCCTCCCGGCCCGCGTTCTCCTTGCCGCAACGCGGCCCCGTCGCTGAGGGGTGCTGCATGGCGTCAAGTTTGGAGAACCATCATGCGAAGCTATCTGACCCCCGCCGTCGCGCTGGCCATGCTTGGCCTCGCCACTCCGGCACTGGCCGCCGATATCACATACCAACCGGACGCGTATGAAGAATCGGGCACGGTAACGACGGTCGCGCCCGTAACACCGGTGTTCGATCAGGCGGCGTCGATCCCGCTCCAGACCGCCGTCGATATCGCCAACGGAATCGGCCTCGTGTCGGTGTCGAACACCAACATGTGGGGCAACCAATGGCAGATCGAGGGCTACGACGTCGCCGGAAGCTACATGGAGGTCGATATCGACGCGCGCACCGGCGCCGTGGTCAACGTCGACCGGTAACGCCGCTCCCGCGACGACCGATTCAATATCAGGATCAGGGATTGCGAGGTGGTGCGCTCGGAGGAAGTGGACTACCTCAGGAAAATCAACACCGGTTCCCCGCA
>JBIQLW010000023.1:0-60123 GCA_044463945.1 Bradyrhizobiaceae bacterium | reverse complement strand
GGCGTAGGTTTCGTCGTTGTGCCATCTGACCGGAAACGAGGCGTCATCGTCCGCGAAAGCGGACGATCCAGTAACTGGTGCGAGGGCGAGGGAAATTTGACCCGACACGGAATACTGGGTCCCCGCCTGCGCGGGGACGACGGTTTTCGTGTTGCACGCGATTCAGGAGTAACTTTCCGGCGGACTCTCAGAACAGCGTCCGCTGCCGCATCGTCCCAACAGCGGCTGGTCTGACGTCCGACCGGAAACGAGGCGTCATCGTCCGCGAAGGCGGACGATCCAGTAAATCCGGGCGGGCGTGAGGAAAATCGACTTGCGATACGAAATACTGGATACCCGCCTTCGCGGGTATGACGGTTTTCGTGTTGCGGTCGAAACCCTCAGAACAGCGTGCGCTGGCGCATCGCCGCCGACAGCGTGCCCTCGTCGAGATAGTCGAGTTCGCCGCCGACCGGAACGCCGTGCGCCATCCGCGTCACCTTGACATTGGCGTCGTGCAACAGGTCGGTGATGTAGTGCGCGGTGGTCTGGCCATCGACCGTGGCGTTGAGCGCCAGCACGACTTCCTTCACCTCCGCCGCGTGGGCGCGCGACACCAGCGCGTCGATCGCGAGGTCGTCGGGACCGACGCCGTCGAGCGGCGACAGCGTGCCGCCCAGCACGTGATAGAATCCGTTGATGGCGCTGGCGCGTTCCAGCGCCCACAGGTCGGCGACGTCGGCCACCACCACGATGATCGCCGGATCGCGCCGCGTGTCGGTGCAGATGGTGCAGGGATTGACGGTGTCGATATTGCCGCAGGTCTTGCAGACCTGGATGCGCTCCATCGCGGTCTGCAACGCACCCGTGAGCGGGGCCATCAGCGCCTCGCGCTTCTTGATGAGATGCAGCGCGGCGCGCCGCGCCGAGCGCGGCCCGAGCCCCGGCAGCCGCGCCAGAAGCTGGATCAGGCGCTCGATCTCCGGCCCGGCGACGCCCGAAGCCATGTCAGTTGCAACCCATGTCCGTTGAAACCCGCGTCAGTTGAAGCCCAGCCCCGGCGGCAGGCCGAGCCCGCCGGTCAGCGCCTGCATCTTCTCCTGCATCGCGGCCTCCGCCTTGCGGCGCGCGTCGTTGCAGGCGGTGACGACGAGGTCTTCGACGATCTCGCGCTCCTCGGGCTTCATCAGCGACGAATCGATGCTGATGCCCCTGACCTCCATCTTGGCGGTCATGCGCACCCGCACCATGCCGCCGCCGGACAACCCCTCGACCTCGACGCGATCGAGTTCGTCCTGCATCTCCTTCATCTTCGATTGCAGTTGCGCGGCCTGTTTCATCATGCCGAGAAAATCAGCCATGACTTAATCCTTTTGATTGAGGTGTTTACGCATCGTCGCCGTCGATCCCGTCCACGGCGTCGTCATCGGAGATATCGGCGTCCGGCGGCTCGGGCGCGAGGTGGCGGACCTCGACGATCTTCGCGCCGGGAAAGCGCGCCAGCACCTCGCGCACGCGCGGATCGGCCTCGGCGCTGCGCTCGCGCGCCGAGCGCTGGGCCATCGCCTGCTCGCGCAGCGTCGGCTCGCCTTCGGCGTTGGAGACGATCACCGTCCAGCGCCGCCCGGTCCATTGCTCCAGCTTGCGCCCGAGGTCGCCGATCAGGGCGCGCGAGGCGGTGCGCTCCAGCGCCACCTCAAGCCGTCCGTCCTCGAAGCGCACCAGCCGGACATCGGCCTCCAGCGCCGCCTTGGTCTGCAAGTCGCGCGCGGTGGCGGCGAGCGCCACCAGATCGGGGAAGCTCGCGACCTTGATCGCCGGCGGCGCGGCTGCGGCGACCGGCGACGGCATCGGCGCGCGCGCCTGCGCCTCGTTGCCGGTTCGCGGCGCGGCCGATCGCGGCATCGCCGCAGGCGACGTCATCGATGCGCTCGCGCCAGATCCCGCCGCCGCGCCGCGCGGCGCGGACGCCGCGGACGACGCCGGGCCGCCCTCGCCTTCCGCGATCATCCGCACCGCCTCGTCCGGCGTCGGCAGGTCGGCGACATAGGCGATACGCACCAGCACCATCTCGGCCGCGGCGGCCGGGCGCGTCGCGCTCTGCACCTCACTGATGCCCTTGAGCAGCATCTGCCACATCCGCGACAGCACCCGCATCGACAGACTGGTTGCGAACTCGCGGGCGCGCCGCCGCTCGGTCTCGCCGAACACCACGTTGTCGGCGGTGGCGGGGACTATCTTCACGCGCGTGACGAAATTGACGAACTCGGCGAGGTCGCTGAGCACCACCACCGGATCTGCGCCGGTGTCGTACTGCTCGCGAAACTCGGTGAAGGCGGCGACGATGTCGCCGCGCGCCAGCGCGTCGAACAGGTCGATGACGCGGCCGCGGTCGGCGAGGCCCAGCATCCGCCGCACGTCCTCGGCGCGCACCAGGCCGGCGGCGTGGGCAATGGCCTGATCGAACAGCGACAGCGAATCGCGCACCGAGCCCTCGGCGGCGCGGGCGATCATGCCCAGCGCCTCGGGTTCGGCCTCGACCTTCTCCATTTCAGCGATGTTGGCAAGGTGCGCCATCAGCACGTCGGCCTCGACGCGCTTGAGATCGAAACGCTGGCAGCGCGACAGCACCGTGATCGGCACCTTGCGGATTTCGGTGGTGGCGAACACGAACTTGGCGTGCGCCGGCGGCTCCTCCAGCGTCTTCAGGAAGGCGTTGAACGCCGCCGTGGACAGCATGTGGACTTCGTCGATGATGTAGACCTTGTAGCGCGCGCTGGAGGGCGCGTAGCGTACGCTGTCGTTGATCTGGCGCACGTCGTCGACGCCGGTGTGGGAGGCGGCGTCCATCTCCAGCACGTCGATGTGCCGGCTTTCCATGATCGCCTGACAGTGAACGCCGAGCGAGGGCATCCGCACCGTGGGCCCGGCGACAGAGCCGTCGGCCAGTTCGTAGTTCAGCGCGCGGGCCAGAATGCGCGCGGTGGTGGTCTTTCCGACGCCGCGCACGCCGGTCAGGATCCAGGCCTGCGGAATCCGTCCCGTCTCAAAGGCGTTGGAGACGGTGCGGACCAGCGCCTCCTGGCCGATCAGGTTGTCGAAACTGGTGGGGCGGTATTTGCGCGCCAGCACGCGATAAGCGTTGCCGCCCGCCGCATCCGCGCCGCCGAGGTCGAAGCCGCCCTGATCGTCGGACGGCGGTGCGGGCGTGTCAGCGTCGGTCATCGAGCGATCCGCAAGTCTGTCTGGTTTACGAAGCGCCGGCTTTGCGGAATGGTCCGGGGCCGGCCCGCCATCAATCCCGCTGGAAATGGAGCGGCGGAGCGACGGCGCGCCCGACATGCGACGCGCCCCGAAAAGCAAGGTAGGAGACTGACGAGCGACCCGATCCGGACCTCGTTAGGGCTGCTTCCTTCCGGACCTGACCCGGTTGGCGAGAGGCTCGTCCACCGCCAATCTCCCGGGGCCTATTTGGGGCCAAAAGCGCCGGAAAGCAAGCCACCCGGACGCGCCTTTGGGATGGTTGTTTGCCGGGCTGCACTCTGCGAAAGTATGGCTCCGCGCCCCGGGCGCGCTGCGGCACGAAGTGACGCTGCGCGGAACCGGGGCCGTTCCAGCCACGGTGTTTGCGACGGTCCCGGTTCTGCGACGCAGCGTTTCGCGCTGCATCGCGCCCGGGACGAGGTGAAAGCCCCATCCGAGAGTTTTTCAAAAGCCCGCTTGAGAATCCCGATGCCCGCCGCCTGGTCGCTTCATCCGCAACTCGCCAACGACACCGTGCCGGTCGGCGACCTGCCGCTCTGCCGGGTGCTGCTGACGCGCGACGCCAATTATCCGTGGCTGGTGCTGGTTCCGCGCCGCGCCGACATGGTGGAGATCATCGACCTCAACGAGGCCGACGCGGCGCGGCTGATGACCGAGATCGCGCAAGCCTCGCGCGCGCTGCGGGCGGCGACCGGCTGCGACAAGCTCAATGTCGCGGCGCTCGGCAACGCCGTGCCGCAACTGCACGTCCACGTCATCGCCCGCCGCCGCAACGATGCCGCATGGCCGCGCCCGGTGTGGGGCGTCGTGCCGGCCAGGCCTTACGAGGCGCGCGACGTGAACGAGGTGATCGCGGCGCTGCGGCGCGAGATTCCGTTTGCAACATCCGGCCCGAACGATTCATGACGACACAAGACACCAACCACCCGTTTCCGCTCGGCCAGCCGGGTTTCGTCGCCAACGTGCTCGACCGCGCCGCGCACCTGCGCACCGACGACGCCAAGCTGATGGCGATGGAGACGCAGCGCGACGCCCGCGCCTATGTCGTCATCCGCGATTCGCTGGTGGTGGCGCGCGAGGACGGCGGCGTGCGCGCGCTGCTCAGCCTCGACGAGGCACACAAACTCGGCGCCAATCCCGGCACCATCTTCCTGGGCCTGCGCGACGGCGCGCCGGTGTTCGGCATGGGCATCGCCGACGACGCCGCCGAAAAGCTGGTCAACCGCGCCGACGTCACGGTGGCGGAACTGCGCGGCATGGCGATGCAGGGCGCGATCCCGCCGGAGGAACTGTCCGCCGTGGCGATGGCGAAATCCATGGTCAACTGGCACCGCCGCCACGGCTATTGCGCCAATTGCGGCGCGCGGACCCGCGCCGCGCAAGGCGGCTGGCGGCGCGACTGCCCGAGCTGCAAGGCCGAGCACTTCCCGCGCACCGATCCGGTGGTCATCATGCTGGTCACCTCCGGCGACGACTGCCTGCTCGGCCGCCAGAAGCAGTTCCCGACCGGCATGTGGTCGTGCCTCGCCGGCTTCGTCGAGGCGGCGGAAACCATCGAGGACGCGGTGCGGCGCGAGGTGATGGAGGAGTCCGGCATCCGCTGCGACAACGTGCGCTATTACATGACGCAGCCGTGGCCCTATCCGTCGTCGCTGATGATCGGCTGCACCGCGCAGGCGCTGACGCGCGATATCGTCATCGACCGCACCGAACTGGAGGACGTGCGCTGGTTCCCGCGCGCCGAGGCCACGCAGATGCTGGCGCGGACGCATCCGGACGGCCTGAGCGGGCCGCACCCGTTCGCCATCGCCCATCATCTGGTGGGGCGCTGGCTGCAAGGCGGCGAATAGCCGCGAAGCGGACCACGCCCCGGCAACCGAGGCCAGACATGACCGATACCACCGCGACATCCGACCGGCCGCTGATTCTCTGCATCGGGATGCCGGTGCGCGACCTCGCCTTCCGCATCGAGGCGATACCGGCGCGCGGCGCCAAGGTGGCGGCCAGCCAGTTCAAGGAAATCGCCGGCGGCAACGCGCTCAACGCCGCGATCGGCATCGCGCGGCTCGGCGGCCGCGCATCGCTCACCGGCGCGATGGGCGACGCCGGTGAAACCTCGGCGCGCGTCATCTTCGACCAATTGGCGCAGGAAGGCATCGAGGGCCGCCACCTCGTCCATCTCCCCGGACTGGTGACGCCGATTTCCGCCGTGATGATCGATCCGAGCGGCGAGCGCTCCATCGTCACCTTCCGCGATCCCGGGCTGTGGGAGGTGCGGCTGCCGGACACCGACACGCTGCTCGCGGATTGCAGCGCGGTGCTGATCGAGGGCCGCTGCGCCGCCTTCGCCACCGACCTGTGCGCCGAGGCCCGCCGAAGGGGCCTTCCGGTGGTGGTGGACGTCGACGGCGCGATGTCGCTGAGCGAGGGCCTGCTGGTCGCCTCCTCGCACCTGATCTTTTCCAGCGAGGCGCTGCGGCAGACGGCCGGAAGCGACGACCACGCCACGGCGCTGCGCAAGGTGGCGGCGCTGACCCCCGCCTTCGTCGCCGCGACGCGCGGCCCGCAGGGCACGATGTGGCTCGACGCCGACGGCGCGGTGCGCGAGACGGCGGCGTTCCCGGTCCACACCGTCGAGACGCTGGGGGCCGGCGACATCTTCCACGGCGCCTTCGCGGTGGCGATCACCGAGGACCGCGACATCGAAGCGGCGCTGCGCTTCGCCTCGGCCGCCGCCGCGCTCAAATGCACCCGCTTCGGCGGCGCCTTCGCCTGCCCGCAACGCGCTGAGGTTGAAGCGTTTTTGGCCAAGCACGCGAACCAAGGCTGAATCCGGTTGAGATAGGGCTTGCCTGAGAAGAATTTCCTCTATATGAGGGCGATCCGGCTCTCATATGGAAAAATCGTCTTCTCATGACAGATCTCGCCGCCCCCGCACCGGAATCCGGCCGCCGGCTCGACGCCATCGACCGCAAGATCCTCACCGTGCTTCAGGACGACGCCTCGCTGTCGGTGGCCGAAATCGGCGACCGCGTCGGACTGTCCTCGACGCCGTGCTGGAAGCGCATCCAGCGCCTTGAGGCCGACGGCGTCATCACCCGCCGCGTCGCGCTGGTCGATCAGAACAAGATCGGGCTGGGCATCACCGTGTTCGTCTCGGTGGAGAGCGGCGACCACTCCGACGCCTGGCTGAAGACCTTCGCCGAGGCGGTCAGCGCCATGCCCGAGGTGATCGAGTTCTACCGCATGGCCGGCGACGTCGATTACATGCTGCGCGTCGTCACCGCCGACATGCAGAGCTACGACGTGTTCTACAAGAAGCTCATCAGCGCGGTGTCGCTGAAGAACGTCACCTCGCGCTTCGCCATGGAGAAGATCAAGTCGGTCACCGCGCTGCCGGTGCCGCCGCTCAACGCGGCATAAGGCGCACCGGGCGGAAAGTCGTTCTGGACAAACGCAACACGAAAGGCGTCATACTCCGCGAAGGCGGACGATGACGCCTCGTTTCCAGTCAACAACGCAGGACAACGCGATTTACGGGGCCCGCTACTGCCGCACCATGAACAGCGGGTCGGCGCTGTCGGGCAGGCGCCGCCATTGCGCGTTGTCGTCGGCCTCGAAGCGCCACGTCTCGCCGCGGGTCGACATCAGCAGCATCTCGCCGCGTTCCAGCCGCCACAGCGTCGGCGCGAAGGCGGCGACGGCGGCGTCGCAGCGCGGCTTGAGAAACACCGCGAAGTTGTCGCCGCCGGCCTCGGTGTTGGTCAGCGTCAGGTTGCAGATCACCGTACCTGACCCGCGCACCATCGCCCAGTTGCCGATCATCTGATCCATCGAGCGCGCCTGCGCCCGCGCCGCCGCCAGATTCTGCAACAGGTAGATGCCCTCGCCGGTGCGGCGGCCTTCGAGAATGCCGCTCTCGACCTCGGTGAGATCGATTACCGACTGCCCGGCGGCATCTTGCAGGCGGACGATGTCGAGCCCCCTGACGCTCCACGCCACGATGCCTTGCGTGAACGGCAGCGCCGCTGCGCAGCCGGGCTCAAGCTCCAGCTTCATGCCGCCCTGGGGGACGGCGTCGGCCTTGAGCGTGACGACGCAGGTCTTGCCGCGCTCGGCGGTGGACAGTTCCCACTGGCCGATCATGTCTTTCTTGAGATTATCGGCGGCGGTCTGCGCCCGCGACGGCGGGCCGGCGGCGGCGAGCGCCACCGCCGTCAGCGCCACGATCCGGCACCACGCCGCCGCGCGCACTATCTGTCCTTCACCGGGGTTTCGGCGACCGGCGTCAACGGCGGCTTGCCGGAGAACCACGCCTTGAGGTTATCGACCACGAGCTGGTCCATGGCGTTGCGCGTCACCAGCGAGGCCGAGCCGACATGCGGCAGCAGCACGACGTTCTGCATCGCCTTGAGTTCGTCGGGCACCTGCGGCTCTTTCGCGAACACGTCGAGCCCGGCGGCGAGGATGGTGCCGGATTTCAGCGCCGCGATCAGCGCCGGCTCGTCGATCACGGTGCCGCGCGCCAGATTGACGATGACGCCGCGCGGCCCCAGTTCCTTCATCACCTCGGCGTTGATGAGGTTGGCGGTGGCCGCGCCGCCCGGCGTGATGACGATCAGCGTATCGACTGCCTTGGCCATGTCCAGGAGCTTCGGATAGTGCTGGTATGAGACGCCCGCCGCGGGGTTGCGCGAATGATAGACCACCGGCACCTTGGCCGCGTCCAGCCGCCGCGCGATCGCCTGCCCGATGCGGCCCATGCCGACCATGCCGACCTTGCGGTCGCGCAGCGAGCCGACGGTGAGCGGATAGTCCTGGGTGGTCCACAGCCCGGAGCGGACGTAGCGGTCGGCCTTGATGAACTCGCGCAAAGTGGCGATCAGAAGCCCGATCGCGGTGTCGGCGACCTCCTCGGTCAGGACGTCCGGGGTGTTGGTGACGACGATGCCGTGGTCGCGGGCGTAAGCGGCATCGACGTGATCGTAGCCGACCCCGAAGCTCGACACGATCTCCAGTTTCGGAAAGCGCGACAGCACCGCTTCGCGCGCCGGCCTGAGCCCGGTGATGGCGATGCCGCGAATGCGCTGCATGACCTCAGGCGCGAGGCGGTCGAGATCGTCCGCCGTCTCGCACTTGTGGCGCTCGAACCGCTCGGAGAACCCGTTCTCGACAACCGGCTTGACCGGTCCGTAAATCAGGAGGTCGATCTTGTCCGAGGCGGCGGTCGTCATCAGCTTTTCCTTTCGCGGCGCGCGGGCGGCGCCCTCGCCTCTCCCGGCAAGGGAGGGCCTTCGCGATCCACGGCGGCGCAACCTGAACGCCCTACGCTATAGCGCTTTTTCGATTGCGATGAAAAGGACGGCCCTGCGCGGCGCAGGCCCGGTTCGTTAAAAGCCGATTGAACTCCGTCGCCAATTCTGGCCCATGGTAGCAGGACACGTTCCTGATCGATCCGAGAGCCCCGTCCGATGACCGCAATCCGACCGCCCCGCGACTGGCACGACATCCACTGGCCCGACATCGGTCACGGCGACACGTCGCGCTGGATCGCGGTGCTGCCGCTGGCGGCGATCGAGCAGCACGGCCCGCATCTGCCGCTCGGCACCGACGCGATGATCGCGCAAGCCTATCTGGCGCGGGTCCGCGAGCTGTTGCCGGACGATTGCCCGGCGGTGTTCCTGCCGGTGCAGGCGGTCGGCATCTCGACCGAGCACCTCGCCTTTCCCGGCACGCTGACGCTGCCGCCCGAGGTCGCGATCCGAAGCTGGACGGCGCTCGGCGACAGCATCGCGCGCGCGGGCGTCCGCAAGCTGGTGATGGTGTCGAGCCACGGCGGCAACAGCGCGGCGATGAGTCTGGTGGCGCAGGACCTGCGCGCCCGCCTCGGGATGCTGGCGGTCACCACCGCGTGGAACCGCTTCGGCGTGCCGGACGGGATGTTCGGCGCGGAGGAAATCCGCCACGGCGTCCATGGCGGCGCGGTCGAGACGGCGATCATGCTGGCGGCGCGGCCCGATCTGGTGCGCGCCGGCGAAATCGCGGATTTCACCCCGCGCACGGTGGCGATGGAGAACGACTATCGCCGGCTCAGCGCCGCCCGCCCGGCCCCGTTCGCCTGGCAGGCGCAGGACCTGCACCCGAGCGGCGCGGCCGGCGACGCCACCGCCGCCAGCGCCGACAAGGGCCGGCAACTGATCGACCACGGCGCGCGCGCCTTCTGCGAACTCTTGGCCGATATCGACCGGTTCGATCCCGCCGCCGCCTTCACCGACCGGATCTGAGCCCGAAAGGATCGCCGTCATTTCGGCGATGGCGACCGTTGCACGGCTGTCACATGGCGGTGGCAAAGACGGACATGCTTGGGCCTCCCCATTACAATTGCGAATGAGTTGCAATATTAGTCCCGCAGACCGGATAGTCCCGCGACCCATCGAACCATCGCGACGGCATCGCATCGTGACAGCGACAGCACCATGAAGCCGGCCTTGATGATCGCCGCCTTGCTGGGCGCGCACGCCGGCGCGTTATGGACTGGCGCGGCGCGGGCGGCCGACCCGCCGCCGACACCGACGACCGCCATACCCGGCCAGATCACACCGGGCCCGGAGCCCTGGGAGATTCACGGCCAGACCACCTATCTGGGACAAGGCTATCCGGCCTTCCGCGCGTTCTATTCCGGGCCGAACAGCCTGACGCCGCAGGCGCAGGCGAAAGCGACGTGGAGCGGCAGCCTGTTTCTCAACGCGCGGCTGTGGGAGGGTGGCGAGGTCTATTTCAACCCCGAACTGCTGCAAGGCTTCGGCCTCAGCGACACCAACGGCGTCGCCGGATTCCCCAGCGGCGAGGCGCAGAAGGCGAGCTTCCCCTATCCGCACTACAACACCGCGCGGCTGTTCGTGCGGCAGACCATCGGCTTCGGCGGCGCGCAGGAGACGCTCGACAGCGGCCCGTTGCAGCTTGCGGGCAAGGCCGACGTCTCGCGCCTCACCTTGCAACTCGGCAAGTTCGCCGTCACCGACGTGTTCGACGGCAACGCCTACGCCAAGGACCCCAGGCGCGATTTCATGAACTGGGCGCTGTGGGCGCCGGGCGCGTTCGACTACGCCGCCGACCGGGGCGGCCTGACCTACGGCGCCACCGCCGAACTCAATCAGAAGCACTGGGCGCTGCGCGCCGGCTATTTCCTGGTGAGCGCCGAGGCCAATTCCAACGCCTTCGACATGCGCCTGTTGCGGCGCGGCGAGTATGTGGTCGAGGTGGAAAGGCGCTATTCGCTGCTGGGGCAGCCCGGCCGGCTGCGCGCGCTCGGCTGGCTCAACAGCGCCTATGCCGGCAGCTACCGCGAGACGCTGGACAATCCGGCGTTTAATCTCGACCTCGCGCGAACCCGTACCGGCCGCATCAAATACGGCTACGCCATCAACCTCGAACAGGCGCTGAGCGACGACATCGGCGTGTTCGGGCGCTGGAGCTGGAATGACGGCAAGACCGAGATCGTGGCCTTCACCGACATCGACGCCAGCCTGGCGCTCGGCGCGTCCATCAAGGGCACGCGCTGGGGCCGCCCCGACGACGTGATCGGCATCGGCGGCGCGATCAACGCGCTGTCAAAGGATCATCGCGACTTCATCGCCGCCGGCGGGCTCGGCATCCAGATCGGCGACGGCGCCCTCAATTATCGGCACGAGCGGATTCTGGAAGCCTATTACGCCGTCGCGCTCAACAAGTGGCTGACGTTCACCGCCGACTATCAGTTCATCGTCAACCCGGCCTACAACGCCGACCGCGGCCCGGTGTCGATCTTCTCCGGCCGCCTGCACGGCGAGTTTTAGCAGGCTGTCGAATGGCTCTGGCTCTCCGTGCCCCGGACGCGGCGCGGCATGAAATGCCGCTCCGCAGAGCCGGGGCCGTTCCAACGACGGTGTTTGAGACGGTCCCGGTTCTGCGACGCAGCGTTACACGCTGCGCCGCGCCCGGGACATGGTGGCGGTGAAAGCCGATCCCATCTAAATCGCCGGCGCGAAGGTTTCCGCGCGTGCTTCCGCCCACGCCTCGGCGTAGCGCGGATTGTCAGTGCCCTCCAACAGTTCACCCGGCCGCAGATGCGGATAGAGCCGCGCGAACGAGGTGACCTGCGTGCTGGTCAGGCGGTGCGACAGATGCACCGGCCGGATCTCGCGCGGATGCGTCAGCCCAGCAGCGGCGATCAGTTCCGACAGCGCGTGCAGGGTCGCGTCGTGATAGTTGCAGACCCGCTCCAGCTTGTGCGGCACCACCAGCGCGCGGTTGCGGGTCGGGTCCTGCGTCGCGACGCCGGTCGGGCAGCGGTCGGTGTGGCAACTCAACGACTGGATGCAGCCGAGCGCGAACATGAAGCCGCGCGCCGAATTGCACCAGTCGGCGCCGAGCGCCATCGCGCGCGCGATGTCGAAGGCGGTGGCGATCTTGCCGGCGGCGCCGATCTTGATGCGGTCGCGGATGTTCAGCCCGACCAGCGCGTTGTGGACGAAATTGACGCCCTCGCGCATCGGCATCCCGAGGTGGTCCATGAATTCCAGCGGCGCGGCCCCGGTGCCGCCCTCCTTGCCGTCGACCACGATGAAATCGGGGTAGATGCCGGTTTGCAGCATCGCCTTGCAGATCGCCAGAAACTCCCAGCGATGGCCGACGCACAGCTTGAAGCCGACCGGCTTGCCGCCGGAGAGCCGGCGCATCTCGCCGATGAACATCATCATTTCCAGCGGCGTGGTGAACGCCGAATGGGCGGGCGGCGAGATGCAGTCCTCGCCCATCGCCACGCCGCGGATGCGTGAAATCTCCTCGGAAATCTTGGCGGCGGGCAGCACGCCGCCGTGGCCGGGCTTGGCGCCCTGGCTGATTTTCAATTCGACCATCTTGATCTGGTCGAGCGCCGCGACGCGCGCGAAGGCGTCCGGGTTGAACGAACCGTCGCGGTTGCGGCAGCCGAAATAACCCGAGCCGATCTCCCAGATCAGGTCGCCGCCGTTCTCCTGATGATAGGGACTGACGCCGCCCTCGCCGGTGTCGTGGGCGAAGCCGCCCTTTTTGGCGCCGGCGTTCAGCGCGCGGATGGCGTTGGGGCTGAGCGCGCCGAAACTCATCGCCGAGATGTTGAACACCGAGGCCGAATAGGGTCTGGCGCAGTCCGGCCCGCCGACGGTGATGCGGAATTTCTCAGGAGCGCGCGGCTTCGGCGCGATGGAATGGTGCATCCACTCGTAGCCGTCGGCGTAGACGTTTTCCTGGGTGCCGAACGGCCGCTTGTCGAGCGCGATCTTGGCGCGCTGATAGACCACCGCGCGGGTGTCGCGGCTGAACGGCACGCCGTCCTTCTCGCTCTCGAAGAAGTACTGGCGCATCTCGGGGCGGATTTCCTCCAGCAGAAACCGCAGGTGCGCCGAGATCGGATAGTTGCGCAGCACCGCATGGTCCTTCTGCAACAGATCGCGGACGCCGAGCAGCGTCAGGCCGCCGAAGATCAGGACCGGGATCGCCACCAGATTGAGGATCGAGGGATCGGCCAGCGCCAGCCCGATCAGCAGCAGGGTGACCACGCCGCAGATCGTGAGCACGATGAAGCGCGGCGCGAACGGAAGCATCAGGGTCTGCATGAAATCCTCCGGCGGCGGGGGCGGCGGCACGGCGCGGCCGACGACGCCGTCATCTTCCGGATAACGCCCCTCGATGACAACCTTGATAGCGAGACGCGGACCATGGATCAAAGTCGCGCCATCCGGTAAGCTGGTATGCCGGCCGAACCGTCCGGCCCGCTCCCCTGCGGCGCTCGCGCAGGGCGCGCGCACCCTCTCGCCACGCCGCCGCCGTTTCATGCGAAGCCTTCAAGATCTCCGGCGCTCGAAGCCGGCTTTCTATCCCGATCACGCGATCCATGCCGAATTCGCCTGCGAGCGCCTCAAATTGCGGTTCGAACCGCTTGACGGCGACACCGGGCTGGTGTTCCGGGTCGCCTCCGCCACCGCCAGCCATTGCTTCGGCGGCGGCCGCTGCTCGGCCTATCCGCAGAACGACTCAACCGCCGCGACGCTCGCCAACGACAAATACTTCACCGCGCGCATCCTCGAACGCGCCGGCCTCGCCACGCTGTCCGGCCAGTATTTCTTCCTGCACGCACGCTACCGGGCGCACCGGCCCCCCGGACACGAGCGCACTGATGCGATTGCGTATTTCGAAAAGCTCGGCGGGCGAGCCTTCGCCAAGCCGCTGAACGGCTCGCGCGGCGATTTCGCAAGGCCGCTCGACGACGCCGATGCGCTGGCCGCCTACATGGACGAGGTCGCCGCGTTCTACGACGCGATCCTGATCCAGCCGTTCGTGCAGGGCGACGAATACCGCGTCTTCCTGCTCGACACCGAGGTGGTCTATGTCGCGCGCAAGTCTCCGCCTTATGTCACCGGCGACGGGGTGCGCCCGCTGCGCGCGCTGATCGCCGACCACGACCGCGCGCTGGACGCGCACGGCCTGTCGGGCGGCGGCGCGGCGCGCGACGGCGACCGCGTTCTCGCGGCGGGCGAGCGCTTCGATCTGCCGGGGCGGATGAACCGCAGCGCCGGCGGCGCCATGGCGTTCGCCGCCCCGCCCCGTCACGACGCGGCGCTGACGCTGGCGCGGCGCGCGGTGGCGGCGCTCGGCCTGCGCGCCGCCGCGGTGGACCTGTTCACCGATATCGACGGCGACCCGGACGCCATGGCGGTGATCGAGATCAACGCCAATCCCTCGATCCGCTTTCTTGAGGACAGCGGCCGCGACGACCTGATCCTGCGCATCTGGCGCCACGCCTTCACATCGATCGGCCTCCTGCATGTTTGATCTGCCCAAATACGGCGACGGCGTCTGTCTCGCGCGGCTCTCCGCGCTGCTGGACGAACTCGGCATCGACCGCGAGCGCCTGCGCCGCCGCGCGGTGGTCGTCGCCGGCTCCAACGGCAAGGGCAGCACCGCGGCGTTCTGCGCCGGCATCGGGCAGGCGGCCGGCCTGCGTAGCGGGCTGTTCACCTCGCCGCATCTCTACCGCTTCAACGAGCGTTTTCGCATCGACGGCGTCGCCATCGACGACGCGCGCCTCGCCGCGCTGACGGCGCAAGTAAGCGCCGCCATCGCCAGGGTGGCGCGGCAACGCGGCGAGCGCTTCGGGGCGTTCGAGGCGCAGTTCGTGCTGGCCTGCCTTTATTTTCAGGAGGAGGACTGCGCTTTCATGGTGTTCGAGGCCGGCATCGGCGGCCGCTACGATCCGGTGCGGCTGGTGGGCGCGACCGCGACCTGCGTCGCCTCGGTGGACTTCGAGCACGTCAGCCTGCTCGGCAACTCGCTGGAATTCATCGCCGCCGACAAGAGCGACGCCTGCGCGGCCGGCGGCAGCGTCATCTACGGCGAGAATTGCCGGCCGCTGCGCGATCATCTGTTGGCCTACAACCGCAGCCGCAACGTCGAAAGCCTGTTCGTGCGCGACGAGATCGCCATCGATCATGAGGCGACCCTGGCCGACGGCGGGCGCTTCGACCTGCGATTCGAGCGCCATCACCTGTGCGATCTTGTCATCGGCCTGTCCGGCGCGTTCCAGATCAACAACGCGGCCATCGCCGCGAGCCTGTTCCTGCGCTGGGCCGCGCAAAGTCACATCGCACGCGATGACGACGCGCTGGAGCAAGCGATCCGTCAGGGCCTCGCCGGAACGCGCTGGCCGGGGCGGCTCGAAGCCATCCGCCGCGACCCGCTGACCGTGATCGACGTCGGCCACACCCCGGACGGCATCGCGCGCGCGCTCGACGGCCTGCACAAGACCCACGGTGCGGACGGCTGGCTGCTGGTGACCGGCGTCTCACACGACAAGAGCGCCGACGAGATCGTCGCGCGGCTGGCTCCGGCGTTCGACACCATCGTCGCGACCACTGCCCATCACAAGGGCGCGCCGGCCGAGACAATCGCCGCCGCCGCGCGCCGCGCCAATCCGGCCGCGAGCGTGCATCTCGCACCAAGCGTCGAGGACGCGATGACGCTGAGCACCGAGTTGGCCGCCACGCTCGGACGGAAAATCTTCGTCGCCGGCGGCCTGTTTCTGGCGATCGAATACGCCACCGCCGCGCGCGGCGGCCGCCCGCAGGACCTCGCCTTCTTCTGAGCGTCTGAGCAAAAACGCGGCGCGGGGGAAATCTGCGCTTGCACGGCGTACTGGATACTCCGCCTTCGCGGAATATGACGGTTTTCGTGTTGCACGTTCAGCCGCCTAAAGCGACTTTCGGTCAGCCTCTGAATGCGGCGCGCGCGACAATTGTTGTTGTCGCCTGCGCGCCCGCCGACTAGCCTTGCCCGACATCGCAACGCCAACACCGGAGAACCACGCCATGCCGAACGGTCGCAACCGCCAGATCCTGCTGGTCGAAAAGCCCGGCGGCAAGCTGGCGACGACGCATTTCCGCATGGTCGAAGGCGACATGCCCGAGCCGAAAGACGGCGACGTGCTGCTGCGCGTGCGCTACATCTCGCTCGACGCCGCCAACCGCGCGTGGATGCACGGCGCGACCTACCGCTCGGCGGTGGAGGCCAACACGGTGATGGCCGGCGGCGCCATCGCCGAAGTGGTTGAATCAAAGGCACCGGGCTTCGCGCCGGGCGATATCGTGTTCGGCGACACCGGTTGGCAGGAGTTCGCCGCCGTCCCTGCAAAGCATCTTGACAAGATGCCGCGCATCGAACCGCTGACGCACCTGCTCAGCGTCTACGGCATCGCCGGGCTCACCGCCTATTTCGGCCTGCTGCATGTCGGCAAGCCCAAGGCCGGCGAGACCGTTGTGGTGTCGGCGGCGGCGGGCTCGGTCGGCTCGATGGTCGGGCAGATCGCGAAGATCAAGGGCTGCCGCGCGGTCGGCATCGCCGGCGGCGCGCAGAAATGCCAATGGCTGACCTCCGAACTCGGCTTCGACGCCGCCGTCGATTACAAGGGCGGCAATCTCTACAAGGACCTGAAAGCCGCCACGCCAAACGGCATCGATGTCTATTTCGACAATGTCGGCGGCGACATCCTGGAAGCCTGCCTGCCGCGGATGAACCTCTACGGCCGCATCGCCTGCTGCGGCGCGGTCTCGCAATATGACGGCGTGCCGTCCGCCAGCGGACCGCGCGGCGTGCCCGGCACCATCGTGGTCAAACGTCTCACCATGCAGGGCTTCATCGTCATGGACTACATGGATCAGCGCGATCAGGCGCTGGCCGACCTGCAAGCGTGGGTCAAAGCCGGACAGTTGAAGGTGCATGAAGACGTCATCGCCGGCCTAGAGAACACGCCGCAGGCGCTGATCGGGCTGCTCGCCGGTGAAAATCGCGGCAAGCGCATGATCGCGGTGTAACGTCGCGCGCCGTCCGCGCAACGTCGCAGAGGGAGGTCGTCTTGCAGCTTCACGGCTATTATCGCAGTTCCGCGTCATGGCGGGTGCGGATCGCACTCAACCTCAAGGGCGTCGCGGTCGATCACACGGCGCATCACCTGCGCAAGGGCGAGCAGCGTGCGGCGGACTATCTCCGGCTCAACCCGCAGGGGTTCGTGCCGGCGCTGACGCTCGACGACGGCGTGACGCTGACGCAGTCGCTGGCGATCATCGAATGGCTCGACGAGACGCATCCGCAGCCGCCGCTGCTGCCGGCCGATCCGGTGCGCCGCGCGCGGGTACGCGGCTTCGCGCAAGCGATCGCCTGCGATATCCATCCGGTGCAGAATCTGAAAGTGCTGGCGCGGCTGCGGGACCTCGGCCTGCCTGAGGATCAGGTGACCGGCTGGGCCGCGTGGGCGATCAGCGAAGGTTTCAACGCCTGCGAGGCGCTGCTCGCCGACGAGGCCGGGCCGTTCTGCTTCGGTACGACGCCGACGCTGGCCGATATCTGTCTGGTGCCGCAACTCTATAACGCCCGGCGCTTCGGCGTCGATCTCGCGCCCTATCCGCGGCTGTTGCGGGCGGAGGCGACCGCGCAGGCCGAGCCCGCGTTCGCCGCCGCCGCGCCGGAGCGCCAGCCCGACGCCGAATGACGAGGGCGGCGGGTCAGCGCGCGATCGCCGGCGGCAGCAGCGCGATCGCCGGCGCGGTGCCGTAGGCGGCCGGCTTCTGCTGGCCGTTGGTCTTCGCGATGACGCCCGCCGTGGTGTCGCGCACCACCGCCTCGAACGGCTGGTTCGGCGTCGCCAGCGTTTCGAGCAGCGCGCGCACGAACGGACTGTCGAGCCCCTCGCCGTCGAGCGCGACTTCGCCGGGGGCGGTCGAATACAGCACCACGCTGTTGGGCGCGACCGCCGCCGTGGTCGCCAGACCGGAATGCAATCGCGGCGGCGCTTCCCTCTGCTGCGCGCCGGCGGCGCGGGACGCCGCCACCGCGCGCGCCTCCGCGAACGGATCGTCGCGGCAGGCATCGACGATCACCAGCGCGCCGCGCTTCGCCCTGGCCGCGGCGGCGGTGAGATCGGCCAGCGCCAGCGCGCCGGCCTTGAGGTCGCGGTCGCTTTCCGGCGCGGCATCGACCGGGATCAGGTAGTTGACGCCGGCCGCCTCGACACCGTGGCCGGCATAGAACACCAGCGCGACATCGGCCTGCGCCGCCTTTTCGGCGATGATGGCGGGGACGCCGCGCAAGTCGGCGGCATCGAGGTTTTCGGCAATCTCGACGGTGTCGAACCCCATATCGGCCAGCGCGTTGGCCATCACCGCCGCGTCGCGAGGCGGGTTCGGCAGGCTCGCCAGCCTGCGATAGTCGCCTTGCCCGATCACCAGCGCGACGCGCTTCAAACCGTCGGGCGACCCCCTGCCCGCCGTCACGCCGATGTCGAAGGCATTGCGGAACGCGCCGCGCTCGGTGCGCTTCACCGGCGTCGTCAACTGCCGGAGCCGGAACGAGGCCAGCATCCGCTCGTAGAGTTTCGGCGTCGCTTCCGTCGCCGCCAGAATGCGCTTGTAGATCGCTGCCGCCGCGGCGCGGTCGCCGCGCGCTTCGGCGACGCGGGCGAGGCCGAGCGCCGCGCTCCAGTTGCGGGCGACGAGCCGCTCGGCATCGCGATAGTGCTTTTCGGCGGCGGACGGATCTTTCAGCTTGTCGAGCGCCAGATCGCCGGCGCGCACCAGAAGGTCCGCGTTCGTCGCCGTCGCCTCGGCCGCGGCCATGTCGCCGCTCTCGCGCGCGGCGGCGATGAGATCGTCATAGGCGGCCTTGAGGTCGCCTGCGCGCAACTCGACGCCGGACTTGTGGATCAGCGCCAGCCGGCGGAACGGCGGCCCCAGCGCCGCGGCGGCGGCGAAGTCCGCGCGCGCCCGCACCAAGAGGCCCAGCCGCCGCAGCAGGCTGCCGCGCGCCGCCAGCGCCGTGCCGGCGGCGGGATCGATGGCGAGCGCGCGGTCGAGATCGGCCAGCGCCGCGGCGGCGTCGCCGGCGCGCTCGTGCTCCAGCGCGCGCTGGACATAGGGCGTGGCGGAGCGCGGCGACGCCGCGATCGCCTTGTCGATATCCTTCTTCGCGGTCGCGGAATCGCCAAGCACCTGGCTGATGGTGACGCGCAGCGCCAGCGCGTCGCCTTTCATCGGGCCGTCGAGGCCGGCTGCGGTCTCGACATCGGCCAGCGCGTCGCGAAGCTGCGCCAGCGTCGGCGGCGCGTAGGCGGGCGCGCCGTCCTTGCCGACGCCTTGCGCCATGCCGCTCTGGACCACTTGCAGGAAGCGCATCAGGCCGCGAAAGAACGCGGCCTTCTGGCGGTCCGCGCCCGCCGCTCCGCCGGCCAGAACCCGGCCGCACGCGGCCTCGGCGGCGGCGAGCGCAGGGGCCGGAAGCATCGCGGTCTTCACCCGCTCGTCGGCGCAGGCCGCCATATCCGAGGCGGCATCCGCGCGCGACAGGGTGGCCGCGGCCAGCGCCGCGACCACCATCGCCAGCGATCGCGCGCGGCGCGTCAGCTCTTGTTGCCTTCGACGATGCCGGCTGGCTCGTCCGGGCTCAGCCAGCGATAGAGCACACCGCCCAGCACGCCGCCGACCAGCGGCGCGATCCAGAACAGCCACAGCTGCTGGAGCGCCCAGCCGCCGACGAACAGCGCCGGCCCGGTGCTGCGCGCCGGATTGACCGAGGTGTTGGTCACCGGGATGCTGACGAGGTGGATCATGGTCAGCGTCAGGCCGATCGCCAGCGGCGCGAAGCCGGCGGGGGCCTTGCCGTGGGTCGAGCCCATGATGATGAACAGGAACACAGCGGTCATCACCACCTCGCTGACGAGGCAGGCAACGAGGCTGTACTGCCCCGGCGAATGCTCGCCGTAGCCGTTCGAGGCGAAGCCCTTGGCGAGGTCGAAGCCGGCCGCGCCGCTGGCGATCACGTAGAGCACCGCCGCCGCAACGATGGCGCCGACCACCTGGGCGATGATGTAGGGAACCACCTGCCCGGCCGGGAACCGGCCGCCCGCCGCCAGCCCCACCGTCACCGCCGGGTTGAGGTGCGCGCCGGAGATGTGGCCGATGGCATAGGCCATCGTGACGACGCTGAGGCCGAAGGCCAGCGATACTCCGAGGAGGCCGATGCCGACCTGCGGGAACCCGGCGGCGATGACCGCGCTGCCGCAGCCCGCGAAGGTGAGCCAGAACGTGCCGATGGCCTCGGCAACGTACTTCTGAGTATTCATAACAATGCCCTTTCCCATCAAAAAACCGCGAATCGCGGTTTCGACTATGGAAGCAGGCCGCCGAAGCTGTCGAGTTGGGGGATGCCGGGATGCCCGGAATGGCCCCAAGAATAAGTGGAAAAGCAGCGGCCGGGGCCCTTACGGGGGCGGTGGACATTCGTCATCCGATCTGTTACATCGGCGCGCTTGAGGCGTGGGATACGGCCGTTGTCGCCCCCTGCCTCCCCAGATTCCAAATCCGGCTCATTGAAAAGAGGATGGCGCGTGCAGGTTCTCGTCCGCGATAATAATGTCGATCAAGCCCTCAAGGCGCTGAAGAAGAAGATGCAGCGCGAGGGCATTTTCCGCGAGATGAAGCTCCGCGGCCATTACGAAAAGCCGTCCGAGAAGAAGGCCCGCGAAAAGGCGGAAGCCGTGCGCCGCGCCCGCAAGCTGGCCCGCAAGAAGCTGCAACGCGAAGGGCTGTTGCCGATGAAGCCGAAGCCGGTATTCGGCGCCGGCGGCATGGGCGACCGCCGTCCCGGCGCGGGCACAGCACCGCGCGGCCCGCGCTGAACAGGGTTTCCCGGCTCCTCCGGCGGCCCGTTTCCGCCGGCACCTTTCCGATCTTCCAGCCACGAAAAACGCGGGCCTCTCGGTCCGCGTTTTTCGTTGCGCGGCGTGTCGCGCGCTCACCAGAACTTCAGACGGCCGAACACCATGTAGCTGGTGAGGTCGCGGCCATACTCGGCCTTGAGATCGTCCGGCAGGCCGTAGCGGCTGACGAGGCCGCCGATCCCGAACTTCGCGCGCTCGGTGCGGAGGAAATCGTAGATCCCGCCGACCGACACCTTGTTGACGGTGAAGGTGCGGCCGTCGAGGCCGGGAATGTCGTGCGTCAACTCGTTCTGCGCCACTCGCTCGGCGCGCATGAACAGCGTGACGTCGGTCTTGAGGATTACCGCGCTCTCCAGCAGGAAGGCATCGAGGGTGTCGCCCGGCCGCAGCATCTTGCGGCCCCAGGCCAGCGTCGTGCTCCACAGATGGCCGTCGCCGAACGGCGTGGTGTAGATCGCCGAGGCCGTGAGACGGTTCTCGTCCATCGCCGGCGCAAGCTGCTCCGGCGAGCGCAGTTGCCCGTAGGACACCTGCAACGACCATTCGCGGCTCGGATTAAAGCTCACGCGCCCGGCGAAGCTGTCGAGCGTCGGCCGCTCGATGTCGTAGCGGTACTGGTCCGGCTCGCGGCCGCGGAACGCCGACGCCTCCAGCTTCCAGTTGTCGATGACGACGCCGGCGGTCACCACGCCGAAAGTGATGTGGGTCGAATCCAGCCAGTGATGGCTGATCGGCGCTTCAGGATTGTCCATGCCGCTGGTGCGGTGCATGAACGAAGGCGGCCCCAGCGCCGGCTCGCCCGGCAGGCCGCCATAGACGAACACGCTGGTGGTGTTCGAGAGATTTTTGCTGTAGGTCGCCGCCATCTCGATGAACAGGTCGTGCGGGTGCTGGCGATCGACCAGATGATGGCGGCCGTCCGCGGTCTCGCCGACGGCGAGCAGCAGCGGATAGCCCGACGGCCCCATCAGCGGCTCGGGCGACAGCATCGCGCGCACGCCCAGCGTGCCGTCGCCGAGCGAACGCTGGGCCATCGCCATCACCATGCCGCCGACGAAGGTCTGGCTGCCGCCGCGCCGCCCGGCCTGATGGTCGTAGACCAGGTTGAGCGCGCCGTGGGTCATCACGCTCCATTCGGCCAGTTGCCGATGCACCCCCTCATGCGGCGTCGCCTCGGGCACCCAACTGGTGCCGGAGCCTTCGCGGGTCATGGCGTAGGGGCCGAGCCACGCGCTCATGTGCGCGCCGTGACCGGCGTGCGGTTGCGTCGCCGTCTTGTGGCCGGGGTGGTCCGACGCCGCCGGCGCGGACACGGAATCGGCCTGAGACGGCGCGGCGTGGTGACGATGGTCCTGCGCGCCGGCGGCGGGCGCGAGCGCCAGCACGGCGGCGACGCTCAGGACAAGGAATGGAATGCGGCGGCGGCCGCGAGGGAGCGGAAACATCGAAATCTCCGGATCATAGCGTTTTCGAGCGAAGTGGCATCCGGCCCGCGCCGGCCATAGCCGGCTTCGGTCGGCGACGGCCGGTTCGCATGAAGAAAACGCATCAAATCAAGATGAAAAGCCTTTCACCGTTTCCGTGAACGGCGAAGACTTTGGCGGGACATTGAGATCGCGCCGGATCAAGGGCGCGTCGGTCGCGGCGGCTTTGCGCCACGGTCTCATGCCCGGCGGATGGGGATTCCGGGATCGATGAACTGGATACCGTCGGCAACGGGTTGCGTCGCGCGGACGTAGCTGACGGCGACGGCATGGCGCTCCGGCGTCTCGACGCGGACACGCGCGACATCGCTCGCTCCGCACAGGCTGGCGCAGCCGCAATTGCAGGACGCGACCGCGTCGTGATCGTCGTCGCCAGCCGCCGTCGCCGGGTGCTCGGCGTGATGATCGGCCATATCACCGGCCATGTGATTGGCAATGTGACCGTGATCGTGGGGCATCGCCATCGCCGCAGCCGTTGCAGCCGCGCCGCCGCCGTGAGCCGGCGCGCACGGCATGGCGCGCGACGTCACAATGCCGTTGGCGATCAGCCCCAGCGCCAGAACGGCCAGCAGGATGTGCCGGAGGATGCGCACCGCCTCACGCCTTCAGTTCGATTTCGAGGAACACGATCGGGCGCCCCGTCTCGTTGAGAACGTCGTGCTCGACGCCGGCTTTTCGGAAATAGGACTTGCCGATGCGCAGTTGCGACACCGACCGCGCGCCGTCCGGCGCGACGATGGTCATGTCGCTGTCGGTGACCGGAACGATGACGTAATCCATCTCGTGGCGGTGGTGGCCGGTGGCCGCGCCCGGCTCAAGCCGCCATTCGGTGACGCGAACCTCGGCGTTGTCGATCTGGACGTCGGATTTCGCCGCGAGCACCGCCATTGCCACCCTCCTGCCACCCTCGTCAGACTACGGCGCGAACGCCATGAACAGGAACACCGCGAAGATCACCACATGCACCAGCCCGAACAGCATGTTGGTGCGGCCGGTGCCGAACGTCAGCATACTGACGACGATGGTCATCGCCAAGAGCACCATTTCCCGCGCGCTGAGGCCGAGCACGAGATCCTTTTCGAGCACGATGACCGCCACCGACACGGCGGGAATGGTCAGGCCGATGGTCGCGAGCGAGGAGCCGAGCGCCAGGTTGATGCTGCGCTGAAGCTGGTTGCGCCGCGAGGCGGCGATCGCCGCGACGCTTTCCGGCAGCAGGATCAGGAGCGCCACCACGATGCCGGCGAACGCCGGAGGCGCGCCGATGGCCTCGGAGGCGGCGTCGATCACCACCGAGAACTTCTTGGCGAGAACCACCACGGCGACCAGCGCCAGAATCAGCAGCGCCGCGCTGATCCAGAGCTGGCGGTCGGAGACGTAATGCGCCTCGTCATCGTCGCCGTTGGTGAAGTAATCGCGGTGGCGGATGGTCTGGGTGTAGAGGAACACCGCATAGAGGACGATGGTGACGCAACTGACGAAGGCAAGCTGGGCGACGGAGTAAAACGGTCCCGGCGTCGTCAGCGTGTAGTTCGGCAGGATCAAGGTGATGGTCGCCAGCACGATCAGCACGCTGAGATAGACGTTGGCGCCGGAGGTCTGGAAATCCTGCTCGCGATAGCGAAAGCCGCCGCCCAGCATACAGACGCCGACAAGGCCGTTGCAGACGATCATCACCACCGCGAACACGGTGTCGCGCGCCAGCGTCGGCACCTCCTTGTCGCCCAGCATGATGGTGGCGATCACCGCCACTTCGATCACCGTCACCGACATGGTCAGGACCAGCGTGCCGTAAGGCTCGCCGACGCGCGCGGCAATTACCTCGGCGTGGTGGACCGCGGCGAACACGGTGCCGAACAGGATCACCAGCACGATGGCCGCATAGACGAGCCCGATGGCCGAGTGCGTGAAGGTCCAGCCGAGCGCGGTCGCCACGGCGAAGAACACAATCGCGAGGGCCGGGAAAAGCCAGGCCAACCGCGGCATCGAGGCGTGCGCGCTCATCGCGTCAGATTATCGCGGATTCGCGCGCGTCGAAAAGCGATTTCCGCGCCGCATCGTCAAGAGACGCATCGTCAACAAACGGATGGCCGGGCATGGCCCGGCCGCGTCATGGCTTTACGAAAGTCGCGCCGCCCGGCCGGGCAGCATGGCCCCGTCGCGGGTCGGCGGGCATCGCCATCCCGGCGATGCCGGAGCGCGGCTCACAGCAGGAAGATCGCCATCAGGATCAGGACAATGATGACGGCGGCGGTGCCGTACTTCACCAGACCGATGAAGAAATCGTAGGTCGCCTCGTGCTCGGCGTAATCGTTGCCGTCGGCCGTCGAATACGCCACTTCGTTGTGATCGGACATCCGTCCCTCCGCTCCAGTTCGTGATCGCGTTTTCGAGCGAAGGGAATACCGGCCTTCGCCGGCCGGAGCCGGCTTCGGCCCGGCGACAGCCGGCTCGCGTGACGAAAACGCGCCAAATCAAAATCCTGAAACCTCGGGTTTCGGCCCGCGTCGGGACCGCCCAGGCTCCGGGATGCCATTAGCGCAATCGGACCGGGAGAGCAACGGCGGCAGGTTGCCTCGGTAGGGATGGCCGCGCGGGGCGGCGCCGCGCCCGCCATGGGCGAGACCGCCGCCGGACAAAGCCGCCCGCCGGCTATCCCATCGCCTCCAGTTCGTCGATCATCCCGGCGATCACCGAGAGGCCGCCGTCCCAGAATTTCGGGTCGCGGGCGTCGAGGCCGAACGGCTTGAGCAGTTCGGAATAATGCTTGGTGCCGCCCGCCGCCAGCATGGCGAGATAGCGCTCGGCAAAGCCCTCGGCCGCGTTCTCGTAGACGGCATAGAGCGAGTTCACCAGGCAATCGCCGAAGGCGTAGGCATAGACGTAGAACGGCGAATGGATGAAGTGCGGGATGTACATCCAGAAATTCTCGTAGCCCGGCTTGATCTCGATCGCCGGCCCGAGGCTTTCGCCCTGCACGCTGAGCCAAAGCTGCCCGAGCCGCTCGGCTGTGAGTTCGCCGTTGCGGCGCTCGGTATGCACCGCGCGCTCGAACGTATAGAACGCGATCTGCCGCACCACCGTATTGATCATGTCCTCGACCTTGCCGGCCAGCAGCGCCTTGCGCTGCCTCGGGTCGCGCGTCTCGTTGAGCAGACGGCGGAAGGTCAGCATCTCGCCGAACACGCTGGCGGTCTCGGCCAGCGTCAAAGGCGTCGGCGCCATCAGCGCGCCGTTCTTCGCCGCCAGCACCTGATGCACGCCATGGCCGAGTTCGTGCGCCAGCGTCATCACGTCGCGCGGCTTGCCCTGATAGTTCATCAGCACATAGGGGTGCGCCGACGGCGTGGTCGGATGCGAGAACGCGCCCGGCGCCTTGCCGGGCCGCACCGGCGCGTCGATCCAGCGCTCGTCGAAGAAGCGCTTGGCGATCCCCGCCATCTGCGGCGAGAACGCGCTATAGGCCGACAGCACCATCTTTCGCGCATCGCTCCACGGAATGACGCCGGTGGCGGCGAACGGCAGCGGCGCGTTGCGGTCCCAATAGGGCAGCTTCTTCTTTTTGAACCAGCCGGCCTTGATCGCGTAGTAGCGGTGCGACAGCCGCGGATAGGCGGCGCGCACCGAAGCGACCAGCGCGTCCACCACCTCGCCCTCGACGCGGTTGGCGAGATGGCGCGAATCCGCGACGTCCTTGAAGCCGCGCCAGCGGTCGGAAATCTCCTTGTCCTTGGCGAGCGTGTTGGTGATGAGCGCGAAGGTGCGCTCGTTGGCCTTGAAGGTTTTCGCCAGCGCCTGCGCGGCGGCGCGGCGCTTGTCGGGGCTGCGATCCTGCAACAGGGTCAAGGTCGGCTCGATCGCCAGCTCTTTCGGCCCGATCTTGAAGCGCAGCGACGAAATGGTCTGGTCGAACAGCCGGTTCCAGGCGGCATAACCGCTGACCGACTTTTCGTGAAACAACTGCTCGACGCGGTCCTCCAACTGATAGGGCTTGTCCTTGCGGCTGTCCTCGATCCACGGCCGGTAATGCGCCAGTTCCGGCGTCTGCATCGCCTGCTCGATCACCGCGTCGTCGAGCCGGTTCAGTTCCAGCGCGAAGAACAGCAGATTGACGGACGCGGCGGTGAGCCGCTCCGACACGTCGCCGTAGAATTTCGAGATCGCCGGATCGACGCTGTCGCCGGCATGGACCAGCCCCGCATAGGACGCGAGCCGGCCGGCGAGATCGTCGATCGCCTCATAGCGCCTGACCGCGCGCGCCAGCCACGCGCCGCCGTCGGGCTTCGCGGTCTCCTCGGCGAGCTTGCCCTTGTAGTCGGCCGCGAACGCCGCGCAGTCGGCGTCCAGCGCCGCCAGATCGCGGGTCACCTCCGGCGCGTCGATCCCGGCATAGAGATCGGCCAGATTCCATTCCGGCAGCGCGCCGACCCCCGCCTTGGCTTTTGCCGTGGCCTTAGCCTTGGCCTTGGTCTTTGCCTTGGATGCGGAAACCCTGGATGCGGAAACCCTGGACGTCGCGGCCGCGCGCCGCGAGGCTGGTTTGCGGAGGGAGGAGGAAGAACGCGAGGCCATCAATTCGAATCCGTCAGGTTTAGGTCGGTTGCGCAAGGTCGCCTGTTTGCGCGCGGCCCGCAAGGCCGCACCACGACAGCAAGGCCCGCGTCACGACGGCAACCCTTAAGAGGGCGTTAATCGGCATCGGCGACAGTGCCCCGATTCGAAACAGATAATCGTTCCGTACGGGGAGTGCCATGGCCGCCACCATCTTGATCGCCGACGACGACGCCGTGCAGCGTCGTCTCGTGGACAACATGGTGCAGCGCGGCGGCTACGAGACGGTGGTGGTGGACTCAGGCGACGCGGCGCTGGCGCGGCTGACCGATGCAACCGCAACGCCGATCGACGCCGTGGTGCTCGATCTGGTGATGCCGGGGCTCGACGGCCTCGGCGTGCTGAGCGGAATGCGCGAGGCCGGGCTCGGCATCCCGGTGATCGTGCAGACCGCCCATGGCGGCATCGACAACGTCGTCTCGGCGATGCGCGCCGGCGCCCACGACTTCGTGGTCAAGCCGGTCGGCGTCGAGCGCTTGCAGGTGTCCTTACGCAACGCGCTCAATACCAGCGCGCTGAAGGGCGAATTGCAGCGCATCAAGCACAGCCGCGAGGGCAAGCTGACCTTCGCCGACATCGTCACCCGCAACGAGGGCATGGCCGCCGTGCTGCGCACCGCCGCCAAGGCCGCGTCATCCACCATCCCGGTGCTGATCGAGGGCGAATCCGGCGTCGGCAAGGAACTGATGGCGCGCGCCATCCACGGCAGCGGCGAGCGCGCCAGCAAGCCGTTCATCGCCGTCAATTGCGGCGCGATTCCCGACAACCTCGTGGAGTCGATCCTGTTCGGCCACGAGAAGGGCGCCTTCACCGGCGCGACCGAGCGTCACACCGGCAAGTTCGTCGAAGCCTCCGGCGGCACGCTGTTTCTCGACGAGATCAGCGAACTGCCGCTCAACGCCCAGGTCAAGCTGCTGCGCGCCCTTCAGGAAGGCACCGTGGAGGCGGTCGGCGGCCGCCGGCCGGTCAGGGTGGATGTGCGGATCATCTCGGCGACCAACCGCAGGCTGCTCGACGAGGTCAAGGCCGGCCGTTTCCGCGAGGACCTGTTCTACCGGCTCCATGTGCTGCCGCTGACGGTGCCGCCGCTGCGCACCCGGCGCGAGGACATCCCGCATCTGGTGCGCCATTTCCTCGCGCGGTTCTGCGCCGAGGAAAACCGCGCCCTCACCGGCGTCAGCGGCGAGGCGATGGCGCTGCTCGCGCAACTCGACTGGCCCGGCAATATCCGCCAGCTCGAAAACACCATCTATCGCGCCGTGGTGATGAGCGAGGGCGACCAGCTCGGGCTGTCCGACTTCCCGCAACTGGCCGCGCCGCTCGCCGCGCCGCTGCCCGCCGGGGAGCCGCTGGTGCTCGAACCCGCGTCTCCTCCGGCCGCGCCGGAAATGGCAGGTAGCGATATACCCATCGCTCCGCTGCCGAACGGCACCCTGAGCCTGTTGACCGAGGACGGCGAGATGCGTCCGCTGGAGGAGATCGAGAGCGAGGTGATCCGCTTCGCCATTTCGCACTATCGCGGCCAGATGTCCGAGGTGGCGCGGCGGCTGAAGATCGGGCGCTCGACGCTCTACCGCAAGCTCGATGACGCCGCCACCGCCGATGCCGCGGGCGAATCGGCGCGGCGGCGCTGAACGCCGGACCCGGTGGCGCTGCGGCAGACAGCCTCGTCATTGAACCGTTGCGGTGCGGTGACAGACACATGCAAAAGCGACCGGCGCCGACGGGACACATTGCAAAGCATGGAATTCCAAGTCAGTTTGTCGTGAACCACCGGTGGTTCGCTGGCTGCCTGAGCGCCATGCGGATATCCTGCCGGCGAATCGCGAAATTCGTCGCGGTTCGCGGCATGGTCGCGGGGCCGGATCACGGAACCGCACATCCACCACGGGGGTTGGTTGCAGGCAGTTGCGTGCCGACACCGTCCGGTCATCACCGGCAGCGTTGACGTTTTGGCAAAGTCGCCGTGACACGCTGCGCACACATGAACGGGAACTGCTCACCGGACACCGGGCAGTTCCGCCGCCGAGGGGTTTGAAGAATGCGGAATGACTCGACTGGCCGGACCGGATTCGATCGCGTGCTGATGGCGGTCGCGGCGACCTTCCTGACGGTTTCGACATCGGGCGCTTTCGCACAAACCGCCCCCGCCTCCGGCAGCGCCGCGGAACTGGCGATCGACGCAGCCGTCCCCGTTCCCGACACCAGCCTGGTGCCGCCGCCGACCGCGGCCGACATCGCGCCCACATCCGCGCCGACCGCGGTCGCGACGCCCGACGACAAGACCGAGACGACCGCGAGCACCACGCCACCCGACGCGCCGGCCGCGAGCGTCACCGAAGCGCCGGCGGCGACGCCGGACGTCGCCACGCCTGACGTCGCGACGCCGTCAGCTTCCGAGCCGGTGAAGGCCGCAAGCTCCGTCGCGCCGGCCGACCAGCCGGTGGCCGACAAGCTGCGCGAACTGCTCGACCCCAAGGTCACCCTCTTCTTCGACCGCAAGAACGAACGCGCCGCCGCCGAGAAATTCTACGCCGCGCGCGACTACGCGCCGCTGTGGACCGAGGCGGGCGCGCTCACCGCGCGCGCCAAGAGCGTGATCGCGCGTCTCAACGCCGCCGCCGCCGACGGTCTCGATCCGGCGGACTATCCGGTGCCGAATTTCGGCGCGGCCACCGGCCCCGACGCGCTGGCGGAAGCCGAATTGAAGCTGACGGCCAGCATGCTGGACTACGCGCGCAAGGCGCAGAGCGGCCAGATGCACTGGTCGCAGGTCGGCTCCGACATCAAGTATCCCGAGCACCCGGTCGATCCCAACGAGGTGCTCGCCAATATCGCGACGGCGGCCGACGCCTCAGCGGCGCTGCAAGCCTACAACCCGCCGCACAAGGCTTACAAGGAATTGCGCGCGAAGCTCGCCGAACTGCGCGGCCAGGCCGAGGCGCCGGTGAAGATGATCCCGGAAGGGCCGACGCTGCGCTATGTTCCGGGCAGCAAAAACCGGGCGGCCGCCCCGGTCGCGGACGAGCGCGTCCCACTGCTGCGCGCCCGGCTCGGCATCACTGAAAATCCCGATGACACCCATTATGACGAAACCGTCGCCGCCGCCGTTCGTACGTTCCAATCGCATAACGGGTTGCATCCGGACGGCATTTTTGGCAACCGCACCGTCGCGGCCCTCAACGGCCCCAAGCGCGACCGCGAGATCGACACCATCGTGGTCAACATGGAGCGCTGGCGCTGGCTGCCGCGCCAGCTCGGCGCGGCCGCGCTCGGCGACGCCTATGCCATTCTTAATATCCCCGATTTCACGCTGAAGGTGATGCAGCACGGCGCCGAGGTGTGGAAGACCCGCGTCGTGGTCGGCAAGCCCGGCAAGCACGCGACCCCGCTGCTCACCGAGACGATGAAGTACATCACGGTGAACCCGACCTGGAACGTGCCGCCGTCGATCATCAATAACGAGTATCTGCCGGCGTTGCAGCAGGACCCCACGGTGCTCGACCGCATGGGCCTGAAGCTGCACCAGAACCGCGACGGCACCATCCACATCTCGCAGCCGCCGGGCGAGCGCAACGCGCTGGGCCGCCTGCGCTTCAACTTCCCCAACAAGTTCCTGGTGTATCAGCACGACACCCCGGACAAGAACCTGTTCTCGCGCGACGTGCGCGCCTTCAGCCACGGCTGCATGAGAGTGCAGAACCCGGACCAGTACGCCGCGGTGCTGCTCAACATCACCATGCCGCACGACCGCTACACGCCAGAGAAGATCCGGGCGATGTACGGCTCCAGCGAGCGCGACATCAAATTCCCGACGCCGATCCCGGTCAACATCACCTATCAGACCGCGTTCGTGGACGGCGGTGGCAAGCTGCACATCCGTAGCGACATCTACGGCCGCGACGCCGCCATGCTGGCGTTGCTGCGCAATAGCAGGAATAAGAATCTCGAAGCGGTGGTGGCCCACACCCAGCCGAACTATTCGCGGCCGCGCGCCCAGCTTCCGGTCGCGGCCAGCGACCGTGGCGGCTTCGGCTATGACAGCGGCCCGAACTTCTTCGAGCGGCTGTTCGGTATCCCGACACAGGCGCCGCCCCCGGCCGCCGAATACGGCCAGCGCCGGAGAATTTACCGCTAAAAGCGAAATCCCTCGGGATCTGTTAAATTTATCAGCAATATCAGCGGGCTTCGTCGGATTGACGGAGCCCGTTCCGTTAACCGTCATTTATCCCGCTGACGACCAAGGGCTATTTTTCGCCATACTCGCGGGGCTAGTTTATTGCCGCGATCCGGGGTGGGGGTAAATCTCGATTAACCCTCCTGATTTAAGGCTCGTTATCGCTCTTTCGCTGCACGGGGTTGCGAAAGGGATCTCGACTGATCGTCCTCTGGGTGGGCAAATTTCGTGCTGTCTGGTTTCGCGCGCGTTGTCAAATCGCTGGCCATGTCACGCGCCGGCTGCGGCGTCGGCCTGACCTCGCTCCTGCTTCTGGCCGGAGCCGGTTCGGTTCAGGACGCCACCGCCTCGCGTGAAACCCGCACCCTGTCGTTCCACCACACCCATTCCGGCGAAGACCTCACCATCACCTACAAGCGCAACGGCCGCTACGACGAGGCCGCGCTCAAGCAGCTCAATTACTTCCTGCGCGACTGGCGCAACCAGGCGCAGACCACGATGGACCCGCACCTGTTCGACATCCTGTGGGAAGTCTATCGCGACGTTGACGGCAAAAAGCCGATCCAGATCATTTCGTCCTACCGCTCGCCGGCCACCAACTCGATGCTGCGCCGCCGCTCCGCGAATACCGGCGTGGCGCGCCACAGCCAGCACATGCTCGGCCGCGCCATGGACTTCTTCATCCCCGGCGTGCCGCTGGAAAAGATCCGCTTCGCGGGACTGCGCCTGCAACGCGGCGGCGTCGGCTTCTATCCGACCTCGGGCTCGCCGTTCGTCCACCTCGATACCGGCGGCATCCGTCACTGGCCGCGCATGACCCACGACCAGCTCGCGCGGGTCTTCCCCGACGGCCGCACGGTCCATATCCCGACCGACGGCAAGCCGCTGCGCGGCTATCAGCTTGCGCTCGCCGACATCGAGCGGCGCGGCAAGGGTGATAACGGCGTCTCGTTCGAGAAGCCGAAGAACCTGTTCGCGGCGCTGTTCAAGTCGAAGACCAGCGACGAGGACGACGACGCGCCCGCCGCCGCCAGCGCAACCGCCGCCAATGCGCCTGCCGCCAAGCCGGCACCGGCGACGGTGGTGGCCGAAGCCGCGCCGTCAGCCGATCCGGTGCCGCTGCCGCGCGCCAAGCCGGCCGCCGCCGCCCGGCCCGCGCCCTACCAGGTCGCCTCCGCCGACGGCATCGTCCCGCCCGCGCCCGTTCCCGCCAAGGCGGAGGGCGAACCCCGCTTCCGCACCCCGGCCGACATCATCAATTCGCGCGGCTTCTGGGGCGATACCCCGCCGACCAAGCCCAAACAGGCGACGCCGGCGCAGGTGGCCGCGCTGACCGCGCGGCAGGCGCTGGCCGCCGCCGTCGATCCGCAGACCACCGCCAGCATCGATCACGCCTTCCACGCGCTGGCCTACGCGCCGGTGCCCTCGCCGCTCGACCGCGCACGGATCGTCGCCGCCAGCGCCCCCGTTCCGCGCCATCTGCGTCCGCGTCCCGCGCCCGCCAATTCGATGTCGGTCAACGACGTGACCACGGTGGTGGCGAAAGGTCATCAGGGACGCAGCAGCGGCCGCATCGCCGTCTCGACGCGGCTGACCGCCGCCGCCAAGGCCGATACCGTGTGGATGCGCGCCATGATCCTGGCGCCAAGCGCCACCACCGCGATGTTATCGACGACCTTCGGCGATCCCGACATGACCACGATGCGGGTCCACTTCGTCAAGCCGCGCACCACGCTGGCCACGGGCTTCGCCGACGATCCGCAGGCCGGACTGGTCTGCGACCGCTTCACCGGAAGCGCGGTCGCCACCCTGCCGACGGTCGCGTTCCAGACCGCGGCGCTGCGCTGACCACGGCGACCTGTCATTCCCTAAAGCATGATTTGCCGAGCTTGAATCGGACGTCGTAAGCCTGACCGGAAACGAGACGTCATCGTCCGCCATCGGATCCGGCTTCGCCGGGCCCGATGACAGGCTCCGGCGGACGATCCAGTCCTTCGGACCGTGCGTGGGAAAATTTGACTGACATGGACTACTGGATGCTCCGCCTTCGCGGAGCATGACGGCTTTCGTGTTCAATTTCCGGCCAGACACTCAGGATAACGGCCCGCGCTTCAGTTCAGCCGATCACGCTCTAAAACGCATGACCGGCGGCGTTCGGCCCGCTTACAGCATCCCCAGCGCCTGCATGTAGGTTTCCAGAATGGTTTCCTGCTCGGCGCGCTCGTTGGCGTCCTGCTTGCGCATCCGCACGATGGTGCGCAGCGCCTTGACGTCGAAGCCGTTGCCCTTGGCCTCGGCGTAGACGTCCTTGATGTCGTCGGAGATCGCCTTCTTTTCTTCTTCCAGCCGCTCGATGCGCTCGATGATGGCCTTGAGCTGGTCCTTGGCGAAACGGGTCGCGGGCTCGTCCGTAACGGCGGCGGCGGTGGCCATCGTGTACTCCTTGGTGAACGCTTTCGGGATCGGTGGGCGCGGGCTCGCGCGCCGCATGAGGGGGCGACAGTCGGGAGTCGCGCGCCGTCCGTCAAGGCGGCATCGGACTCATCCACAGCGCCCCCACAGAAGAAATTCCGGGAGCGATGCGAGAATGACGAAGCAGCCGCGCAAGGCTTGCTCAGTGATGATGCCCGTGGGCCTTGGCCATCGTTGCGAGTTGCTCGGGCGTTGCCGTTCCCTGATATTTCGCCTTCCAATCTTCGTAAGGCATCCCGTAGACCGCCTCGCGGCTCTCGTCCTTGCTCAGCGCCACGCCGCGCGCGTCGGCGGCCTCCTTCATCCAGTTGGCGAGGCAGTTGCGGCAGAACCCGGCGAGATTCATCAGGTCGATGTTCTGCACGTCGGTCCGCTCGCGCAGGTGCGCGATAAGGCGGCGGAACACGGCGGCTTCCAGTTCGGTCGTGGTTTTCTCGTCAATGGCCATGGCGCAATCCGGATTGGTCGGTCGGGACGTTAACCCAAAATGGGGCGGGTCACAGATATTTCCACGTCGATGTGCAAAAAAGCCGGCCCACGCCGACGCGGCGGGGCGGCGTGCCCTGGAGCATGAGCCCGAAAAGTGGAAACCGGTTTTCGGAAAAGATCATGCTCCAATAAAAGAAATAGCCAAGGCCGCGGCGGCGACGTCACCATCCGTTGAACCGGCGCCCGCCACACGCGCCAAATCATCAATGATTTGCTATAGCTGGACCGGATGACCCGAGACGATTCCCAATCCCGCCCGCTGCTCCCGCGCCTTTGCGCGATTCTCGCGACAGCAGCGCTCGCACTCGCCATGACGGGCTGGTGGAGCGCGCCGGCGCGCGCCGACTTCCGGCTGTGCAACAACACCCCGAGCCGCGTCGGCATCGCGCTCGGCTACAAGGACGCCGAGGGCTGGGTCACCGAGGGCTGGTGGAACGTGTCATCGCGAAGTTGCGAAACCCTGCTACGCGGCAACCTGATCGCCCGCTACTATTACATCTACGCCCTCGACTACGATCGCGGCGGCGAGTGGTCCGGACAGGCCTTCATGTGCTCGCGCGACAAGGAATTCACCATCCGGGGTGTGGAGAACTGCCTCGCCCGCGGCTACGACCGCACCGGCTTCTTCGAGGTCGATACCGGGGAGCAGCGTTCATGGACCGTGCAACTGACCGAGACCGGCCAGCAGGGTCCCGGCGGAGGGCCACTGCCGGGGATGCCGAATGCGCCCCACGGTCCGGCGCCCGGCACTCCCGGAATGCCGCCCCCGCCGCCCGGCGCCACCGGCCTGCCGCCGCCGCCACCTCCACCCGCGACCCCGCCCGGCCCGAAACAATGAGACGCCTGCGCCGCATCAAGATCCTCGCCACGCTCGGCCCTTCCTCCTCCGACAGCGCCATGATCCGGCGGCTGTTCGAGGCGGGCGCCGACGTGTTCCGCATCAACATGAGCCACACGCCGCACGACAAGATGCGCGAACTGGTGGCCACCATCCGCAACGTCGAGGGCAGCTACGGCCGCCCGATCGGCATTCTGGTGGACCTTCAGGGACCGAAGCTGCGGCTCGGCGCGTTCGAGGGCGGCGCGATCCAGCTTCACAACGGCGGCCGCTTCACGCTCGATTCCGACCCCGCGCCCGGCGACGCCACCCGCGTCCACCTGCCGCATCCGGAAATTCTCGCGGCGCTGCGGCCCGGCCATGCGCTGCTATTGGACGACGGCAAGGTGCGGCTGATCGTCGAGGACGCGACGCCGGAGCGCGCCGTCACCCGCGTCGTGATCGGCGGCAGAATGTCCGACCGCAAGGGCGTCAGCCTGCCCGACACCGACCTGCCGATGTCGGCGATGACGCCGAAGGACCGTGCCGATCTCGAAGCCGCGCTGATCGCCGGCATCGACTGGGTGGCGCTGTCGTTCGTGCAGCGCGCCGAGGACGTGGTCGAGGCCAGGAAGATGATCCGCGGCCGCGCCTCGGTGATGGCCAAGATCGAGAAGCCGCAGGCGATCGACCGCCTCGCCGACATCCTCGACGTCTGCGACGCGCTGATGGTGGCGCGCGGCGATCTCGGCGTCGAACTGCCGGTCGAGCGCGTCCCCAGCTTGCAGAAGCAGATGACGCGGATGGCGCGCAAGGCCGGCAAGCCAGTGGTGATCGCCACCCAGATGCTGGAATCGATGATCCAGTCGCCGGTGCCGACCCGCGCCGAAGTTTCCGACGTCGCCACCGCGGTCTATGAAGGCGCCGACGCCATCATGCTGTCGGCGGAATCGGCGGCCGGCAAGTTTCCGGTCGAGGCGGTTTCGACCATGAACCGCATCGGCGAGGAGGTCGAGCGCGACCCGACCTATCGCGGCGTGCTGACCGCGCAGCGCTCGGAGCCAGAGCCCACCGTCGGCGACGCCATCGCCGACGCCGCGCGCCAGATCGCCGAGACGCTCGAACTCTCCGCCATCATCTGCTGGACCAGTTCGGGCTCGACCGGCCTGCGCGTCGCGCGCGAGCGCCCGCGGCCGCCGGTGGTGGCGATCAGCCCCAACCTCTCCACCGGACGGAAGCTGTCGCTGGTGTGGGGCGTGCATTGCGTGGTGGCCGAGGATGCCCATGACCAGGACGACATGGTGGACCGCGCCGGCAGCATTGCGTTCCGCGACGGCTTCGCCAAGGCCGGACAGCGCGTCATCATCGTCGCCGGCGTTCCGCTCGGCACGCCGGGTGCGACCAACATGCTGCGCATCGCCTATGTCGGGCCGAACAGCGACGCCGACGCATAATGCGCCCGCGCCGCGCGCGGGTCACCGTCCCGTCGCGGCCCTTGCGCCATTTCGTCGCAAGGATCATTCTTCCGAGTCTCTACGCGGCTTCGAACGCTGACCTCCTGTCCGGTTGTCAGCGCCGGAGTTGAGCGAAACCGGGCCGCAAGCCCCGGGATCGTCAAAATGGACTGTGCGTCCTCAGGGAGAACCACCATGCTCGACAGACGTCGTCTGCTCGCGGGCACGACCGCGACCGCCGCGGCCCTCGGTGCCGGATCGATCCTCAACCCCATCAGCGCCTTCGCCAAGACCGTCACGCTGCCGTTCGACAACGGCGAGCGGCCGATGGCCAAGTTTCCGCAGAAGCGGCCGATGATCCTGCAAACCAGCCGCCCGCCGCAACTGGAGACGCCGTTCTCGGTGTTCAACGACAGCATCATTACCCCGAACGACGCCTTCTTCGTGCGCTATCATCTCGCCGATATCCCGCTCGACATCGATCCCGACACGTTCAGCGTCGAGGTCAAGGGCAAGATCGACAAGCCGCTGAAACTGTCGCTGGCCGATCTCAAGAAGATGCCGGCGCAGGAGATCGTCGCGGTGACGCAATGCTCCGGCAACAGCCGCGGCTTCTCGACGCCGCGCGTCGCCGGCGGGCAATCCGGCAACGGCGCCATGGGCAACGCGCGCTGGAAGGGCGTGCCGCTCAAGGCGGTACTCGACAAGGCCGGCGTGCAGGCCGGCGCCAAACAGGTGGTGTTCGGCGGCCTGGACGGGCCGGTCAGCGACAAGACCCCGGATTTCGCCAAGGCGCTCGACATCGATCACGCCCGCGACGGCGAGGTGATGCTGGCCTATGCGATGAACGGCGACGACCTGCCGATGCTCAACGGCTTCCCGCTGCGCCTCGTGGTGCCGGGTTATTACGGCACCTACTGGGTCAAGCACCTCAACGAAATCACGGTGATCGACAGCGTCTACGACAATTTCTGGATGAAGACCGCCTATCGCATTCCCGACAACGACTGCAACTGCGTCGAGCCCGGCACCGCGCCGAAGGCGACCGTTCCGATCAACCGCTTCACGGTGCGCTCGTTCATCACCAGCGTGCAGGACGGCGCCAAGGTGAAGGCCGGCAACCTGCGCCTGCGCGGCATCGCGTTCGACGGCGGCAAGGGCATCAAGGAGGTCGTGGTGTCCGCCGACGGCGGCAAGACCTGGCTGCCGACCAAGCTCGGCAAGGACCTCGGCAACTATTCGTTCCGCGAATGGCACGCCACCGTGAAACTTCCGGCAGGCAGCCACGAACTGAAGGTGCGCGCCACCAGCAACGACGGCAGGACCCAGCCGATGCAGCCGTTGTGGAATCCGGCCGGCTACCTGCGCAACGTCGTCGAAACCGTCCGCGTCACGGCCGCCTGAGGGAGAACGATCATGACAGCATCGATCCGTCTCGCCGCCGTCGCGGCCGCATTGATTTCCGCCGCCGCCGTCGCGACATTTGCCGAGGCCAAGCCGGTCAAGATCACGCTGCCCGAGGAAACCGCGACCTTCAAGCCGGGGACCAACCGCGACGTGGTGATGAACAACTGCACCGCCTGCCACTCGTCGGACTACGTGCAGACCCAGCCGCGCGGGCCGAAATTCAAGAAGGATTTCTGGACCGCCGAGGTCAACAAGATGATCAAGGTCTACGGCGCGCCGATCGACGAGGCCGATATCGGCAAGATCGTCGAATATCTGACGGAGAATTATTAGGGGATTTCAGCCGTCAAGAGTCATGCGCGGATCGCGTCCGCGTATGACGGCGTTTCCGTCGAACGCATAAAACCTATAGCGTTTCATGTTTTAACGGAAACGCTATAGGCGTCGTTGCCGGGTTTGCCCGACAATCCATCATTTTCAGAAAGATGGATGCGCGGATCAAGTCCGCGCATGACGATGGATGATTCCATCAAAAGCAGAGAGACCCTAGCCGGCCGCGCGACGCGGCGGCGGCGATGAGGGCGTGGGTTCCGGCGGCTCGACCTCGACGGCGAGCGACCCCTGCTGCAACACCAGTGTCTGGCTGTTGCTGGCGATCTCGATGCCTTCTTCCTGGAAGCGCTGCTTCATGCGGCGGTTGAACTCGCGCTGCACCGGCCAGCGGCCGCCGGGGGTGCAGCGGATCTGGCCGACGATGGTCGCCATCGAGCCATCCACCTTGTCAACGCCCCACAGATCGAGGTCGCCGAGGATCAGCGGCCGGAACGCGGCGTCCTCGCGCATCTCCGCCACGATGCCTTTCAGCAACCGGCTGACGCGATCGGTATCCTCCTTGTAGGCGACGCTGACATTGACCGCGGCGTTGCCGATGCCGCGACTGGCATTGGTGACGCTGGTGACCGCGCTGAACGGCACGATATGCACCGCGCCGTCGCCGGCGCGCAGCCGGATGGTGCGGATCGAGACGTTCTCCACCGTGCCGGTGAGGCCCGACACGGTGACGGTGTCGCCGACCTGCACGACGTTCTCCAGAAGCAGGAACAGCCCGGTGATGACGTCCTGCACCAGCTTCTGCGAGCCGAAGCCGATGGCGATGCCGACGATGCCGGCGCCGGCGAGCAGCGGGGCGACGTTGACGCCGACCTCGCTCAGCGCCGTCAGCCCCACCACCGCGAGGATGACGCCGAGCAGCGCGGTGCGCAGCATCGGCTGGAACGTGCGCAGCCGCGCCGCGCGCGCCGCCTCGCCGCCGCGGGTGAGGATGGCGAGTTGATGATCCATCAGCGCATTGATCGCCTCCCACACCGCCACCGCGACCACCACCGCGATGCCGACGGTGACGATGGCGGACAGCAGACGGTTGCCGATCTGGCCGCCGTAGAACCACAGCACCGTGTCGATGCCCCAGACTTGCAGCAGGGCGATGACGGCAAGCGCCGCGACCACCCACGACGCCACCCGGCGCAAGAGCGGCAGATAGCGGTTGGCGCGTGTCTCCAGGCCGGGGAAGCGCTGAAGCACCTCGGCGTTGATGCGGAAGCCGCGATCGATCAGGCCCATCAGGACGATCGACAGCAGCCGCGCCGCCAGGATCACCGCGATGGTGCCGGCGATGTATTGCAGGAGCAGCGTGTAACCGTCGCGGATGTTCAGCGCCCAGATCACCCACAGCGCCATGACGATGAAGATCGCAAAATAGTGCCACAGCGCGGCCATGCGGTTGCGCGCCGTCGCCACCGCTCCCTGCTGGCCGCGCCGGGCGCGGATCAGGCGCGCCACCGGCGCGCGCGATTGCAGGATGACCACCACCACCAGCAGATGGACCGCGAGCATCACCAGCCGCACCAGCGTCGCATAGCCGACGCGGTGCAGCCCCAGCACCAGCGCCACATTGGCGAAGGTGATGCCGGTGACGGCCACCGTCAGGATGCGCCGCGCCCACACCTCGATATAGGCGGCGGTGTCCTCCCGCGTCGCGAACATGCCGAGCGGGCCGACCAGAACCCGCACCCCGCAGATCAACCCGCGGCACAGGGCATAGGCATTGAGGATGGCGAAGATCACCAGCCGCGTCGTCGTCGCCTCACCGATCTGGGTGCCGAGGATCAACGATCCTACCGCCATGAAAGCCAGCACCGGCACCAGTTCCAGGGCGAGCCGCGCCAGCACATAGGGCAGCCGCAGCAGTGCCTGCCACAGCCGCGTCAGCCTCACGCGCCGCCGGTGCAACCCGGAGCGCGGCGCCAGATCCTCGGCCGAGGACGGCGGATCGGAGACGGTTTCGGTCGGTGTTGGCGCCTCCCGGACCGCGCGCGGCGTGCGCGCCTCAAGGGCTGCGAGTGGCCGGCGCAGCGCCCACCCCACCAGCCGTTCGACCGCGAAAGCGCAGCCGAACACCAGCGCGAGCTTCCAGGCGATATCCAGCAGGAGGTGATAGTAGAACGGATTAGTGGTCGTGGTCACCAGCCAGTTCCACAGCGCCGGAAAATGCGTGACGCTGCGCGCGGCCCACGTCACCTCGCGCGAGGTGTTGGCGACCCAGTTCGAAAACGACAGCAGCAATTGCGCGCCGAGACTGTCGGCGTCGAGCGTCGGCAGCGCCGGCTTTCCAGCGGCGTCCGGCTTGGCATCGGTCTTGGCGGCCGGTGTCTCCGGTGCGCCCGAAGTCGCCGCCCCGTTCGGTGCCGCGCCCGGCGCGGCCTTGGCGATCGCGCGCAGCGTCTCGATCATCTGCGCACGCTTGGCGTCGTCCTGCAACGTCTCAAGCGCGCGGCGCGCCTGCTCCGGCGTCAGCGGCTCGGCGGCGGCTGGCGCTACGGCTCCGGTCGCCGGCTGGGCCGCGGTCTGCGCCGATGCGGGAGCCACGCCCAGCATCAGGGCGAGAACGAGGAAGGGCAAAACCAGTCGCGGCACGAAAAGTCCTCTTGATCGCATCAAACCGTCCGTCGCGGTCCCGATGGTCCGGGCGTCTGCCGCCGACGCGATGATATCCTGACGAAGTGAGTCAATTGCCTTGATCCGCCATTCATAAGCGATTCTGGCGTTCGGGGCGCGGGGCGGCCGCGCCCCGAACGCCGCGCCGATGCGCAAGGCTCCAAGGAGGGCGGCTTCAGATGTCGCGACCCTCGACCTTCTCGGTGAGCGTCTTGACCAGATCGGGAATCTTGTCGAGATGCGGGTTGATCGCCAGCGCCTTGCGGAACGCATCGAGCGCGCGCTTGTCGTCGCCGAGTTCGCGCAGGATCATGCCGAGCCCCGCCAGCGCCCCGAAATGCCGTGGCTCGCGCGCCAGCACTTGCTCGATGTCGCGCAGCGCATGGCCGTAATCGTCCTTGAGGTAATAGACCGTCGCCCGCCGATTCCACGCCTCGGTGTAGTCGGGGCGCAGCTTGACCACGGCATCGAGCAATTCCAGCGCGACGTCGAGCTGTTTGGCATCGACGGCGGCCTTGGCCCGCGTCATCAGAAGTTGCGCGGTGTCGCTCGGCGTCGCCAGCCATTGCGCCCAGATGCGGGCTTCGACGTGCTTGGCGCTGGCTTCGTCCGGGGCCGCCTTCAGCGCGCCGAACAGAAATTCGAGACCACGGGTTTGATCGGCCTTGACGTTCGGCAGCCGGTCGGGCGGCGTCGGCGGCTTTTCGAGTTGATGCTCGCGCGGCTGCTGCGGGGCGGGGGGCGGCGCCGACTGCGCCTGCGCCGCCGTCGGCAGCGTCGCCAGCAGCACGCCGGCCACCACGCCGGCGCCGAGCCGGGCGGCAAGCAAGGATCGCATGATTGCTTCCAGGACCATGGCTCGAAATCTAGTTGCGAGTTATGGCGCTGAAAAGACGTTAAAGCCGCCCGGTGAGCGATGCACCGCGCGGCTTTCTGCCTTCAAATTGTCGGAGCGAATGGGTGTCGCCGGGCAAATTCGGCCCGGCCCGGACCCCTTAGCCCTGGCGAGCCTTGAACCGGCGCTGCACCTTGTTGATGACGTAGACGCGGCCCTTGCGCCGCACCAGACGGTTGTTGCGATTGCGGCCGCGCAATGATTTCAATGAGTTACGGACTTTCATGGGTCAATCCTACAGCGTTTGAAAGGCCGTGTGCGACAGGCCGGATCTGGCGAATAAGGGAACGGGCCCGTCCGCGGCCAAGCCGCGCGGGACGGCTGCGTTCTAATTCAGCCGCGGCCGTCCTGTCAACTCGCCGCGCGAAGCCGCATCCGGGAATCGACGGAGGGATTTCCCCGCTTCGCGGCGGCGTGCGGCAGCTTTACGGCCATCGCCGAATTGATTATAGGATATAATCAATTTCGCCCGCCGGCGGCGCCCGCCGGACCTTCTCCGGGAGCGACCATGCCCAACCTCGACGACGTCATCGCGATCGACATCCACACCCACGCCGAGGAGCCCTGCGGCACCCACGGCGACGACGGCTATGACGACTTCCAGGCTGCGATGGCCGAATACTTCAAATCGCCGCACAAGCATCCGCCGACGGTGCCGGAAACCGCGGCCTATTATCGCGCCAAGAACATCGCCGCGGTGATCTTTCCGGTCGATGCCGAGCGCGAAACCGGCTTCCGCCGCTACAACAATTACGAGATGGCGGAACTGGCGGCGCAGAACGCCGACGTGCTGATTCCGTTCGCCAGCATCGATCCCGCCAAGGGCAAGGTGGGCGCCCGCGAGGCGCGTAACCTGATCGAGAACTACGGCATCAAGGGCTTCAAGTTTCACCCGACCATGCAGGGCTTTTACCCCAACGACCGCATGGCCTACCCGCTCTACGAGGCGATCGCCGAGGCCGGCTCGATCGCGCTGTTTCACACCGGGCAGACCGGCGTCGGCTCCGGTATGCCGGGCGGCAACGGGATGCGGCTGAAATATTCCAACCCGATGTATATCGACGACGTCGCGGTGGATTTTCCCGAGATGAAAATCATCCTCGCGCATCCGTCCTTCCCATGGCAGGAGGAAGCGTTGTCGGTGGCGACCCACAAGCCCAACGTCTATATCGACCTGTCGGGCTGGTCGCCGAAATACTTTCCGCCGATCCTGGTGCGCTACGTCAACACCCTGTTGCAGGACAAGATGCTGTTCGGCTCCGACTGGCCGGTCATCACCCCGGACCGCTGGCTTTCGGACTTCGCCAAGATTGACATCCGCGACGAGGTGCGGCCCAAGGTCCTGAAGGCCAACGCCCGCAAGCTCCTGGGCATGTGAGCCGCGGCCCGCGCCTTAAGTCAGGGTGCGCCCGTCTCGCTCTCGCGCGGCAGGACCATGAGCGCCAAGGCTGCCACAGCGAACACCACCGTGCCGTGAACCCAGGACAGCCAGATCCGGTGATCCACGGAAAACTCGACCAGAAAGCCGAGAAAAATTATCGCCGCCCCGAGGCTGTATCGGCAGGACGACCGGACGATCACGGCGAGCATCACGCCCATGACCGCCAGCAGTACGATCACGCCCAGCAGGCCGAGTTCATACCACTGATCGAAGATCATGTTATGGGCACTCGGAATATCCGTAAGGTCGTAGTATTTGACGTTGTGGACGATGAACTGGGATATCCGCACCGTATCCGCGCCGTGCCCGAGCCAGACATTCTCGACGATGTAGGGCGCCATCAGCTTCCACAGTTCGAGCCGCGCCATGAAGCTCGCCACGCCGTCGAATCCGGCGATCACGCTTTGATCGACCCACGCATAGATGCCCGCGATCGACCACGGCGCCGACAGTGCCAGCAGGCAATAGATCGGAAAGATCGGCAGCAGCCAGATGTCCAGGCGGCGAACGCGCAGCAGGAACAGCACGATGCCAGCCCCGATCATCAGGTTGACGCCGGTGGTCTTGCCGATCAGCAGCGTGGGAATCGCGAAGAACAACAGCAAGAAGAGAGCTCGCAGCCACGTTGCCCGATCGCGGTCGTGAAGAAGGACGGCGGCGGCAAGCACCCCGTAGAATGTAATCTTGTGGAACGTCCGGGCAGCATCCCAATCCACCACTTCGGAGTAGATTTCGATCGCCGTCAGGATAATCAGCGAGATCACGGCGCCCGACCGCAGCGCCCGCCAGATCCGCTCGCGTTGCGCGTCGGAGCGCTGGGCGATGTAGTCCACGACGACAACACCGCAGCCGATATAGGCCGCCATGACCACGCCGGCGAACAGGCTGCGACGAGGGTCCAATGACCAGACCGCGCTGACGGCGGCGAGAATCGCAAGCCCCATCCAACATGCCGCCAGCTTCCACCATACCCTCACCGGCCTCACGGCAAGGCGTCGAGGGTCCGCCAGGACGAGGGACAACGTCATGATCGGCGCCCAGGCGGTCGGCGACAGTTGAATGCTGACAAACAGCGGCAGGGCGATGAACAGCCCGACGACAAGACATCGCGTCACCCGCTCGCTCGCACTGGGTGAGAAGAGGCTTTCCCCGCCCAGCGCGACCGCCGCTACGCGCGACCAGTCGAATCGATCCAGCAGGTTCGATGCCGTCATGGCAGTTTCAGCCAGCGCTTCAGGTATCGGCGGCGGAATTTCTGGACCGCGAATTGAAGACGAAGCCGCAACTGGGCCTGCTCCTTCAGATTGAGCGAACTCTTGAACATGCCGTTCAGGCTGCCCTGCTCCGCCAGCGGCGGCTCCGACCAGAGAAACGGAATCCCCATGTCGGGATCGCCCCGGTTGAACGCGATATCGATCGGCTCGTCCAGAGGATGCCGGGCGATCCAATCGAGCCGCGCCTTCGCCTCGACGGCGCCGAGCACATAAGCTTCCATATTGCGCACCCTGTTACCCTCATAGAGCAACTGTCCCGGCCGGAGCTGCGCGGCTGGCGTGTAGAAATTGGTGGCCGCGCCGAGATGGAGAATGCGCGGGCGGGGCCATCTCTCCGCCTCATGCAGAACCCGCTGCAACCGCGCGGTGAAATCGGGCACCAGGAAAGCGTCGTCCTCGAAGATCAACGCCGCATCCTGCGCTCGATCGCGGATCCGCTGCATGGCGACGATATGTTTCAGCGCACAGGATTTCTGGCCCGGCGTCAGGTTCGCGCCCGGTTGGAAATAGACCCGCTCGACCTCGGGGGTGATGTCATCCGCATCGAGATCGAGCACCCACTCAAAGGCAATGCCGGCGCGCGCCAATTGCTGCCGGATGTGGTCCTCGCGCTCGGGAAGCGATCTGGCGTGGATCACGTAAGCCGGCAACATTCATTTCCCTCACAACGCAACTTGACTTCGATACCTAAAAAAATATCAGATCATCAATAGGATGGAATATATGCTGGTCGCCTGGACCGCGACATTTGAACTCTCCGCCACCGGCTGCCGCCCACAGAAAACCTGAGCATTTGCTTGCGACCTCAGGCGGTGTATCAGAATGCACGGCACAAAGCGAACCATCGCTGCCGCCCGCCTCGCCGCCATCGGTCCGCTGCACGGCGACAACTCACCCGCCGTCCCGCCGCATCCTGCAATTTTCATCGGCATGGAAACTGAACATGAGCGTTGAATCCGTCCGCGCGTTTTTCGAGGCCCACGCCCCGGATATTGTCGTGCTCGAATCCGACAAAAGCTCGGCGACGGTGCCGCTGGCGGCGGAGGCGTTCGGGGTCCGGCCGGAGGAGATCGCCAAGACGCTGTCGCTGCGGGTCGGCGAGCGCTGCGTGCTGGTGGTGACCATGGGCACTGCGCGGCTCGACAACAAGAAGGCCAGGGCGACGTTCGGCGCCAAGCCGCGGATGCTGGGAGCCGAGGAAGTTGCCGACGTTACCGGCCACCCGGTCGGGGGCGTCTGCCCGTTCGGGCTGAGGACGCCGCTGCCGGTCTATTGCGACGTGTCGCTGAAGGCGTTCGACGTAGTGGTGCCGGCGGCCGGCTCCGCCAACAGCGCCGTGCGCATCGCGCCGCAGCGGATGGCCGAACTGGTCGCCGCCGAATGGGTCGACGTCTGCCAGAGCCAGGCGTGAGCCGGGAACCGTGACGGGACTCAGAACCGCGCCTTGATCCCGGCATAGAACGCCCGGCCGTCGCCCGGCAGGAACGCCGCCTGGTCGGGCCGCGCTTCATCGACGATCAGGGTCGATGAGGCATAGGTTTCGTTGAACAGGTTGGTGATTTCACCGAACACGGTGAAGGTGCTGTCGAGCCGATATTCGGCGCGCAGATCGACCACGGCATACGGGTCGGCGAACAGCGTGTTCATGTTATCGACCGGCGTGCGCTCCGGATTCCAGCGCACCGCGCCCTGCACCCGCCAGTCCTCGGTCGGCTGCCATTGCAGCATCGCGTAAATGACGTGGCGTGGCGCGCCGGCGAGACGGTTGTTGCCGCGCACCGGGTCGTTGACGAAGTGGAAGTCCTGATAGGTGTAGGCGATGCGCCCGGTCAGTTGCTCGCTCAAGCGCGCGCCGAGGCCGAGTTCGAGGCCGGCATGGACGGTCTTGTCGGCATTGACCGCGCCGAGCGATACGCCGGTGACGTCGCGCAGATTGAGCAGTTCGTTGCGCACCCACGAATGATAGACCACCGCGTCCCATGACAGGTCACCGCGGCGGCCGCGCCAGCCTGCTTCCGCGGTGATCGCGGTCTGCGCATCGAGCGCGGGCGTGCGGAACGCCGACGCCGGCAGCATCGGCATCGGCGGCGCCAGCCGTCCCGGGCTGCTGTTCGGCGTGCCGTTGATGGTGGCGAGCAGGTCGTCGTGGGTCGGCGGCTCGAAGCTGTGGCTGACGGCGGCGAACAGCGTCTGATCGGCGCTCGGCCGCCAGCTCAGCCCGAGACTCGGGCTCCAGCCGCTGTAGCGCCGCGTATAGCTGGTGCTCTCGGTCGGCACCGCGCCGTTGGGCAGCAGCATGGTCGGGTTGGCCGGGTTGAACGACATCGTCGGCCGCATCGGCGCCGCCCAGTTGTCGCGGCTGTCGCGCGTCGCATAGGCATAGGAGACGGCGGGCGACAACGTCACGTCGTGCCAGACCGGAACGTTGAAGCCGGCATTGAGCGACAGCGTGCTGGCGTCCAGCGTATTGTCACCGAACGCCGCGCCCCTCACGCCAGCCTGGTTGAAGTAATAACCCCGGTCGGCGGAGCCGATGGTGTATTGCGCGGACGTCTCGAACAGCGGCAGCACGCTGGCTGCGTCCGGCTTGTAGGCATAGCGCACCAGGCCGGTGAAATCGCCGCCGCGCGTGGTGCGCACGCCCGCAGACACCGGGAAGCGGAACATGTCGTCGGTATAAGTGTAGCCGAGCGCGATATCGATCAGATGTGCGTCGAAGGTGGCGGTGGTGCGCGAGCCGACCAGGAACTGGCTGGCCTCGCGGCGCGGCCGGTCGCGCACGACATTGGGCCCGGGATTCATGGGGCCAAACGGTGTCATTGTCGGACCGGGATGAATCCCGCGCGGGTTGGCGTAGAGGCCGTCCTTGGTCAGCGGCCCGGCCACGTCGAAGCCGAGATCGGTGTAGCCGGCGAAGATGCGGGTCGAGATGTTGTCGTTGATCCTGGCGCCGACATTGGCGTTGACGCTGACCCGCTCCGACTGGTTGTAGACCCGGAAGCCGTCGCGCCGGGTGGCATCGACCTGCAACAGCGCATCGTAGTTCTCGCCGCGATAACCGGTGCGCGCCGCGACGCCGGCCTGTCCGAAACTGCCGCCGCTCAAGGTGACCTGCGAGCCGGGAGCCGACGATCCGGTCGGCGACACGAAGTTCAGCGCGCCGCCGAGCACGGTGGCGCCGAGGCGGTTCGCCATGTAGCCGCGATAGACCTCGATGGCTTCGGCCTGACGCGGATTGGCGAGGCCGACGATGTAGGAGCCGTCGGCGCGGTTGATCGGCAAGCCGTCCTGCAATGCCAGAACGCCGCGCTCGACCGGGTTCTGCTGCAAGCCGGAGCCGCGAATCTGGATGCGCGGCTGGTCGTTGCCGCCGAAGAAATCCTGCACCACCACGCCGGGGACATCGCGCAGCGCGCGCGACACCGTGAGGTTGGCGGTTTCGGGAAATCCCGAACTCTCGACCAGCGCGACGCCGCCGGGCAGCACGTTGAAGCGCTCGCGCACCGCGTCGGCCGCGCTGCCGCCGTCGATGGCTCCGCCTTCGACATTGATGGTGTCGAGCACGATGCTCGCCCCCGGCGTCGCCGACTGCGCCAGCGCCGCTGCGCTGGCGCCTGCCAGAAACAGCGCCGATGCGCCGAGCAGGAGCACGCTACGTCCGCGCAATCCCGTTGCCGCTGCCGCGTTGCCGCGCCCTGCGATGGTCATGATATCGCCCCCGACTGCTCTTGTGCCGCCGCCCCCGGGGCGCGCGTCTGTCTGCCCGGTGCGGCCGGAGGCGAGCCGTCGCCTCCGAACCGATGGATCGGATGAGTGGATCGCGCGCGGCGGCTATTTGCCGCCCTGCCATGCCGGCACGATGGTGCCCTTCGGCGCGGCCACCAGCAGAAGCTCGACGGGGCCGTTGCCGGTGCGCGCGAAGTGCAGCGGATCGGTATCGCGGAAGACGATGACGCCGCCGGGCGCGACCGTCTTCAACGCGGCCTCGTCGAACTTGGTGCCGAGGCCGATCTTGAAGTCGCCGGACAGCACGGTGACGATGGCGACCTTGCCGGCGGGGTGCGGATGCGGCGGGATGTCGGTGCTGGCCGGCAGCGACACCCGCGCGGCGACCACATCGCCGCCGGGCTGCAGGAACGAGCGCAGCGTGATCTTCTCCGGCGAGGTCTTGGCCGGCAGCGCCTCGACCGCCGCGGCATCGAGCGTGATCAGGCCTTCGGCGCTCGCCCCCAGCGGCATCGCGGTCGCGGCCACCAGCGCCGCAAGTCCGAGGGAAACGATTGTCTGCTTGATCATGTCAGTGTCCTTTCTGCGCGTGTGATGACGATCGGCGCGCCCGTCCGCCGGCACGCGAACGTCATGCCGACGCTACGCATCCGTTGTTCGGTTCGCGATCCGACGCCGAGCTTGCCGTCGTTTGGTCTGGATCGGTTCTAAAAGAAGTATTGTTCATACATCTTACAGAAACCACGATCCGCCACAAGCCGGTGGCGATAACCCGCCGCCCGCCTCGCGGGTTGCGAAATTCATTCCGTGGCGCAAGGCGTTATCGCATTCGAGCGCGTCCGACGATGATGCCTGCTGGACAAATTCTAAACGCGGTGTCGGGCTTCATGCGCAGCATCGTACCGCCGCGGCGATCCTCGTGCCGACGAGGTCGCGAACCGTCTTTCTCCGCAGGCTGCCGCGCGGTCGCGCGTTATTTCCGCGGAGTTGCCAAAGGTCATTTACTCTTGCGCGTGCGGATGGCATTTTCGCCATTCGAACACAACCAACGACCTTCAGGGAGGGACGACATGCGTAAACTGATGCTGGCCGTATTGGCGGTGCCGGTGCTGGCCTTGCCGGTGCTCGGTACACCCGCGACCGCGCAGGAAACCGTCAAGATCGGCTACATCGACCCGTTGTCCGGCGGCGGCGCCAGCGTCGGCGAAGTCGGTCTGAAAACCTTTCAGTATCTTGCCGATCAGATCAACGCTGAAGGCGGCATTGTCGGCCACAAGGTCGAAATCGTGCCGTTCGACAACAAGACCAACCCGCAGGAAAGCCTGATCCAGGCGCAGAAAGCGGTGGATGCCGGCATTCACTACATCACCCAGGGCAACGGTTCGGCCGTGGCCGCGGCGCTGTCGGAGTTCGTCGCCAAGCACAACTCCCGCAACCCCGGCAAGGAGATGCTCTATTTCAACTACGCCGCGGTCGATCCGGTGCTGACCAACGAAAAATGCAACTACTGGCATTTCCGCTGGGACGCCAACTCGGACATCAAGATGGAGGCGCTCACCAACTACGTGAAGGGCGTTCCGTCGATCAAGAAGGTCTACCTGATCAATCAGGACTACTCGTTCGGCCAGTCGGTCCGCACCGAGGCCCGCAAGATGCTGGCGGCCAAGCGCCCCGACGTCCAGATCGTCGGCGACGAGCTGCATCCGCTGCTGAAGATCACCGACTTCGCGCCCTACATCGCCAAGATCAAGGCGTCGGGCGCGGACTCGGTCATCACCGGCAACTGGGGCCAGGACATCGCGCTGCTGCTGAAGGCGGCGGCCGACGCCGGCCTCAAGGTCAACTGGTACACCTATTATGCCGGCGGCGCCGGCGGCCCCACCGCGATCAAGCAGACCGGACTGGATCATCAGGTGTTCCAGATCAACGAGGGCATCCCCAACGCCGGCTATCAGCCCGCGGTCGATTACGAGAAGGCCTTCCGCGCCAAGGTCGGCCTGTCGCTATGGTATCCGCGCGCGGTCAATCAGATGCGGATGTTCAAGCTGGCCGCCGAGAAGGCCAAGTCGGTCGATCCCGTCAAGGTCGCCGCCGCGCTCGAAGGTCTGGAGTTCGACGTGCTCGACGGCGGCAAGGGCGTGATGCGCAAGGACGATCACCAGTTCCTTCAGCCGATCTCGATCTCGTCGTTCGGCAGCCGCACCGACAAGGAGCCGTTCGACGAGGAAGGCACCGGCTGGGGCTGGAAGGAAATCGCCAAGATCGACACCCCGCAGGCCACCGTGCCCACCACCTGCAAGATGAAGCGTCCCTGACGCAGCCACCCGTCATCCTGCCGCGACCCGCCCGGCGCGACGCGGCAGGATGAAGACAAGATCAGGATAACAGCCGGCCCGACAGCACAGCCGCCGGGCCGGCGACGCCTCCAAGACCCGTGGTCCGATCGTTCCGCCGTTCCGTCGCCGACCCGCGATCGCTTCCGCGTCACCATGCACGATTTCCAGATCCAACCCGTTCCCAACTCCAACCCGGTGGCTGTCCCGTGCTTGAGCTGATCGTTATTTCCATCCTGAACGGCGTGCTGTTCGGCATGTTGCTGTTCCTGCTGTCGAGCGGACTCACCGTGATCTTCAGCATGATGGGCGTGCTCAACTTCGCCCATGCCAGTTTCTACATGCTGGGCGCGTTCTTCGGCTATCAACTGACCCGATGGATCGGGTTCTGGCCGGCGCTCATCCTCGCGCCGCTCCTGGTCGGCGGCATCGGCATGGCGGTGGAGCGCTACGGCCTGCGCCAGACCCACAAGCACGGCCATGTTGCCGAACTGCTGCTGACCTTCGGGCTCGCCTTCGCCATCGAGCAGGTGGTGCAGATGATCTGGGGCAAGCTGCCGATGGACTATCGCGTGCCGGCGCTGCTCGACTTCCCGGCCTTCACAATCTTCTCGACCAACTATCCGGCCTACAAGATGTTCATGCTGCTGGTGTCGGTGGCGATCTTCATCGCGCTCCTGATCGCGCTGAAGCGCACCCGCATCGGCCTGATCGTGCAGGCGGCACTGACCCACCCCAGCATGGTCGCCCATCTCGGGCACAATGTCGGGCGCGTCTTCATGCTGGTGTTCGGCGTCGGCACGGCGCTGGCCGCGGTCGCCGGCGTCATCGCCGGCCCGGCGCTGGTGACCCAGTCGGACATGGCCGCCCTGCTCGGCCCGATCCTGTTCGTGGTGGTGGTGGTCGGCGGCCTCGGCTCGCTGGGCGGCGCGTTCGTCGCCTCGCTCCTGATCGGTCTGGTCCAGACCTTCGCGGTGTCGATGAACGGCTCGCTCGCCAGCCTGTTCGGGCCGCTCGATCCGAGCATCGGCCCCTCGCTCATCACCGACGTCTGGAACGTCACCATCGCCCAGATCGCGCCGATCCTGCCTTACGTCCTGCTGGTGCTGGTGCTGATCGTCCGTCCGATGGGCCTCATGGGGACTCGTGAAACATGACCGAACTCACCACCCGCGCCCCCTCGCCGGCCGGCTCCACGCGGAGCATGGGCTTCTACGCCGCATGGGCGGTTTTCATCCTGGCTGTCGTGGCGCTGCCGCTGATCTTCCGGTCGGGCGCCTCGCACACCACGTTCAGCCTGATCGGGATCGCGGCGATCTTCGCGCTGTCCTACAACATCCTGCTCGGCCAGACCGGACTGCTCTCCTTCGGCCACGCGGTCTATTACGGCCTCGGCGCGTTTCTCGCCGTTCACGGCATGAACGCCATCGCGGAGCACCAGCTCCCGGTGCCGCTGCCGTTCGTGCCGCTGATCGGCGGCTTCGCCGGGCTGGTGTTCGCCATCGTCATCGGCTGGGTCTCGACCCAGCGCGCCGGAACGGTGTTCGCGATGATCTCCCTCGGCATCGGCGAACTGGTGGCGTCGTCCTCGCTGATCCTGCGCAGCTTCTTCGGCGGCGAGGCCGGCATCACCACCAACCGCACCGACCTGCCGTCGATGTTCGGCTGGAATTTCGGACCGCAGATTCAGGTCTACTACCTGATCGCCTTCTGGCTGGTGATCTCGGCGATCGCGATGTACGCGCTGACCCGCACGCCGCTCGGCCGGATGTGCAACGCGGTGCGCGACAATCCCGAGCGCGTCCAGTTCATCGGCTACGATCCGCACGTCATCCGCTACCTGTCGTTCTGCTTCGCCGGCTTCTTCGCCGGCGTCGCCGGCGGGCTCGCGGCGATCAATTTCGAGATCGCCAACGCCGCCTATCTCGGCGCGGTGCAATCCGGCGTCGTGCTGTTCGCCACCTTCATCGGCGGCGTGAGCTACTTCTTCGGACCTGTCCTCGGCGCCATCGTGGTGACGATGCTGCAGCTCGAACTGTCCGACGTCACTTCGGTGTGGCAGCTCTATTTCGGCATCATCTTCATCGGCATCGTGATGTTCGCCCCCGGCGGCCTCGCCAGCCTTCTGATGATGCACCGGCCGCTGGTCCGCGCCGGCACCCTGCCGATGGTGCTGCCCGCCTATCTCGTCGCCATCGTACCGACGGTGCTGTTCGCCTGCGGCGTCATCCTGGTGATCGAGGTGCTGGCGGCCTATTCGCAGGGCACCGCGGACTCGAGCACGATCCGCCTGTTCCGCATTCCCTTCGAAGCCGCGAGTCCGATGACCTGGCTGGCGGCGGCTGTCCTGACCGTCGGCGGCTTCGTCGTCGCGCGCATGACCTGGCGCCGCATCGTCGAGGCCTGGGATCGCGCCACCACGGCCGCACGCGAACGAGGATACATGTCATGACGCCAGCGATCGAAATGCGCGCCGTCGAAAAGGCGTTCGGCAACGTCCGCATCATTCAGGACCTCAACCTGACCGTCGCCAAGGGCGAGCGTCACGCCGTGATCGGCCCTAACGGCGCCGGCAAATCGACGACGTTCAACCTCATCAGCGGCCACATCACTCCGACCTCGGGCGAGATCAACCTCAACGGCGAGCGGATTTCGGGCCTGCGGCCGTTCGAGATCAACCGCCGCGGCCTGTCGCGCTCGTTCCAGGTCACCAACGTGTTCGCCCGCATGACGGTGTGGGAGAACATCCGCTGCGCCGTGCTGTGGGCCACCGGGCAGCGCTATGCGTTCTGGAAGAACGTCGAGAGCCTGCCGGAAGTCCGGCGGCGCACCGCCGAAATCCTCGAGGACATCCACCTCACCCATCGGCGCGACGTGCCGGCGGGCCTTCTGACCTATGCCGAACAGCGCGAGCTGGAGATCGGCATCACCATCGCCGGCGGCGCCGACGTCATCATGCTCGACGAGCCCACCGCCGGCATGAGCAACACCGAGACCGATCGCGCCGTGGCGCTGATCCGCCGCCTGACCGAGGGCCGCACGCTGGTGATCGTCGAGCACGACATGAGCGTGGTGTTCGGCCTCGCCGACCGCATTTCGGTGCTGGTCTACGGCAGCATCATCGCCTCCGGCACGCCGGAGGAGATCCGCGGCAATCCGAAGGTCAAGGAAGCCTATCTCGGCGAGGAGGCGCACTGATGCTCGAAGTCAAGGACCTTCACGCCTATTACGGCAAGAGCCACATCCTTCAGGGCGTGGACATGAACATCCAGGCCGGCGAGGTGGTGAGCCTGTTGGGGCGCAACGGCGTCGGCCGCTCCACCACCGTCAAGGCGATCATGGGCGAAGTGACGCCGCACGGCACGGTGCGCTTCAAGGGCAAGGACATCGCCGGCCTGCCCAGCTACAAGATCGCCCATCTCGGGCTGGGTTACGTGCCCGAGCACCGCGACATCTTCCCGGGCCTCACGGTGCGCCAGAACCTCATGCTCGGCATCAAGAACCCGCGCAAGCCCGGCCGCTGGAAGCTCGACGACATGCTGGAGATGTTTCCCAACCTGAAAGCGCGCGCCGACACCGCCGCGGGCGTGCTGTCGGGCGGCGAGAAGCAGATGCTGACGACCTGCCGCACGCTGATGGGCGACCCCGAGCTGATCATGATCGACGAGCCGACCGAAGGTCTGGCGCCGCTGATCGTTCAGCAGGTCGGCGACCTGATCGCGCGCATCGCCGACGCCGGCGTCGCCATTCTGCTGGTCGAGCAGAAGCTGTCGATCGCGTTGCGCATCTCGCACCGGCTCTACGTCATGGGCCACGGCCAGATCGTGTTCGAGGGCACGCCCGACGAACTCAAGGCCAACGAGGCGGTCCGCAAGGACTGGCTGGAAGTGTAGCTGCCGATTGGGGTGTGGCTGCTGATTGGGGTATAACGGCCCGTCACGTGGTACGGCGGTCCTTCGAGGCTCGCGGCAAAGGTCGCTCGCACTTCAGGATGACGCCCGCGACGTGCATCGCCACCTCGGATTCTAGAGGCTTTTCGGTTTTGGCGGAATCATCCGTTGTCATGCGCGGCCCTGATCCGCGCATCCATCTTCTGAAAATGATGGATTGCCGGGTCAAGCCCGGCAATGACGGCGTTTCCGCCAAAATATGAAACGGTATAAGCCGGAAATTCGTTTTCTGGACAGATGTGCAGCCCGATAACCGTCATGCTCCGCGAAGGCTGAGCATCCAGTATCCCATGTCGGTCCAGTGTCCCACGCGCGCGGGGATGACTGGATCGTCCGCATTCGCGGATGATGACGCCTCGTTTCCGATCAGGCTCTCGGGATGACGCCGTCGCGCGCCTCACTCATCCCGCTCAGCCTTTTGTCCGAGCATGACCCTTTCAAAACCCGGTCAGCGCTTCCCGGGATCAGACCCTAGTCGCTTTTCTTCCCGAGATTGCGGAAGCTCTCGATGTTTTCCTCGACGCGCTTGCGCACCACGTCGAACGCTTCCTTCTGCGACCTGGTGGCCATTTCCGCCAGTTCGCGCATGTTGCTGAGCGCGGATTCGAAGCGCTCACGGGCGAGGTCGGCGCGCTTCTTCACCGCGTCTTCCTGACGCGCGTCGGCGACCGCCTGTTTCATCGCCTCCTGAAGGATTTCCGACTGGCGGCGGACCAGCGCCTGCCATCCCTCGAAGGCGATCCGGTTGGCTTCCGCGAGCGCTTCGATGTTCTTGCGCTCGCGATCGACGATCGCCGCGAAATCGACGCCCGGGATACGGAACTGGCTGAGCATCTTGGTGAAATCGAACAGCGGCGCTTCGCCCGCCTTGCCGCTCTCGCTGGATTTGCTGTCGTCGCTCATGTGACATCCCCTTTTCGGTTGGCGGAAAGCGTCTCGCAACAGAGTTCAGGAGCTAATCAGAGTTGCGGCTTGGCGGGAGGCTGTCAAGGTGAAACCGCGCCGGCGCCCGGCGCCGCAATGGTATCCCGTTCGCGGCGCGGCGCCGTCCGCCACACCCGCGCGATTCTCCGAGCGCCTGCCCGGCGCGCCGATCCGTGCTATACTGTTGAATACAGCGCATCACGCAATCAGGAGACAGCCATGAAGATCAGCGCCCGCAACCAGCTCAAGGGCACCATCGTCGAGGTCACCAAGGGCGCGACGACATCCCATGTCCGCCTCGATATCGGCGGCGGCGTCATCGTCACGGCGTCGATCACCAATCAGGCCGTCGATGAACTCAAGCTCGCCAAGGGCGGCACCGCATGGGCGATCGTCAAGGCGTCCGACGTCATGGTCGCGGTCGATCACTGACGATCCGGCATTCCCAATCCGGCGTTCTCCCGTCGTGAAGCGAGGCGCGATGCGCACATCCAGACGTCCGATCCTCATCGCCGCCTTGATGGCGGTCCTCGCGGCGATCCTGCCGGCGTCGCCGGCCGCCGCGCGCAGCGTCACCGATTCCGCCGGGCGCAACGTCGAGGTCCCCGACACCATCTCGCGGGTGTTCGCCGCTGGGCCGCCGGCCTCGATCCTGCTCTACGTGCTGGCGCCGCAGGACATGATCGGCTGGGTGCGCGCGCCGCGCGCCGCCGAGAAGACGTTCCTGCTGCCGTCGGTCCGCGATCTGCCGGAACTGGGCCGCCTGACCGGGCGCGGCGATACGCTCAATCTCGAACGCCTGCTCGCCGCCGAGCCCGATGTCATCATCGACTTCGGCACCATCAACGACACCTACCGCTCGCTGGCGGATCGCGTTCAGGCCCAGACCGGCATCCCCTATCTGCTGATCGACGGGCGTTTCCAGAACGCGCCGGCGGCGCTGCGGCTGCTCGCCGACATTCTCGGCGTCCGCGAGCGCGGCGAAAAGCTCGCGCAGGCGGCGGAGGCGATTTTCGCACAGGTGGACAAGGTGCTGGCCGAGGTGCCGCAGGACAAGCGCCCGCGCGTCTATCTGGCGCGCGGCGGGGCGGGGCTGGAATCCGGCTCGCGCGGCTCGATCAACACCGAGATCATCGAGCGCGCCGGCGCGATCAACGTGGTCGAGGGCCTGCGTCAAAAGGGCGGCATCGTCACGGTGTCGCCCGAGCAACTGATCGCCTGGGCGCCGGACACCATCATCACGCTCGACCCCGCCTTCCGCCGCGCGGTGGCGCAAAAGCCGGAATGGGCGCCGGTGCCGGCGGTGCGCGACGGCCGCGTTTTCCTGTCGCCCGGCACGCCTTACGGCTTCATCGACGCGCCGCCCTCGCTCAACCGCCTGATCGGGCTGACGTGGCTGTTGCACACGCTCTATCCCGACAAGGCGCCGGGCAAGCTGCGTGACCAGGTCCGCGCGTTCTATCATCTGTTCTATCAGATCGAGCCGGGCGAGGCCGATCTCGACCGTCTGCTCGATAGTGGGGGAGGCTGACGTTCCGCCTTGCGCACGGCAACCGTCCTTCTCCTGCTGCTGGCCCTGCTGATCGCGGCGACGCTGATCGCATCGGGCATCGGCCCCTACGCCGTCTCGCCGCTGGAGGTGGCGCGCGCGCTCGCCCGCCGCCTGCTCGGCAACGGCGACCACGGCACGGTGGAGACGGTGGTGTTCAACATCCGCCTGCCGCGCGTGGTGGCGGCCGGGATCGTCGGCGCGGCGCTCGCCGCCGCCGGCGCGGCCTATCAGAGCCTGTTCCGCAATCCGCTGGTGTCGCCGGACATTCTCGGCGTCTCGACCGGCGCCGGGCTCGGCGCGGTCACCGGGATCCTGCTCGGGCTGCCGGTGACCCTGATCCAGTTGATGGGGTTCGGCGGCGGGCTCGCCACAGTGCTGGTCGTCGTCATGATCGCGCGGGCGCTGCGCGGCGGCGGCGACGTGCTGGTATTGGTGCTGGCCGGCATCGTCATCGGCGCGCTGGCCGGTGCTGCGATCTCGCTGGTCAAGGTACTGGCCGATCCTTACGACCAGTTGCCGGCGATCACCTTCTGGCTGCTCGGCAGCCTCGCCGGCATCAAGATCGGCGACGTCATGGCGACGGTGCCGGTCGTCGCCGTCGGCCTCGCACCGCTGGTGCTGCTGCGCTGGCGCATCGGCGTGCTGTCGCTCGGTGACGACGAGGCGCGCGCGCTCGGCGTCGAGGTCGGGCGGCTGCGCGCCGTGGTCATCGTCGCCGCGACGCTGGCGACCGCGAGCGTGGTGGCGATTTCCGGGGTGATCGGCTGGGTCGGGCTGATGGTGCCGCACATGGCGCGGCTGATGGTCGGCCCGCGCTTCGACCGGCTGTTGCCGGCCGCGATCCTGTTAGGGGCGGCCTTCATGATCGCGGTCGATACGCTGGCGCGCACCGCAGCCCAGATCGAGATTCCGCTCGGCGTGCTGACCGCGGTGATCGGCGGCCCGATCTTCGTCTGGCTATTGGCGCGCAACCGCCGGACGTTCCTGCCATGACGCTGCTCAGCGCCCACAACCTCGCCATCGGCTACGGGCGGACCACCATCGCCGCCGGCATCGACCTTGCGGTCGCGCCCGGCAGCGTCACCTGCCTGCTCGGCCCCAACGGCATCGGCAAGACCACGCTGTTCAAGACGCTGCTCGGCCTGATCGCACCGATCGCCGGCCGGGTCGAGGTCGATGGCCAGGATCTCGCCGCGCTCGATCCGCGCACCGTGGCGCGCCACATCGCCTATGTGCCGCAGGCGCAGGCCACCGAATTCGCCTATTCGGTGCTCGACCTCGTGGTGATGGGCCGCACCGCCCATCTCGGCCCCTTCGCCGCGCCCCGCCCGGCCGACTACGCCATCGCCATGGCGGCGCTGGAGCGGCTCGGCATCGCGGCGCTGGCGGAGCGCGATTCCACCCGCATCTCGGGCGGCCAGCGCCAGCTCGTGCTGATCGCCCGCGCGCTGGCGCAGCAGGCGCGCGTCATCGTGATGGACGAGCCGACCGCCAGCCTCGATCTCGGCAACCGCATTCTGGTGCTCGACACCATCCGCGGCCTGTCCGCCGACAATCTCGCCGTGGTGCTGTCGACGCACGAACCCGAGCACGCCTTCGTGGTCGCCGACCGGGTGGCGATCCTGGCGGCCAGCGGCTTCCTCACCGGGCCGGTCGAAGCCGTGATGACCTCAGACGAATTGTCGCGGCTGTACCGGGTCGGGCTCGTGGTCGAGAAGACGCCCTCCGGGCGTTTCGTCGTCGGCCCGGCTTAAAGCGGCCGCATCCCCGACGCGGGCGTCGTCCGCCCCATCTCCTGCCACCTTCGGACAATGCCAAAGATTACAGTTGCAAACTTCGGCGCGGACGCTCTTATTTAGAATTATAAAAGTTCAACGGGAGGTGTCTCGTGACGAAAGTGAACTTGACGGTGAACGGAAAGGCCGTTTCCGCCAGCGTCGAAGACCGGACCTTGCTGGTCCATTTCCTGCGCGATCATCTGAACCTGACAGGGACGCATGTCGGCTGCGACACCAGCCAGTGCGGCGCCTGCGTGGTCCATATCGACGGGCGCGCGGTCAAATCCTGCACCATGCTGGTCGGCCAGGCTGACGGCGCCCGGGTGACCACCATCGAGGGTCTTGCCAAAGGCGATCAACTGCACCCGATGCAAGCGGCATTCCGCGACAATCACGGGCTTCAGTGCGGCTTCTGCACGCCGGGCATGATCATGTCGGCGATCGACATCGTGCAACGCCACGGCGGCAAGCTGGACGAGGCGACGGTGCGGCAAGAACTCGAAGGCAACATCTGCCGCTGCACCGGCTATCACAATATCGTCAAGTCGATACTGGATGCCGCCGGCCGCATGAGCGTCGCCGACGCCGCCGAATAGGCGCTCCGCGCGGCCCGCGCGCGGGCTCCGCGACCATCGCACGACAGCAATCAGGCGACCTGCCCCGCGGCCCATCCGGCGCGGACGAGAGGTCGGGCAAGGAGATATCCCATGGGAGTGGAAGGCATCGGCGCAAGCGTGTTGCGCAAGGAGGACAGGCGGTTCACCACCGGCAAGGGCCGCTACGTCGACGACATCAAGCTGGTGGGCATGACCTACGCCCATTTCGTGCGCAGCCCGCACGGCCACGCCAGGGTTAAAAGCATCGACACCTCGGCGGCGGAAGCCATGCCGGGCGTCGTCGCGGTGCTGACCGGCCAAGAGATCGTCGACGACAAGGTCGGCAATCTCATTTGCGGCTGGGCCATCACCTCGAAGGACGGCACGCCGATGAAGATGGGCGCGTGGCCGGCGATGGCGCCGGAAGTGGTGCGCTTCGTCGGCCAGGCGGTGGCGGTGGTGATCGCCGAGAGCAAGAACCAGGCGCGCGACGCCGCCGAAGCGGTCGCGGTCGAATACGAGGAACTGCCGGCGGTGACCAACGTCACGGCGGCGATCGCGCCCGGCGCGCCGCAGCTTCATCCGGAAGCGCCGGGCAACGTCGTCTACGACTGGGAGCTGGGCGATCAGGCCGCCGTCAACGCCGCGTTCGCGAAAGCGGCCAACGTCGTCAAGCTCGACCTCGTCAACAACCGGCTGGCGCCGAACGCGATGGAGCCGCGCGCGGCGATCGCGCAATACGAGGAGGCGGAGGAGCACTTCACGCTGTACACCACCTCGCAGAACCCGCACGTCGCGCGGCTGGTGCTGTCGGCGTTCTACAACATCGCCCCCGAGCATAAATTACGGGTGATCGCGCCCGACGTCGGCGGCGGCTTCGGCTCGAAGATCTTCATCTATCCGGAAGAAATGGTGACGCTGTGGGCCTCGAAGAAAGTGGGCCGCCCGGTGAAGTGGACCGGCGACCGCACCGAGGCGTTCCTCACCGACGCCCACGGCCGCGATCACGTCTCCCACGCCGAGATGGCGTTCGACGCCGACAACCGCATCCTCGCGCTGCGGGTCAAGACCTACGCCAATTTCGGCGCCTACATGTCGCTGTTTTCGTCGTCGGTGCCGACCTATCTCTACGCCACGCTGTTGTCGGGCCAGTACAACATCCCGGCGATTTATGCCGAGGTGATGGGGGTCTACACCAACACCTCGCCGGTCGATGCCTATCGCG